>JBHIUZ010000011.1:11417-38668 GCA_042138025.1 Nitrosopumilaceae archaeon | reverse complement strand
GTGCTATTGAAAACGGTTGTTATATTATAGCACCTGATCAAGTTGGAAATATTTACTGTGGCAGAAGCATTGTAGTAGATCCCTATGGTAAAATCTTACTTGATATGAAAAAAAGACAAGGTATTGGTATAGTTGAAATCTCTTTAGATAAGGTAAAACAAACCAGAAAGGTGCTTCCTCTTCTCAAAAACAGAAGAGTCGATTTATATTCAAATTTTAAACCTTAGGATTTCGGCTTTGACATTTAATATTTGAGCACTGTCTGGACCATTTTTGTTTCCGACTATAACGAAATATTACAATTGGCCATGAACACATTGCACAAGGTATCTTAGTTGCCCGTAACTTTGCTTTCTGTAAAAGTGGAGATGAGGCTTTACATCCATTATAGTAATTTGAACAGCCCAGAAATCTTTTTTTTGTTTTGTTTGATCTAATTACAACCAACTTGCCAATTTTACATTCTGGGCAATCGACTAGTCCATTTTGGGGGTAATTTGTTCCTAAAATAATATACATTTTTTTCTTAGCCGACCAGGAAAGGTATCCTCTACTGTCAAAATATTGAGTAATTTCATTTTTAAAAATAACAACTTTACCTTTTGTTGGTTTTATTTCATTTCTTGAATCATGATTTTTTTTCTTTTTTAAAATTTGGATTGTTTTTTTTTGAAAAACCACTATGTGTATAGGCTGTTTTAGTAATTGAAAATGCATGAACAATTTTTATAGGGATTCTTGTCAGTAATTTTGTGGAAAAGGTTTGCGTTTTAGGTGCTGGAAGCACAAAATATGGAAAACTTGATGATAGTATTTCTGATATAACCATTCAAGCTTCTGTTGATGCCATCGAAAGTGCAGGAATAGAACCAAAAGATATCAAAGCTGGTTACATCTCAAATGTATTTGGTGTTGCAGATAAGCAAGTTCACCTTGGACCAGTTCTTATGAGTAACTTGGGTATATCTGAAAGACCTTCTTTGTCAATTGAATCTGCATGTGGAAGTGGATCAGTTTCATTTAGAGAAGCTTTTGCAAATGTAGCTGCAGGTTTTTATGATGTAGTTTTAGTAACAGGTGTTGAAAAAGTAACTCATACTGGAACAGAATGGACTACAACTTACTTCTCTTATTGTTCAGATTTTTTTTACGAAGGACAAGCGGGTGCATCTTTTCCAGGTTTATTTGCATCAATGGCAAGAGCTTATCTTACGGAATTCAAAGCAACAGAAGAAGATCTTGCTAAAGTTGCAGTAAAAAACCACGAAAATGGATTTTTAAATCCTAAAGCCCATTTAAGAAAAAAAATTACTGTTGATGATGTAATGAATTCAGCAGTAGTTGCAAGTCCACTAAAACTTTATGATTGTTGTCCTTTTTCTGATGGCGCAAGTTCAGTTATTTTATGTAGTGAAAAATTTGCTAAAGAGCATTCAAAAGACTATGTCCAAGTTATCGGTTCTGGAAGAGGTGGTTCTCCTGCCGCACTTCAAGGACGTGAACACTTGACAACAATACCTAGTACAAGAATAGCTGCCGAAGCTGCATACAAAATGGCTGGACTTTCCCCAAAAGACATTGATTTTGCAGAAGTTCATGATTGTTTTACAATTGCCGAAATTGTTGATTCTGAAGACTTGGGCTTTTTTGAAAAAGGAAAAGGTGTTGATGGTATTAGAGAAGATCAAACATCAAGAAAAGGTGAAATTCCAATTAACCCATCAGGCGGATTAAAATCAAAAGGACATCCTATTGGTGCTACAGGCGTAGGTCAAGTTGTTGAAGTCTTTGAACAGCTTACAGGCAAAGCAGGTGAAAGAACCATTAATGATGCAAAAATTGGCTTAACTCAAAATTTTGGAGCAACTGGTGCAAGTTGTGCTGTGCATATATTCAAAAGTGTGTAAATTGTCTGCTAAACAAGAATTCATCGATGCTGTAAAGTCAGGAAAAATTCTTGCTAGAAAATGTAAAAAATGTGGAGAACTTCATTTAGCAACTGTTTATTTTTGTCAAAAATGTGGGAATAGAGAATTTGAAAATCACCCTCTTGAAGGACAGGGTTCAATTGCCACTTATACAATAATTACAGTCCCCCCAGCAGGTTTTGAAAAATACACTCCATATGCTTGGGTAGTCCTAAAACTTGATAATTCTGACCTTAGAGTTTCAGGTTTTATGGGAGGAATATCTAAACCTTCTGACCTTCCAGTTGGCACAAGATCTAAAATCGTTGGATTTGACGATCGTGGAATTTTGATCGAAAAACAGTAAATCAAATTTATTATAATTATTAAATAAAACCACAGAAGATTCTTAATAATTTTAAAAAATATCTAACTTCATGTCAGTTGAAGTTATCTGTGGAAAATGTGGAAAAAAGATCGCCAACATGAAAATGTTAAAGTCTGTAAAAGACGTTGTAAAACCTTACAATAATAAATGTCCAGAATGTGGACAAACTCTTTCGACGTCAGAATTTACATTAGATGTTAGAGAAAACTGATCAAAACGACACATAACCATTCCGTCACAAATCTTAATTACCCCTGATCTTTTAGACATGCATATGGAGCTAAGCGAGGGGTTAGAGGAACAACCAAAGCGAGGAGGAATTTTACAATCTACATCAAAACGCGTAAGAATGATCTTTTCTGTAATGGCAAGTCCCAACAGAATAGATATCTTAAGAATTTTAAATTCTAAAGGACCTTTAACCTATTCAGAATTAAAATCACTTGCTGGCTTTAAGTCAAAAAAAGAAAGCGGAAAATTTGCATATCATCTAAGAAAATTGTTAAGACAATCTCTGGTAGCATTAAACAAATCAGAAAGACGCTATACTATCACAAATCTAGGCAAATTAGTATTGAGTCTTGCAAGACAGATTGAAGAGCGTTCTATCATAGAAAGCGGTAAAATGTATGTGAGAACTTCCCATGAATCAATTGAGGAGTTTAACTCACATAAAATAATTCAATCTCTTGTACGTGAAGGAAGTCTTCCACTAGAATTAGCTCAGAAGATTACTGAAGAAGTAGAAAATCGAATTTACAAATATCAGACAACATATCTAACTGGTTCACTTATTCGCGAAATGGTAAATTCTGTACTTTTAGAACATGGACATGAAGAATATAGAAACAAACTGGCAAGACTTGGAATGCCAGTGTTTGAAGTAAAAGAAATGCTTTCAAATGTGGAAAATGTCGACAATGGAGCAGATGGTCTTTTGTATCAAACAGGGCAAACCGTATTTGCTGAACATCTTTTGCTAAATACCCTGCCTAAAGATGTGGCAGATTCTCACCTGTCTGGAGACCTCCATATAGCAAATCCTGGAATATGGTCTCTATTACCTGATACGATTTTTGTGAACCTAAAAGAGCTAATTGACGATGGAATTGACTTACGCGGAAAAGCCCTTGGTGTGTCTAGAATCCCATCAATTAAGACAATAGATAATCTGACATCGGCTTTATCGATGATTATTTCTTTGATATCAAAGGAAGCATCCCAAGAAGTGATTATGGATGGACTTTCACAATTATTGACAAAACATGCTAAGAATCTTTCTGATTTAGAACAAAAACTAACAGATGCCTTTGCAACATCTTCTACTACATCACAATATGGAAATTCACCAACTCTTGTTTCTTTTAGAATTCAATTAGGTTCTGATCCAAAAATTACGCAAACTATTCTTAAAGCTTACAAAAATTATGTAACTATTACACCAATACCAAAAATTGGATTAATAATTGATTCAGATAAAACAAAATTAATTGATTCATCTGAGATCTTAGCAGAAATAATTGCATTAGGTGGTAAAATGATCTTTTCTAAAGGAAATGTTTCAAATAAAGGAATTCTAAAAAGTGATGCTAAAAATACTGGTGGAACATTCATTAAATTACAATCATTATCAATTAATTTACCACGACTTGCATTTGAATCAAATAAAGATGAAACTTACTTTAGAGCTCGCTTAGCATTATTAATGAAGCCTGCACTTTCTTCAATGTCACTAAGAAAGAAGGATATATCTGATTTAACGAGGCGTGGACTAAATCCAATTCTTGCCAACAATACTCAATACATGCAACGTAGCTCTACTGCATTGATTGTTAATCTAGTTGGTTTACGCGAAGCTGTCTTTAACATTTTAGGATATGAAGACAATAAAGATGGACGAGCTGTTTTACATAAAGTACTTGAAACAGCTGTTGATGTTGCAAACAAGAAAGGAAAAGAAATTGGAGATGATGTTTCCATATGTATGACGGAAAGTGAGGGTTCTGCAAGATTTGCCACATTAGATGGTGAAAAGTATGGAAAAAATTCTGTTTTGCAATCTCTTGGAGGAAAGCCTTACACAGAAGGTGTTTCATTTGATGCTTCAGAAATTCTTGAGCTTTCAGCTAAGAGTGAAAAAGTAGTAGAGTGTAACAAGATAGCAAAATTACTTAACGGTGGATTATTGGTACAAATTAAATTTAATAAAGATACCAAAGTTTCCGAAATTAAAAAGACAATTGAAAAGGCAGCAGATCTCAGTACATCCTTTAAGCCAATTAAACAAGTACCAATTTGTGGGAACTGTGGTATGAAAGATGAGAAAATGGGTGAAAAATGCCCAAACTGCAAGTCTCCATACATAATTTAGAACGAAATTCGTATTTGTGTTTTCATTGGATAAAAACAAATTTGTAAAAAACACATTATAACAAAAGAAAATTGCTGATTTCGTTTATGTTTAAAAATTTTTAGAAAGGTATGAAGTTCATAGTACCGGTGTAAAAGATGTTGAGCTAAATCTGATCTGGATAAATTTTTTTTTGCCACAGCAGATATAAGCACAATATTTCTTACCTATCGCGGGGGAGATGTTTTATGGTTGAAAACTCACAAATAGAAACTAGTATCGCAGAGATCCGTAAAAGAAACGGGAAGGTAACTACCTTTAACAAAGATAAGATAACAAATGCAATTTACAAAGCATTAGACGCAACTGGGCAATCTGATCGGGAACTTGCAGTCCAATTAACCGATGGCGTTCTTTCAAAGCTACACCAACAAGGATTTTCAGCATCTAGTCCACCTAGCGTTGAGGATATTCAAGATATGGTAGAGTCTACTTTGATCGACAAAGGATTTAGCGAGATAGCCAAGGCCTATATTCTATACAGGCACGAGCGCCGTAAAGTAAGAGATGAAAAAATGAAAGTGGTAAATATGAAAATACTTGATCCGGTGTCCAAGAATTTTGATTTAAACTGTTTGAGAGTTTTAGCATCAAGATATCTTGTACGTAATGGTAAAGGAGAAATTATTGAAAGCCCAACTCAAATGTTTGAGCGAGTGGCAATTCTGGTAGCCATCGGTGATCTATTACGTGATAGTATTATCTTTTCAAGAGAAGGTGGAATTAAACAAAATGTAGAAGAAGCACGAAGCTACTTGGGCAAACTTGATGATTTTGATTACAAGTTCAAACTAGGTGAATATTATCTAAACAAATGGCACTTTAGAAGTCTAATCAATCATTACATTGATCTTGCAATGAAAGGTGAGATGAAGATAAGCTTCAAAGAACTTTTGACCATGATTGCTGCCAAGAAATTTAATAATTATGCAGAAAGAGTTGCAGAATATTTTGAATTAATGACAGAACAAATATTCTTACCAAACTCTCCAACAATGATGAATGCCGGAGGACGTTTAGGACAACTTTCTGCATGTTTTGTATTAGGAATGCCTGATGACATGGCAGGAATTATGAAATCAACATCAGATGCTGCACTGATATTCAAGTCAGGTGGTGGAGTTGGCATTAATTATTCAGATTTACGACAGGAGGGAGATATTGTTGCATCCACATCAGGTGTTGCATCAGGGCCTGTCTCCTTTATGAATATCATTAACACAGTAACTGAAGTAGTAAAGCAAGGAGGAAAAAGACGAGGTGCCAATATGGGCATTATTGAAGCATGGCATCCAGATATTGAAAAATTCATTACAAACAAGACCGAGGCTGGAATCCTTGAAAATTTCAACGTGAGTGTGGGTATTTGGGAGGACTTTTGGAACGCACTAGTAAATACTGAGGATGGGAAATTCATGCTTCGTTCTCCTAAAGGTCGAGAACCCATTAGAGAGATTAATGCTCATCAACTAATTGATCTGATTGCTTTATCTGCATGGAAAAGCGCTGAACCTGGACTGATATTTTTTGATAAAATTAATCAATACAATGTATTTGCAAAAGCCAGAGGTTCACCACTTAGAGCTACTAATCCATGTGGTGAACAAAGTCTGTATCCATACGAATCATGTAACTTGGGTTCAATTAATTTAGCAAAACTTGTTAAGCGAAAAGCTGATGGACAGTATGAATTTGATTGGCAAAGATATGAAGAAACAATTAGAAAAACAACTCGATTCTTAGATAATATTATTGATGTAAATCATTATCCAGTTCATGAAATTAATGTAGCATCTAAAGAGTCAAGAAGAATTGGACTAGGTGTTATGGGAGTAGCTGATCTTTTATACAAACTAAGAATTCCATACAACTCAAAGGAAGGATATGAACTACAATCAAAATTATCTGAAGCATTGACATATTATTCCATGGAGGAAAGTGTAGCTCTTGCAAAAACAAGAGGAGAGTTCCCGCTTTGTTCTAAAACAGAATATCCAGAAGGAAAAATTCCAGTTGCAGGGTATTATGAAAAACCAAAGAGTCAACATTCTTATGATTGGGATGCTTTAATTTCAAAAATTCAAAAACATGGAATAAGAAATGTGTTAACAACAACTGTTGCACCAACTGGTACACTTTCTATGATTGCAGATTGTTCTAACGGTATGGAACCAACCTTTGCACTTGTTTTTGAAAAACGAGTAACGGTTGGAAGATTTTTCTACACAAATAAAATATTTGAACAAGTTTTAAAAGAGAATGGACTTTACAGTGAAGAACTACTTGCAAAAGTTGCAGATAATTATGGATCAGTAAAAGGCATTCCAGAAATTCCAGAATGGATGCAAAAGATTTTCGTCACAGCAATGGATATACATTGGTCTGATCATCTTTGTGCTCAAGCAGTTTGGCAAGACTGGATTGGAAACGCAATTGCAAAGACTATCAACATGCCTTATGATGTGTCTGCTGATGATGTAAAAGCAGCGTATTTACTTGCACATGAGATGGGTCTAAAGGGAATTACCGTTTATCGAGATAGCTCAAGACATGAACAAGTATTACATATGACAAACGAAAATGCAAAAAAGACTTTTGATACTAGACCTAGTGAAGTTGTTACTGATTATGTAAATACAAAGATCAATAATTCCTATATCAAAACACAGGTTGATAATGCGTTACGACTAGTTGTACCTGAAGAAGCAACTACATCGACACAAGGAATAGAAGAAGAAAAAGAAGAAGATCTTTGTCCTACATGTAAAAATAATCTAGTATTTGTTGAAGGATGCAGCCTTTGTATTGAATGCGGCTTTAGTGGCTGTACATCTGGCTAGATAAATTAATCATAACTTTTTTACTTCCTCTTCTTAATGAAAAAATCATTGATTAATGTAAAAATTGGTATAATAATAACAGCTGGTGTAATTATAGCAATAGCAATTGCAGGTATATTTGCTGCTGATTTGAGTTCTCAACCCTCTATAACTCAAAATGAAAAAATTGGACTTATAGTTAACAGTCCATCAAATGAAGTAACTCTTGAAGAATTAGATGACATTTACTCTGAAGCATCATCTGCAGGAGTTGGACGAAACAATCTCTATCTTTTTTGGAATTTAATTGAACCAGAAAAAAGAAATTTTGATTGGAAGCAGTCAGATATTTTAATGAGTTTAAATAAAAAAAATAATTTCAAAGTTACTTTGTATTTTTCAATAATTAATGGAAACACCCTAGGTCCATTTCCTGCTTGGATTGGTAAACCAAGTTTAAACTCTATTTCAGAAGAAAACCTGGTAAATGTATTAGATGCCATACTTTCTCGTTATTATATTATTGATACAGTAATTATTGCAGGTGACACTGATAGTCATTTTAGGTATAATGAACCAAATATTCCAGTTTACAAAGAACTTTTCAATGGAGTGTATAATAAACTCAAAGAGAAACACCCTCAAGTAAAATTTGGAAACTCTTTTTCATTACATGGAGTAATTAACAAAGATCTAAGTCATATAGTTAAAGAATTAGCGGTTGGAGATTTTGCTGCTTTTAGTTATTTTCCCGTAGATTCACTTAATGAAATTAACAAAACTCCTCAAGATGCGAGAAAAGATCTTAATGTCATATTTGATTTAATTCCAAGTGAAAAACCAATAGGAATTTTTGAGATAGGTTGGAGTACTGATAACTTTGTTAATGGAAATAAAAAAGACCAATCTGATTTTGTAAATATGGTTTTTGATTTTTATGAAAATAATGAATCTAAAGTAGAATTTGTTACATGGTATAGGCAATATGATAAACTAGAAGGTACATGTGAAGTGAACCCCGAAACTGTAGAGGGGAAAATTAGTATTGGCGATCCATCAGGTATGGGAAGTAGTGAATATGTTGCAGAACGACTAAGTCATTTCATCTGTAGTGCTGGATTAATCGAAACTAATGGGAATCATAAACCAGCCTGGGATGAATTTAGTAGAGAAGTACAAATGTTTCAAAATTAATAAATCATCTAGAAGATACAATGGAATTTTTAAATTTATTAATTTTAATTCTTATACCTTTAGCTTCTGGCAGTATTGATTCCTTTGATGATAAATTTGTTCAACCAACAATTGAAGAAAAAAAAATATTCAATAATCTCTTGGAACAATTTTTAAAATTAAATATTGATAGAGAAGATGTTTCTGGAATTTTAAGTACTTTTGAAAAACCAAAAATAGTTACGTTTCCTTGTAACACAGGAGATGTGAATAAACTAGTTGTTAATGTTGTAGAGACACGTCATGCGGGATTTACTGAGCCAGAAGCTCATGAAGGAACTGTAATAGTTGGCGGCACTTATTCATGGCAATGTAAAATTACAACTAGTTCCAAAGGAATCATTACTATGGACTGTGATAATACTCTAAAACTTAATCCAGATGTTATCAATCCAAATGACAAAAAGGATCCTCGCTCCCAAGAAGTTGATAACCTAGTTATTATCTATCATGAATTGCTGCATGGTCAATTAATGCTTGATGCAATTTCTTCATCACAAAAATGGCGAAACGATGTTTGTAATAAAACCCCTGAAGATAAAATAGATTATTCTTATTCAGATAAACAACATGTAGTAATAGATCCCTTACAAGAAAATTTTGCAGATCAGCTAGTTAAGAAAAAAAATGGTGTATTTTTTCTTGAAGAAATAAGTCCTGCAGAAACTCAAAATGGGAAATTTTCTAAAAAAATTACTAATAGGTTAGAGCATAATCAACTTTCCAATTCAGGCGTAAAGGTAACTTATCGTGGAATAAATACCGACGAACTAAATGTATCATTTCCACAAAGTGATATAGTAATTTCAGGTTCTCTTAAAGATAAAACAAAACCTGGAAAAGTTTGGTTGTATACATTTTCAGAAAATTCTGAAAATACTAGGCTACCTGAGATTCCAACATGGATAAAAAATAACGCTGGATGGTGGTCTGAGGGAAAAATTACTGATTTGGATTTTCTAAATGGAATTGAATTTTTAATTCAAAAAAATATTTTAAAAATTCAGGCAAATGAAAATAAAATTCAGTCATCTAACGATATTCCAACATGGATAAAAAATAACGCTAAATGGTGGTCAACAGGATCAATTTCAGACGAAGATTTTCTTTTAGGAATAAAATATCTTATTGAAGTTGGAATTATTTCTTATCAATAATGCTTTCACTAATTCTTGCAGAGTCAGCTTTAGAACTAGTCCCAAAGGAGCTTCAAAATCATAATTCAGTTATTTCTCACAGCAAAAAATTAGGAAAAAAACCTTCTGAAATAATTTTAGATAATTCATGGCATTTTGGCGCAATGAAAGGAATTTCAAATGAAATTAAAAGGGGAAGACCTGATTTAGTACATTTTTCGTTATTAGAAGTGACTTCAATTCCTCTTTATTTTGAAAAAAAAATCAAAATTTATGTTCACACCATTGATGACAAAGTAATTTTCATTGGAGATAATGTACGCCTCCCTAAATCATATCATAGGTTTATAGGATTAATAGAGAAGCTGTTTTCTGAAAAAATTGTCAAAGCTGATGGGAAAAAACTCCTTGAAATTAAAGACATGACTTTTAACCAATTATTACAAGAAATCAAACCAAAAAGAATCATTGGTCTTTCATCAAAAGGTATTCCCAGTTCATGTGAAAATGTTGCACAAAAATTATCAGCTGATTCATGTGTTGTTATAGGCGGATTTCCAAAAGGTCAATTTTCAAATGAAATTAAAAAAAGATTTGAATACACAGTTAATGTAGGTTTAACTTCTTTAGAGGCTCATGTTGTCATCAGTAGAGTACTTTACGAGTATGAAAAAACCATTTTTATGTAGGCTGTCGAGTTTTCTCTCTTATGCGGTCGTAGTATAGCCTGGTAGTACGCTGGCCTTCCAAGCCCGTTACCCGGGTTCAAATCCCGGCGACCGCATTTTTATTATGATCAGAATTTTATTGAAGTATTATTTTGTAATAACATGAAGCAAACTAGAAAAATTATTGGACTAGAAAGAATGGAAATACTTTTGAAAAATGCAATTTCTAATTCAAGAAAGTTTCCGAATTTATCCCAAAGACAAGCTACCTTGGCAAAAAAGATTAGTACTAAATATCGTATTGCAATGCCTTATGAAATGAAAATGAATTTTTGTAAAAAATGTAAAAATTTCATTGTTCCAGGTTTTACTTCTAGAATAAGGATTGGCAGATCCTCATTAAAGTCAATTAGGATAACTTGTAGTTATTGTAATCATACATATCGGAAAGTAATAGCTCAATGATTTATAAGACGATTTGAAAGGTTGACATTTTATGGCAAAAGTATATGATGTTCCAGCGGATGTGTTGATTAGTAAATTAGCAGATATTTTAAAAAATGAAGATATTCCAGCTCCTAGCTGGGCACCTTTTGTAAAAACAGGTTCTCATGCAGATAAACCCCCACAAGATCCTGATTGGTGGCATACTAGATGTGCTTCAATTTTAAGAAAAGTTTACCTTCATGGTCCATTAGGAATTAATGATTTACGTAAATTGTATGGTGGAGGAAAGGCAGTAGGTTATGGTGCAAGAAACCATAGATCTGCTGGTGGTGTAATTATTAGAAAAGCTATTCAGGGATTAGAAAAGTTAGGTTACATTGAAAAGGCTGCTGGAAAAGGAAGAGTAGTTTCTAAAAACGGTATGCAAAAGCTAGACAGACTTGCAACTGAAATATTATCCCAATTAATTTCTGAAACTCCACAATTGAAGGTATATTCTTAGTGTGTTAAATCATGAGTTTTCCCGACTCTGATGATAACTCAGAATCAAAAGAAGCTGAAATTAACGCACAAAAAGAATTTATTTTAAAACAAATACTATCTTCAGAAGCCCGACTAAGACTAAACAATGTAAAAATGGTTAAACCTGAGATAGCTAATAATGTAGAAAATTATTTGCTTAGTTTAGCTTCTCAGGGTAAGATAAGGCCTCCAGTAACTGATGATCAACTAAAGCAAATTTTATTATCTATTCAGCAACCAAAACGAGATTTCAAAATTAATCGACGATAATCTAAGAAAATATAATTAGGGGTTATACTTCGATCGTATCCATGAAAGGAGTCGTATATGAAGAATATGCACCTGACGATGATTTTAAGAAAATTCTAAAAGTAAAAGATGTTGATGATCCAAAACCAAAAGCTAATGAAATTGTGTTAAAGCTAAAAGCCGCTGCTCTAAATTACAATGATCTTTGGGGTATGAGAGGTGAACCAATCCCTGTTCCACTACCTCACATTTCAGGTTCTGATGCTGCAGGTGAAGTTGTTGCAGTAGGAGAAGATATAAAAAATTTCAAAGTTGGTGATAGAGTTGTTTCACATTCTAATTTAGCTTGTAGAACATGTGAATTGTGTACTGCTGGTAGAGAATTTGATTGTGCAAAAAGACAAGTCTGGGGATTTCAGACAGGGCCTCTATGGGGTGCATATGCAGAATTAGTTCATTTACCTGAAACAAATGTATCAAAAATTCCTGAGGGAGTTAGCTTTGATGAAGCTGCTGCTGCCTCAATGACAATTCTTACTTCATGGCATATGCTCGTTGGTCGAGCAAAAATTACTCCAGGACAAACCGTTCTCATAATGGGTGGTGGTTCTGGCGTTGGAAGTTTTGGAATTCAAATTGCTAAACTTTACAATTGTACTGTTATTGCTACTGCAAGCAAAAATAAACTGCAAAAATGTCTTGACCTTGGCGCAGATTATGCAGTTGATCATAGACAAGAAGATTGGCATAAAGAGGTAAGAAAAATCTCAAAAGAGATTGCACAAAAAGAAGGAAAATCTCCAGGGATTGACTTAACCTTTGATCACATTGGTCAAACTCATTTCAACAAACAATTAACCTTGCTCAATTATGGCGGAACACTTGTTTCCTGTGGTGCTACAACTGGATATGACGCAAAGATTGATCTGCGACATGTTTTCTTCAAAGGAATTAATGTTCTAGGTTCAACCCAAGGAACAAAAGCTGAGATGGAAGCAGGATTATATTGGATGGGCAGAGGCAAAATTAAAGCTGAAATAGATTCAATTCATTCATTTGAACAAGCAGCAGAAGCTCACACAAAAATGCTCAAGGGCGATTTCTTTGGCAAAATCTTAATGAAGCCAGAAGGCGCCTAATCAATTAATGACGCATCTTTTTAGAAGTTTAATTTTTGTTCCAGGAAATAATTCAAGGTTTTTAGAAAAAGCAAAAACTCTTTCTGCAGATATTGTTTGTTTTGATTTAGAAGACTCTGTACCAGATTCAGAAAAAAAAAATGCTAGAAAACTAATCAAGGATGCTTTAAAAAACCGCTCTCAGTATTCTGCACAAGTTTATGTTAGAACAAACTCTCCATCATCAGGAAAAATACCAGACGATCTACATGAAATTGTTCAAAAAGGTCTTGATGGAATAGTAATTCCCAAAGTAAACAATGCTAAAGAAATAAAAAAAATTGAGAAAACTTTATCATCCATTGAAAAAAAGCGAAAATTACAAAAAATTGAATTAATGCCATCTATTGAATCTGCCCAGGGTGTGACAAATACCCACGAAATTTCATTGGCAAGTAAGCGTATTTCGGCTCTGATTTTTGGAGTATTTGATTTACTCAATGACTTGGGTATTGAATACACAAAACAACCAGAAGGCGCAAAATACGCAAGAGCAAAAATTCCACTAGAAGCTAGGTCGTCAGGAGTGCACGCTTTAGATGGAATATGGCAAGATCTTAGAGATGAAAAAGGACTAATCGAGGATTGTAAAATTGGAAAAAGTCTTGGATATGTCGGAAAAACCATCATCCATCCTGATCAAATTACGATAACTCATCAAGCCTTTCATCCCAACAATATTGAAATTGAATGGGCAAAAAAAGTTTGCACAACATATGAGGCCTCTATAAACAAAGGGAAAGGGGCAACAACTGTAGATGGGAAAATGATCGATGAAGTACACTACAAGCAAGCTAAAGCATTATTGGAATTAATAAAAAAATAAAAATTAGGAATTTTCAATCTGTTTGCATTTTTCAATTACACCATCAAAAGTATTCAATGGCACAATTGTTAGTGCATTAAAAGAATGAACTCCTGCTTTAACCATGAGTTTTTCAACAGAATGAGCATCTTTTGCGTCAACAATCCATAAGAATGTGTGTTCTAATCCAGAATGATACTGTCCGATGACTTTGACATTGTCAGCTTCTGCCAATTTTTTAAATTGAGGTCCGCCCTCAATTACCATTTTTCTACTTTTTTGATTATTTAATGGACACGATTCAGTTGTATGACTTCCATAAATTCCATATAATCCCATTAACTTTGTCATATCTTTATTTAATTTAAATAATTTCATATTTGAAAATAATCCCAAAGTTTTTCTTTACAAATTTTAACTGGTTATATGGATTCAACATTTGTTTTAATTAATTGCGATACCGGTTCTGAGAAATTTCTAATTGAGCAATTAAAAAAAATGGAAAATGTAAAGGAGGTACATGGGACCTTAGGGGTTTATGATATTGTGGTAAAAGTTGAATCCGAAAAATCCCAAAAACTAAGGGAAGCAATTATAGGGGATATCCGCAAATTATCCCATGTAAAATCTACGCTTACTCTTTTGAGCACAGAGAGCATAGATACAGGTGAAAAAATGGCAGAACTAATTCCAGATATTATTCCAGAGGAGAGAAAACCCCTAGAGGGCCCTGCAGATATGCAAGAGGAAGAAGATGAGGAAGAATACGATGATGACTATGACGATGATTATAAGACAAAATAATTTTTAAAAATAATTTTTTATTTATTCAAACCAAAAATTGGATGAGCTTCTTTTAGTTTTACAACAGGCAAGTATGATAACCCATGTTGAAATTTGTCAGTAAATATTGGTGTTTTCTCATCATTTGGTGAATATTGTAAAAATGGTTTAGGAGGCTCTTTATCAAGAACTACATAATTAAAAAAATATAAAATATCTTCTAAATCCATTGATGTGATATATCCTAAGATCCATTTTGTTTTTTTTGGAAACACAAAAAGAGTTGGATCTACCTCATCTGGTAATTCGGGATTGTATGTTAATCGTGCAATACTTCCCAAATCTTCTACTTCAATTGGAATAAATTTCTCGCTTATTTTTTTTGGATTAATTACAAACGATGAAGGAAGCGAGCTTAAATTTATTATGGGTGCATACTGTGAAAAACTTTTTGTGGAATTCACAACACTGAACTCTTCTTTGCCGCCCTTTGCATTATATGAAATATATCGGCCATTATTTGGTGAATTTGTATAAATTGAAATTAATCCTTTTGAAAGAATTTTTCTACTTGAAAACACTGGTTTTTTATTTAGTTTATGAGCGTATACTCTTAACGGATTTTCCCTAAATGCACAAACAAATCTTGCAAAATTTCCAAAATCTGCTGCTTCTACAAAAAAATGATTAGGCATGAAACCTCACTGTAAAATACTAATTAATACCTTAAGTCAAATGGGGAAAACAATTTCTAGATAGGATTCTGGAAAAAACCATGGGAAAAAAAATCTGCTGGGCAAATACTGATGATTTTGAAGCCTCCGAAATAGTAATTCTTGGCATTCCCGATGAATCTCAATCTCATGCTCTTAGAAAAGGTTCATCAGAAGCTCCGCATTTTATTCGTGAAATTTCTCATTTGAGAGATTCATTTACAAGAAAAGGGAAAAAATCTCTTGGACTTCCTTTTAATGGAATCAAACAAAAAAAGATCCTAGATTATGGCGATATATCAAAAGATCAAATTAAAGAGGTTTTTTCAAAAATAGTTTCAAAAGAAAAAATTCCAATCATGATCGGTGGAGATCATTCGATTACTAAAGATGTAATTCAAACAATTGCAGCCGAAAAAGGTCCATTATCACTAGTGTATTTTGATGCCCATCCTGATTTTGTGAGTTCCACTCAGAATTATTATGGCTCTGTTTTCTACGATGTTTTACCCTATATTGACACAAAAACAAGTCTCCAAATCGGAATAAGAACTCCCGAACAAGAAGAGCTTGATAATATTAAAAAATATGAAATCAAAGTAATTACTCCCTTTGATATTATTGAAAAAGGTGTAAAAGAAATTTCAAATTTTATTTCAAAATCAGTAGGCAAAAATGTTTACATTTCATTTGATATGGATTGTATTGACCCATCTTTTGCTCCTGGTGTTTCAGTTCCAGTTCCAATGGGATTAAAAAGTGTAGAGGCTATGTATATTCTCAAATCAATAATTAATCAAGGAATTGTCGGTATTGATATTATGGAAGTATGTCCAAGTTTTGACATTAAAGATAGAACATCACATCTTGCATCAAGAATGATTTCAGAAGTAATTTCAGCATGTAAATAGAATTTATAATAAAAAAAATCACAAAACTGTCACCCTTAATTTCTTTGTATATTACTACAATTATTAGTATTCAGCAAGAAGTAAATGATAGAATAAAAATATTTAATGAAGAAATTATTTAAAATAAAATTATTGATTCATTACAATTTTTATAATAATTTACCTATACTTATTAACAATATTTAATGTAGTGTAAATTTGAATGATGAATATTTATACAGAAATGAATTCTGATAATAATATGTTTACTGGGATAATTGAGGGAGTTGGAAGAGTTGAAAAAATTACTCAGAATACTAAAAATCGTAGTGCATTTCTGATGACTGTAGATCTAGGTAAACATGCAAAAGGACTCAAAGTTGGACAAAGTGTTTCACTAAATGGAGTATGTCTTTCAGCTACAAAAGTTTCTAAAAATAAATGTGATTTTGAAATGATTGATGAAACAATAAAGAAAACTAATCTTGGAAACTTGACTGAAGGAACTCCAATTAACATTGAAAGAAGTTTAAAAATTGGTGATAGAATGGAAGGACATTTTGTTTTAGGTCATGTAGATGGTGTGGCAATAATAAAAAAAATTGAAAAAAAACCCAAAGAGATCAAAGTTTGGTTTGAAGTTCCAAAAAAATTAGCAAAATTTGTTGTAAAAAAAGGTTCTATTGCCGTTGATGGAATTAGTTTAACAGTTGTTGATGTAAATAAAAATAAAGCTTCAGTATGTTTAATCCCTCATACCATGAAAGTTACTAATTTTCAATCCAAGAAAATTGGCGACAAGATTAATATTGAAACCGACATTTTAGGAAAATACATTTTAAAATAAACCTAATTTATTACCACTTTTTTTGTAGTTACTAGTTTTTTAGTAAACTATATAATCAAAGTAAATTAATTCTTGGTATGTCACTTGACGATGCTATATTGTCTCTTAAAAGAGGCGAATTTGTTTTACTTCACGATTCTAATGGAAGAGAAAATGAAATTGATATGGTAGTTGCAGCAGAGTTTGTTACACCAGAGCATATTGCAAGAATGCGTCAGCACGCTGGTGGTTTGATATGTCTTGCAATAAACAACTCACTAGGTAAAGAGCTCGGCCTAAATTACATGCATGAAATTTTATCTAGTTCTGATCATTTTGATTCAAAATCCAAAGAAATGATTATGGGTTTAGCGCCATATGGAGATCATCCTACTTTTTCAATCTCAATAAACCATTATCAAACTTATACTGGAATTACTGATAGGGACAGAGCTCTTACCATTCGTGAAATTGCTAATCTCTATAAAGCAGATAACCCACATAACAAATTCATTTCTTCATTTAAGACTCCTGGACACGTTCCTGTGTTAATTGCGGCAAATGGTTTATTGTCAAATAGAAGAGGCCATACTGAAATGTCCATTTATCTTACAAAACTTGCAAAATTAAATCCAGTTTCTGCTATTTGTGAAATGATGGATGCAGAAACATATTCAGCACTTTCAGTAGAAAAGGCAAAAAAATATGCCAAACATAATGCTATTCCATTTGTAGATGGGAAAGAACTATTAGAATACGCTAAGGTGCATTAATTTTGAATATTGCTATAGTAGTTTCGGAATTTAATGATAGTGTGACATCTAGAATGCTTGAAGTAGCATTAGAAAAAGCAAAATCCCTTAAACTGAATGTAAAATTTACTAGTAAGGTTCCAGGGGTTTTTGATATGCCTCTAGTTGTTGAAACTTTGTTGGAAAAAAAAGAGGTGGATGGAGTAGTTACACTTGGAGCAGTAATTAAAGGAAGAACCAAACATGATGAATTAATTGCTAATGCTACAGTAAAGCGCCTAACCAAACTTTCTTTAAAACACAAAAAACCTGTCTCCTTGGGTATTACAGGACCTGGGATGGGGGAACGGCAAGCTTTTGCCAGAATAAGGCCTGTTTCTGAGAGGGCAATAGAAGCAGTTTTGAAAGTATCCCAAGAATTAGATAAAATCCGATAAATTGATTCAGATTACCATCATAAAAATAAGTGAATATGGACCTTGGACTCTGACTTTGGGAAGTGATAGAGAACATGCATTACAAATGCTACAAGCATCAATATACAAAGAAATTCAAAAACTGTTTTCAGAAAAAAACTGTCTAGCATTTTTAAACAGATCTGATGAGTTTTTTGTTGTAACAAATGGATTAACATTAGATGATCACATTTCTATTCAGAAAAAACTTGAAGAATTATTTGAATTAAAATTAACAATGTCTATAGGATTTGCATCAACTCCTTTTGATGCAAATCTAAAAGCATATGAAGGAAAAAAATCTCTAGTCGTATTAAATAAAGAACATAACATCTTTGGTTTTGTAGACGGCAAAACAGATCAGAAAGTAACAATAATGCATTTTGATGTAGATGATTTATCTTCTACAAGAAAACAAAAATCTCCTTATGAAATTTCATCTACAATGTTTAAATTGTATTCTTCAATGTCCGAATTTTTTCTTGAAAAAAAATCTTTGGCTTTTTTTATGGGCGGTGATAATTTTATGGTTGTTGCAAATGATAATCCAAAAAAATTTGCACATGAATTCATTCAGAAAACAAAAAATGAACTTAACTTATTACTTAATTGTGGAATTGGGATTGGGAAAACATCCCGTGAAGCTGCAAAACTTGCAACCAAATCACTTGATAAGATAAGGGAGATTAGAGATTCTGGAAAAGAAAAACCAGAGATTTTAGAAACATCATGCTTTTAAAAAATCCAAGTATTCTTTATGGTAAAGATTTAACTTTTATTTCATCTACAAATCTAAAAATTACTGAAAATATTTTTAAAAAAATAAAACCAAATCTTAGACCAAGTTATAGAGAAGATACAATTGACTGTGAGGGATTACTAGTAATTCCAGGATTAATTAATTCCCATACTCATATTGGGGATTCTATCGGGAAAGACTTTTCTCTAAATAGCAGCGTCAATTCAAAAATTCATCCTATATTTAGTGCTAAACAAAAAATTCTAAAAGAAACCCCTCCGACTCAGCTTTCAACTTTTATGAAAAACTCGTGTCATTCTATGTTAAAAAAAGGTATTACAACATTTGTTGATTTTAGAGAAGGAGGTTTGAATGGAATACTTCTTTTAAAAAAAATTCTAACTCATATTCCTATACGATCAATCATTCTTGGCAGACTAGAATACTATCATGAAAAAAACCAAATTAGAAAAAACACTCCTTTCCCAATTTCAAAAAAGCAAGAGTTAGAATTTCTTTTAAAAAAATGTGATGGAATAGGAATAAGTGGTGCAAATGAAAATAGTGATGCATTACTGAAATATTATTCAAAAATTTCTAAAATTCGTGCTATTCATTCAGAAGAAACCATTCAAAGCTCTAATCTATCAAAAACTATAACAAAAAAAACTGAAACTCAAAGAGCTTTATTATTAAAACCACATTTTCTTGTTCACATGACATACGCTTCGAATAGAGATTTACATCAAGTAGCTAAAAAAACTCGTGGAATAGTAATTTGTCCACGCGCAAATGCAGCTTTAGCAGAAGGTGTTCCAAATATTGAAAATATGATTAAAGCTAGATGTAATATTGCTATTGGAACTGACAATATAATGATAAATTCTCCTGACATGTTTCGTGAAATGGATTATTTATGGAAGGTAACAATGGGTATTCACCGTAAAAGGATTTCACCTAAACAAATTCTAAAAATGGCAACTGTAAATGCAGGAAAACTCTTACAAAAAAAAATTGGAGTTATTGAAACAGGTAGCTATGCAGACTGTGTATTTATTGATAAACACGCAATAGATTTAGAACCCATGCATAATCCATACGCTTCAATCGTTCATCGGGCTAATGAATCTACAATTCGGGCTGTAATGATTGGAGGGAAAATAGTTCATGGAAAAATCTAGGCCAAAAGTAATTCTTAGTGCCGCAATGACTTTAGATGGAAAAATAGCCTCAAAAACGGGTGATTCTGAATTATCTTCAAAACAAGATAAGATAAGAATTCATAGATTACGTTCAAAAGTTGATGCTATTTTAGTTGGTTCTAATACAGTAAAAAGAGACAACCCTCTTTTAACAACTCGATATACTAGAGGAAAAAATCCAATACGAATAATTTTAGATTCTCATGGAAATATCAACAAAAAATCTCGGATTATTAAGACGAGTAATAAAATCCAAACAATAATAGCTGTTTCAAAGAGTGCACCAAAAAAAAATATTACAAATCTAAAAAAGTACCCTATTGAAATAATTGAATCAGGAAATAAATTGATTAATATAAAAAATCTTTTACGAATTTTATACAAGAAAAAAATCAAAACCTTACTTATTGAGGGTGGTGGGACAGTAAATTGGGAATTTGTAAAACAAGGTCTTGTTGATGAAGTAATTATAACAATTACTCCTTATCTTCTTGGGGGAAAAAATGCAATTTCATTAATTGATGGGAATGGATTTTCGAAAATTCAAAATGCTATGAAATTAAAATTGAAAAAAACATCAAGATTCGGAAATGAAATAGTTTTATACTATCACTAGAGTTTTTTTGGACTAACTTTTCCAAGAATAATTTTTTCAGTAGGTTCTAAATGAAATTCCGGAGACAGTTTTAGGTGAGCTATTATTCTATATTGAGATTGATCTTGATTATTATCTAAATTATCAAAAATTGGGACTTTGTCTTTAACCTCTTCAATTATTCCTTTAAGATAATAGGGATCTGAATCACTTAATGCAAATGGAGTTATGATTGCCCCTAAAGCAATTATAGTAAAAATTAAACCTACTTTTTCACCAATAGTCATAGGATTGGAACTAGAAAAAAGAAAAGTTCCAAATTTACCACACTTTATTTTAAATTCTTTCAATAAATTTCCGATTTTTACTGATGAAAAATTTTGAACATCTAGAATTTCTGTAGCCAACTGATATACTTAATCTAGATTTTATGATATATATTATTAAGTATAGATTATTAGATCTAGATTAACTAATACATGAATTTAAGATAAGGACTTTGAGAAAGGTCATTTTTAAATTCAAAAAAAAAAACACGATTTTAATCAAATTAATTAATTTTACTAATAATTTCTATGCGGGAGATACTTCACTCAAAAAAATTTCATCTACAGATAAAAACACTAAACGTAGGAGCTTAATTTTCAAATTCAAAATTACCCCTCATGATAAAGGTAGGATATGCACTAATTCTATCAATAGTGATTTTTTCCTCAAGTGTAACTTTAGCAAATTCCACTATGGGGGACTTGGTTACTATAGCTTGGCCCCTAAAAGAAACTCTTCAAGAAGGTGATTTTCCAGTAATAGTAGGTAATGTAAAAGACCAAGCTGGAAAACCAGTTTCAGATGCTACTGTAAAAATTTCCGTTGGTGCAGAATCTGCATCAGCTGTAACAAATAATGTTGGTTCCTTCTTAATTGAACTAAAAACTCCAGCAAAAGCGGGAGATTATACTGTTAACGTCATATCCACTAAAGAAGGATATGGAATGAGTATTGTAAGTACCTCATTTTTTGTAAATGGAATTCCTCAAATTATTCCAGAAATTGATTTTCATGCTGTTAATCAAGTTCCAAATATGATCCAAGATGGATTAACTAAAAATCCTTTATCCCAAATAATTCTTAAACATATGGAAACTATCCAAAAGCAACAAAAACAAGCAGAAAAAAAACAGCAAGAAATTCTTGAACGACAAAAATTCATTGAAACACAAAGACAAGCAGCAAAAAATTCTCTTAATGAAGACCTGAAAAGTTTTGAAAAAGAATTTGAATTTAATACCCCTAGACTAGCTTTTGAGAGATTTGTCCAAAGTGTTGATGATACTGTTCAATACGTCTTTTGGGGACAGTTTAATCTAACTGAACAAAAACATAAAGAAGCTTTTGCAGCTAAAATGGAAGCATTAGATAATGGTGAAAATAGTGAAACTGCAACAAAAGTTTTTCAACGAAAAGCAGCTGTTAGCAAAAGTGAAATTGTTGCACTTAATTCAGATCTAAATGTAAAGTATGGGTTGGCTGATAAATCAACCCAGAGTTATTTTGATAAAGATGGAAAATTACGATGGAATGAAAATTCATCTGCAAATTATACAGTTACTTGGTATCTCCCCCCAAAATAAACTATTTTTCATTTTCTCCTTCCCTTGCGTCCTGAAAATCTCTCATCTTTTTAGAGCAAATCAATACTTCATTTGGGGAATGTCTATTTTTTGGTTTATTACACATTGGACAAATCTCATCTGATCCCTCTGATTTTGGGGGTTCTGTCATCATATCCTAATTTCTACCCACAAGAATATAGAAGTTTTAGATAGATTAAATTTCACTTTCACTATGATTAATGGTACTAAGATTTACTTTAACTCTAAGTGAACCTTCAGAAATTCTTTTGTTAATCCTGTACAGTGCTCTATTTGCAATATCTTCCCCATATTTGGCTCTTAGTTGTTTCATTAGTATAGTTCGTACTCTACCAAATCTCTCTTTATCGTTCATAATTGCCTCCTCGCTTTCTAATTCTCCATTTGGAAGTATATCCTGAATTCCTTTCTCTTTAGTATAGATGCCTGCCATTTTTCCTTATCTATCTCCTTCTAAATCCAAAAATCCAATGTTTCATGCATTTTGATTTAAGTTGTAAGGCTTATGAAATTTTGTGCGTTCAATTGAACAGCAATTGAGTTATTTGAATTACTAATTACATTTTACTAATAACAAATGGAATCAGAGTGAAATTAATCCATTAAAAAAATAGAATCAAAAAACTACTTGTTAATTTAATATCTTATTGCCCATTTGATTATCTGAGAATATTAGAAATTTAGATTAATTTTGCCTCATATCTTTTTTTATATGATCAATTTTATATGCAAATGCTTTTTTTGATTTTTCATTTTTTTTCAAATTTAATACATTACCGCATGAGGGACACTTAAAGAACAACTCTAAAGCATTCTCAAAAGTTACTCTGGGACAATCTTCATTCCCACAATGGTAAAAATCAGAAGAATTTTCATAATCTAGTCTTTGTTGTAGTCTTTCAAGGATTTTCTTTTTTTGACCTTCAATGAAATTTTCTACCTCGTCTCTTCTTGAACGCCATCTATAAACAAACCAGCCTTTCTTTTCATCCTTTACCCTAATTCCTGTAATGAGTGCTTTGCCAAAAAGATCGTAAAGCACTTTTCTAACCATGTTAATTCTTAATCCTGTAGAACTTGCAATTTCCTCATCTGTTGCATCTTCTGATTTTAATAATGACCTGGCTACTTTGAGATATTCATCTCCTCCGATCATTGTAGAAATTCTCACAAACGGATCTTCATATTTGTCAATCATGTCTTAATCATTCCTTTAATTTCCATTATTTATCCATTGTTTTATTCATGACTACTTTTTTTCCTTTTTTTGTTGGAATAATTTCTCTTTTTGGATTTTCAAATTTTGATAAAAACTGATTTCCTTTTTGAATTCTGTCTAATAACACTGCTAGAGCACTAATTTCAGAATGTGGTTGATTGCCTACAGCTACATTATAATCTGCAAAATCATAAATTTCTCGCGGAACCTTCTCAGCACCTACAACTATGAGAATTTTTTCCTCTTTTTGAAGCGCTGGAGCTAAATCATTAATATTTTCTCCATACATTGTTAAATGAATAATTTTTCTTGATTTTTCTTTTTTTTCTTTGATAACTTTTTTCCAATTTGTAATAAATTCAATTTCAAAATTACCTCCCCATGTTTCATTAATTTTATTTAAAGTATCTTTAATTTCTGGATTTACTTCATTCATGTAAATTTTTGAGGCACCAAATGCTCTTGCTACAAGTGCAACATGTGTAGTAACTCGATCATCTCTTACTAATCTTTGACCAATTCTTAATACCTCAAAATCCATGATTCTCATTTCTTTTCAAGATTATTTTGTAAGAATAGGTTTTTGCAATTCCAGCATCTTTGAAATTAAATCCTTTAATTGTAAAATGTTTTTCCCTGTTTTAGATGAAACATCGACCCACTTTTTTGAGTCCTCTAGTTTGAGATATTTTATTTTGTCATTTACTTGTTCTGGTTTAATTAGATCTGATTTATTTAAAACAAAAATCATTTTATCCTGATCTACTCCTAATTCTTTTAGAGTTTTTGTGCAACTCTGGAATTTCTTTTTCAAATCTGTTTGGGCATCGCTTGAATCAATAACGACTAAAACAACATCAGTATATAGTAATTCTTCAAGTGTTGATTTAAAAGCTTCAATCATGTATGCAGGAAGTTTACTGATAAATCCTACAGTATCTGAAATTAATACATCCTTACCATCAATTGTTAATTTTCTTGTAGTAGTTGTTAGGGTTGTAAAAAGTTCTTTTCCTTTTTGTCTGTCTTCACCAGTTAATAGATTAAACAATGTAGTCTTACCTGCAGAAGTGTATCCTGCAAGTGAAATTGTTTTAAATCCCATCCGTTTTCTTGCTTGTCTGTGAAGTTCACGTTGCTTTCCTGCTTTTTTTAGTTTAGATTTTACACTAATCATTCTATGTTTAATGTCATTATAATAAACATCAACTTCGAATTTTCCAATTCCTAAAAATCCAGGCTGTTCCCCCTTTTTAGCTAGTCTTACTTTTTCTTTTGCTCTTGACATTTCGTAACGAAGCTGTGCAAGTTTTATCTGAAGTTTTGATTCTGAACTAACTGCTCTATTTTCAAAAATTTCTAAAATCAACATTTCTCTATCTAAAATGGCAATTTTTAATTTTACAGCTAGATTATAATTTTGACTAGGTTTTAGAATTTCATCATAAATAATTACTTCAGGCCTAAATTTTAATATCAACTCTTCAAGCTCTTCAACTTTTTTTTCGCTTAATCCATATTTTGCCCTCTGCAGGTAATCTTGCTTAATAATATACGATATTTTGTAACCTGCCGCATCACATAGGGCCAGTGCCTCATTTACAGCTTCATTATTTTCGTAGGTGATTAATATCGCAGGTTTCATTTAGAACTATTTTTCACATTTTTGGTTTTTTAAGAATTTTTTCTACATTCATGTTTAGGACTATTTCTGATATATCACTTGAATATTCAGCAATTCTTCGAATATTTTCAACCATTCTTCTAACTCTAAAAATTTCTTCATCATCTTTTAATGATTTAGTGCTATCTAGAACCTTTTTTTCAAATTTAGTAATTTCTGTAGATTTTTTAATTAGCTTTTCTGCCTGACTATAATCTTCTTTAAAGAGTGCAAGACACGAATCATCTAATAGGGATAACGCAAATTCACTCATATCTCGAATTTTTGCAAGAATCTCTTTTTTAATTGGTTTTTTAAATTCTAACAAATCATTAGCAATAATTACAGCATGATCTCCAGTTCTTTCAATATTTTTTACAACTAATCTGTACCCTAAACAATCTCTGGCATTTTTGAATCCCATCTCTTTTAACATATGCTCATTTTGAATTGCAATCTTTAATTGTCGAATAATGTAAAAACCAAACCGGTCAACCTCATCATCAGTATTAATTATTTCACGAGCAAGCTCATAATTTGATTCTTGTATAGCCAGTAAGGCATCAGCCATCATTGTATTTGCTAGGTGCATCATTCTTTTGAAGGCCCCATTAACTGATAGTTCCATTAAATTTACCAATACCTGGATTGTGATTCCCCCAGTAGAATCTGAGATGATCTCAGTTCCCATTAGCATTTTTTTTACAGCATCTTTGATAGCGCTTCTTTGAGCAGGTTTGAAACTACCAACTTTTGGCTTTACGTTAATCGTTTTAAATCCTAAAAAATAAAGTGAAATTAATCTTCTGACAATTTTAGAATTATCATCTTCTAAATCAACCTCAAAAGTTGCATCCTCAGTTTTGAGTGCCTTTGTTTGATATTGGGTTGGGGAAATTTGAAGAGTTGATGAACCTTGTCTTACTACATTAATTGGATCCCCTTGTTTTAGTCCCAATTCCATAATCCAACGCTTGGGTAATGAAACAATATAGGATGATTTTCCAGTGAATTGAATTTTCCTTGTTTCTTCTCTTTCTTCCATATTCTAATGGTTTTTTAATAATCTATATAGATTCCGATTTTTATATATGGCAGGTATAACAAATATTTAGAAATCAATTTTTGGTAAAATATGGATTCAATTGAAAAGCTACATCATACACTAGATGCTTTATTTGGAAATGGAGTTTCAAAATATTTACCAAAAAAAATTGAAATTACTTACTCTAAAAAGAATGGTAGAATACGTAGTGTATTTCATCAAGGAAAACTATTATGCACATTGAGAATTGATGGAGGTTTAGCAATATCTCCTTATTTTGCTCAAATTCTTCTAAAAAGTAAAAAATTTAAAGAAAATTGTTTAGAGGTTGATTCTGATTCAAAACCATTTGTTGAAGATGGAAAATCAGTTTTTTGTAATCATGTTTTATGGTGTGGAAAAAATATTCGAATATCATCTGATGTTCCAGTTTTATTCAAAAACAAAGTTATTGCTGTAGGAAAATCCATCTTATCTTCAGAAATGATTTCATCTCAAAATCGAGGAGTTGCAGTAAAAATCAGAGATAGTTTAAAAAGTCAGAATAAAGGAGATCCGTCAATATGATGCGCGGCGGAAATCGCAATATGCGAAGAATGATGGATAAAATGGGTCTTGATATGAATGAGATTCCAAACGTTCAGGAGGTAATAATCAAGACTGACAAAAAAGAAATTATTATCACAAAACCATCAGTGACTGAAATGAAGGCAAAGGATAATTCAATTTTTCAAGTTATAGCTGAAAGTTATGAGGAAAAGGAAAGAGAGGTTCCTGTATTTAGTGATGAAGATATTGAACTAGTCTGTCAGCAAGCAAGTGTATCAAAAGAAAAAGCAATAGAAGCATTAACTGAAGCCAAAGGAGATCTTGCTAGGGCCATTTTACTTCTCACAACAAATTGAAAATTAGCCCATGGTTTAATGGAGAAATAAATCCATTAAAACTTATGAAA
>JBHIUZ010000011.1:0-11317 GCA_042138025.1 Nitrosopumilaceae archaeon | reverse complement strand
ATTGAAAATTAGCCCATGGTTTAATGGAGAAATAAATCCATTAAAACTTATGAAAAATGTTTACTTTCTTTTAACATTTTTAGTAATTGCTGGAATAATTCTCAGTTCAGTCATTATCCCAATAAATGCTCAAGATATTGCTCAACTAATGTCTGAGAAATATTCTATTAAAATTGATGAACATGTCTTTGATCTTTACTATGGATTTAAGGGAAGTTTAGAAGTAGATATCCCTAGTCTAGATTTTGAAAATCCGTCTGTATCACATATGTTACTCAGCAAAGAGAAAAAATCATTAGAACTCTATTTTGAACAGCACGAATATGCTGGTGCAATGTGGGTAAGATTCCCCACCGAGTTAATTTCTGCCAAGGGAGGAGAATTTCAACTTTTTATTGATGGTGTTAACAAACCTTATGAATTAACTTACTATGGAGAAAATATTGCCATAGGATTCATCATACCAGAAGGGGCCCAGAAAGTAGAGATAGTGGGTACTAGTGTGATTCCGGAATTTAGTAATATTTCAGTTTTAGTTTTGGGTACTGGAATGATATCCTTTGTCATTCTTACTCGAAAAATCATTTACAATACCAATTATGGCTTGAAATAGTGAAGGATTTAATTATTGGAATTGGGGTTTTGTTTTAAATTGAAATTAAAGGGATCAAAAAACTCTTCAAAAACTATGGCAAAAGAGATTCCAGCATCTACTGCTTCTCCTGGAACCGTAGATAATATTATCAAGGCTCTTTCTAGTCTTGAATCTGATATTGATTCTTTAAATGGAAACCTTGCAGATATGAAAAAGCAGCTTAATCAAAAAGCCCAAAAGGAAATAGATCAATTACGGGAAAAGGTTATTCAAATGGCTACTAAAGAGGCCGAGGCCATTATTTCTGAGGCCAAAGAAAAAGCAACCACCGAATCTCAAAGAATTTTGACTTCGGCTGATGTTAACCTAAAAGATGTCCAAACTAAAATTGATACTAAATTTAATGAGGCAGTAGACCACGTTGTGTCAACAGTTCTCAAGGCATAAACCTAAATTTTACTTGGAAGTTGAAAAATTATCACTCCATTAAAGAAAGCTCGAATTGGAATTGCTACAACCTATGGTAGATATTATTATAAATTCGTAAAATCACTTAATGCCTTAAAATTACCATATGACTCTCTTCTTCCTGAGGAGATTGAATCTTATCAAGGAAACTTGGTTTTGACTACTTTTAAAGAGGCCCCTGAATTTTCAAAAAAACCCATGCTTCATGAAGAAATTATCGATAAAGACCTAGTATTGATTCAAGGTTTAATGATTCAAAAATTAGGAGGGGATCTTGATAATAATGAGCTAGTGCTTGGAATTGATCCTGGCCTTAGGACCGGACTTTCAGTTTTTTACTATGGTAGGGAAATTGAAAGAACAATTTTTACTTCAATTGAAGCTCTAGTAATGCATATAGCAAAAATCCTTGCTGAACTTAAAGCGGATAGAAAAATTGTAAAAATTGGAAATGGTAACATGAACCTAGCAAAACAAATCTCGGCTTTACTTAATCTAAGATTTTGTTCAGATTTTGAGTTAGAATTTGTTGATGAGAGAAAAACCTCTCTTAAAATTAAAAACTACAATCAGAGAGGTAAACGGGACATGATGTCTGCAAAATACATTTCACAAAGAGATGGCTATAGACATTTTATTTTACCTCTTTCAAGAACAGGATAAAAAATTAAAAAAAAGATATCTCTTGTTTTAAAAATTTTTATAGTTTGATGCTTTCAATAAAAAAAATTTCAAAAAATATGATTTTTAGAATCATCGGTAAATATTTATAGTCTTTTTCATAGGAAGCTGAAATCTATTTTTCTAAATAGAATAATCAATAAAAATTTTACAAGAAAATAATCAAAATATTGTAGAAATTATCGATCGATCCTTAAATAGTTGTGAATGTTATACTAAATTAGTTAAGGAATTGATGAAAAAATGACTTGTAAAGGAATTTGTGTTCGATATAAGGCCCAAAAGCCTGTAGGAACCGGAAGATATGCTTCTGGACAAAGACGATGTCAAATTTGTGAAATCTTCATCAAATGGGAAGGATTATGGTGTCCATGTTGTGGTTATCGACTCCGAACCAAGCCTCGAAACCTAAAGTACAAAGCAAAACTCAGAGCAAGAGTCGAAGCTGATACTAAACTGGAAAGAAAGGCAGAAGCGATAGCAATAAAGGCATAAGTTTCGTCGAAGCTTGTAGATGTCTACACAAGGGTTTACACAAAAAACCATTGATGTAGGCGATCGAAAATTTTTCATTTATTTACTCTCTTTTGACAATGGAAATTTTGTTTCTATTAGCGAAGGGCGTCAAAAAATTGGCTCTATGGTAGTATCTATTGGTTCAGGCCCAACCCCAACTACAGCTACTGTCATACCAGCAAAAACTGATTCTCTTTTTTTAAAATTAACCGCAGAAAAAATATCTACTTCCATTAGGGGTATAGGCGTTGTTTCTCTTTTTGCTGAAAGAGAACTAGGAAACGAAACTGCTAAAATATTGATGAAGGAAATTATGGGGATGTTTCAGTCTTGAGTGATTTACGAAATTATCTAGGATTATTGAAAAAGGCCAAGGAAATTAAAACCACTAAAAAACCGGTTTCAACTAAATATGAGATTGCCGCCATAACCGCAAAGGCTGATGGGTCTAGCGCAATTTTATTTGAAAAAATCAAAGGAAAACCAATTAGACTTGTTTCAAATCTAGTAGGAACAAGATCAAGATTTGCCCTAGCTGTAAATTCTAAAGAAAATAAGATTCATGAAAAAATAATTCATGCAATTGAGCATGCCAAAAATCCCAAAAAAACAACAGAAGGACAATTCATGGAAAACCATTCATCAGATTTTTCTGTATTGCCTATAGTTACTCATTTTGAAAAAGAGTCAGGACCGTTTATTACATCATCTATAATTTATGTTAAAAATCCAGAAATGCATAGTCAGAATTCTTCATTTCACCGTCTAATGCCATTAGATAAAAAACACTTTTCAGTAAGAATGGTTGAAGGAAGAGATCTTCATCGTTCTTTTATGATTTCAAAAAAACAAAAAAAAGATCTCAAAGTTGCAATTACAGTAGGCGTTCATCCTGCAATTTCAATTGCAGGGGCTTATCAAGCTGAATGGGGAAAAGATGAACTAGATATAGCAAATTCCATTTTAAATGGAAAACTTCGACTTGCAGAGTGTCCCTATTCTGGAATGTATGTTCCATCCGGTGCAGAGATTGTTATGGAAGGACGAATACTTCATGATAAAACTCACAAGGAGTGGATGGTTGAGATGTTACGAACATATGATTTTGCTAGGCCACAACCTGTCTTTGAATTAGAAAAACTCTATTATAGAAACAATGCAATCTTTCATGATATTCTTTCAGGATTTTCTGAACATCGTTTACTAATGGGAATGCCAATTGAGGCAAAACTTAATCGAAATTTAAAAAAGTTTTTCCCTCAAATCACACAGGTAAATATGACTAATGGAGGAAGTAATTGGCTTCATTCAGTTGTTCAGATTAAAAAACGAAAAGACTCAGAACCAAAACGTATTATCGAAAAGACATTTGCTACTCATCGTTCACTGAAAATGGTTACTGTGGTAGATGAAGATATTGATCCTACTAATGCAGAATCTGTAGAGTATGCAATGGCTACACGGTTCCAGGCAGATCGTGATTTGGTAATTATAAAAAATGTACGTGGTTCTAGTCTTGATCCCTCAAGTGATCAAAAGAAATTAAAAACTGCCAAACTAGGAATCGACGCAACAAAACCATTATCAAAAAGAAAAGAAGGTTTTGAGATTGCAAAAATCCCTAAACAAGATAGTATTTTTCTAAAAGATTATTTCTAGCCTGTTTTTTGCCACATGTTCTTCCATGTATCTGTAAACTTGCTCATCATATCTGCATATGATTTGAAATATTCCATTCCAGTTTGACTCAAAGAATTTTGCCAACTTTCACTAAATTGTTTGAATGCATTTGAAGAATATTCATTCATAGCATTTTCCCAGTTTGCGCTAAATTGTTTGAAAGTATCAATTCCAGCCTGGCTCATAGCCTTCTGCCAATTTTCTCCAAACTGTTTCATAGTGTCTTTGCTAGAAGATGAGGCGGCTTGTTCCATAACTTCATTATATTTTTTCTGCATTTCTAAAGTTGTATTTTGAAAAGTTTGAAAAACCTCTTTCCATTTTTCAAATAAATTTGAATATTCTTTCCATAATTTATCCCACTCAGTAGTTTTATCGGTTTTTGACATGATTAGATTGAAACATCACTATTCATAAAGTGATCCTTGTATTTTATTTAGAATCAACTTTTAACATTTATAGCTGGAAGGTTTTTTCATATATCATGGAAAAAAGTAGCAAAAAAATTGAACCAGACAGATTAGCACTATCCAAAAATGAAATTTTAGAATTTTGTGATAATGTACTTGCCAAATGGAAAGAAGATCCTAACCAGAGTCGAAGTAATATTGTAGCAATGACTGCAGTAAGAACTAGTGTTTATTGGACCGATGAGGAATCGCTAAAAGCTATCTGGGCTGAAATTCTAAAATGGACATTTGAATTAATGTACAAAAATGCGATTGCCCAGGCAAAAGACGAAAATTTTGAGTGGTCCTATTTATTAGAAAAAGTAGAGAAAAAACAAACACCCAAAACTACAGAAAGTGGAATCTGGTATTAAAAAATAAAATTATGTTTTAATGATTATGTATGTCAAAATTACATACTAAAAAATATCTTACAACAGATTACTTTTAAAGTATAAGCTGAAAGGGTATCAATCCTTAATTTCGTTCTCCTCCTAATATGCCCTTTCAGTTTTTTAGTTTAGATCTGTTGCAATAAAATTACAAACAAGATGTTAATACTAAAAATTTATTCTAATATTTATGAGCAAAGAAAAATCAAAATTAGACATTAAAGATATAGCTACAGTTGAAATTATCAATAATACTGAATCTGAATCTAGTGCAGAATTTAATATAGCAAAAGAAAAAATTTCAAATCTAAAAAATGATGCAGCTGAAACTGTAGAGTGTTTAACATCGATAAATTCTACTATTAAAGAGCATCTATTAAGAATGGAAAAATTAAAAAGTTTAGAAGTAATTTAGAATAATTCTAACTAATTGAAGATCCTAATACCCAATTATAAATTACATTGAGTTGCTCTGTGACAATATTATTAAGATTGGTAACTTGTGTTTCTAAAGCAGACACTAGATTTTCAAGCTCAAAAATTTTTCCGTCAAGCTCTTTATTTTCATTTTTGAGCAATGTATTTTCTTTTTGAAGTTTTTCATTTTCTTCTAATAGCTCATTTATCTTATCAGACTGATCAGTTTCTATTTTAGAAATTTCCTCTGGGATAATTTTTATTGGATTTGTTGCTGAAATCCCCTTTAAATGCGTCCCAAAAATCTCAACTAACTCAGTATCTGATGATAAACTAAACTTTAAAGTTCTCATTTCAGAATTTGAAAATGTTTCTTCATAATGTATAATATCTCCATCTGCAATAATTGTAAATTCTTTATCTTTTTCATTATTTAACGAATCAAAAAATTCTCGCTCGAAACTTATTTCTATAATTGCAGGTAGATCAGTTACTTGAACATCTAAAATTAGTTCAATATCTTTGAAATCCAAATTAAAATCTTCAATCTGAACTCCAGTCGAAGTATATTCAAACGGAGTATTAATTTCAGCCTGTGTATCATTTATTAGAATTCCAAATAATGCGATTGTAAAAATTATTGAAATTACCTGCTTACTCATATTGAGTCAAAATCAAAATTTTTCCTATTCAGCAACTAAGTTGTGACTTTTTGACCTGTAGCGCTATAGTTGTAGATTTTTAGATTCCAAAAATTAACTTTAATTTCATATAAAATAGGAGGCTATATCCAATAATTTTTCAAAGTCTGGTTTGAGTATTAATAAATAATAACAAATTCGAGTGCCAAACAACATCATCATGATTTTGGTAAAGAAATTTTAGATATAAGGCGGACGAATAATTTATCAATTATTCATTTTTTTAACAAAAATTTTGAGTTACATACACTTTGTGATCTTGTGTTATTTCTACACCAATTCCTTCTCTATCAAAAACCTCCGTTAGAATATTTTCTCTATGACCTGGAGAATCCATCCATCCTTCAACAGTAATCTTTGCTATGTCTTCTTCCGTATTCCATTCATAAGAAGTAATTTCCCCATTAATGGTATAGTATGATTCAAAAAGATGTCCTTGGAAAATATTTTCCGCTATTCCAGAATAAATCATAAAACCAACTATTTTCTGACATGAATATCCATTTTGGTCAGCCCTTTCTGTAGGAGATAAACCTTCAGGAGTTTCATGAGCAAAATATTCTCTATTTGCCATATCTGAACTGTGTCCCCTAGCAATCTGTGCAATTTCCGGATCAAACGCTAATTGTGAAAGACCGTGGTTTACTCTTTCTTTATTTGTATATTCATGAATTAAATATTCAATTTGTACAGGATCAAACTCAGGTTTATTTTCATCTGCAATTGATTGTGAAGGATTTGCCTTTTTTTGAGTATATTTTATCACGTTATCTAGTTTTTTTGAACTTTCTTCAGTAGCTTCTTCTACGGAAGTATTTACCTTATCAAAACTTTCATCAATTGTAGTTTTTCCTTGAGCAAGATCAAGTATCTCATCTTTGGCATTTTCAAGAGTATGTACAAATATTGTTCCCCCCTGAGGAGAAAATTCAATAATTCCTAAACTAAATGCTGCACCTAACAAAAAAATAGGTATCAATACTAATCCTATGCTTACGCTCAAGGATCTCAATTATTTCTTAAAGTTAGATAAGATTTCCGTAGAACAAACCAGTGAAATCTTATTTTATTAATGAGGGGAGGATGGTACCTCCCCTCACACGGTAGATTTACTCCCGACGTTACATTGGGAATAGTTCAAGTGTGGTCTGGGCTATGGCTAAATTTCATTTGTAAAATTGTATTAAAGCAGTTTCGTAGAAATTATCAGTATGATCTAAATACTATAATTGAAATTTTCTATTAATATTGGAATTGTCACCAGAATACTCATCGTCTCTGGTCTTAAATTCCAATATTCAAAATGTGAAATTAATTATATTTGAGATTTAAAATCTTTTCAAAATTATTAATATCCCCATATATCATTTGATTTAGTGCCATTAATTTCTAAGGAAAATAATCTTTCTAGCGTAATTCTAATCTTCCAAGTAGAACCAAAAAACCAATTAGCTCTAATTGAGGCTGGAATAGAAAATTCAAAAAAGGTTATGGAGAAAAAACAAGGATTTGTTTCTACAAGTCTTCATAGAAGCTTTGATGGCACATCTGTGGTAAATTATTCTCAATGGGAGAATCGTAAATCATATGAGGATGCAATAAATTTTTTGAATTCAGATGAAGTTCACATTGGGGAAAAAATTTTCGATATTGCAGATCCTGACTGGAACGTATATGAATTAGTATTTTCAGCTGGAACAATCCCAACTATAATTTCAAAAACTGCTAATATTGTCACCGTTATCAATAAATTTTCTGTAAAATCTAAAAATCATAATAAACTTTTACAGTTATTAGCTGAGCTAAGGATTATAGTAGAAAAACTACCTGGTTTCATATCTGCAAATGTTCATAAAAGTTTTGAAGGAACTAGAATAGTTAGTTATGCTCAATGGAAAACAAAAGAAGATTACCAAGCAGTTTATACAAATTCTCAAGCAATACCAATTTTAGATGAAATAAAAAAAATATCAAAATTTAGTTGGAATCTTTACGAGGTTGTTTATAGTACTGATTAAAACAAATTTTGTTCAATTACTACACCACTCCTTTCTTATCCATCTAATGATTATCAAAAAATAATGTACGATTTTTTTAATATTTTAACTATATTTATGGATAAATTAGCTGGACTAATTGGAATTACTTGATTTTGATTCACTCAAATTATTTTTAATAAAAACAATGCTGTGCATTTTGCTTCGCTAACAAATTATACGCACCTCTTAAGTAACAAAATAATGAGTTGTCAGCTATGAAAGTAATTTATGCACTAATGTTATTTTCATTAATGGGATTATTCTCAACAGCTTATGCTCAAAACACGTCTGATGATGAAGTAGATATAATGATTCGTGAGCTTATTCAAGAATGCCATGACAAAGTGATGGCTGATGAGTTTTCAACTGATGCAGAAAAAATAGTTGCCAAAAGAAACTGTGAGACAGATATCACTAATCAATACAAAAATGTAGAAATTAATTATCAGGAATTAGCTGAAAAACGAGCCAATCTAAAATCAATGCAGAAATGTGAAGATTGGTATCCTCAATATCGATATTTAACCGAAGAGCAGTTTAGATTACAAAAACATGAAGCAACAGTTACTGATTGTATTGCCGTGTATAATGATTCTATATGGGAATATGTTGGTGAAGATAGATTAGAAAAATTAAGTGCTAGACTATTAGAAATTAAAGCTGAAGTACCTAAAGAACCTGAAACAAGACATGTTGAATTAGATATCAATATTCCAAAACTTCAATCAAATATTTTAACCACTCAACAAAATTCTGAAATAACAGATCTTGAAGAAAAAATCAGAATTTTAGAAGAAGAATTAATTAAAAAAGATGCAATAATTAACGAGCAAATTAAGGTTATAATGGATCTTGCAAATAGAATTAAAAATGTGATGTTTGGTCCACTTGGTTCATTTTTTACACAACTGTAATCAATTTTTAAAGTGCTGAATCAATCATTAATGCAATAAATAAAACTGCAAGATATGGACTAGAAAATTTGAACAAAGTCCATGATGCTTTTTCAGTGGGTTTTTTGATTACCCATCCACTTAATATTATCATCAAAATTCCTGAAGTAATTGCAGTATACAAATACACAGAACCTATTATTGATGTTCCATCATCATGAGTGAGGAAAAATGGAACAACTGAAAATAGTACCATCATTAGTGTGGTGCCAGCAATTATTCTAGCTGAAGCTCTTTCTGAACGTGTAGCTGTTAACATTGGTACTTTCACTTTATTATAATCATCCTTAAAATGAAGTGTCAACGCCCAGATGTGCATTGGTATCCATACAAAAACTAAAGCAGCCATCATCAATCCAAGATCCCATAACCCTTGAGTTGTAACTGCAACATATCCTATCATTGCTGGAGCTCCTCCTGAAAAACCTCCAAGAATAATATTTGTCCAACTTCTTCTTTTTAGTAAATAACTATATACGAAAATATTATCAGCCAGTCCAAAAGCCATAAAAGAAGTTGCTAAAATTCCTTGCCAAAATGATGTTGTATATGATAATGCAAATGCACAAGCCAAAGAAATTCCAGCTAAAATAAAACCAAAGTCACGGGCCTTCTCTGGAGCAATTCTGCCACTAGGAATTGGTCTATCCTTAGTCCTTTCCATAATTGCATCTATATCTCGATCATGATAATTCGTTAGAGTATTAGCAGCTGCTGAACCTGCAGCTACCCCCAATAACATCAACGCCCATGTGATAGGAGATATTTCAATAGAATAGATATTTGAGGCAGTAATCGCAGCTGCAAATGCTGTAAACACTAATAGATACCATATTTTTGGTTTGGTTAGTTCATAGTAAACCTTTATTCTTGATTCTGTTTTTGCTTTTTGCATTATTTCCTACCTCCTACAAAATTGAACATTCTTAAAATTAAATGTACCAAGGCTACTTGGAAGGCATATAAGGCATCGGCTTTGTTCTCGTCTTCATTTCAATAAAGCTTTCAGAACTGATTACTCCTTGAATTCGACCAATCTGATCTGATACTAGTTTGTGCATCTCATCAAGTGTTTTAGCATACATTGTGACTAAAATATCAAACCTACCTGTAACTTCAGCGATCTCTCTTACACCATTTATCTTGAAGAGCTCATCAATTACATTATCCCTTTGTTTAGAATCCATGTTAATTCCTGTCAAGGCTTTTACTTGATATCCCAATTCTTGATCATTTACTACAATTGTAAAACGTTCAATTAATTTCCTTTTTACGAGTCTTTTAATTCTACTATACACTACTGAAGGATTTACTTTAATTTTTTTAGATAGTTTTGGAACTGAAATTGCGGCATCTTCGCTTAATTCAGATAAAATTTTAAGATCTAAATCATCAATTTTTGCCATAAGAACCAGTAAAGATCGTTCAGAAATCTCTAACTAATAAAGCTATTATTGAAATTTTTATAAAATTAGTTTAGATTTTACCTTTTTTGTATAACATTTCTGCTAAAAGTACTGCCCCTTTTGCAGAACCCATCTTCTTATTATGTGAGAATAACACGTACTTTATTCCATAATCGAAAACTTTGTCTTCTTCTAGTCTTCCAACTGTAGTAGTCATTCCATCATTAACCTCCCGTTCAATTCTTGGTTGCGGTCTGGTTGGATCATCATGAATTGCAAAATAATTTGGAGGCGCAGATGGTAAACCAAGAACAGAAACATTTTTTGAATATTCCTCATACGAATCTCTTGCCATTTTGGGGTCTATATGTTGAGACGTTTCCATAAAAACAGATTCTGTATGTCCATCTATTACTGGAACTCTAGTACAAGTACAACTAATCTTAACCTCGGCAGGTATTATTTTTCCATCTTTTAGTTTACCTAGAATTTTGGCAGTTTCAATTCTAACTTTGTTTTCTTCTTTTGGAATATACGGAATAATATTATCAGTTACATCCATAGCAGATACCCCAGGTGTTCTTCCTGCTCCTGATATAGCCTGCATTGATGTCATCAAAACTCTTTTGGCTCCATATTTTTCAAATAATGGTTTCATTGTTATTGCTAGACCAGTTGTTGTACAATTAGGTAATGGAGCTACAAAACCCTTCCAATTTCGATTTTTCTTTTGAACATCAATTAAATCGGCTTGATCGTCATTAATTCCTGGAATTAGAATTGGAACATCTTCTTCATATCTATATGCAGATGATGTACTAATAACTGGAAGATCTTTTGCAAATCGAGCTTCAATTTCTTTAGCTGCCTCACTTTCAATTGATGAAAATATTAGATCAAGCTCATTTACTTTTAAATCATCTACAGATACGACTGTCATATCTTTGATATACTCTGGAATGTTACCACCCACTTGCCAGTTTGTAATGCCACTAACAGGGTCTTTAATTGCATCAAGGT
>JBHIUZ010000010.1:0-44896 GCA_042138025.1 Nitrosopumilaceae archaeon | reverse complement strand
ATCGGTATGGTTTTTGTTGCTTACTCTACAGATTTGGTAATGCTCTTTGTTGCATGGGAGCTAATGAGTATTCCAACTTACATCTTAGCAGGTTACATGAAAAAAAATCCTTCATCAAATGAAGCTGCACTCAAATACTTTTTGTTTGGAGCACTGTCTTCTGCTATTATAGTTTATGGAATTTCAATTGCTTATGGTCTAACTGGTTCAACTAACATTGGAGAAGTCATCCAAGGCTTTTCAACACTTGATCCAACTATGACTCCTCTAGCTTTGTTAGCAGTTGGAATGTTCATTGCCGGATTTGGATTCAAGATGGGATTAGTTCCATTCCATATGTGGTTACCAGATACGTATGAAGGAGCGCCTCCAACTATTACTGCACTCTTAGCAGCGGCTACTAAGAAAGCTGGGTTTGCTGCCGCACTAAGAGTAATTGTTATGGGTTCAGTTGCCTTGAGTCTTGACTGGACTTTCGCATTGGGAATTATTGCAGTATTGACTATGACTGTTGGAAACATAGCAGCTGTTATGCAAAAAAACTTAGCACGAATGCTTGCTTATTCAAGCATTGGACATGCTGGTTACATACTAATTGGTCTATCTATTGCTCCATTCTCATCAATTGGAATTCAAGGGTCTCTATTTCATATTCTTAATCATGCAGTAATGAAAGGTGCAGCTTTTATTGCAGTAGCTGGAATTGTTACCACACTTGCAGTAACCAACATAGACAAACTTAAAGGACTTGCAAGACGAATGCCAATTACTTCATTAGGATTAATAATTTCACTTTTAGCTCTTGCTGGTGTTCCCCCATTGAGTGGTTTTTGGAGTAAACTAATGTTATTTGGGGCTGCAATTGATGCTGGTCCTGTAGCGTCTTGGGCACCTTGGCTTGCAATCGCTGCAGTTCTCAACAGTGCCCTATCCCTTGCTTACTATGGTTGGATAATTCGAAAAATGTACTTTGAAGGAGAAAATGAAAAGAGAGTCAAAGAACCTAGATCAATTATTGCGGTAATGATTTTTTCAATAATATTCATAGTTGCAATCGGCGTCTATCCAGATCCAATAATTCAATTTACAGAAATGGCCGTTCCTAGTTTGAATGTACTTTCGCCTTAAACATAGTAAATTTAATTAAATTTTCTAAATGAGATTTTGCATCTCCTTCTTCGATTTTTCTTAAACCATTTTTTGCTTTTTCTGAATAGTTTTTTAGAAGTTCTTCCATTTTATTAAAAACATCACGTGGATCTGAACTTTTTTTAATTAGAAGATTGAAGAGTTTATCTTCGTTTTTCCAATCATTAAGGTCATCTTGAATTTGATAAGCGATTCCAATATTTTTCCCATATTCTGCTAATGCTTCAATCTGATCTTCTGAACCTTTAGCTAAAATAGCACCTAATCTTGCAGCCGTTTCAAAAGCTGTGGCAGTTTTATACTCAATGACTTTGAGATAATCGTCAAATGTAGCGTCTTCGCTTTCTTCTAATCTTCCTTCTATAATTTCCCCTTCACTCATGAGCATCGCAGTAGTGGATAGGTCTTTTGTAATTCTTGGATTGTTAAGCCTTGATGAAATGTTTAGAATTAAGCCTAATACAAAATCCCCTGTAAGTATACTGGCATTATAACCATATTTTATATGAAAAGGATCCTTTTGCCTTCTCATAGTTTCGTTATCAATTATATCATCATGAATGACTGATTCGGTATGTAAAAATTCAACAGCACATGATGCAACATATGCATTTTCATCTGCTTTTCCAATGCTTTCAGCAGCTAGAACTAAAATTAACGGTCTAATTCTTTTACCACTTTCCATGGCATATTTTAAGGGCTCAATAAATTCAGATTCTGAATATAATGAAAGTTCTGAATTTAAAGCAGCATCTATTTTTTTGATATACGTTCCATAGATTTCTAAGAGAGGATTGATCTCGATGTTTTTTCTACTCAAAAACAGCCCTTTTTGTCATACTTTTGATAGTATATTAAAAGTTGGTGCTCCCGCCGGGACTTTCATCTTTTTAGATTTTGAACCCGGGATCACCGCCTTGAAAGGGCGGTATGCTTGACCGGTCTACACCACAGGAGCCCGTTTGCATCCGGTAATTTTATCCATAAAATCTTTTGGGCACTGCAAAGATTTTTTTATCAGCTTTTCAGGATTAAACACATGAATTCTCTCGTAAAAAAAATTGATGAAATGATCGAAGAAAAAAGTTTACTTAAACATCCATTTTACAAAATGTGGTCTGATGGAAATCTCACCTTAGAATCTCTTACTGGATATTCAAAAGAATATTTTCAGTTAGTAAAAGCAGTTCCTTCATTCATGACTCCAATAATTGACAGGGCTCCTGATGCTTTAAAAAATGAATTAATTTCTAATCAAGATGAAGAAATTCAGCACATTGACCTTTGGAAGAAATTTGCCTACTCATTAGGTGTTGATGAATCTGATTTAGATAATTATTCTGGCCTTCCCAAAACAATGCTAGCTGTTTCAAAACTTTCATCATTAATGAATTCTTTTGAAGCTGGTTCCTGTGCAATGTATGCTTTTGAAAAAGAAATTCCAAAAATAAGCAATGTAAAACTGGAAGGATTAGCTGAATTTTATGGAATCACAGATGACCAAGCAACTGAATATTTCAAATTACATACTGAAGCAGATATCAGACATGCAGCTTCATGGAGTAAGGCTCTTGAACATGCTACTAAAAAGGAAGAATTATTGGAAATAGCAGAAAAATCTATTTCCGCACAAAATTTGTTACTTGATAGTTGTTACGAATCTTATTGTTAACTCTATAACATTTTATACTGAGGATAGAACCTTTTTTGCGTGGGGCCCGTAACTCAGCTTGGTAGAGTAACCGGCTCATAACCGGTGAGCCAAGGGATCGAAGCCCTTCGGGCCCACTTTTCATAAAAACCGCAATTTTAGGAAGGAATTTGCATTAATTTTAAAATAAGTTGATGCCTATATAATATGGCCGCAATGAAGAATCAGAGTTATATCTGAAAAATGATGTGAAGGCATTTGACTGAGCTGCCATTTATTACAATTTCATTTTTTACTTATTTGTGATTGAATTTTTTTAAAAACTTCATCACTTACTAAATTTGCTTTATGTAATGAATTTGTTATTTCCATTATATCTGTTAGTTGATGCATTTTAACTCCCTCTAATTCTAATAGTTTTTCAGCACCTTCTAATCTGTTAATTATTACGTATGCATCTTTAACTTCCACTCCTTTTTCTTTTAGAATGTTAATACTTGATACAATCGAACCTCCAGAAGTTGCTACATCATCAATCATTAACACTATCATTCCCTGGTGAATTATTCCTTCGATTGCTTTTGAAGTTCCATGCTCTTTTGGTTTAGTTCTGACATAAATTAGTGGTTTTACAGTTTCAATAGCAAGAGCAGAGGCAATTACGAGACCTCCTGTTGGAACAGTCGCAATAGTATCAAAGTTTTCAAACCCTATTTCTTCTGAAATTAAATCTTGGAGATTTTTTATCATTTTACGAAATTGATGAGGATAACTAGATACCAATCTTAAATCAACATAGTATGAACTTTTTTTTCCACTCGAAAGGGTAAATTCTCCAAATTTTATAATCTCTTTTTCATGTAAAAAGGTTGCAAACTCTTTTACAAAATCCATACTAAAATTAACTAAACTGGATTTATTTTGGTTTGTATTTTTATTAAATTATGCCTGAAATCTGGCTTAATTATGGTAAAACGGAGATAGTTTTGGATATAAGAGCTGAGAATTTAGACCAGCAATTAGATTCTCAAGGTAAATCACTAAATAATTCTGAATTGGAAGAAAAACTAGATTCACTAGATTTTAAAAAGCCAATGGAGTTAGTAATTCTAAATAATTCAAAATCTGTTCAAAAAACAATATCTGCCATTTTTCAAAAATGTGAGCAAAAATCTTATTCAAAACCAAAAATTCTTGCTGATAAAACCATCTTGAATCATTTTAAATCATTATTACCTGAAGGAAGCTTAATTTCTGAATTTGGGGAACAAAATCTTTCGAATTCTAATCTAGTTTTTGTCGGTGAAATGGAATTTGATGGATTATTTGGATTTGAAACTATATCTACTAGACTCATCAAAAAATTTGGAAATGATCAAATGCTTACTGCTTATCAGCAAAGAAAAAGTGATCTTCCCTCACCGGGTGAAATAAATAATAATATTCAAATTGCTAAAAAATTCGTAGACTCTTTTGAAATTTTTGGAATTGAATTAACTGCTAACCAAAATGGTATTGTTGATTTGTCTATTGGTCACCCATCCTCAACAATGGAACTTTCAAAGAAATTCGGTGAAACCGCTAAAAAACAGGTTGAAAGACATAGAACTATGATGATTAGTACTGGAAAAGATGGAAGTAATGACACCCTTCGAAAATCACTATCTTCTCTATGGAATTGTAGTAATGCAATTAAAGATAATGGACTTGCTGTACTTCTTGCAGAATGTAAAAATGGAATAGGTTCTGAAGCTATTCAACAATTCATTGAAGGTAGAATGAGTCTTGATAGACTCAGAAAACCTGCTAAATATGTAGATGGAATGGAAGATCTTTTATTCTTAACAGAAATTCAAAAGCGATTTCAAATTGGGATAGTTTCAATTCTGCCAGAATTTTATACAAAAAAATTGAATTTAGTTTCTTTTGTAGGAATTAAAAGAGCTATGGATTACATTTTAAAAATACAAGGCATTAAACAAAAAGTTGCTGTAGTATCTGATGGTGCAAGAATTCTCTTAAGGTAACATTGAAGGAGGAATTGGTGCACATAGCACTGCAAGTATAACTATAATAATGTACAGATATTTTCTATTTTTTGGAACAGGAGAAACATCATCAAGTGGCATTGCACTTGGATTTCTAGAGCTTAAAAGTAAGATAAACATAGCCATAATGAAATATCCTAACAAAAAAAGAACTCCTATACTTGCATAAGTTCCAATACGATGCCATTTTCCTCCAAAAAGAGCTCTTGCCATATGACCACCATCCAGTTGCCATGCAGGAAGTAAATTCAAAAATGTAATTAAAAATCCAAGCCACGCAGCAAATAAAACTGGAGTCATTATCACTTCTTCTCCCTGTCCACCTTTTCCAAAGATAGCAAGGGATACGATCATCAATATGGGTTCATTCATTTCAATTAACTGTGACTGGGAGAATAAATCATCAGCTAACTCATCTGTAATTACAGGTGCAGTATATGCACCATACATTGAAACTATTATAGCAATGATCAAGCCTGCAATTGGTCCTGCAATAGCAACATCATATAGAATGTGTCGGTTAACTGTCAAACCTCTTGAAGTAATCACTGCACCAAATGTGGGAATTCCATAAATTGGAATTCCTGGAATAAAATATGGCCATGAAGTTTTTAGTTTATGTAGCTTTGCAGCAATTAAATGACCTGATTCATGAATGCCTAAAATACCTAATAATGAAATTGTATAGATAACTGCAATCTCTAATGGCTCGCCAATATTTACAAGAGAATTTGCGCCAATTGTTCTGTAATATCCATCAATCATCACAAGCCCAATAACAACTGCAAAAAGAATTCTAGGCAGCCATGACCCTGATAATATTTTTCGTTGTTTTTTAGGTGGAAATCTATTAACTAGTATAAATATGCCAAATGATGTTTTTTCCAATCTACAAATAAGATCCATTGATTCTAATTTTTGAGCAAGTTCGACAAATTTTTTCTTGAATTCTATATCTTCTATTCTGAATTTCAGAGTCTCTAATGTAAGATCTACATTAGTAACCTCAAATTTAGAAGAAACAATGGAAATTACTTCTTCTTGAGTTGGTTCACTCATTCTTAATCCTCTAGAGATTGTCCATTAATGCTTTTGCGATTAAATAGACATTCTTAAAAATGCTCAAAATTAAATATTTGAATTAATTATCTAAAGTGTTGCAAGTAATACTTCGACAAGTTGGAAACTGTGTAATTAGACGATGTGATCCTGCTGATTTGATTCCCGTTATGGAAATCAATATGAAAACCCTTCCAGAACACTATTCTGATTATTTTTATGAAAGCCTATTATCTGAATTGCCAGAGGCATTTCTAGTAGCTGAAATTGAAGGACGAGCTATTGGATATATAATGTGTAAAACTGAATATGGATTTTCAAATTTTAAAAAATTAGGATTTGTTAAGAAAGGTCACGTTGTATCAGTTGCTGTAATTGAAGAGCATCGAAAAAAAGGAATTGGCAAAGCTCTAGTTGAAGAATCAATGAAAGGAGTTCAAATAAAAAAATGTGATGAATTGTATCTTGAAGTAAGATGTAGTAATACTGAAGGAGTAAAGCTATATGAAAAACTTGGATTTATCATAAAACAGAGACTAAAAACGTATTATCGAGATGGTGAAGATGCCTTTTTAATGGCTATAGAGTTTGATTACTAGATTAAAATAAATAACTAATCACAAACTTGTAGCGCAATGTCAAAACGAAGTTCTACAGGTATAGCTATCTTTGTTTTATGCATAGTTGGTTTTTTTGTATATGCTTATCTTCTCATGTTATCTGAATGGAGTGGAATTATTTTACAATTATCAGTGTTAATGATTGTTGGGGGGGTTCTTGGCGTAATTTCTTGGATAGGATATACCATGGTAACTACAAAACCTTCGCCGTCATCTATCACATCCGATGATGACTAAACCTATTTTGTAATTTCTATATCAACAACTGTTTGATAATATCTAGGACCAACTGCTCTTACTATTTTTGAATTAAGAATTTTCGAGTTGATTGGAGTAATTTCCAAATAATGTTTTTCCGAAAGTTTTGCTGCATTTAATTTTTCATCTGCATGAATATGTGAATAAAAATGAATTATGCCATTGTTTTTTGTTGCCAAGATTGCTGAATTAAGAAATTCATCTGAACTTTCAGGTAACAACATTAACACTCTATCCCCTTTGTCTTTAAGCTGTGATTCAATAATTTTTGAAGCATTGCCATTAATAGAAATCACATTTCCCTTTAATTTGTTTAATTTTATATTTTTCTCACAAAGTTTTGTAGCAATGGGATTAATGTCTATATTGTATACTGTACATTTTTTTCTTTTAGCTGCAATTATTGAAAACATTCCAACCCCCCCAAACATGTTAATCACAGTTTCTCCATCCTGAATTAGCTTTGCAATCCTATCTCTTTCAGTAGATAATCTTGGAGAAAAGAACGCCTTTTCTACATCAACAATGAATCTGCAACCAAATTCTTTATACTCTGTTTCTGTATTATCTTCCCCTGCAAGAATTTCCAAATTTCTTGTTCTAAACTCTCCTTCAACTGATGAGGACTGGTAAAAAACAGATTTTGCTGTTTTAACTTTTTCTAGTAAAGTTTCACCAATAATCTTCTTTTTTGAATAAAGGGAATCGGGAATTCTAACAATTATGATATTGCCTACCTGATCAAATGCTGAGAATAACTCTTCACATTCTTTTTCTGTTAAGACATCTTCAAGTGCTTTTTTGAGCATTCGTGTCAATTTTTGTAATAGAAATGTCCAGATTCTTTTTGGGTTTTATCTAATCTACTATCGCTTTTGTTAACTCTTGGTCTTAATGATTTCTCATCCCTTCGGAAAGTTATCTCAAGGGATTTAAGGAATCTATTCATAGCATCAGTTTTTGACATAGGAGATGTTGCATGTCCATTAATTCCAGAAGTTCCTTCAAAAATTACCATAGAGTCAGAGATTAGATCCATTAATTGTAAATCATGATCAATTATTATTGCTGATTTAGCATATGATCGAACAAATTTTTGAATAAATTTAGCAATAGCAATTCTATCTTCAACATCTAAAAACGCTGATGGTTCATCCAATGCATAAACATCGACTTTTTGCAATAAGCAAGATGCAACTGCAACTTTTTGTAATTCCCCCCCAGAGAGATTTTTCACTGATTTGTTGTAGAGTTTTTTTATTTTAAGCGGATCAATTATTTGCTCCTCTTCAACACTTCCTTGAATAGGACCCTCATTTGCTTTAGTTAACAAATCAATTACTTCAACATCAATGTCATTTGTTAGATATTGTGGTTTGTATGCAATCTTTACTTTTTTATCCACATTGCCCGAATCTGGTTTTTCTACTCCAGCAATCATTTTCATCATAGTAGTTTTTCCTAATGCATTTGCGCCCATGATTCCAAGTACTTCTCCCTTTCTTACTTTACCAGGTTCAATAGTAACTGAAAATGAAGGGAATTTTTTTTCAATTAAAGGATATGAAATAACATCTTCTCCCATCTGAAAATTTTCTGTGGTTGTTGCAGATGAATCAAAAGTAAATTTTTTGTCTCTAAACCTTACATTTTCATTTGGTAAATATCCATCTAAAAAAACATTAATTCCAACCTTTGTTGAAAGTACATTTGATACAATTCCATATGCAGCAGGCTCTCCATATAAAACATCAATGTAATCACTGAGGTAATCAAGTAATGTTAAATCATGTTCTACTACCATCACACTTTTTCCAATTTTAGCTAAACCGTGAATAACTCTTGCTACCCCTGTTCTTTGAAATACATCATTATACGAAGATGGCTCATCAAAAAAGTAAAAATCAGCATCCTTTGATGTCGCTACTGCAACTGCTAATCTTTGTAGTTCTCCTCCACTAAGCTCTTTTAAGTTATGTTCTAGTGAATTTTTTAATCCTAATTCTTCAACAAGTTCTTTTGTTACTCCTCTTTCATCATATTTTTCAAGTAAATCTTTGGCTGTTCCATCAAATACTTCTGCAACATTGTAAACTTGTTGGGGCTTAATTGAAGATTTAATATTTCCATCCTTAATTTTTTCAAAATGTGATTTAAGTTCGGTACCACTATAATACTTTAAAATTTCATCCCATTCTGGTGGTTCTAAATAATTTCCTAAATTAGGTTTTAAGTTTCCAGATAAAATATTAACCACAGTACTTTTTCCCATACCATTTCTTCCAAGAAGCCCAACAACCTCTCCTTTTGTAGGAGTAGGTAATTTGTATAATCTAAATGAATTAATTCCAAATTGATGGACTTTGTCTGTTGCAAGTTCTGATGCCAAGTTTACAATTGTTATTGCTTCAAATGGACAGACTTTTACACAAATTCCACACCCATTACAAAGATCTTCATCTATCTGAGCTTTTTTTATTTCTTCATTCATGATTATGCAATCTGCACCTGATTTGTTTACAGGACAATACTTGATACATTCAAGCCCGCATTTTTTTGGTTGGCATAATTCTTTATCAAGTACTGCAACACGATGGGTCATGAAAATACCGTCTTTTTCTTTAATTTATATCCCTTCACGAAATCAAGCTTGTTTTTCATCAATTTGTTACTTTTTGAACAAATTTTTCAGTTAGCTTAATAGATAACATCTGAAAAAATACCTTCAAGCCGGCCATAGTGTTGGGGCGCGACCCAGTCCCATTCCGAACCTGGAAGTCAAACCCAATGTCGCTGTTGTGTTACTAAGATGCGAGAGCTCTTGGGAAGCAACAGTGCTGGCATCTTCATATAAATAAAACTCTTAACATGTTATATTTTGATAATTTAATGTCTCAATGTTCAGTTTGTGGTCAATATTTTGAAAATGACATTAGGTTTTTGAATCATATGATGGAAAAACATGGATTTAGAAATCCTAACATTGACAAACCAGATAGAAATAGTAGAGGATATTAATCAAGTATTTACTTTAATGAGCTAAGATAATCTAAAATTAATCGAACGCCGAACCCAGTTGCTCCTTTCTGATTGTAAGATTTCTTTTTCGTTGCATCCTGCATCCAGGCTGTTCCCGCAATATCAATATGTGCCCAAGGAACATTATCAACTGCGTTTGCTAGAAATGCAGCAGCCGTTATTGTTCCTGCGGCTCTTCCCATTCCAATATTTTTCATATCAGCAACATTTGATTTGATCATGTCCATGTAATCATCATTAATTGGTAGCTGCCAAATTTCTTCAGATGTTTTTTCTGATGATTTTTTAATCTTTTCTGCAAGTTGTTTATCGTTGCTTACAAGTCCAGCTACATTATTTCCCAATGCAACAATACATGCACCAGTAAGTGTTGCAAAATCAATAATTAATTTGGGTGAATATTGTTTTATTCCGAAAGATAACGCATCAGCTAAAATCAATCTTCCTTCTGCATCAGTGTTTAAAATTTCAGCTGTTTTTCCACTGTACAGACGAATTATATCTCCAGGTCTATATGATTCCCCACCTGGCATATTTTCAACAGAGGGAATTATTCCTACAACATTAATTTGAAGTTTTAATTCAGAAACTGCTTTCATTATTCCTAATACCGTACATCCACCACACTTGTCAAACTTCATTTCATCCATTTTGTCACTTGGTTTTAATGAAATTCCCCCAGTGTCAAATGTTACAGCTTTTCCAACGAGTACTACTGGTTTCTCACTTTGCCTTCCTTTGAAATACTCTAAAATAATTAATTTAGGTTCATTTTTACTTCCTTGACCTACTGCAGATATTCCTCCAAATCCTTTTTTCTTTAACTCATTCTTTTCGAGGATTTTGCATTTTAATTTATTTTTAGTGGCAACAGCATTTGCAAAGCTTGCAAGTTTTGAAGGTGGACAATCATTTGGAGGTAGGTTTGCTATGCTTCTAGTATAGATTACTCCTTGGGAAACAATCTCAGCTTTGGAAATTATATTCTGGGCATTTTTAGAATCTGAAACTAAAATTGATAAATTAGGGGATGGATCACTTTTTTCATTTTTATATCTGTCAAATGAATACATAGAAAGTAAAGATCCTTCAACAATTGTTGAGATAGCTATGTTTGAGTCTAAAGGGAAATTTGAAGGAATTGTAATTGCAAATTCTGGTAAACCCATACTGCGAATCTTTTGAGTTATTTTTCCTGTAACATCTCTTAAAACATCAACAGATAATTTTTTTCTTGGTCCTAATCCCGCAATTAGGATTTTTTTTGGAGATATCATTCCAAATGTATTAACAATTGCTATTGCACCATTTTTTCCTCTAATTTCTTTAACTGCTTCCTTAATTGAAATGTCAATTTTTTCATTCATTTTTCCTAATCCAAATGGTTCATTTGAATTTTCTAATACATATACACACAAAATAGCAGTTTTTTTCTTAGATGGTTTAACAGATTCTGATCTTATCTTCATAATGTATGGCTCGCTCGTTTAGAGGTATTATAGATTATTTTATCTTTATTTTTTTACTATTTGTAAGTAAACTAGCTGAACGAATAAACACTGCCTTAGAATTTTTACAACCCAATTCAGATGATTCTTGAATAATTGGAACTTTAACATTTCCATTAGCATGAATTATAGCTAAAAATAATGGAAACAAACCTGCCCGTCCACCATAAGCTGTTTTCCCATCAACAAACCAAAACATTTCTAGTGCAGTTGAATCTAATACATCATGTCGAATTTTTTTACCAATTTCACTATAATGCCCAACAATTCTTAATCTACCTCTTGCCATAAAATTTACAAATTTTGCAAATTTTACACAGAGATTACACCTGTTATCATAAATTACAAGTGGCACAAGATCATTTAATTCCATAATTTCTTTAGGATGTGATCGGATTAAAATTTTCAGAAGTAGCTTAATATTTCATTTACAAAGCAAACTCTCCAGAATGGGTCTAAATTACTATAAAATTAAAAAAAATGTTCTAAAAACTCGTAAACTTGTAATTAAAGGAACTGTTGCTGCAGGTTCAGGACATCCCGGTGGCTCATTTTCAATGGCAGAAATAATGGGATGTTTATTTTATAAACATCTTAAATTCGACCCAAAAAATCCTTTATGGGAAGATCGTGATAGATTAATTCTCTCAAAGGGACATGCATCTCCAGGTCTTTTTTCAAATCTAGCAGTTGCAGGATATTTTGATCCATCAGAACTTGATACATTAAGAAAATTTGGAAGCAGGCTACAAGGTCATCCTGATCTAAAATGTCCTGGGGTAGAATTTTGTGGTGGTTCTTTGGGACTAGGATTATCATATTCTATTGGTAATGCACTAGCGGCAAAACTTGACAACAAAAATTATCGCATCTATACAATCATCGGGGATGGGGAATCTGACGAAGGACAAGTTTGGGAAGCTGCAATGTCTGCTAGTAAATTCAAAATTGATAACATTACAGCATTTGTAGATAGAAATTTCATTCAACAAGATTCGTATACAGAAAAAATAATGCCACTTGATGAAATACTTGAAGGAGATGATCTTTCTGAGATGTGGAAAGATGCTAGTAGATGGAAAGTTGGGGACAAATGGAGAGCCTTTGGATGGAATGTAATGGATATTGATGGGCATAGAATTGAACAAATTGATAGGGCAATAAAAAAAGCAAAAAATGCTAAAGGTGTTCCAACAATAATTATTGCAAGAACCATTAAAGGAAAAGGAGTAGAACATATGGAGGACAATCCTCAATGGCATGGAAAAGCACCCAAACCTGAAATGGTCCCAATCATTAATGCTGAACTTGAATCACAATTTATGATTGCACCATCAATTATTGCAGGAGACATGACAAACCTGGCAAAAGAGGTAAAGCGCTGTGTAGACGGGAGAGCAGATTACATTCATCTTGACGTAATGGACGGCGCATTTGTTCCAAACACTACTTTTGATCATAATAAAATCAAAGAACTACGTCCACTCACAGTAATCCCTTTTGATGCTCATCTTATGATTAATGAACCAGTGAGGTATGTTAGAGATTATGTAGATGCTGGATGCGATATTATAACTGTACATGCAGAAGTTTGTGATGAATCAAGCTTTGGTGAAATTCAAGATATATTACAGCAAAATGGTGTTGGAGTAGGCCTGGCAATTAATCCTGATACTGAATTACCTCCATGGTCTCACAAATTTATTTCTGATTTGGATCAATTAATTATAATGTCAGTTGTCCCAGGTCAATCAGGTCAAAAGTACATTGAATCTTCTCATGAAAAAACTCAGCGATTAACATCTATCCTAAATGAACATAATTTTGAGGGTACTATAGAGGCTGATGGAGGAGTAACGCTTGAAAATGTAGGTCAGTGCTTTGGTGATGGAGCAAGAGCATTTGTTGGAGGAAGTGCAATAATTGGACAAAAAGATGTACGAGGAATTATTCGTGAATTTAGAAATGTTATATTAAAATCGAGAAGAAAAATTTTGATTCAAAAAGCTAATGCGTTAGGTGGTAAAGATCTTGTTAACGAATGGATTAATCTACACATTGTTGGAGAAAAAAAAGATCAACTTATTCAAATTTCAAAGGAACTTGGATTTAATTGACAATTTCTGAACAATTAACCGATATGAGAACCGAATATGGAAAAGCGCTAATTGAAATTGGGAAAGAAAATCCCAATGTAGTCGTTTTGGGAGCTGATACTACAGATTCTCTTAAAACCAGTGGATTTGGAGCACAATTTCCTGAAAGATTTTTTAATGTTGGAATTGCTGAAGCCAATCTAGTTACAATTGCTGCAGGTCTAGCATATGCTGGAAAAACTTCATTTGCAAGTACCTATGCGATATTTTTACCTGGAAGATGTGTTGATCAAATCAGAAATCAAATTTGTTATGCATCAAGAGGAGAAAAAAAGGGATTAAATGTTAAACTTGTTACATCTCATGGTGGATTAACCGTCGGCGCCGATGGAGGATCTCATCAACAAATTGAAGATATTGCAATCATGAGATCAATTCCTAACATGAAAGTTCTAATTCCTGCTGATGCAACAGCTGTTTCAAAACTTACATGGATTATTTCTCAAAAATATGGCCCTTTTTACATGAGAATGGCACGTTCAAAGACTCCAGTAGTACATTCAGAATCGCAAGAGTTTACAATTGGCAAAGGAATCACTTTGAAAGATGGTTCTGATTGCACGATTGTAGCTTGTGGAATCACTGTAAAGATGGCATTAGAAGCTGCTGAATCTCTTAAACAAGAAGGAATTTCTTGTAGGGTAATTGATATTTTTACAATAAAACCAATAGACGCTGAACTTTTAGAAAAAGCTGCTAGAGAAACTGGTGGAATTGTAACTTGTGAGGAACACAATATAATGGGAGGATTTGGTTCAGCCGTATGCGAAGTAGTTTCAGAAACATATCCAATTCCAATTCGACGAATAGGGGCTCAAGATATGTTTGGCGAATCTGCTAGGGATAATGAAATTCCCCTTTTACTTGAAAAACATGGTATTACATCTATTAATATAGCAAAAAAAGTAAAGGAAATTAGGAGTAAATCATGAAAATATTTTTAGATACAGCCAATATTGAAGCCATAAAAAAATACAATGACATGGGATTGTTAGATGGCATTACTACTAATCCATCACTTCTATCAAAAGAAGGTGGTGATCCTCAAAAAACAATGGAGGAGATTTGTAGAATAATAAAAGGAGATGTTTCTCTAGAAGTGGTATCTGTTAAATATGAAGGAATGATGGAAGAAGGACGTCGTCTTAGAAAGTATGGGGACAATGTTGTCGTAAAGGTACCAATGACTGCTGATGGTCTTAAAGCATGTAAAGCGTTAACTGCCGAAGGAATTCCAGTAAATGTTACATTAATATTTTCACCTAACCAAGCAATTCTTGCCGCAAAGGCTGGTGCAAAATACGTTAGTCCATTCATTGGAAGATTGGATGATGTTGGAAAAGATGGGATGAATTTAATTCGTGAAATTAAAAAAATATTTCTAAACTATAATTTTAAAACTCAAATTCTTGTTGCCAGTATAAGACATCCAATGCATGTTGTAGATGCAGCAAAAATTGGTGCTGAAGTAGTAACTTTACCCCCACCCGTTTTAGAAAAAATGCTGCAACACCAACTCACTGATATTGGTCTGAAAAACTTTTTAGCGGATTGGGAAAAACTAAAGTCTGAAGATCCTAACATTAGTCTATGATCAAATCTTAAAAGGAATTTGTTTTAATGTTCATGTAAAATTATAAAATTTTATTTTTGAAAATAAAGAAATGGAAAAAAATCTACTCATCGTAGATCATTAGTTTTTTCTCTTCTAATAATGCATGTAGGTTGTGAACTGAACGATAAACATCTGCTTCCTTTTTTGCACCAGTACATACCAGTTTCCCAGATGCAAAAAGCAAAATCACTGTTTTGGGATCTAACATTCTATGAATCAATCCAGGAAACTGTTCAGGTTCATACATACTTCGAGGTAAAACTCGTGCTGCATGTTCTAGGTGAATTTTTCCACCAAGATTAATTGCTGCTACAATATTTTGCACTACTATCACGGCATCCTTTTTGATTTTAATACCGCCCTTACGAAGCTTTTGAACAACAGTTCTAACTGCTTTTATCGCCATCTCTTCAGATTTTGCACCAGTACAGACCATCTTTCCTGTTCTAAAGATCAATGTTGCAGTTCTTGGTAACTTTAATCGAAAAACAAGACCTGGAAATTGATCAGGATGATATTCGGTATCTGGGAATTTTTTGGTAACATCATTAAGATCAATTTTTTGATCTACAGAAGCTGATGCTACAACATTTTCAATACTTACAATCGGCTTTGTCTGTGGCATTTCGACGACCCTTATAAAGGCCCTTTATATATACTAAATAAAGTATTTCCTTAATTCTTTCGGTTTTATGAATTTCACAAATTATAACAAAAAATCATTTGGAAAAAGATTGTTTTAAAATTCGTATTTTTAATAAAGACGACGTAGAACTGATAAGTTATCCATAAATTAATCGGTATATTGTTTTTGATTGGTTTTTTTTACTTTTGAAGATTGCTATACATTTCTGTTTAATACCTATATTTGAAATTTCAAAAATACAATTTAATGACTAATAAAAAAATTCCAATAGTCCTGTCAACATTGTTGCTAAGTATTGTAGCTTTGTCTACAATTCCTGGAACCAATTTGATTTCATTTGCAAATGCAGAAACTGAAATTGTTGTAAAAGCATCAGAAGAACTTCAAAAAAATCCATTAGCAATGAAAATTCTTGCGGAAATGGAGAAACAAAAACTCAGATACAAACAAAATTTACCTGTAAATTCACCAACTACTCAAGTAACTTCACAACAAATTGAATTAGAAGAAAAAAGAGCTATCGCTCAAGAGCGATTATCTGAAAGAATGGATGCATTTTTGGTAAAGTACCAAGATAAAATGCCAAAGGCTGCATTTACAAAATTTGTTGAAAAGAAACCTACTTACATTCATGGTGTATTTTGGGGAATGTTTGATTATATGAAATCCAAAGTAGATTCTGCCAGAAGTGCAATGAAGCAAGTACTTGATAATGGAGGTTCAATTTCAGAAGCACGTGATGCATATTTTGTTAAAGCACAAACAAAACGAGTTCAACTAATTGAAGTAGTGGAAAATCTTAATGTAAAACACGGACTGGCGGAAAAATCTATACAAGACACATTTGATGAATTGGGCAAGCTTCCTCGAAGTGACGCCTAATCTTTTTTTATTTAATGATGACCTATCCACTGATAGCGAAACTCTTCATCAATTAAATCAGAAATAATATCTGAATTCTTAATCTTTTTTTGCTTTAACTTTACATCAAAAAACCCTAATTGACCTTTTTTAGGTATTGGAATTCTAAATGCCTTAGCATTTTTTATTAAAAAACCATACTTGTTGTTTTGAAACGATTTAGATGCAAAGTGTTTTTTTGAATCTTTAATGATTTGTGACTTTGAATCATATTTTTTAACATCATAAATTTCTGCCTTCCCTACTATTGCTCCCTTGACAAGATTTTTTGGATTAATTCCAAGCCGTTTACAATCTTTTAATTTGATTTTTTTTGGGGAATGAATCAAAAACTCTCCTCGAAAAGTTGTATTCCATCGTCTAAGCTCAATGGTCTTTTTACCTTTTATGATAAGGTCTGCAAAGGGTTGAGAAACTGAAAGACACTTCATATATGTAAATTATTATAATAATATTCACAAAAGAGTTTTTCTAATGGATTTTTCATAGTTTTTTAATCTTGACAAAAACAAAAAAGACAGGCATAGGAGTAGGCGTTCTAATTTTATCTTTGATAATTGGATTGTCTTTAACTCAAACTAATGAACTTGAAGAAACAAATGATTTCATGTCCGAAACGGAGCTAGCTGAAGCTGCAGTTGACTGGAATTATTATGATCTTTTAAAAAATATTGATGAAATGGAAGGTACATTAATTCATTTTACAGGGACAGTAAACGTAGCTTCTGAAAATGGAGTTTTTGGGATAAATGTTGGTGAATCGTCAATTAGAGCCGACATACTTTTTGTTGAATATGATAAAGAACAATTTGTAAAGCGTAACAATGTAGAAGGATTTGGTTATGTTGAAGGAATTCGAAACGTAGAGCGTACAAATACCGTTGGAGGCACTGCTGATATTTTAGAGCAGGTACCTAACATTAAAGCTATTCGTGTCACTTGTTCCAACTGTTAGGTTCTAAAAGAATTCCTAAAACTTTTTGTGTTGCTGGAAACACTCTTTGCAATAAACCGGTCGGTCCTCTTTTGGTTTGAATGGTATCTGGCATTCATTACCACAATCCCCACAGGTTGCAGTAAACATTTCTCTTGGTCTATCATCTCTTGAACCTCTACCATATCTAGAACCTCTATCATTTCTACCATATCTAGAACCCCCTCTGCCAAATCTAGAACCACCACCACGGCGTTCTGGTTTATGCTTTTGAAAACATTCACTGCAATAAACCGGTCGGTCCTCTTTTGGTTTGAATGGTATCTGGCATTCATTACCACAATCCCCACAGGTTGCAGTAAACATTTCTCTTTCTCTATCAAAAGACACGTATATCTAATATCGATGGAAAAGTGCTGTAATTAAACCATTGGAAAATGGGTTTTAATAAAAAACTTTTCGTGTTACATTATGAAAAGATAAATCAGATACGCCATATACGCTCCAACTAGCAAATACCCTTCTTTTCTACTAATTATGAATCCTGACCGCATAATTGGAATCAAAATAAAGCTAAAGGCAATCATGATGTAGTAATCAGAAAACATGTTTTCATTAACAGATATCCCAGTTATTGCTGCAGCAATTCCAATGATTGCTAGAATATTAAAGATGTTGCTTCCAACAATGTTTCCAACACTCAGATCTGCATGTCCTCGTAAAGCTGCTACTATAGAAGTAACTAGTTCAGGTAAAGAGGTCCCTATTGCAATCAATGTTAGCCCAATAATTCTCTCAGATACTCCAAAACTTTTGGCAATATTTACAGCGTTTTCTACTGTCATGAATGAACCAAAGGTTAGCATTCCAAGACCTAATCCTATTAAGATAATTGATTTTGAAATTACATTTCTTTTTGCAAGATTCAGTCCTGTAGATGAATTTTCAATATCAGAAGATTCTCTTTTTGAGCTCTTAAGACTATAGACAGTAAAAATTACAATTCCTATTGCAAGTATTATTCCCTCCTCCATTGAAATTATTCCATCTATTGATATTAGCATGAGTAAAATTGCAACACCAATCATAATTGGTACTTGTTTTTTTATTGCTGATTTGTCAACAAGTAGTGGTTTTATGATCGCAGCAATTCCAAGTATGAGACCAATATTTGCAATGTTACTACCTACAACATTTCCTAAAGAAACATCTGAAATTCCCTGAATTGCAGATGTTACACTTACTGAAAGCTCAGGTGTGGATGTTCCAAAGGCTACAATTGTTAGACCTATTACCAGTTGACTAATTCGAAACTTGTTTGCTATAGTAACTGAACCTCGAACTAACCATTCAGCCCCAAAATATAGCATGGCAAGTCCTACTGATACTAGAACAATGTTTATGATTAATTCTAGTTCCATACAGTTTAGTGGAATCCTTTATTCCTATTAGGATTCTTATTTTTCTAAATATTAGAATTCATAAAAAATTTAATTGGGGCTAACTGAGCATCGGTTTGGACCCATTTCCAATTCAGGTATCATCATTGGGTTTGGGGGTATTGTTCCCTTGTTAACCTTAATTATCATTCCATAGTTCATTGGTCTTGGATTTGTAGTGGATACTACTTTTTTTACAAACTCTTCTTTTACCAAATCTAATATAGGGAGATTTTTTGCCATTTCTGGAGTTGTATAATATATTCCATTTCTAGTTGGCTCTACTCCCTCACCATGATGAGTCGGAAAAATTTTTGCATCATTTGGTAAAGTAAGTATCTTATTGTGAATTGTATCGTATAGAGCATTTGCAAACTCTTCAGCATTATCCCTCAAATCTGGCCTTCCGATGCTTTCTATAAACAAAATATCTCCAGAAAATACATACTTGTCATCAATTACATAAGTCATTGATCCCGCAGTGTGTCCTGGTGTGGAAATTACCTTGATTTGTTTTGAACCTAGCTGAAGTTTTGCTCCATCATCTAATCTTTCTGATTCTATTTTGTATTCTTCTTTGGCTGAAAAATACAACTTTGCACCAGTTTTTATTGCAAGTTCTCTGGCGGCAGACACATGGTCTGCATGTTGATGAGTATCAATAACTCCAGTAATTTTTAAATCATGATTTTTTGCAAATTCAATGTATTTTTCAGCCGGATAAGTTGGATCAATTACTGCAGCTTCTCCACTTGAACCAATGATATGCGAAAGACAACCCTTTCCAACCTTTTCTACTTGGATTATTATAAGATCACCATCTTTTACAGCTAAAGTTGGATTTAGGACTTGGTTCCACTGAGACATACCTCCTATTAGTGATGATGCCTCAATACCCTTTTGAGCCAAGGCAAACATTGCAACCATAGAGCGGTTTCCATGAGAACAAACGGTAACTATTTTTTTATCTTTAGGTAACTTTTCTTTTAAACCTGGCATGAAGATTTCTCCTAATGGAATATTTACTGCTCCAGGAATTTTATGTTCTGCAAACTCCATTGGTTCTCTAACATCTAGTAAAAATACATCTTTGTTTGATTTTATGGATTCGTATAGGTTATCATTTGATATGATTGCATCCTGTGTAGATTTTATTAATTCTGATTTCCATTCAGTGATCCCTCCCTTTAGAAACTGTACTCTAAATCCAAATCTTGCCATAGCTTGTGCATATTGTTCAGCCTCTCCAGAACCATCATCAACTAGAATTATTTTAAAGGCAGCTGGAACCTTTGATAAAATAGTCTGCTTTTGCTGTGGAGAGTCGGCAGCCACATTAGCTGAAGTTGCAATATGACCTTGAGCAAATTGTTCCTTTTTTCTTAAATCTAAAATTAAAATGGCTTCTTTTTGTTCTAGACTTTTTGAAAGCTCATCTGCAGATACAGCTAATTCAGTCATTTTATTTGTTTGATTTGTTATCCAATTTAGAATTTTCTTTATTTTGGATATTTACTAAGGATCATTTGATGAATAATTTTGAATTAATGGTGGGGAAGAGGGGATTTTAATCCCCTCAGATGAATATGGAGATAGGACATGGACGCTTTTTCCCTCACCAAGACAATGTTTTCCTAGTTTCTCTAAGTTGGTTCTGAAAGTGTTTATACAACTCACATGGATTTGTTCAAGAGTTGGTGTCAAGCAGCTCAGACAAATTTTTCTATTTGATCTTCGACATAGTTTACACAATGAAACCGTTTCAAGTAGATTGCCACAACTTCTACAGGATTCATCTGGCAATAGACATCACCCCATTGAACATTTTTTGAAGATCACCAGTTTGAAATGCAACAGCTAAACCAGTACCGATGGTTATGCCTAAGGCTAGAAATAGAAGATCAAAAGATACTACCTTTCTAAAAGAGGCATGAACCATTTTGTCCCAGTTAAAGCTGACACATTTTCTAATTTCCGACATCAAATTTTTTGATGAAATTGTACTCAACTACCTTTCACCTCCTTGATTTAATCTACAGCTACTAGCTTTCCTTTGGGTTTTTCCTCTGCAAGCTTAAAGGTTAATTCTAACACTCCGTTAGAATATTGAGCCTTTGCAGAATTTTCATCCACTTTGTTTTTTAGTGGAACTCTAGATTGATATTTTCGTTTGTCATGTTCTGCTGTAATTGATACTGTATTTTCGACGACATTTACTTTGATGTCTGATTTCTCAATGCCAGGCATTTCAGCTACGAGTTTTAGAGTTCTATTTTTTTCGTCTAATACTTCATCTACGTAAGGTTCTCTGGTTCCAGACCCTGGCAAAACATTAGTTGGTCTAACGTTTCCCCATTCTCTTACATGAGGTTTGCCATCAGGACCAACAGTCATCTGATAGCCATAGTAATATGGACCATAAGTTTGGATTTGGTCCCCACTTTGGTTTTCAAAGACATCATCCCAGTTAAAAAAATGGTTAGACAATCTTTGAATGTTTTTTTCAAATTGGTTATCAAACCACATTTTGTAGTCACCGTTTTCCCATAATAGTGAAATAAATTAATAAATTTTTTCTATAAATTCTATATAGAAATATAGGTAAATTTTTCCTGCTAGTTTTTAGATTTAGGAAAAACTTTCCAACAAAAAAAATTATAAATTTTAGGAAATTTAATTTTTTTATTATTAGGTGAGATTTTATGAGCAAGGATAGTAGGATAAAATGCATTCACTGTGGTTCTAATAATGCTTTTGTCTTTCTTGCAAACCCCGATCCAAATAAGCTTGCATACCGTTGTAGAGAATGCACTACTAGTTGGAGTTAATAAGATATTTCTAGACATTAACCATGTTGACTCGTATTCAAATGTCTGCAAAAAATTACAAACAATTTCTTAATTTCTTAGATATTAAAAATATCAATGGAACGAGGACATTATAATTCCCTTAAATTTGGATATCATCGGACTCGTTCATGCCCTCGTTCCATTTTTAATAATAATTAAGAACTATTAAGCAGAATTCTAAAAAATCAGCTTAATCTATTGTATACCGCTCGAAATTCTTCAGCCAAAGTATAAGCTAAATTTTCTAAATGCGCCAAGTCAGTCATTGTTTTTCTTCCCTTTGCTAGTTGTCGAATTAGGGTCATTGATTTATGAACTGTATTATGATCCAGGTCCTTGTCTTTTTGAGACCAAGCAACAAAACAATCACGAAAGTCAAGGCAGAATTTTAAAATGATAAATTCCCATCCTAATGTGGTTTTTGGAATTCCAATAATATCAGCTAGCTCCCTAAATTCATTGTGCCTATCATTTAGTAGCAACTTAAGTGATTTTTGACTTACAATTTGATTTGTAAATCCTGGATGTTTTATTATTTGCATAATTCTACTAGGTCATAATGTAATAAAAAGAGGATCTTTGAAATTCAAACTAGAAAATTACTAGGCATTTTGGATAAATTTAGAATTACTGTGATTCTTGTTTACATAAAGTACAACCTAATGTCATAGGATAAGCTTTCCCATGCTTATTACAATAAGCCATGTTATCTTCTTTTGATTTTGTTTTCATATGATATTTTAATTTGCATCAAATTCCTATAAAAAGTAATTTAGCAAAAAAGAAAAAAAAGAATGGTCTACCCCATTCTTATTCTAGTTCCTCTACCAGTACTAAGTATATGACCTTTAGTTGAGGGAATTTGTGTGTCTACTAACTTGCTTAGATGGATAATTCCAGTTCCTTTTGAGCTGGCTAATCCAATGTCCCCTATTTGCTTGAATTTTTCTTTTTGATATTTTTTGAATTCGGTGCCTGCAAAATTTAGCTTTTTTATTTTCTCTGAGACTACTTTGGTTCCTTTTTCAACTGTTCGCCTTACAATAGTGTCGGCAATATCAATTCCAACCATTAATTTTTGATAGTGAATCTAACTGATATTGTATAGTAAGCTAATTAGCTGAATAATTATATTCTAAAACAATGTGATATTCTAAAAAAATTAAAAATGTTCATTTAAAATGTAAATTTAGTGAAAATTATGACAGTCACAAGAACACCCTTTGGCACATTGCATTCGAATACAATCTTCACATAAACTATTCCTAGAACCATTCATTTTTCTAAACATTTTACATCTTAATTCATTGTACCTTAATCCTAAAAGATGATCTGAAATAACTATTCTAGATTACTAGTTTCATATACTTAGAATTTAGTATTTTGATTGCTTTTTTGATGCATTTCTTATTGATTCCAAGATTTTTTTAAAACCGTTTTATATGATTACTAGTTTGAAAATACATGGGAGAAATAGCCACAAATGGAGATATTACTATGGGAGAAAATGACTGGGGCATGATTTCAAAGAATCCCCCAATGTATGAATCAGGAGTAGACAATGCAGTAATTGAAGTAACAGACACTGAAAATAAACTTCATAAAATCTCTTTTAAAAAAGGAGGCGTTTTAAATTTAGGACGGGAAGGAAATGTGTTGTATCTAGCTTGGGATGATTCTGACACTAACTAAAACATATTTAGAATTTTTTGATTAAAAAAGAAAAAAAGTCTCCATATTTTGGAGACAATGAAATGCATTAACTAGTTTATGTGAGCTAATGGGCTCTCCAGCTAACGCCGCAAGATGTCTCTGACTCAATGAATGAGCCAGAACTACGTTTTTGTTAAAAAATTAGGGCCAAAAAGAATCACCATTAGGTTAATTTTGTAAACCTTTTTGATAATTCATTCCTATTTTTTTCACTCTATACCTTCTGGCATCCTTGAGTGCTACGCCAGCTTTTTCCGCCTGCTAACCTGCAACTATTTTTCGATGACTTCTTTAGCAAAACCCTTCCAGTACAATTAGAACCTGAGTAACATACCCCAAGCTTCACAGTTTTTTTCTTTTTTACATTTGAACGTTTTTTTAAAAAAGGACGTTTTGAAATTCTAGAAGGTTTTATTGATTTTCGTTTTAATTTACGTAATGACTTTTTTGGTTTAGGTACTCTTCTGTTTATTTTGGGTAATTTTGGCCTTCGAAAAGACATCAAAAAATATTTGTTTTTAGAGTTAATTAATGATGTTATATTGATAAACTAAAACGATTAATCAATTTTAGAATTTTTTTGAATGGAATTTTTCAGTGTTTTAGATTTGTTTTTACTATTCATTATTCATTTTATGTAATTATTTTGGAAAATTGTGTAAAGTAAAGAAATAATCAATGATTTATACCTCTCCGCTTACTATATGGCATGGCAAATTACCTAGGAGATAATAACAAAAGACAAGTACATGATCTTCTTAATCTAAAAGACAAATGTCAAATGGATCAAATCAAAATTGTACATAAAAGATACTTTATTCCAGATTCTTTTACTCAGGCAAATTCTGAAGGATATACTAGTTGCTCTTGGTGCATTGAGAATTTTCAGAAATAAAAATCCAGAAGGAGCGCTTTTACATGAAAATCAAAAAGAAGACTTTTCAATCTATCGATGTACAAGCAGCAAATCTATTCTATATGTTGATGAATTTGACTATAATGATGGGAATAATTCTAACAATTAGTCAATTAACTATGCAAAACTAGGCAGTTTTAAAAAAATTGCAGAACTTGTATAAAAGAACTATTGTTTTTTTACTAATCTAGTTCGTTACCCTTTAATTTTTTCCTAAAACATTGAGAACCTTATTTGGAATATCAGTTAACCTTGATACAGCTAAAGTTCTCTCAAATCCTAAAAGTTTCAAATTATTTGCAATTATTGTAGCCCTTGTGGTATCAGGCCCCAAACCAATTGCTACCATCTTAATTCCTAAACTCTTCAATGTTTTTACCATTGATCTCACGGCATCTGGATCAGATGGCTCTCCATCTGATAATGTCAAAAAGATATCTGGTTTCTTAGTACGAAGTATAGGTAATAGTTTATCATAGACCTCAGCTAGAGGGGTTCCACCATTTGCTTGAATCTGTGCTAATCTTTTTGCAGATACCGTATTCCATTTAATATCCTCTGGTTTGATGGCCCAGCACATTACATGCTTTTGTACTGTGTTGAAAGCGTACATTGAAAATTTTACTTTCAAAAATGATAATACTTCACACAGTGCACATGAAGCTTTTTTGTATTCAAGCTGTATATCTGACACACTAGAAGAGTGATCCAATAAAATCAAAACTCTACTCCTAATAATTTTTTTAAAATCAGTAAAAAATGGTTCATGTCCTTCAAGATACATCTCCTCATCAAACTCGTCTCCAGATTTAACATGCTCTTCATGCCACCCCGTCTTCCATTCTTTTACCTTAGCTTTTAAACCAGAAATTAAATCCTTATCATAAATTTTTGTCTCATCAATATTCGTGTCTGATGGAATACTTATTCCAATGTTCTCAATTGCTAGTCCCTTTGTCTCACTTTTTTTGTTCTCATCCATTAAAATTTTAAATTCGTCTTGAATTTTTTTACCTTCTAGAACATTTTTTGGATCAATTTTTCCTAAATCCGTCTCACGATTCTTCGAAGTTTTCTGTAAGGCCTTTACAAGATCTTTAGCGGTTGCCATTATCCCTGGACCCTTCAAGGGAACAACTAGAGGTATAGTAATTAGCGAATCTATATCCAATATTTTTAAAATCTCTGGAATCTTTTTTTCAATTTCTTCTGTTCCATGATTTTTTTCTATGGCATTAGAAATAATTTCTTTAGCAAAAGCGGAAGCTCTTACAACTTTTTCATAGCTTGATGGTTGTATCTCCCCTTTGATATCCCCCATGATAAAGTACTGGTAAAAAGCCTCTATAATTCGCGCCTTACCATACACTGAGCTTAGCAATGGCCGGTAAAGCCACTGATATGTATACCAAAAGATTAACTCTTCATCCATCCCCTTCCAAACTTTACGGCCTTGGAGCTCTATTCTGCGATTCTCAATTGTATTTAAGACAAACCCAAATGCATGATCATTTGATAATATCTTAGAACATAGCTTTATTCTCATTGCCTCATACCAAACTGAGGTTCTAAACTGTCTATACTTTGCAAAGTCATCTCCAGCATAGTCCTCAACTGGAATCAAAATTACGCGTTTATCAATTAGCTTTGTTGAAATTTCTTTTCGAGGAGAAAGCTCCACTGTTACTTTATCATCTTCAGACCATCGCCTAACAAGAAATGTCGCTAGCTCAATTAATGTATCATATCTTAGGTGTAGAGATTGCATTAATTACCAAACATTGATGTTATGATGTCGCTAACCTTTTGATATTCTACAGTTCCCCATTGAGAATATACATTTCCAAATACAATATTGGCAGCTTCCTTTGCAGGAACATCCAAATCTAATAATTTTGCATATGCAATTGTTTCTCGTAAAGATGGGGAATAGTATAGTTCTTCAACTGCAGCTGCCTGACGCAAGGTATTTGCTAGTTTAATGCCTTGCTTTAGCTCAGACTCATTTTTCCCAGAGGCATGCCGCTTCACTATATCTAGTTCTATATCTTCAGGCGGATATGCTAATCTAATTCTAATTGGAAAACGTGAAAGTAATTGTGGTGGTAGCTCCTTTGTACCAACATGAGTTAATGGATTAATTGTAGATACTACAAACCATCCCTCCTTTGCAGTTATTTTCTCCCCAGTAGATTCTTTGAGAACAAGCTGACGTCGATCATCTAGTGCTTCATCTAATCTTAATAAGACATCAGCTTCTGCTGCATTTACCTCATCTAAATACAACATGTTTCCCTCCTTCATTGATTTTACAAGTAATCCTTCAATAAATCCAACAGTCCCATTTTCTAAAGTTTTAGTTCCAACTAGATGACTCTCTCTAGTTCTTAAACTAAAATTAATAGAATCCAAGTTAATTGATTTTCTTTTAGCAAATTCGCGAACCAGGGTGGTCTTTCCTGTACCCTTTGGACCAATTACTATAACAAATAGCCCTGCTTCAAATGCTTTTTCAAGTATTTCAAATGAATTATTCCAATCAAGATATTTTGAATCCTGCATCATTATTTTGTTTTAGATTTTTACTGTATTAAAACCTCATTTTTTAATTCAGTATTTTCAAACTAATTTGTAATAAAATTCAACCTTAATCCAATATGAAAGGGCTGACCTTGTACTTTTTTATTGCCTGCCTCAGCATGGGATCCGTATAATTGGTTTAATTGGTATTGGTGGCTGCCTGATAATACTAATGAAGAAAAAAATTCATCAGATGAGTCTACCATTACTGAAAAAATTCAATCAGAGGAGGTTTCACCATCTGAAGAAATTATTATAGAAAAAAAATCTAATAAAGATAAACCAAAAACAACACGGAAAAAACGTACATATACAAAAAAAGTTTCAACAAAAACCCAAGACGCAATTGAGTTGATATTACGCCCTTCAATTCTAGAGGAACTAGAAAAGGAGGCAATCATTACTGACTCTACAATAAACCAAGTAATCCAAGTAATCTTAGAGGCTCACATTGAGTCAAAGGGTGCATCTAATCTTCAAACAGAGGTCTGGAAATGTAATTTCTGTTCTCCTGATAGAGAGTTTAGAGATTATTTTGAGTTCTCAGAACATTTTTTTAATGAACATATGCAACCAGGACTTCAAAAAATATCAGATTTTCAAATACAAGAAAAATAGTTTTACAAAAAAAGTAGGGATTAACCTACTTCGGATACAACATACCCCTAACCGATATTTCCAACATCTAATAATAAAATTTCTACAAATTTACTAATTACTCTGTGCAAATTGCACATCTAATAAATTAGTAGAAACAAAAATAACCAAGATAAATAATTCTCTAAACTTCACACATACTCACTTTATCTCACTGATTTTTATTATTTTCATTTTGCACATCACCAGTGCAATAAGGCAGTTAACAATTACATGTAATGATCAATGATGTCGACCGCGATCATGAAACAGGAGTTTGATTAAATCATGAAGCAAGTAATATTTCTATCAATGAGTATCCTATCAATTCTATTTCTACAGACAGCTGCTTCAAGTAACGTCTTTGCTGAATCTGCTGATACAGTCAGGCCAATTATATCGAGCCAAGGGGATATCTATTATGTATCCACAATTCCCACTCCTGTTTCATTTTCACTTTCAGCTATTGATAATGTTGATGGTAAATTACGAGTTGACTGTGATAAGATTAGTTCACTCACTGTTTTCAAAATAGGAAAAACTACTGTACGATGCATTGCAGTAGACTCGGCTGGAAATGAAGCAAGAACATCGTTTGTTGTTACGGTAGGAAACAATTTTGTTATGATTCCTGATTGGGTAAAGGGCCTAACAAAATATTGGGTAAATCAACAAATCACAGATGCAGAATACACTACATCTCTAAAATACCTGATGGAGCAAAAAATAGTTCATGTACCATATTCAAAGTCTGTAAAAAACAATATTTCATCTGAAATTCCAGTTTGGATTAAGACAAATTCCCAAATGTGGGTTGATGGAAAAATGTCCGTTGATGAGTTTTCTATTGGAATCCAGAGAATGCTTGAACGTGGATCAATTTAGAGATTATATCATAAATTTTCAATTAGTTACGTGATTTAGTATTTACCTAAAATAGAATCTAAAAACAAAGTCTGAGTTTTATCCTTGAGAAACATAGTATAGTCTTGCGGGAGTTTCTAATAAGACTAAATGATGATGATTATCATGATTTTAGCAGAATAGCAAATGAGTATGGTTTGTCTGTTGAAGAAAAAATCTATGAGATAATCGAGTTTTATCTTCTAGTTGGAAGGAGAAAGTTTCAGGTGTGCCATTTTAAAACTAAAAACTGAATTCAAAATATTGGTTAACACGATAAGTTTGTGATTTTTGAACATACAGAAAACTAATTGTGATTCAAATTATTGGTTACTGGGTGGGAATGTCAGTTTAACACTACCTTATGGGCGTGCAGCTGGTGTTCTCACCTACTTGTATATTATTAAATAATAATACTATGAAGTTGTAAATCTAGATTGGATCGTTCTGTTTTTTACGACGTGTAATTGATTCTTTTTAATTCTCTTTTACTAAATGAGAGTTGATACTTTCATGGTATAATAAAGTAATCTCGCTTTCATCTGATTTGAGAAGATACTGCAAGCTTCCATCTCCCGCCTTTCTTATCTTCCTAATTTTATACACTAGATCAGATGGTTTATCATACTCTACAATTTTGACCATTTCTCCCTCTGTAAAATTAGTTAGTTTTGGTGAGATTTTTTTAAATTTTCGTTTGACGCCACAGTTTTTACATAATAATTTTTTCCCATCAACAAAAACTTGATCACTTCCACACTCTACACAAATAAGCAGTCTTGGGTCTAGAGTGATGTTTTTACCCATTAGTTTTTTTGTTAATTTACGTATTATGGTCATATTATTTACCTGTTAGAGCTTTAGTCGAAAATTCCTGCTATTAAAACTAACCCTGTTCAAAAATATAAACAATGGATAAAGATGAAGAAAAACTAGAATGTTATGAGTAATCATTTTAAGGCATGCCACAAACCAATAATTAAGATCTTATAATAACTTCGTAACAAGTGTATGAAAAACTAATGGATATAAACGAATTTAAAATATTATTTAAAACTAGAAAAATTACTAGATATTTTACATTATTTTGTATTTCATCTATAATTTTTGCAAGCCACTCTATTCCTTTAGTCTATGGAATACAAGAAGACAATTTAGAAATTAGAAAAAAAGCTGTGTATGACGCTGAATGGGCATTTTCCCAATCCATAATCAAGGCAAAACAAGAGTACATGAAGGTAATTTCAGATCCTAACGCTGATGCAAAAACTAAGGCAAAGGCAGATGCAATTAAGGATAAAGCAATCGCTGATGCTAAAATTATTAAAGACAAATCTATTGAAATGGCCCGACAGAATTACGCACAAACAATAAAGATAGAATCAAGCCAATCAAAAATTAAGACAGAAACCCAAAAACAGCCTTTTTGTTTTCTTTGGTGGTGCTTTTAGGTAAAATCCATTCTGATCACAAAAATATAATTTATTAATTTTCCATTCAATTCCCTTAAAGATGATGATTATGTTAATACTTTAATGGTGACAGAAAACCCCAAAAAATTAGTTCCAAAATTCTTTAACAAAACAGCTTTATCATATGATGCAATTGTTAATCGAACTACATTTGGTAAAGATAAGTATTGGAAAAATGAAATTCTCAAAAAAATCCCACAAAGTGAATCAATAATAGATCTTGCTTGTGGTACCGGTATTCTTACTGAACTAATTGCAAACAAATTTCCTAATGCAAAGATTGTTGGAATTGATATCACCAAAAACTATCTTGAAGTAGCTAAAAGAAAGATGTCTTCCTTCAAGAATGTTTCATTTGTGAATCAAGATGCAGAAAAATTAAATCTTAATTACAAATTTGATTGTATTACCTCTTCATATATTCCAAAATATTGTAATCCAGAAATTCTCATAAAAACTTGTTTAGAGCATTTAAAACCAAATGGAAAAATTATTTTCCATGATTTTATTTATCCAAAAAATAAATTTTTGAAAATACTATGGAATTTTTACTTTGTTATTCTAAAAGGATTTGGACAACTTATCCCAGATTGGCAGGAAATATTTGATGAACTTCCAAATTTAATAAGAACAACAAAATGGCTTGATGAATATGAAATGGTAATGAAAAATTTTGGTCTTACTACTAGACGACAATATATGACATGGAACACTTCAGCGATTTTGATTGGTGATTATAGAATCTAGACGAATTTCTTCTGTAATCTCAAACCAAACCTTATTTTCAATAATAATTTGATATTTTCTAATAGCAACTTTGTTGTCATTTTCAAAATTAAGTGAAATTATTTTTCTTTCAGCCTTGATATTATTTTTTGACAGAATTGTTCCAATGCCTTCCTTTTTTCTAAGCAATTCATCAATAATTTTTTCTGGAATAACATCATAATCAAAATTTACTGTTGCTCTAATTACAGGGAAATCTTTTGCAGAAATTGTGATTTTTCTAACAAAATTAGAACCTAATTCCTTATTTTGTTCAATGATATCAAGATGTATATCACAATTCAATAATTCCCTTAAAGTATTTTCTACTTTTCCAACTGGTGCATCTAAAATTTTTTGAAGTAGATTATTATTTTTCACTTTCACACATTTCTTTATATTTTAATTCAATTAAAGATGTCTTATCATAATAAACAAAATTGTTCCAAAGATAACTCCGATACTTAATAGTTTTAAAACGATTTCTTTTTTGTAAATTAGAACCGATCCAACTTCTTTAAGTTTGAGTGTTTTATATGATCGTGATATTTTGATCAGTACGAAACTTAGAGCAGCTGCTATGCCAGCCATCGTTAGAGTTTCTAAAGTAATACTGTTGATTTGAATTATAGATCCTGCAAAAACTGGAAGCACGCCCCATGATATAACAAATACTGCATTATTATGAAATCTTCCATTAAATGATTCTAAATTATATACAAAAAGGAAAAAAGTTTCTATAATTCCGATTGGGATAAGTAACCACGCATCCAATAAAGCATAGAATAAACCAATGATGAATGCAATAGATAATGCAATTAAAGAAATTATCAATAATTTTTGTTTTGATAAAAATCCCCACGGTTTTGTTTTACTTCCAAATGCATCAAGGCAATGTGCTGATATTCCCAGGGCAAAAAAATAAAGTAAGCAAATTGCTGTTAATCTTTCTATAGAATAATCAACCACTAAAGAACCCCATGCAGCAAATGAAATCACCATTCCTGTATAGGGTAAAAATAAAATTCCTATGCCTAATCTAAAATTTCTAGTACCGAATTTTGGAACAAACCATTCTGATAAACGATCTTTTTGCACTTATTTATGATAGTTCTCATCACTTAAAATCTAGAACCTCCATAGTCTTAACTATTCTTTATTCAAACGCATAATTTGATTAAAAATATTTACGAAAAATATGGATTTTTTAATGAGTGGTTGATTCTAATCTTCCAACAACATTACAAAATTGACATTGCCCATGCTTTAATGCTTCTTCTTTAGTCGTCCCAAGCTTAATTTTCAGAGAACCATATTTGTGACAGTTATTACAAAAAACTTTCACAGAGACATCCATGTAAATTTCTATTATTGGATATAAACATGAAGTACAAAAACTCTGTTGAGAAAGTATGAAGATAGTAATCTGATTTAACCAAACTAGGAATCTATCTATGGCATTCACACTTACATGAATCTATAATGCATCTGTTTTTCTTACAATCAACGCAACGGTTACTTCTACCGGATTTCATCCTTAGTTTTTCTTTTCTGTTTTTCCATTCATCCAATACTATTATCAAAGAACAAAAGATCTCTAAATACTAAAATGATTCTGAAATTTAATTAACTGTAATAAGCCTCTAATTTTGTATTGGACTCTCTTAGTTTTTCATGTAATTGGTTTTGCCATTTTTCAAATCCCTCAGGAGATTCTGGATAATCATAATAATGTTTTGTAAGCCATTTGTTTACCTCAGTTGTAAAGCGTAGTCCCTCCGCAAGTTTTTTGTTTAATGCCCCACGAATTAGCATTCCCAGTTTGGTTAATCCCCCAAAATCTGGATGTTCCCCTTTTGAGATTGCTTCTACATCCAGATTTCCCAAGAAATGTTTCATGCCATAGCTTATTTGATCATTAGTTAGAGTCTGAATTAGCCTACGAAATATTTCAAGACCTGCAGTTTTGTATCCATACTCATTAATGAACTCCTTGTTGTATTTCCACAAGCCATTCTCTGTAACATCGCCTGTTTCGATGGCATCAGCTGCAACCTTTCCAATTATAGTTCCTGCAACTAAGGCAGGTCCTATTCCTCCAGCATCAAGTGGTTTTGGCATCCATGCCGAGTCTCCTACGAGCATGTATCCATTAGCGACTAGGCAATCATTTTGTCGTCTGACAGAGACCTGAAAATTCCCAGTAGCATTATTTTTATCAATATCATCTGTAGACAGTCTAGGATTTTTTATTGCCTTATTTCTGTGAACATATTCTTCAATTAAGCTTGAAACATTATCATTTTTTCCTAATCTCTTATTTCGTTTATCTAAGAGAGTCTTTTCTACACCCAATCCGATATTCACTTTGTTTTCTCCCTTTGGAAAAACCCATCCATATCCTCCCGGTGCAATGTCTTGGTCTAAATGAATTATACAATAATTAGGATCAAATTCTGACAAGTCTTTTTCACCCTGGTCAAAATACATGATGTGCCTTCCTGTAGATTCAACATCACGTCTATCCACTTTTCTTTCAATCTTTGTTGTATTTTGAATTTGGTTTCGAAGCATCGATGTAACTCCCGTTGCATCAATTACTATTTTGCCAGTTTTTTTGTAAGGCTGTCTTGTTTTATTATCAATTCCCTGTACACCAATTACTTGATTACCATCATAGATTAGACCTGTTAAATTAATCTCAAAATCAAAATTTACACCCATTTTTTGTGCTCTTTGGTTTTGTACCTCTGGAAGTTTCTGTCTGTTTAACATGTATCCATCTCCATCAAACGGAATAGATGTTTGCCTATCTGGAGAAAATGCCATTACTCCTTTAACATGGTGCTCAATTTCAGGCTCCGTCCATGGAATTTTAATTCGCTCTGTCATATAGTCAACTGTTTCTTTGCTTACCGCATCCCCACATGTCCAACCACTGATATTTTTTTGTCCGGGGGTAAACTGCTTACTTCTATCAATTACTAAGATTGATTGTTTTTGCTTTGAATAATATGAAATTGACTGTGCTGCAATTGTACCTGCCAGCCCTCCTCCAGCTACGATCACATCATAATCAAAACTCATTGTTATTCAGCTAGAACAACTGTATTTAAAATAATCCAAAAACTAAATAATTTTGGGTCGGTTCGTCGCGGCGTCTTCACAGCGCGTTTAGCTCAGACTGGAGCGGCCAATATTTCTTCATTCCCATTTATTATGTTAAATTATAATATTAAATCCTATCCAAGAAATTTAACATACTTCAGTCAACAGAGTGACAAAATTTTTTACAACATCAGTCTTCTTGTATACTGGTGTAAAAATCTTAAATTTTATTGCATCTTTTTCTTGAAGTACCATTTTTCCTTTAATTAATTCCTGTTTTCCAAATCTTAGATGTAATGTTGAATCTTGAATGTGACTTTGGATATCTTCAATTATTTCTCTAAACTCATTTTCTGGAATTTTTGATACAAGTTTTTTTAGAAAATTCCTAGCATCTTTTTTCTTAATTTTTGCATGAAGTAATGTTATGGGGTTTTCAAAATGACCAGAAAGATTCTGTCTTGAAAACTCTTCATTTGAGATATTAAATAATTCTAATAACGGCTCTAAAATTTTTTCAACATCTTCTGTTGCATGGACAATTATATCTATGGAAATTTCAAGTTTTTCTACCATTTTTTATCTAAGGAAAATTCTAGATATTCAAGCTTGAAGTAGAGCAATTTCAGCTTCAGCTGTTCTTACAAGCTTCACTTTTTCTAAACCAACATGCCGCATTCTAATAACACGCTTTGCGGCTCCCATAATATCAGAATTTATTTTTCCATAACATGTAGCCTGAACAAATTGATCTATGGTCATTTGGGGAATTGTTTTATCCATAACCTCTTTTGCAATTAATCTTAATGCATGTTGTCTTGATGTATTCAATTGTCTATGTGTTAAAGCTATAACTTTAATTCTAAAAATGTACCCGTCCTTTGTTTTTGCATCCAAAAAAAAGTCTACCTTAGATGAACCTCGTCTAATCAAACTTCGCAAAAATTCTTTTGCATATTCATATCTTTTAAAAATAGTTGTTGCTTTATCTCCTTCTACTTTGTCTATTTGAAAATACATTTTGTATTGGTGTTGAGAAGGATCTCCTTTTAGAATATCATACAGGGTTACTTCTATGACTCTTCCCTTTGCACCTTCATCATCTGTTATTGGAACATATGCAATAGGAACGTTGTTAAATGAATCTGGGGCATATACTGTTACCCATCTTTTTTCTCTCCACTTGTCTTTTACTTTGGTTGTTCTTCTTGCCAACTAGTATCGACCTTTTGAGCCAAAATATAAGTGGTGCTCATTTAGATTGAGTTTTTTCCAGTATATTTTTGTAAGACTTGTGGAACTTGTATATGCCCATCTTTGGTCTGAAAGTTTTCCATAATTGCAACAAGAGTTCTTGACGTTGCTACAAGAGTACTGTTTAAGGTATGAAGATACTGTGTTTGCTCATTTGTCTTATCTCTAAATCTAATCTTTAGTCTTCTTGCCTGGTATTCTAAACAGTTAGAACAAGAAACAATTTCCCTGTATGCATTTTGTCCTGCCATCCAAGCCTCAATATCATAAGTTTTTGCAGAAATTTTTCCCATGTCCCCACTAGAAAGAAGCATTACTTTGTAAGGAATTCCGAGTTTTTGATAAAACTCTTCTGCAATCTCAAGCATTTTTTCATGTTCTCCCCATGAGTCTTCAGGTCTTGAAAAAACAAATTGTTCTATTTTTTCAAATTGATGTACTCGAAAGATTCCTTTTTGATCTTTTCCATGTGCTCCGGCCTCTTTTCTAAAACATGGACTAACTCCTGCATATCTAATAGGTAATTTTCCTCCATCTAAAATCTCATCAGAATGCATTGCTGCAACTGCATGCTCTGAGGTACCAATTAGATATAGATCTTCATCTTCCACCTTGTAAATTACATTTTCAAAGTCTTCTGCAATTACAGCACCCTCCATCGAATTTCGATTAATCATGTAAGGGGGTTGTACAAGTGTATAGTTTTTTTGAGAAAGAAATTCTAATGCATATTGAATAATGGCGTAGTTTAACTGCACTAGATCATTTTTTAAAAAATAAAATCTTGCGCCCGCAACCTTTGCTGCTCTTTCCAGATCAACTAGATCCCGATTTGCTGAAAGATCCACATGATCTTGAATTTTAAAATCAGACTTGGGAACCATTCCCCACATTCTAATCTCTTTATTTGCAGTTTCATCTTCTCCAATCGGAACTGTTTCATGAATCAGATTGGGAATACTTGATGAAAGTTTAGCATAATCTCGCTCTATCTGATTTTGTGAAGACTCTAATTTTTCAAGTTCTTGTGATACATTTGACATTTGGTTGACTAAATCTGTTGTATTTTCACCTGATTTTTTCTTCTTACCAAATTCTAATGAAATTTGATTCCTAGTTTTTCTCAATTCATCAGTTTTCATGATAAACTCTCTTCTTTTCTTATCAAGCTCAATGAGGGAATCAAAATCAAAATTTACTGCTCTAGCCTTTAGCATTTTTCGAATTTTATCAGGGTTTTCTCTTATTATTTTAGGATCTAGCATTACTCTATCACTTTGAGTGAAACTTGGATATGTTCTAAAACCTCATCAACTGTTGCAATTAATTTTTTCATGTTACCTTGGCTTTGAAAATTAAAAACTAGTTTGTTATCAATATTTTCTACTTTCAGAGTCAAGTTTTCTGGAAAATTTACATTGTCAGGCTCTAATGCCTTTCTAACGGTTTGCGCCTTTTTCTTAGTTAGGTTGTTCAGTGTTACCTGAACTTTGCACATTAAGGACATTCTTATCTAAATAATCTAAAAAGTCATCCAATTTGTCTTTAGTTATTTTAGCACCTGCAGCAGCATCATGCCCACCACCAACTCCATCAAATCTTTGTGCTCCAGTTCTCATTAGATCACTCAAGTTTACATGAGATTTGCAACTAAATGATTTTCTTGATGAAAATTTGACTGTTCCTTCCTCACCATTAGTTCGAAGAATCACAATTTTTCCCGCATTTTTTGGAGAACCTGCAATGAGTGATGAAATTGTACCTGTCATTGTTTCTGGAACTACTCCTTCTGCATTTACCATTACACAGTTTGTAGAATCATTGGTTCTCCACCTTTCGCTAGACAAAACATTCATGTAATTTCTAATCATTTTTCTATATTCTACTAGAATATTTTCTCCTTCTTTTAGCATCTTGGTCCTGTCTCCCATGCAAATTGCTATTCCAACTCCAGCTTTTTGGATTCTTCCGCAAGAGTTTAGCATAGTTGAAAACTCTCTCCCATCTCTGAGAAAACTTCTGCTGTCTTCTCTTGGGAATGAATAAGTATATCCAATTAATTCTTCCATTATCGTTGTAGCATTTTTTCCTGATGTATATTCAGTAATTTTTTGGATGATTTTTCGCTTCTCATCATCATTTAATTCAGCAGGAACGCGCCATCGTCCTCCATCTTTTAGTTTGATGCCAGAAGAATTGAGTAATGATAGACAAGCGTCTCTATTCCATGTTAAACCCTCAATAAATGGCTGAGATGTAAATGCCAAAGCATCTGGTATTGGTCTTGTCTCTCTTCCAACTAATGATAAATCAAGGTCTACTTGAAGATGACCAGATTTTTTTGCCTCATTAACAATATCCAAATTAATTCCAGAAAAAGATTTTTTTTCTCCCTGATCTTGTCTATCGCCAAGTGCAGCAACAACAGCTACCCATGCAAGGTCAGAATTTTTTCTATCCAAAATTTTGGCTGCTTGATAAGCCATCCCTCCTGCACAAATTTCTACTCCTCCATCAATTCCATATTTCCATGCATTGATGACTCGTTCATTATCAAATTCTTCTTGAGGAATTTGATGATGATCTAAAACAATCCAGTTATCTAATAAACCCTCATCTAGTTCTTTTGCAAACCCTCCTCCAAGATCAGTAATAACATGAAAATCTCTTTCATCATTTTGTAATCTTTGAATTACTTTTTTGTTAAACTCTTTTTCAGTTCTGACAGTGCAATTTGCTCCTGCACGAATCAATGCTTTTGTTATTATGCTTCCAGATGTAATTCCATCACAATCAATATGTGTTGTTATGGAGATGCTTTTTTTTGATTTAATACAATCTAAAATTTTATCTTTAAAACTAGTTAATGCTTGTTCAAAACTTTTTTCCATTACTCAAGTTGAGCCACTACAGACTTATATTTCCAGTTTTTAGGAATTCTACCAATCCTCTTATAATATACAGAAAGTCTGTGGACTTTGGCTTCAATTAGCTCAAGCGATCTAATATTTCGATTATCTGATTTGTTTGATTTTAGGTGTTTTTGTAAACCAACTGCCTTGTTAACAATGTTATTCAAATCCTCAGGTAATTCTTGATTGGCTTTATTTTCTTCTAGTACTTTTGTAATGCCCTTATTGAGAATTGGCTTAGTTAGCGGAATTGCATGTTGATCTCTCAGTTTAATTCCAATTTGACTTGGGGGCAATCCGTCCTTTGCATATTTGATAATCATTTCTTCAATCTCTTGAGGACTTTGAGAAACCCATGATGGTTTTTTGGGATCAGCGGGCCTCATTGAATGAGATTTTCCATGATTGTGGGTATGTAATCTGCCCATGTCAAACGTGCCTGAAGAACAAACATAAACGTTACTTGAGCGATCAGAGATTAATTTTCAATATTGATATAGAGAAAAAAGTTAAATAGACACAGTAGGCTTTTCTCCAACAGGTAAACGATATGAACAAGACTCTACTAATTGCATCCGTTTTCGCAGTCTATGTACTAGCATATTATGGACTAACTGATTATGCATTTGCTCAGTACATGGGTAATGTCGGAGACCAGGGTGAAACAGGGGCCCGTACTTTGGAAGAGACTTTGGAACTTGCAAGACGAAAAATAGAGGCCGCTGAAGCAAATCCAGCTAGTGGTTCTGGTACACCATACCTTGCAGCAGACGGTGTCTTAGGAGCATCAGCAATTGCAGCAGCAGTATTTGGAGGAATTGCAGGAGCACTATTCTTCAAAGGCAGAGGCGGAAAATACGCAGCCCAAGGAAGAGGTTAAAACACCTTCTCTTTTCTTATTTTAATTCTCTTTCCTAATGAAAATTTTATGATCTCTTTTTTGCTAGAATAAAGGAAATGTATATATCGCACGTGTATAATTTTCATATTCAATGGTTCCTTTACTGGGTACAATCCTAAGCATACTGTCTACAATTACAGGTCAATTAGGACCAAATTATGACCCACTATTTTACGATGTAATGGTTTACATTTTCGGCACCATAATGTTTACAGTATTCCTGTTGGGAATTATTGCATTTTGGTTACGAGTTCACGGCTGGTCATACAAAGACAATCGTGAAAGATGGGTTGATGAACTAGACAGACACTTCGAAAAAGAAGGCATCGGTCTTATACCAGATAACGGTAGATACTGGTAAATCACTTCTTTTCTTATTTTCATTATTTTTAATTAGTCTAAAGATCTGGTGGCATAAAGTCCGTATCCTTTGAGCTATCATACTGCTTTGATGTAAATTCGGCTCTGTAATTATTTCCATCAATTAGTGGAGAATGAATAAAGTCTTTAGTCAATACTCCGTTAACAAAGATTTTGGATTTAGATTGATCCATATCTCGTAATGGAAAATCCCATGTCCATAGAAAATGGCCTATCTCAAATGGATACTCTTCTTGCCATTCTGCATAAATTACTCCATCACTATTCAAAGTGTAAAGCGATCTCTGGCAACCTTCTTCAAATCCTATTCTTGCTGGAATATCTGCTTTTTTACCATCAACAATTAACTCTAGTGTTGCAGAGATTTTGTAAGGTGTATCTCTCTCATTAATACAATTTTTTAGAGGATCATTTGCTGATAGCTGGCTAGTTACAGCTTGAGCCCCAAAAAATACAACGGCTCCAATAATTGCTGTGACGATTAAAAGTCTTATTGTTTTTTTTCGCTTGTATGGATCTCCCATCCCAGGCCATATCATGGCTCAAATCGTGAAGAATTACTTAAAGTCCTTTCTATAGGTTTACTCTACTTCATCAACAATTTCTAGAGTATCGAATTTATCTTGATTGTCAGCAATATAGTAAGTTATTTCATCAGAGTCAATTTCTACCCATTCTGATTGACCCTTGTATGGCAGATAATCCTCAATGAAAATATCTCCCGGACCTGTTAATCTAACTAGCATTCTATCCTTATGCGTTTCTGGTTTAATTGGAAGCTTGAGAGTTTTTCCTCTTTTTTCGTTTTGGATATTAATTGTGTACTCGATATTTTTTAATTCGACTTTGCCATTAAAATAACTCTGATTAATGTTAAGATATTTAATTTTAAAATTTAGAACCATGCCATAATTGTAATGTTGCAACAATTAAGATTTTAATTCATAAAGTATGAAAATATGCTCTAACTAACATTATCCTTTTTTAATTAGATAAAATGAAAAAAGAGGAAGTTTGATTTTATATTACTTGCCAAGGTCGTGTCGCAAATGTAATGACATATGCAACTCCAATCAATATTGATTGGTATGCGATGTTAGTATATGGAATTGGTTTTACGATGTACTCTCCATCTACTACAACTGTTTGTCCCGGACCAAGTCCTGGGCCTACAGATGCAACATTAAGCTGAGTATGTACATGATACACTCCTGGTTCTAGTGCTTTAGCGCATATTTGATAAGGCACTACTGAGTTACCTGGAAGGTCAAATACATTACCTGGTGGATCTCTTGCTAGAATTTCCCATCTATTGCCAGCATTTGTTGATTCGGAGAAGATTGAATTCCATGCCCTCAAGTCTCTTGTAACAAGGCTTACGAATTTACCACTTAGGCATAATTCTTCACCAGTATTGAGAGATTGTCTGTTAAAGGATTCGTCTTCAATTCTTACGAAACGACTTTGTAGTTGTGCTTGGACACCATGTGCATCAGCTGCTGGAAGAATTGATTCAACCCAATTGAATCCCATTGTTCCAAGTGCCATTACAACACTGAGCCCCACAACAATTAGTTTTTTATCTACCATAGTTATCCCGTTAATTACCAAATCAGTTAACTAAGAACGTTATATGTTTTACCTTAATTATCCACACCAAGGGATCTGATTAGATGATTAACATCAATGATTAACATCGAAACCTATTTTTCATACAATAAAAATCCTGTATGATTTATAAATTAAATGAAGATTTTTAGTTCTTTTTCTTTGATTTTTATCAAATAATTATAAAAAAATCTTCATTACGATAACTCATACCTTATATGTAGAATTCCCCGTAGAGTGACTATGGCACAAATGCCGGCATTAATTCCCAAAGAGGTCGAAATCCAGAGATTAAAGAAAATCTGGCTTATCGTTATCGCTATGGGATCAACTGCTGCATCGGTAGAAGTCGACAACTTTGTTGACGGTTCTCTACATCAAACCTCTATCAGAGATAGTGCATTTACACCAGCTCACTGGTGGTTATATTCCCACTTTGTGGCCCTTCCATTAGGTTGGGGTGCAGCTGCAATCTATGATAGAAGAGTACCAATTCTTAGAGGTCCAAATAACTCAATGAACACTGGACTAAAGATGACAATTCTAGGTTATCTTGCAACCATGTTTACAATTGGAGTAAATGAGATGTGGCACTTTTGGTTTGTAGAGGAAATCTTTGCAGTACCAAATCATTGGATGTTCAATATGGGTGTAGTTGTAGCCTTTATGGGCGCTCTGGCTTATGTAGTCAGAGTATATGCAAGACTAGTTGAACTTGGCGCAGAAACACCAGGTGAAAACCCCTATGTTGCAGAAATGTACAAGATGGCTTTAGAAGGCAAATTGTACAGTAGATCCATCCCATAAACAAAAAAATGCGTATCACGCACTTTTTTCTCTTTTTCTATTAACTATTAGATCGATTCAGGCTCTGAATTTAAGAAAGACTTAAAAGTATTCTGATTAGTATAATCCCAAATGACTTTACCAAAGGGATTTGGTTCAGCAGGCGGTTCTGGCGGAACTAGTGCTGACGTTGAAAAAATGATCGGCCGACGTGTAGAGAACATGACGGGCATGATAACAATTTCATTCATTGCTGCATGGTTAGCTACATTTGGAGGAACTGCTGCAGGATACTTCTATTATCCTTGGGCTTATCCAACACCAAGTGGTCATTATGCATTTATCGTCCTCACTATCATTGAGGCGATTGGTTACATCTTCTGTGTTAAAGTAATGGAAGAAGGTACCAGAAAGAATAGCAATGGCCTTGTAGCAGGTGTAGTTGCTGCAGTTACTGTAGGAACACTTCTAATAGCTCTATACGTAGGAAACTAGATTATCATCCTAATTTTTTCTATTTTTATTAATTTTTGAATATATATGAGATCGATACCCTTCTAAAATTTTATATACTGACCCCTTATTCTACCTGATAATGGTCTGGCTTAGACGATGTACACACTACTTATTCATAGTAGTGGTAGCAGTCAATTCAACTCTGCTTACAATTAATGCAGGTGACTATATCTTCTACACAGACTGGGCTTGGACTTCCTTTGTAGTATTTTCTATCTCACAAACTTTGATGCTTTGTGTAGGTGCAACATATTACCTAACATTTACAGGAGTTCCAGGTACAGCAACATACTACGCGTTGATCATGACGGTGTATACGTGGGTAGCAAAAGGTGCATGGTTTGCACTTGGATATCCATATGACTTCATTGTAACCCCAGTATGGATTCCATCAGCAATGCTGTTGGACTTGGCATATTGGGCCACAAAGAAGAACAAACACTCTCTGATACTATTTGGCGGAGTATTGTGTGGAATGTCGTTACCATTGTTTAACATGGTAAACCTGATTACAGTAGCGGATCCATTGGAGACTGCATTCAAGTATCCAAGACCTACGTTGCCTCCATACATGACACCGATAGAACCTCAGGTAGGAAAGTTCTATAATAGCCCAGTTGCGCTTGGCGCAGGAGCTGGTGCAGTGTTGTCTGTAACGTTTACGGCGTTGGGATGTAAACTAACGACATGGACGTATAGATGGATGGCCGCTTGGTCAAAGTGGGACTAAATCCCCAATCTTTTCCTTTTCATTTTCTTTTAGTTCATTAATTGAACTTTATTCAATATTTTACGAGTAATTTTTTTACTCCCAAAAAAATACATTAAAAAATCTTATACATGTAGTAATTTTTTTCAACTTAGTTTCTCAATAAAATATTTCAATACTACTGTAAGTGAAACAGTACTATAATCAAATACAAATTTTTTCGCCAAAACCATTTGTAAAATGGGCTGGAGGAAAACGACAACTAATACCACAAATTGAAAAACAATTACCAGAAAAATTTAGTTCATATTTTGAACCATTTCTTGGTGGTGGCGCATTATTATTTCATCTACTTTCTAAAAATAAAAATTTGAAAGGATATGTATCGGATTTAAATTCTGACTTGATTTTATCATATATTACTATTCGAGATAACTTGGAAAGTCTGCTCAAATCACTTCAAAAACATTCGGACAACTATTTTTCAAGCTCAAAATCGTATTATTATTCTGTAAGAGAATCCAATCCAAAAAGCCAGATTGAAAAGGTTTCAAGATTACTATTTTTGAACAGGACCTGTTTTAATGGATTGTATAGGGTAAATAGTAAAGGAAAATTTAACGTGCCATTAGGACGATATTCCCATCCTAACATAATTCAAGAAGAAAACCTTACTTCAGTAAATCATTTTTTGAATAAAAGTAAAATCATGATTAAATGTCAGGATTTTTCATCAACAGTGGAAAAAGCAAAAAAAGGTGATTTTGTTTATTTTGATCCCCCATACCAACCAATTAGTAAAACTGCAAATTTTACCAGCTATACAAATGGTAACTTTGGAATAAATGATCTAAAACGACTTGCAAAGGTTTCAAACGAATTAGCAAAAAAAGGTGTTAATGTCCTATTGTCAAATTCTTCATCAAAACAAGTGCGTGATCTATTTTCTGATAACCGGTGGGAGATAATTAGAATCGAAGCTAATCGAGCAATCAATTCTGCCTCTGATAAGAGGACAGGACATTTTGAACTTTTGATAAAAAATTACTAAAGCTTCGAGCGGGAATTGGACCCGCGACCTTTACCTTACCAAGGTAACGCTCTACCAGGCTGAGCTATCGAAGCATGCATTTTGACTTTAAAGACTCTTTATAATTTTGATTATGTTATTGAATATCGATAAACTGTTAAATTCTGAATAAATTTTAGCTATTCCAGTGGAGGAGTAATCAAGCCTGGCCAAAGAAAGCTTTGATGCTTTTGGACATGCAGGACTTAAGATCAAATAATGGGTGATCCTGTCTCTCAGGAGTTCGTGGGTTCAAATCCCACCTCCTCCACCATTTATTTTGGATGTCTAATTCCTTTAGAATTTAATACTTCGTAAACATCTGGTAACGAAAACACAAATCCAATATGAAAGCAATTTTTCTCTTCACATAGTTGACAAAATAGCTCTCCTCTTTGAATGGTGACTTCGGCGATTCTATTTTTGATATTATCTTTAATTATGACTCTATCATCATCTACAGAAATTTTTTCAAGTTTTGGTGCATATTTAGCAAACGTTTTGTCCTTTAGCATCATGTCTTCAAGCATGTATGTGATATATCCTGCAAAACTGTTGACTCCTTTCATGGAGAGTTCAGATTTATTTTTCTGAAAAACATCATGGAATTTATCATATACTTCTTCAGAAATTGTAATTGACTTGAATCCAGCTTTTGGCATTTACCTTAACCTACCGTAAATTAAGGTACTCAACTATTTAACGTTTGTTCTTTAAAACCCCAACACATGAAAGCAAAAATTAGAATTAGACTTTATACTCTACCAAAAAAATC
>JBHIUZ010000009.1:0-47842 GCA_042138025.1 Nitrosopumilaceae archaeon | reverse complement strand
TTTGAAAAACTGAAAACCCTAATGGAGGAGGGCACATCTGCCAAAAAATGAATCGTTAAAAAAAATTCTAGTTTTAGGTAGTGGGGCAATAAAAATCGGAGAAGCCGGCGAAAGTCGTTAAAACGACCGTCAATTTGACTACTCCGGAAGCCAATGCCTCAAAGCACTTCGCGAAGATGGACTGAAAAGTATTCTTATTAATCCAAATATTGCAACAATTCAAACCGATACTAGATTTGCAGATAAAGTGTATCTGTTACCTGTTACGCCAAAATATGTAGAATCAATAATTGAAACAGAACGACCTGATGGTTTAATGTTAGGGTTTGGCGGACAAACTGCTTTGAATTGTGGAGTTAAGCTAGACGAATTAGGAATTTTAAAAAAATATGGTGTTAATGTTTTAGGAACTCAAATTGCAGGAATTAAAGCAGCAGAAGATAGACAGAGATTTAAGGATTCCATGAAGGAATGTGGAGTCCACGTGCTGAAAAGTAAAACCGTTCAAACTTTTGAAGAGGCAAAAAAAATCGCCCGGGAACTTGGCTATCCTGTAATTGTAAGAGTTGCCTACACTCTAGGGGGAAAAGGTGGTGGAGTTGCACACAATGAAATAGAATTACATGAAATAGTAGGAAGGGGTCTAACCGCAAGCATGGTAGGTCAAATATTAATTGAAGAGTATGTAGGAGACTGGAAACAAATTGAATATGAGATTATTCAGGATCACGGCGGAAACAATGTTATTGTATGTAACATGGAAAATGTATTGTCGATGAGAGTGCATACTGGAGATAACATTGTTGTTGCCCCCTCTCAAACAATTAATAATTATGAATACCATCTTTTAAGATCTGCTGGGTTACGAGCAACAAAGCATATTGGTATTGTTGGAGAATGTAATATACAATTTGCATTAGATACTGAATCTGATAACTACGCTGCAATTGAAATAAATCCAAGATTATCTCGTTCTTCAGCGCTTGCTAGTAAAGCTACTGGATATCCTCTAGCATACATGTCTGCTAAAATTTGCATTGGTTATTCTTTATCGGAGCTTGTAAATAGTATTACAAAAGCAACAACGGCATGTTTTGAACCCTCATTAGATTACATAGTTTGTAAACATCCACGTTGGGATTTTGGAAAATTTGAACTAGCAAATAGAAAACTCGGTCCAACAATGAAATCTGTTGGAGAAGTAATGGCAATTGGTAGAACATTTGAAGAGTCCCTTCAAAAATCAATTCGAATGTTAGATATAGGAAACGATGGATTAGTTTTGAACCGTCTTAACGGAAAAACAATTAATGAAGAAGATATTGAAAACCACCTTCAAAACCCCGATGATAGTATCTTGTATCATGTTGCTGTTGCACTTAAAAATGGAATGTCTGTAGAAAAAATTTACAAACTATCATTTATTGATCCATGGTATATAGAAAAAATAAAAAACATTGTAGATACTGAAAAAAAACTCATTGATTCTCAATTATCAAATGAATTATTATGTGAATCAAAGTCGATTGGTTTTTCAGATAGGCAAATAGCTAGAGCTGTAAAAAAAGATGAATCAGAAATTAGAGAGATTAGAAAAGCAGCAGGAATACTGCCAGTAGTGAAACAAATTGATACTTTAGCAGCTGAATGGCCAGCTAAAACTAACTACCTCTATATGACTTATGGAGGAAACAAACATGACTTAAAAATTTCAGAAAAGGATAGAGGCACTATCGTTTTAGGTGCAGGCCCCTATCGGATTGGAAGTAGTGTTGAATTTGATTGGGGCACTGTAAACATGGTATGGGGTTTACAAGAAAATGGAGAAAAAAATGTAGTAGTTGTCAACTGTAATCCTGAAACTGTTTCTACAGATTATGATATTTGTCAACGACTTTATTTTGAAGAACTTACCCTTGAAAGAATTCTTGACATTAACGAATTTGAAAACGCAAAAGGGATAGTTACATCCGTAGGTGGTCAAACTGCAAATAATCTTACTCCAAAATTATTTGAAAATGGGATTAAACTTTATGGAACAAGTGCTACTGATGTAGATAGGGCTGAAGATAGATCCAAATTCAGTCAAGAATTAGATAAACTACACATCAAGCAACCAAAATGGCAAGCATTTTCAAATATTAGTGAAGCTAAAAATTTTGCAATTGAAGTAGGCTATCCCGTAATAGTGCGACCTTCATATGTTCTGAGTGGCGCTGCAATGAAAGTGGTATGGTCTCAAGAAGAATTAAAGCAATATGTTAATGAGGCAACCACATTATCGCCCGATCATCCAGTTGTCATTTCAAAATTCATGCTTAATTCTCTTGAAGTTGATGTAGATGGCGTATCTGATGGCAAAAATGTAATCATCGGGGCTTTAGTTGAACATATTGAAAGCGCTGGAGTTCATTCTGGTGATGCGATGATGTGTATCCCTCCTTGGCGATTAAATAACAATATTATAGAAACAATTAAAGATTATACTGAAAAGATTGGTAAAACATTTAACATTAAAGGCCCATTTAATTTACAATTTTTAATTAATGACGGCCAAGTTTATGTAATTGAGCTTAACATTAGAGCTTCAAGGTCTATGCCATTTGTATCTAAACTAGTTAGAATGAATCTAATTAGTTTAGCATCAAGAGCAGTACTAGGAAAATCTCTTCCAATAGTTCCAAAAGATCACTGGATGAAAAATAATATCTATGGGATTAAAGTACCGCAATTTTCATTCATGCAGCTTGAAGGTGCAGATATCATCCTAGGCGTCGAAATGCAGTCCACAGGTGAGGCTGCATGTTTCGGAGAGAGTTTTTACGATGCATTATCAAAAGCTCTAATTTCAGTAGGGTACAACTTACCTGAAGAAGGAACAGCACTAATTACCATTGGTGGTGAAGAAAATAAAGAAAAACTGTTACAGACTGCTGCATCACTTAAAGAGCTGGGTTATAAAATTATGGCAACTGAGCACACTGCTGAATTTTTATCTGAAAAAATTGGTAATATAGACATTGTCTACAAAATTAGTGAGCCTGAAAGAAAACCTAACATTGCTGATTTGTTATTTGAACGAAAAATTGATTTCATAATAAACATTCCAAGCACATCAACTCTAGAAAAATATGTAGGAATGCTTTACGATGAATATCAGATCAGAAGAAAATCACTTGAAATGGGAATTCCAGTTCTTACAACTCCTGAGATCGCAGAGTCATTTGTAAAAACACTTGCTTGGTTACAAGAAAATGAACCCACTATGAAGCCGTTGGACCCATATCACCTTTTTTAATTAGAATATTTGATTAATATTAGATTCATCACCAATTATTGTACCATCAAGTGTCAGAATTTTTGCTTCTTTGATTTTTTTTACTTTTTCTAAAATAGGAGAAATTGATTTCTTATACAATTTTTTTTCTGTTGAGTAAAAATATTTGTTAAAAGAAGGCATAATAATAATTTCGATTTGTCCTGATGCAGATGGAAATATATTCTGTTTTTTAGCTTTCATCGAAACCCAAACTCGTTGTCCGTTAAGAACCGAATCCTTCTGAAAAAAAACTGGATGAACATGCCCCATGATAATTTTATCAACATGCGAAAAATTTTCTGATGGTATTGTATGACCATGAGTTAAAAGAATATTTTCAATAACCAATCCTACTGAACTTACAAGTGAAACTCCATCTGGAACTAGTTTTTGAATATTTGCATCATGATTTCCAGGAATTAAAATTGTGTTTACTTTACTTTGAATTTTCTTAAAAAATTTTGGAACATCTTCCCATTCTGTTTTAGATATTGATTTAATACTTGATTTAATATCTCCTAAAAGAATCAGAGAATCGGCTTTTACAGAATCAATAATTGATTCAATTTCATTTATAGTTTCATCCGTAGTTGTATTTTTGCCAATAAATATCTCATTTGAAGCAAATTTACTTTCAAAACCAATATGTAAATCAGATATTATGAGATTTTTATTTTCCCCTTCAAGTAGTAATGCCGGTTGTGAGGGAATCGCGATTGTTTTTACCATCAAAAATATAGACTGCCTTTTGAATTAAATCCTTGTGAGACAAGATCCAGAAAAAATTAAATCGGTGATTTCTCAAAAACGCATAAAACTTCACATTTTTGAGCCTAGTCAAAGAAAAATTTGGACTATAGTTGGAAAAGAAAAAGAATATTGGATTGAACCTCAACTAAACTTTTGTTCTTGTCAGAGTTTTTATTTTAATTCTACATCGGGAAAAAATAATTGTTATCATCTTGAATCCATTACTTTAGCTCAAAAAGAAAATAAAGTAGAAATAATCAAATTCTCAGACGATGAATTCTCTAACTTTGTTTCTGGATTAGTTTCAGATTTGTAATTTTTTTTCAAAGGGATATTGTAGATAAATCATCTTTTGACACCCCTTTCCATAAACCAGTCATTCCCTCGGGTTTAACCTGTTCAACTTTAGTAATTTTTTGGATTTTAATATGATCTGGATTAGGTGGCATCCACAACATGGCCATATAATCTCCCTCTTTTCCAACTTTATTTGGATCTGCTAAAATTATTTTTTCTTTATTTACACCCTTTGAAACAAGTGCATCTACTGATTTTTTTTGTAAATCCATTCTACCATGTAAAAATAAGTACACATTTTTTTCTTTATCAATTTCATCCATACTCCTACTTAACATTAAACTAAATCAACGTTTCCAAATTCTTGCAGAATTTTCTAAAAAGGGTTAAATTACTACAAAAATCATCCAATTTGTGAAAATTGTCACTGTGGGCAGTAGAGTTTTTGTAACAAGTACTCAACTGGCAGGAATTCAAGGAATTATTGCTGAAACACCTGATATGGCTTTTGACGAAATAAAAAAACTAACTGATGATTCAGATGTTGGATTAGTTTTAGTTAGTGATGACATATCAGGACCTATAAATGATAAACTAACTGAATTAAGAACAGAAAAATCAACATTAGTGTTTTCATTACCTGCACCGGGAAGTGAAAAATCTGAGGTAGACTATAGAGTCATGCTTAAAAAAATATTAGGAGTTTAAGTCTCTCTAAATTCTAGCAAATTCAGATTTATTATCAATCGTTGTCAAAGAATTTTTTTGTACATCTGAAATTGATTTTTTTCTCAAATAGATTGATATCAATACAATTTCCACAGAAAGTATCACTGTTACTAATGATAGAATCGATAACTTGCTCTCCACGCTAAACTCTATTAGCATTAAGGACATTGTAAACGCCGTGATAATTATTCCTTGAATTACCATAATTGTATGAAGACCCCTACTAAAAAATCCAAGTTTTTTGGAATTCACACTTTCTGGGGCAATTCTTTTTTCTAACTCTAGTTTTTCAAGTTTTTTATAACCTTCAAATTTTTTGAGTAATCTAACTTCCTCATTATCCGAATTTAGATCAAATCTATCATTATCAAAATTTGCATCGTCCCATCTTGACATGAAATTTATTAAGAAAATTTAATTATAGATGAATCGATGTTCGGAATGACCATACTGTCACGAAAAAATAAACAATTTTTGAAAATTCTTTAATGTACTTATACTCTCCAGCCGTGAAAATTACAATGAAAGCAGTGTTTGTAAAAGATTCTTCTTTAGTAGTTGAGGATATTTCAAAACCAGAAATAGGGATGGGAGAAATTTTAGTAAAAATGTCTGCATGTGGAATTTGTGGTTCTGATCTTGAGAAAGTATATGGTAGTTATAGTCAACCATCAAATCGTCTTGGACATGAACCCTCGGGGGTAATTGTTGAAGTCGGAAATAAAGTAACCAATTTTAAAAAAGGGGATCGTGTATTCGTTCACCATCATGTTCCATGTTATTCATGTCATTTTTGTTTACATGGAAATGAAACAATGTGTCCAAAATATTCAGAAACTAATCTTTCTCCATGTGGACTCGCAGAAGAATTCATCGTGCCTGAATGGAACGTTACTCATGGCGGTGTTTTGAATATTCCTAATTCTATGAGCTTTGATGAAGCAGCAATGATTGAACCATTAGCTTGTTGTATTAGAGCATGGAAGAAACTATCATTTCAAAAAGGTGATTCAATTGCAATTTTTGGTATTGGTTCAACTGGAATGATGCATGTAATGCTATCTCATTTAAATGAATTTGAAAAAATATTCTGCATAGATATTAATGAATTTAGATTAGACTTTGCAAAAAAATTCAATATTACTGAGGCAATCAAATCATCAAACCCTCAATTAATTAATACGATTTTTTCGCAAACAAATAATCGTGGAGTAGATGTTGTTATTGTTGCAACAGGTAATCTGCAAGCCATATCTAGTTCATTTGATCTTGTAAGAAAAGGCGGAACTGTGATATTATTTGGTGTCCCTTCATCTGGAGCAACGCTAAATGTTGATATGAGTAAGGTTTATTCAAAAGAAATCACTTTGATTACAAGCTATGCTGCTTCTGATACCGATACAAAAAATGCTTTAGAATTAATTCATTCATCAAAAATTGATGTTAAAAAATTAATTACTCATAGATACCAAATTATCGATGCTCGTAAAGCCTTTGAACATGCTCGCCACGGAGTGGACTCGATGAAGATTATTATCACAAATTGAGAAAGGCTTAAGAAAGGCAAACATTTTCTTTCAAATTCGAAGAACAATGGATTGGGGATTACAAAATAGGCTCTCTCGAATAATAAAACCTAATGATGGAAAGGCAGTAATGTTAGCTGTTGACCATGGATATTTCTTAGGCCCAACAGAAAGTTTGGAACAACCAAAAAAAACTATTCAACCATTGTTAAAGTACTGTGACTCCCTAATGTTAACTCGAGGGATACTCAGAACCTCAGTAGATGCACGTTTTCCAGTTCCAGTTGTTTTAAGAGTTTCAGGAGGATCTAGTATCATTGGACAAGATCTTTCAAATGAAAAAATTACTACTAGTGTTAAAGAAGCACTTAGACTAAATGTTAGTGCGTTAGCAATGTCAATATTTGTAGGAGCAAAAAATGAGCACAACACCTTGGTTAGCTTAGGGAATTTAGTAAATGAAGCAGAAGAGTTTGGCATTCCTGTATTAGCTGTAACTGCAGTAGGTAAGGAGCTTGAGAAAAGAGATGCCCGATATCTTTCACTTTCTTGTAGAATAGCTGCCGAATTTGGAGCACATATTGTTAAGACGTATTATTGCGAAAATTTTGAAAAGGTAGTAAATAGTTGTCCTGTCCCAGTAATTATTGCTGGAGGACCAAAATTAGAAGAACGCGCTGCATTGGAATTAGCTTATAATGCTGTAAAATCAGGTGCAGCAGGAGTTGATATGGGACGAAACATTTGGCAATCTAAATACCCAGTTCCAATGATAAGAGCTGTTCGTGCTATAGTACATGGAAATGTCAACATCAACGAAGCATACGATTTGTTCAAAAGACTATGTAAAGAATTTCCATCAAAATCTAATCCTGCAAAACTTCAAATACCATCAAAAACTACGTCACCAAAAAACCTATCTAAGAATAAAAAATTAAAAAAGAAAAGATAACTCATTACTCATTTATCTTTGAAAGATGAATATGAACAATTTTCCATGTAGGTTTTTTTATTAAAACAAAAGTTCCTCGACCCTGAATAATTATATGCTCTCCAGTGTAAGCTTTGTTATCCACTAACATTCCTTTTTGCATTAACTCAAATGCAACTACTGCCGAGTCCCCATAGATACTAATTTTAGGATTTTTTATCTCATAATCATAATCTGATATGCTTACAAATCTTAATTCTTCTAAGGCTACACTTGTTTTAAAATCTTGAAGTTCATATGGTGGAACATCACTAAAACTAGAAAAATTGGGATCATCTAGCTGAATTTCTCGAAGAGGGGCTAAATTTTTTGTTTTTCCAATCTCAAAAAATTTTTCGATAATACTAATAATTTGCTCAGTTTCTGACAATATGATTTTCTTGATTTATTTCACATCTAAGTCTTATGTGCAAAGAATTTTGTTTTTTAATTTGAACTTGCTTCGAAAACTCAAAAAAATTATTATAACAAATTTTGGCGATATTCTAGCAATATTTATTAATAATCTTTGATTGCAATATGTGACTAGAATGACTACCTCAAGTCAAATCGGCATTTTAAGTACCATCCTACTAGTCAATTTAAAGCTGTAAAATTACAGCATAGTTTTAACAGTTAAAATTATGGTGATGATGTTTGGTGAATAATACTTTGGAAAATATGAATGGAGGTAAAGCACTCATGAAAGCTTTGCAAAAAGAAGGCGTTAAGGAAGTCTTCGGTTTACCGGGAGGTGCAAATCTTCCAATGTATGATGAGCTTTACAAAAGTGACATTAGACACATCTTGGTACGACATGAACAATCTGCGGCTCATATGGCAGATGGTTTTGGACGAGTAAGTAGAAAACCCGGAGTTTGTTTTGCAACTTCTGGTCCAGGAGCAACAAATCTTCTTACCGGTATAGCTACTGCTCAAGCTGATTCTGCACCAATGATTGCAGTAACTGGACAAGTCCCAGTAAATATGATTGGAAAAGATGCATTTCAAGAAAGTGATATTATTGGAATGGCAAATCCGTGTGTCAAATATTCTTTTCAACCAAGGGATTCATCTGAAATTCCCGAAGTAGTAAGAAAAGGATTCTATATTGCATCTACTGGGAGACCTGGACCTGTATTGATTGACATTCCAAAAGATGTGCAAATAAATGAAGCTCAAATGAATTTTCCTGACGAATTTAAAATTAGAGGTTATCACCCATGGACTGATCCTGATATTACTCAAATAGAAAAAGCAATCGAAATGTTGCTTTCAGCAGAAAAACCTATTATTTTATCAGGTGGAGGTGTAACGATTTCATCAGCATTTCCAGAATTACAATCTATTGCAGAATTATTGATGATCCCAGTTGTTACTACTTTCAAAGGAAAAGGATCATTCCCTGAAAATCATCCCCTTTCACTCGGCCCTATTGGAATGCATGGACATGCAGAAGCAAATAAGCTAATGACCGAAGCAGATTGTGTACTTGCAATTGGAACAAGATTTTCAGATAGATCTGTTGGAACATTTGAAGATTTTGAAAAACGCCTCAAAATTATTCATATGGATGTCGATCCTGCTGAAATTGGAAAAAATCAAACCACAAACATTGCAGTAGTAGGTGACGTACAAGCAACGCTTAGAATAATGGTTAAATTACTCATACAAAAAGCCATTAAAAAAAATGAGGACTCTACTTGGATAAAGCATGTAAAAGAAGTAAAAGAATACTGGCGTGAAAATTTAAAACTACCAACAGGTGAGATGACTGCAGCAAAAATATTGCGTAAATTACGAGAGGTTCTTCCTAAAGAATCAATAACTACTACTGAAGTGGGACAACACCAAATGTGGGCCTCTTTGTTTTTCGATGTAATACACCCTGGCACCTTTTTTAGCTCTACTGGTTTAGGTACGATGGGTTGGGGGTTTCCTGCTGCAATTGGTGCAAAGGTGGCCCGACCTGATGTTCCAGTTGTGGATATTGCCGGTGAAGGAAGTTTTAACATGACAGAAAACTCTCTTGCAACTTCTGTTTTAGATAACATCCCTGTGATTGTATTTCTTGTAAACAACTTCTCACTTGGGATGGTAGCTCAATGGCAAAGAACCTTCTATGATAGACGAATGATTGGAATTGACCTTAAAAACTGCCCAGATTATGTTAAGTTAGCTGAATCATATGGAGCTCAAGGAATTCGCGCACAATCTTTAGATGAGCTTGAAAAAGCAATTAAAGTTGGATTAAAAAGTGATGTTACTACTGTTATCGACATTCCTATTAATCCTGAAGAGGACGTTTTGCCATTTGTTGCTCCTGGAACTCCATTAAAGGATATGATATTACCTTCTTAGTGATAACTATGTGGGCCATTATTTCAATTTTAACAGAAAACAAACCTGGAATTTTGTTTAAGGTAACTCATCTTTTTAGATCTAGAAACTTTAACATTGAAAGCATTTCTGTAGGAGTAACTGCAGATCCTGAATTTTCAAGAATGACAATTACTACTGTTGGAGATGAAAAACAAATCCAACAAATAGTTAAACAACTTGATAAGATGATTGATACTGTAGAGGTGCGACGCTTAGATGAGCATAAAAGTGTATATCGAGAGCTAATTCTTTTTAAGATTAAAATCAATAAAGCATCAGATAGCATGGAAATTAATAAATTGGCAAATGCATATGGAGCAAAAATTCATGATGTAAAAAAGAACTCTATCATGGTTGAACTTACTGCTACTCCAGATCAAATTAATGCTTTTGAGGAATTGGCAAAACCATTTGAGATATTAGAAACTGCGCGTACTGGTGTTGCTGCTTTACAGAGGAGTGGGGCATGAAAGTTAGGATCTTTGATACTACATTGCGCGATGGAGAACAAACTCCAGGAGTTTCTTTATCTCCCGATCAAAAATTAAACATTGCAAAAAAACTTGATGCGCTAGGAGTTGATGCAATTGAAGCAGGATTTCCAGTAATTTCAGATGGCGAAAGAAAAGCAATTAAAATGATTACTAAAGCTAATTTTAATGCAGAAATTTGTGGTTTGACTAGAACCATAAAAAAAGACATTGACGCTGCAATAGATTCAGGGTTAAAATACATTCATACCTTTATTGCAACTTCTGATATTCACTTAGAGCATAAACTTCACCTTACACGTGATCAAGCACTTGAAAAAGCAATAGAAGCAGTACAATATGGAAAGTCTCATGGCCTTCAAGTTGAGTTTTCAGCTGAAGATGCAACTAGAACTGATAGAGATTTCTTAAAAAAAGTATTTAGTGAAGTGGCAAAAGCTGGTGCAGATAGAATTGACATTCCTGACACTGTAGGTTATTCCACCCCACAATACATCGCATCAATTACAAAAGATGCAATTGAAGCATCAAAACTCCCAATTAGTGTTCACTGTCATAATGATTTTGGATTAGCAGTGGCAAATGCAATTTCAGGAATTCAAGCAGGAGCTTCATGCGCTCATGTTACAATTAATGGAATTGGTGAACGTGCAGGTAATGCGTCATTAGAAGAATTTGTTATGGCTTTACAATGCTTGCAATTTGAAAATAAATGGGAGACTGGAATTAATACAAAATTAATTTATGAAACCTCGAGATATATCTCAAATCTTGTGGGAATACCTGTGCAACCTAACAAAGCTATTGTTGGCGAAAATGCCTTTGGGCATGAATCAGGGATTCACACTCATGGAGTTTTGAGTAACCCTTTGACATATGAGCCAATTAGCCCAGAGCTTGTTGGTAGACATAGATGGTTTCAGGTTGGAAAACATGCTGGAGTTCATGGAGTTAATGCAATGCTCAAAGAGTATGGAATAATACCTAATGAAAAACAAACTAACCAGATTCTAGAAAAAGTAAAAGCAATCGGAGACCAAGGAAAACAGGTTACTGACGTTGAGTTATTATCAATCGCCAGTGAAATTCTTGGTGAACGAGGAATCAAACGAATTGTACAATTAACTGGATTTTCAGTCTCAACTGGTATAGGAACAATGCCTTATGCGTTTGTAAAATTAAGCATAGACGGAAAAGAAATTCATGCAACAGACTATGGTGTGGGGCCCGTTGATGCATCACTTAACGCAATTCAAAAACTTACCGGTGAGATTGCGGAGGTAAGAGTGAAAGAATATGGGTTAGCATCTATTGCAGGTGGTTCTAATGCATTATGTGAGGTAACAATCAAAGTTGAAGATCCTTATGGTAACACGGCATCTGCAAAATCAATTGGTGAAGATATTGTAACTACAAGCGTTCAGGCAATGATTGATGGGATTAACAGAATTATGCTCAAAAAAATGCTAAAAGAAAAGAAGGTAGACAATTAATCTATTAAGATTAATTACTCATGTTAAGGAAAAGAAAACTAAATGTATAATATATCATTAATCACCGGAGATGGAATTGGCCCAGAACTATCTGAATCCGCTATAGCTATCTTAGAGACCATCCATGATAATCTAAACTTGCCATTTTCAATCAAAAAAGTACAAGCTGGAGATGCTGCTTTAAAACAAACGGGCAAAGCCTTACCAGATGAAACAATAGCTTCTATAAAACAATCAAACGCTTGCCTTAAAGCTCCTGTTGGAGAAAGTGCAGCTGATGTTATAGTTCGCTTACGTAGGATGCTTGATCTTTATGCGAACATTCGACCTGCAAAATCATATGCCAACATGCCAGCCCTAAGAGATGATATTGATCTTGTTATTGTTAGAGAAAATACCGAAGATCTTTACACTGGAGATGAATTTGATATTGATGAAAATACTTCAATTGCATTAAGAAAAATTTCAAAGCAGGCCTCTAAACGAATAGCAAAATACGCATGTTTAGTTGCAGAACAAAGAAATAAAGAAAAAAAAGTTACTTGTGTTCATAAATCTAATGTTATGAAAAAAACTGATGGCTTATTTGCAACTTCTTGTCAGGAAGAAGTTTCTAATCACTCTGGTATAACATTTGAACAAATGTATGTTGATGCTTGTGCAATGAACTTAATTAGGCAACCTCAAACATTTGATGTTATAGTAACTACTAATTTATTTGGCGATATCTTATCTGATGAGGCAGCTCAAGTGGTTGGTGGGTTAGGAATGGCCCCTGCAGCAAATATTGGAGATGAATTTGCACTTTTTGAGCCTGTTCATGGTGCAGCATTTGATATTGCAGGCAAGCAAATAGCAAACCCTTCATCGTTTATTCTATCAATTAAGATGATGCTAGATTGGCTTGGAATGAAAAATAATGATAAAAAATGTATTGATGTTGCTCGAAAATTAGAATCTACAGTATTTGATATTGTAAAAAATGGAATTAAAACAAAAGATATTGGCGGAGACAAAACAACTATGGAATTTACAAATGAAATTATCTTAAGATTAAGTTAAGGAGTTAATCTATCAGGATCTCTTGGATACAAAATTACCTCCCTCACATTATCGATTCCCATGAGAGTAGTTAACAGTCGTTCCAAACCCATGCCCCATCCTGCATGTGGTGGCATTCCCCAATCAAATGCTTGCAAATGATTTGTAAATTGAGAAGGATCAAGACCTTGCTCTTTGAGGCGTTCTTTAATTTTATCTGGATCATGAAGCCTTGTTCCGCCTGATGAAAGCTCTAAAAATCCATATTGTAAATCAAATGATCTTGAAATGTTTGGGTCATCATCTTTTTCCCGAATGTAAAATGGTTTTAATTTCATAGGCCAATCAATTAAAAAGAAAAAGCCCGGGTGTTTTTTTCCAACAATTCTTAGATGAGAGTCAAGCAAATCATCTCCAAATTTCAAATTCTCTCCTTCTTCTTTAAGCTCCTCTAAAACTTGTGAATATGTTATTCTCTCAAATGTATTAGATGGAACTTTAATTTCTATTCCAAGTGTTTCTTGTTCTTTTTTACATTTTTCAGCAATATACTTGTAAACATCAACTACCAAAGACTCTAAAATATTCATTACATCTGTGTAATCCATAAAAGCAGCTTCAATGTCTATGCTCGTAAACTCACTTAGATGTCTTCCAGTATGAGATTTTTCTGCACGATAAAATGACGCAATTTCATAAACTCTTTCTAGACCTAAAGTCATTTGCTCTTTGTATAATTGTGGACTTTGAGCAAGATATGCCTGTCTATTGAAATATGGTAGTGAAAATAAATTTGCTCCCCCTTCACTAGCACTTCCAATAAGTTTTGGAGTAGTAATTTCTATGAATTTTTTTTCTGTTAACGTTTTTCTAAGGGATGCCAACACATGATGTCTTATCTTAAAAATTGATGCTGTTTTTTGATTTCGCATATCTAACGCTCTTGCGTTTAATCGATTATCGATATTACTTTCTAATCTTCCAATTGGATCTATTGGAAGTGGATGAACAGCTTTTGCAAGAACATCGATTTTTTCTGCCCTAACTTCACACTCAAAATCTCGAGCTTTGGTTTCTTGAATTGTTCCTTCAACCCTGATAACGCTTTGGCGAGTAATTCCTTCCACATATTTACTCGTATCCTCTTTGACAACGATTTGAGTTAATCCAGTAACATCTCTGACAGTAAGAAATGTCATTTTACCTAGTTTTCGAAGATCCTCTACCCATCCACCAAGAATTACTTTTTTACCTGCCATTTTAGAACTCAAATCTTCAATGTTGTGTGTACGATTAAACTGCATTAGAACCAACTTTGTCTCACTTGCGTAAAGTTGCATATATCCCTTCTTGCAAAAGTCAAATTTACTAGTATGTTATTAAAAACTCATGACATTTCTTAATGTTGAAAATTTATCAACAAAATATCAAACCTCAAAAGGCCATGTACATGCGATAACCGATATTAATTTTTCATTAGAAAAAGGCGAATCTATTGGAATCGCCGGTGAGAGTGCATGCGGAAAAAGTACTTTGGGATTATCATTAATTCGAATGATACAAGGAGGAAAAATTACCTCAGGAAAAATTACTTTTGACGGTGAATCCATCTTAGATTTAACTGAATCAAAATTTGATAGCATTTATCGATGGAAAAAAATTTCAATGATTTTTCAAGGTGCAATGAATTCACTTGACCCTGTTTATACAATTAAGCAACAGTTTATTGAAGTTTTAAAAGAACATGGATATGATGGCGATTCAGAAAAATTAATTCTTGAATCAATTCATTCTGTTAATTTAGACGAAAATGTTCTGAATAAATTCCCTCATGAACTAAGTGGAGGTATGAAACAGAGAATAATAATTGCAATGGCATTATTGCTAAAGCCCAAACTTGTAATCGCTGATGAACCAACAACTGCATTAGATGTTTTAATTCAAGCTCAAATAGTTAATCTGCTAAAGAAATTAAAAAAAGATGGAATGTCAATTATGTTAATTACTCATGATTTGGCAATACTATCTGAAATCGCTGATAAAATTGGAATAATGTATGGGGGGCAAATGATTGAATATGGAAATTCCAATGAAATATTCAAAAATCCAAAGCATCCGTATACTAAAGGACTTTTAGAATCAATTCCTACACTACGTGGAAAAAAACCAAAATACATCAAAGGAAATCCTCCAGATCTCTTATCTCCAAAACAAGGATGCAGGTTTATTGATAGATGTCCTGAGGCAATGGATAAATGTAAACAAGATCCTACTAGATTTAAAACTGATACTGGTTATGTAATGTGTTGGCTTTATGATAACAAACTATAGTCTTATACTTTACAAACCATACCTAACATGTATTGACTTTTAGAATATTTTATACATCTATGGGGTCTAATTATTACTCCTATTGACTTCATAAACCTGATATCTTTCTTTTGCCAATATGATGCAAGTGTTAATTTTCTTAAGTTCATATCCATTAATTGATTGTCCATGTTTGTACAGATTTTGGCCAATTACCATTGTATTAGGATACGCAAGACTGTTAATCTTATAACAGGTGTTTACTGGAGAGCCAAAGAGATCTTTGTTGAATGAAGTTTTAGAATCTGCAACTAAGATGTATCCATAATCAGCACTGACTCTATAATTTAATTCAGGTAGCTCAAAATACACTAATTTTTCATTTATCATATCCCGCGCTCTAATCATATTTAATCCACATTCAAGTACATCTCTAAAAATATGATTATTTGAAGAATTTTGAATTTCTTGAAAAGAAAACATTAACCCATCTCCAATGTTTTTTACAACAATCCCACCACTAGTTTTTACAATAACTGACATTGAATTTAGAAAGGTGCTATAGTACAAACTAGCTTTGTCAAATGATAAATCGGCTGTTATATTTGAAGAATTTACTATATCAACGAAACCCACTGCAAAATATTGTTGAGTACCAGGAAAAGATACAATATCATCTAATGAATTAAGAAGCCTAGATTCAATTCTGCTATACGAAGATTCTACTGATTGTTTATTCATATCTTGCTGCATAGAAGGAACTTCCAAAGACAATTATAAGATCATTATGTTGAATATGTGGCATGCCAAAGGTTGGAAAAATGACATGCATATAGCATTACAATTTCAATTTGTTATGTGGCATTTATTTTAGTAATAAACTGCAAGCTTAACCCCATGAATAATTTGCAACCAAGCGTTTTATTCATTTAATAAATATTCCCAAACTGTTATTTTATTATCCATGTTTAACTGTGGTATTACCTTAAATCAAATAGGCATGCCACAAACTACTGAATATTCTGATATAATCATTACTCAAAGAGAGAATATGTCAAGTGTACTGATTCATAAGAAAGAATCTGAAAATTTCCAAAATAATTCAAAATTACTAGATAAAACTGAAAATTATATTTCTAAAAAAACTCCAAAAGTTAAAAGAAAAAACATTTCATACCACGAATCATTTTTTAACAAATTAATTAGAAAAGCACCTTATCCAAACTTTAGATTTTTTTGTCCATTTTGTGCTTCTGTAGATGTCTTTATCACTTTTGATAAAACATCTGATGATTTCACTGTTGATTGTCTTGATTGTAAAAAGCGATGGATTGATTCGAGGTCGTGGAAAAATTGAATATTTATGATACAAAACAAATTTCTTGTTCACAATGTGGAGTTTGGATTGGTGAGGTAGATTGTGATGCTCAAATTATTCTACCAAAATGTGGTAAATGTGCAAATCCATTGCCTGAAGGATACAACATCCTTTATAGTATAAACAAAGTTAGTAATAAAAAAGAGATTTTAGTTACCGTGTAAACAACATGAGCTTAAAATCTAGTTTGTGTCCATTTTGTTCTAAACCTCGAGTATTCATTGCAGAAAATAAGCAATGGGCTATACATTTGGCAGGTCATAGAGAACATATGATACAATATTTAGTGGATAATTTTCAATCCTGTGTATTATGTATATATCCTAAATCTTTTTCTGATAAATCATCTGCAGCTAATCACATTCGATGGGAGCACAAAAGAAACGAATTAATCAAGTGGGCATATGAAAATCTCGAAAAAATATCTGCCAACCAAATATTAGTTGCTTAAAACAACATATTATTAATAAAATATAAAAAAAGATATTATATTTGTATTAAGAATAATACTTTACAATCGGTAAACAGGAGTCAATAATTCTAAGCATCTCAGAACGAACAACTTTTCTGTCAATAGATATCCATACCCTATTTTTTTTTACAGTAAAGGATATGGTTTGAACCTTTTTTCTTTCTTCCCACACAAACTGCACTTCCCCTAATTCCTTATCAAAAGCAGCATCAAGACCTGTGTTTATTGCAATGTTTGAGAATTGATATTGTGTATTTCTTTCATTTAACATCGGTTTCAAATTTGGCCTTCTATAATATGCTAAAAGCTCTCCCTTGTCCCCTATTACCCCTACAAATCTAATATATGGACTAACCCTCGAAATTTTTTGACATATCATCTGATGTTCTTTTTTTACCAATTTAAGAATACTTTGAAAATATGATATTTTAAGGATTATTTTATTTTTAGAATTAAATAGTCCATTTTAAATGATTGAGTGTGGATTATGCTGCTTTTTCAGAAGCTCTTTTTCCTTTTGCGTCTGAAGTTGGTTATATTGCATTAAGTTTAGTCAGCTTTTTTGGTTCACTAATTCCGTTTGTTCCAATTCCATCTTTTGTTGTACTTGCTACTATGGCAGTAGGTGATCAATTCAATCTACATATCTTGGCTATATCAGCTGCAATTACTGCAACAATAGCTAAACAGATAATATTCTATCTTAGTTACGGAGGAGGCCGAATTATATCTGAAAAAACTAGAAAACGAATGAAACCATTTGAAAGACTCGTAAAAAAATATGGCGGTGCTGTAGCGTTTATTGCAGCAGCTACTCCAATACCAGATGATCTTGTATACATCCCATTAGGTTTAGCAAAATATAATCCAAAACGTTTCTTTCTAGCAACTTTAACGGGAAAACTTGTTCTAAGCTATATTATAGTATTAATCGCTCATTTTGTAGGATTATCTCTGCTGGATCCTTTACTTGAAAACATTGAAGATACCAGTACTATTTACATTGGAATGATTGTATTTGCTGTAATACTTACAGTCATAATTATTTTATTACTTAGACTAGATTGGGAAAAAATACTTGGAAAAATTGCTCCTTGGACTTTGAATGAAAATGAAAAAGACTAAATTTTGATTTTAAAATTCCATTTTTTATCAATTCCATTTTTTATTCCAATTCTAGGGCCTGCCTTTATTTTTTTAGGGACAAATCCTTCAGTAATATACAAACTGGATTGTTTTGTTAAATTTTCCCCATACTGTTTTTTTGTAATATTCATAGCTTGAGTAAGCTTTGCAGGACCATTAGTCAAATTAGATAACGATTCAACCTTCCTATTTTTTTTCATCTCATTAATTCCTAGTTTAGGCTTAATTGAACGAATTAAAACTGCTCCTGCATCAAATCTATCACTTTTCGCAACTACATTAACACAATAATGCATTCCATATGTAAAATACACATATGCAATCCCGACTTCTTCAAACATTACTTTGTTTCTATCTGTAATTCCTCTAAATGCATGACTTGCTGGATCATCAGTATGGCGATATGCTTCAGTTTCAGATATTATTCCGGACATTATTTTTCCTCCTGTTTTTCTAACAAGTGTTTTTCCTAGAAGCTCTTTTGCAACCTTCACAGTATTTCGTGAATAAAATGTTCTAGGGATTATTTTCATTTTACATCTTTTTTAATTCACTAACTAACTTTTTCATATCATTTTTTAGTGTTTCAATTAGATTTTGATTATAAATTAACGCTGCAGGATGTACTGTCAGAAAATATGTTTTTCCATTTTTTTTTATAAATTTTCCACGTTCTTTAGTAATATTTGAACCGCCTAGAATTGATTGATATGCTGTATTTCCCATAATGCAAATAACTTTGGGATTGATCAATGAAATCTCTGACTCAAGATAGTTTTTACATGAATTCTTTTCGGCTTCTGTTGGAACTCTGTTATTAGGAGGTCTGCATTTTACAATATTTGTAATGTATACATTATCTCTTGAGATTCCGGCATAATCTAAAGCATCAGATAGTTTCTTCCCTGCTGCCCCCACAAACGGCTCTCCTGCATTATCCTCATTTCTACCAGGGGCTTCTCCGACAAAAATAATTTTTGTATTGTAATTCCCTTTACCTGGAACGGAATTTTTTCTAGTTTTACAAAGATCACACTTTGTACATGTAATTACTTGATTTTTTACTTCTTCTAATGATCTAATTGACATTTACACACTCCTTACAATTGCATTTGCTCTAATTGAAGGCCCTCCATTTCCCATAATCATTGATTGCATGGGATCTCCTTTACCACAATTAGTAATCGGTCTAACTGTAAAGTCAGTCCCACATGCATCAATTGATTTAAAAAAATCTGGGGCCGTGCCTAAAACAATTACATCTCTTAACAAATCTTTTATTTCGCCATTTTCAATTTTATTAGCAAATTGGCATGATATGCTCCAGTTGTATCTTTTCATATCAATTGAAGGAATTTTCATATTTGAAATTAAATATCCATTTTTGACTTCTGAAATCATTTCTTCAGGTTTCCAATCCCCCTTTTCAATACATGTGCAGGCCATTCGAATAAGAGGCATATATCGATATGATGAGGCCCTCATATTTGCACTAGGATTTGTTTGAAAAATTTCTGCTGTTTCTCTACTTTGCAAGTGGTTTGATAAAACTCCATTCTCAACTAGATTGGTTCTTTTTGCTTTGTTTCCTTCATCATCATATTGGTAACATCCGAGAGTACCGTCTATAGTGGGATCATCAAACACATTAAGATTTTCTGAACCAATTTTTTCATTTAATTTTCCAGCCCACCAGGCTCCTCCCGCCCACGCCATCTCTTTTCCTAAAACTCTATCTGCCTCAGAAGGATGACCTAGAATTTCATGAGTTAACAATGCAACAAAATCTGGATTCATAACTACAGTTGCTTTTTCATTCTTTGCAGGTTTTGCATCAATTAACTGTGAAGCTTTTTTTGAAATAAAATGTGATATTTCTGTAATTTCATTTTTAGAAGAAAGTGTTTCAATTCCTCCCCTTCCGCCCTCTGTAATGGTTACGGTCTGGGTTAATCCATTTTCATATGCAGTTGCTGCTAAATTTGCTACTGTATCTGTAAAACTCTGAGAAATTTTTGAACCTTCACTATTGATAAAAAATTTAGATACAGTGCTGTATCCAATGCTAACCTGAGATTTAATTATTCGCTTATTTTCTAAAATATTTTTATCACAGTCATATCCAATTTTTATTAGTTTATCTAGAGTTGGAATATTCTTTACCGGATAATCTATTTTTTTGTTTACAATTTTAACATTCCCTAAAGTTGATTTATGTTTCTTCTTTGAAGAAAAACCAAGGACAGATTTTATAACATCATTTAACCCATCTTGTATAATTCCAAAAGACAATGGATTTGAAATTGAAAAAAATCCCCAAGCTCCCTCCATTAAAATCCTTATTCCTAACCCTAAATCATTTTTTGTAGAAGAATATTCTAATTCATTATTTTCAATTCTAATTCCTTGGTTTTTAGTATTTTCAGCTCTAATATCGCAATAACTACATCCTAAACCCATTGCTTGTTTAACAGCTTTTTCTGCAAGATCTATTAGATTATTTTCCACAAATGCAATTTGTAAACAGGTATAGCTAAATCTTATGCAGAACCTGAAATTGCAGGCATTGTGAAGTAAAACTCATCTTCAAATCCATCATCAGTTAAACCCTGCCTTTGTAAAGCGTCTAGATACGCTCTTGAATTAGAGTAGAAATCGCTATTTCCTGTTTCTATTATCTCTAATGATTCCATAGTCATGCCCTCTCTTTGCAAAAGCATCATGTCTAGGGGTATGTTTTATTATTTTCAGTTGTTAGATCATAATGATTTACAATCTACAGGTTCCCATTTTTTGGAAGAGTAAAGGAAAAAGTAGATCCTTCTCCAAGTTTACTTTCTGCATAAATTCTGCCTCCATGTTCTTCAACAAGGCCTTTACAAATGGCTAGTCCTAACCCACTACCTCCTACCTCTCTGGTAAGTGAAGTATCTACTTGATAGAATTTTTTGAACAGATTTTTTTGTTTCTCAATAGGTATTCCTGGCCCATTATCTTTAACACTAATTTTTACTTCATTTTCTAAATCATTTACATTGATCTCAATTACTCCAGTATTTGGTTTTACAACATCTAAACCATTTTTTAATAAATTAGTCAACACTTGTCTTATTCTTTCTGGATCGTGTGGTATGATCAAATCTTTATCCAAATGATTTTTTATAGTAATTTTATTTTCTGCGGCACGTGTTTGTAATGCATCAACTGCTTTTTGAATTGTATCTTTAATACTATGATTCTCTTTTTTAACAACAAGTTTGTCCAATTCGAGTTTTTGTGCATCTAAGAGATCTGAGATTATTCGTAATAATGACTCTGCACTTGTTTTAATAATCTTTAATCTTTCTTTTTGTTTTTCATTTATCGGTCCTAAATGTCCGCCTAAAAGAATATCTACATAGCCTTGAATTGGAACTAGAGGAGTTTTTAATTCATGTGTGATCATAGATAGAAATTCATCTTTTGCAATATCTGTTTCTTTTGCTTCAATAGTTTTTTGTTTAATTGTGTCCGACATTATATTAAAAGTATTTACCAGCTGTCCAATTTCATCATCTACTTTGTAATTTATTTTTTCACCATAGATTCCTTTTTGTACTCTTGCCATTGCCTTTGAAATTATTTCCAGTGGATTAAGTGATTGCCTAACTACTACAATAACTAAGAAAAATATTGCTATATCTACAACTAATAATGTCTGAATGATAATTCCCTGCTGTGAACTACTTGATAATAATTCTTCATTCCATGCATCAATTAAAGTATCAAGAGATGATGTAAGAATAATTTTTTGCGTTTTAAATGAATCAAACGCAGCTTCAAACTCTTCAGTATGTAATGAATTTTCTTCAAGTATTTTTATTCGTAGTTGAACTGCTTCCCATAATGGATCTAGCTGCCTTAACGCATTGGAATTTTCTCTTGGAATCGGTTCTAATTTTTCAGAACTCTGACCTATGCTTTGTAAATCCAAATCATCAGTATTTATCTGTAAAATTTTCCTAATTCCTGCTTCAAACATGATCCTTTCATCATGGATTTTTTCACGAATTCCCTCATCTTCTCCAATTGAAATAAGCAAAACATCCTGACCAATTATTTTTGATAATTCATGAAGCTCAGACGCAATTTCTTTATGTCTATTGAACTCTCTTCCTAATGGTTCTAACTCCTTAATTACCGAATCAGTCGCAAGTGCCATTTCGCCATTTTTTCCTAAAATGTAATTAACTGCCTCCTTTGCTTCATCATTTGATACTGCTCTTATCTGAATTTGATCAAGACTCTGTTTAACATCATTCCATGAATTTTCAACATCAAGATATTTTTCAAATAAGGTTGGGGGAATAACAACTATAGGCTGCCCTCTAATAGTCCCGCCAACTTTTAAAATATTTAAGACTGATTCAAATTCATTTGTTTCTTTTTTTAGAATTTTTCTATCCGCCTCAAATCCATTTGCAATGGAATTAGCTAGGCTATCAAGAGTTTCAACCTTTACTTTAAGATCTGCTGCTCGAATAATTGTATACGATTCATCAGTGCTTTCTTGTTCGGATTGATAAAGTAAAACCAGATTAACTGCCGCAGCAGCAATTAATATTCCAACTAAAAAGTAGGTCTTTTGAATTATCTTCAATACTCAAAATGTAATTTTTCAGAGAGTATAAAAATACCGCCTAAAACCAAATAGATGAGTTATCATGTCGGATGAATTCCTGAAAGTTGCAACTCAAGAAATTAACGATGAGATCGCCTCGATTAAAAAAATTCTAAAAAACTGTAAAAATGATTCAGATATTTCTAAAAATTCTTTAGTCATTGAAGGCCACATCCATAAAATTAAGGGGTTATCCCCCATGATGGGAAAACCTGCAATAGGCGTACTTGCAGAAATAACTGATTCATTACTAAATCATGTTATTGAAGGGAAAAATATTGATGGAATTTTTTCAGTGTTAATAGAAGTATCTGCTTTTATGAGTGATTCTATGAATGGTAATGAAAAAAAACTAGATGAAATTAAACAAAATATGGAAACCAAATATTCGAAATATTTGGACTAATCTCTCTCTTAAGTGATAATAATTTCACATCTTTATGGCCAAAGTACTTGTAGCTGATGATTCAGATGCAATTCGGCAAGTTTTACATGACATTCTTCAAATTGGAAAACATGAATTAGTTGGAGAGGCAATTGATGGTAATGAGGCTGTTAAAAAATTTAATGAACTACAACCAGATCTATTATTGTTAGATCTTGCAATGCCAAAAAAGGATGGTTTGACTGTAGTTAAAGAAATTATAGAATTTAACCCAGATGCGCGAATTATACTAATTACTGCAAGTGATAACCAAGTAATTATCTCGCAGTGTCTTGATGCAGGTGCTATTGCCTCAATTTCTAAACCCTTTGATTTTGATAAAGTTCTCAAAGTTATATCTGACGCACTTTCTGTTTAGCATTAGAATTTTAGTTATGAATAAAAGTAGCATATTGTAGTTTCAAATATTGCCAAAAATTGTATTAGATACTAGTGTTATAATTAATGGTCAAATAATTAACCTAGTTGAATCAGGAAATATTTCTGATACTGAAATCATAATCCCAATAGCTGTTCTAGATGAACTGCAATCAGAGGCTTCACAGAAAAAAGAACAGGGATTTACAGGTTTAAACGAATTAAAAAAACTTCAAAAAATCTCTAAACAACATAATATTGTAATTAAATTTGAAGGAGTTCGTCCAAGTTTTGATGATGTAAGATTATCTGGACATGGTAGAATTGATGCTATCATAAAAGACATTGCAAAACAAGCTAACTCGTCTTTATACACATCTGATCATGTACAAGCTTTAGTTGCAGAAGCTGAAGGATTGAATGTTTGTTATCTTAAACCAGAAATCAAAAAGGGTGAATTAGAATTCTTGAGATTTTTTGATACTCAAACAATGAGCGTTCATCTTAAGGAATCATTAAAACCAATGGCAAAAAAAGGTAAACCAGGTTCTTTTGTGTTACAAGAGATTGAATCTAAACCCTTAACACGAGATTATCTTGAAAAGATCACAGAGCAAATTCTTGACATTGCAAAAACTAATAATAAAAGTAATATCGAAATATCAAAAACTGGAGCCATTGTAATTCAACATGAAGATTATAGAATTGCAATAACTTATCAACCATTTTCTGAAGGATATGAAATTACTATAGTACATCCAATTGTCAGGTTATCCCTTGAGGAGTACAAACTATCTGAAAAACTTAAAGCCCGTTTTGCTGAAAGAGCCGAGGGAATTATTATCTCTGGATCTCCTGGTTCTGGAAAGAGTACGCTTGCTTCAAGCCTTGCAGATTTTTACCAAAAGGCAGGAAAAATTGTAAAAACATTTGAATCTCCTCGAGATTTACAAGTTGATTCTTCAATCACTCAGTACACGAGATTAGATGGAAGCTTTGAAAACTCGGCAGATATTTTGTTGCTAGTAAGGCCTGACTATACGATTTTTGATGAAGTTAGACGTCGAGAAGACTTTCAAACATTTTCCGAACTGCGTTTGGCAGGCGTGGGAATGGTTGGAGTAATACATGCAAATTCCGCAATAGATTCTATTCAGCGATTTATTGGAAAAATAGAACTTGGAATAATCCCAAGTGTAATTGATACTGTAGTGTTTGTAAGTAATGGAAAAATATCAAAAGTATATGATTTAGAACTAACTGTTAAGGTTCCTTCCGGTATGGTTGAGCAGGATTTAGCAAGACCTGTAATTGAAATCCGAGATTTTGAAAACAACATTTTAGAATATGAAATTTATACATTCGGTGAAGAAAACGTCATTATCCCAGTTTCAAAAAAATCTGCAAAAATTGGAATAGAAAAATTAGCTGAAGAGAAAATCAGAGATACTTTTAGAAGATTTGATCCTCGGGCTGAAGTTGAAATATTATCAGGAAATAGTGTGAAGGTAATGGTATCTAAACAATTTATTCCGTCTGTCATCGGACGTGGTGGTTCAACCATTAATGAATTAGAAAAAATGCTTAATCTTCACATTAATGTTGTCCCAAAAGAAAATGTAGATTCTACATCCCCCAGTCCCTCTGAATCTTTTGAATTACCATTTAATTTTTCAGAATCAAAAACTGCGTTATTGTTTAATGTGGGTAAAGAAAATGCTGGGGGTTCGGGAGACGTTTATTTAAATAATGAATATCTTGTCTCATCTAGAATAACAAGAAAAGGTCAAATAAAAATCCCTAAACATTCAAACGCTGGGAAAAGATTGATGCGAGATGCATCATCAAGAGAATCAATTCAAATATTTATCAAAGATTAAATTTTTATTTCAAATATTTTTAAAATTTTGAACAATTTTTGGATTGGATTTTAAAAATGTAATGAATTTTCTTAATTGCTTAATTGTTTTAGGATTTAGATGATGTTCTATTCCCTCTGCATCCTGATTGGCAGTTTCATGACCTATGCCTAAAATTTCAAAAAATTCTAATAAAATTCCATGTTTTTGTCTGATTGCATCAGCTAATTGATTACCCTTTGGCGTTAAGTTTATTCCATGATATTTTTCATATTCAAGATACCCATTTTCATCTAGCCTTTGTAGCATTTTTGTAACACTTGGCGCACTAACATTCATGTATCTTGAAATATCTAATGTTGTTGCATATCCTTTTAACTCAACTAATTCTAAAATCACTTCGAGATAGTCCTCCATTCTACTACTTGAACCTATTCTTGTAGATTCATGAGCTGCCTTGATAGATTCTAATCTTCTTGAATTTTTTTCTTTCAAGTTGTTTTTAATAGACATTCCTAGATATAATTAAGTGTCTTTAACTTAGTTAATTTTATTCGTACTCACTAGATGTTACTAATTTTGACCTTGAAGTAATCAAACTTGATCTTGGATTTTTAACTAATTATTTTATAATATGAATAAGGCTTGGATGATTTACTTAATCATAAATTAAAAAAAATACGAGCAATGTCTGGCTCTCTTAAAAGAAGGACCTCTTTATACTCAGATTTATCAAAAGTTGGAGATAAAAAGACCGCACAATCTCTTGGTGCATTAAATAGAGCTCCCGCCCCTGGAAGAAAATTACAAAAAATCGGCTTTATCATGTGCTGGGTACCAGAACCTACCGGTGTTACATGTGCAATTGGCGGACCTATGATTTTGGCTGGAAAGTATCTTGATAGGGTGTATAATGGTTCAACCCTTAATGATATCGGGTCTCAAACAAAAGACACCTGCTCTACAATTCATGATTTTAAAAATTCCTTGTTGTAACCCATCTAGTTTTTATTCACTTCTATTTCATCCGTTGTATGGCATCCAGATTACAAGTTTTAATCCCAATAACCATTGCAGCAATAATTGTTGGTATTGCAGGAATTATTTCCCTTCCAAGTGATGTGAAGCTTGAACAAGTGGAATTTCCACGAGGAATGGTAAAATTAGATGACATTGTATTAGAAGTTCAAATAGCTGATACTGACCCTCGTAGAGCCCGTGGATTGATGTTCCAAGAACAACTTCCATTTGATCAAGGCATGCTACTTGTTTTTGAGGATGCAGGCAAGCGTTCAATTTGGATGTTAAATATGCAATTTTTCTTAGATATTATTTGGATAAATGATGATGGAAAGGTAGTCCACATTGAAAAAAATGTTCCCCCTTGTAAGACAGCTGTAGAAACAGTTACCTGCCCATCGTATAAAGGTGGAAATAAAGATGCCAAATATGTTTTAGAAGTTACTGCTGGTTTTGTTGATAAAAATAAAATAACTACTGATTCTTTATTAGAAATAATTTCTATCTAGTATGCCTTCTTGCAAAAGCTTATCTAAGTTAAAATAAAAAATCTTGAAATGCGTAGAAAGTCTTTTTTATTAATTGGTATATCTATGACAATAATAGGGATTATTTCTGGAGTAGGTTTTTCAATCTCTAATTATAATGAAAAATTCAACAGTGCTCCCTTACCAGAACTTGAATTTTCTTACAATGATTCAAATTTAAAACTAAAACAAGATCTAGATTCTAACAAAATTTCAATGTCTTCTCCAATCAAATTAATATCTAAAAATCAAATAGAGGAATTTTGTACTTTTTTTGATAATGACGATCTACAAAAACAAGTAGAATATTGCACTTCGACTGAATTACGTAACTCTGAAGGAAAATACTTGGGAAATATCCATATGGTAGGAAATAGACAAATGCCAAAAATCTTACTGGTCGTAACCCAGTCTGATCCTTTCATGCAAAATTTAGATGATATTAAAACAGTTTTTGGAGTGGTAATTGAAGACCTAGTATGTGACTGTTGGAATGAAATTCAACCAAGTGGAATTAAAACAATTGCAGAATGGATAGACAAACAAAGAGATTTTCATAAAAGTGATACAAAACCTACAAGTAAATCAAGTCTAACCTTGTCTGAAATGCTGCTTCAAATGGAATTGACAACAAATACTCAAGGATATTTGTGGAAACTGATAATTTCTAAATAATCATTCTTTCAATGAAGTAAATAACAACAAAACACAATATAGAAGTATTATTTTCTATTCAGTCTTACTATGATTGAAGAGCTTTGGTTGATTCCACTTGGATTTGCAGCTGGTATTTTAGGTTCTATTATTGGATTAGGCGGCGGCATTATCATTGTTCCAGTATTAACTTTTTTTGGGTTTTCTCCAACCCTGGCAGCAAGCAATAGTATTTTTGCAGTATTTAGTAATGCTGTTGCTTCATCAATTTCATATGCTAAACAACGTAGGATAGAATTTTCTCTTGCCTTGAAACTTGGATTGTTATCAATACCTGGAACAATAGTCGGTGCTTATGTTTCATCTGAGATCACTCCCTCCATCTTTAAAATCTTGTTTGCGTTTATTTTAATTTCTGCAAGTGTTTACATTTTTTCCAAAAGAAAAATAGAGGAAAAAAATAATAATTTTTCAAAACAATTAATGGTACTTGCAATTGGTGCAAGTTTTTTTGCAGGAATAATTTCAGGATTATTCGGAGTAGGCGGAGGAATTATTTTCGTCCCATTAATGGTAATTGTAATGGGGTTATCGATGAAAATCGCTGCCCCAACATCCCAATTCATTTTGTTAATTGCTTCCGCATCTGCCCTAGTCACTCATACACTTTTGGGACATCCTGATTTCTACCAAGCCTTATTGCTATCCATTGGGGCATTTGTAGGAGGATTAGTTGGAGCCAAACTATCACTTGATATTAAAGAAAACTCTTTGAAGATTTTAATTTCTATAGTTATGATTGCAGCAGCTATAAAGTTATTTCTTGATTCATTGGAGGTTTCTTTTTAATTCTATACCAATTCTTTTTGGATAATACTACTAGATCTCCATTTTGTTTTGTTCCTTCATAATCTATGGCAATCTTTCCATACTCAGCATTTACATCTTCTTTGCCAGAAACCGTGAATTTAATTTTCAAGACTTCGTCTGATGTTAATGGTTTGACAAATCGTGTGCTTCGATTATTCCAATTAGCATCTCCATCTGAGCCAATGTAAATTAGTATATTTCCATAAATTTGACTAAGCCTGGTAAATTCTCCTTCCATTCTAGCAAGTATAGCTCTTCCTGATACTAGATAGTTTTTCTTTGTCGTATCCTCTAGCAGAACATTTTTGATTCGAGAAAAATTCAAGTAATCATCTAATTCTTTTTTTGAAATACTACATGTAGAATGAAATTCATCTCCTACTTTAATGTCTGAAAATATTTTCATTCTATCTTTCTTCATCTACACAAAAAATTACTTCGGCAGATTTAGGTGAATTTTCTGATACAAAATAATTTAGGGCTTGAGAAATTTTTTCGTTTCTTGGCTCCTTACCATCAACAGTTCCTGGCAAAACCAAAAATGACCTTACATTAGATTTTAAAACATCGCTTAATTCTTGATTAACTGTTGTTGTAAAAGGCCTTAAAGCTCCTCGAAAAACTTCTACCTTTGCTCTATCTAATCCTGAAATCTTTTTGCCTACAGGCAAATCTGGACCAATCGTCATTATGATCCCATGTTTATCTTTAAACAATCTTGGGTCTTTCCCTCCTCCTGGAACAAAATGTTCAAATGATCTTTGAATAACTGTAGCAGGAATGTTTATGAATTTATCAACAAGATCATCCCATTGTTTCCTTGACAAGTCTAAAAGCTTTGAAAATTCTGGAATTTTTCCTGTAATGTTAACTACTGCAATAATTTCGCCCATATTTTTAGAGGCTGCTTGTAAAAATTTTTGAATCTCATCTGGATTCTTAAGATCAGTTACATGAGAATGAAATTTTTCACTAATTGAATTTTGTAATTCTTTCGGTGTATCTTGAGAAATAATACACACAGCTTTACCCTCATTTTCTTCTACATGTTTTGCTAAAAATTCCACTCTTTCGGCATCTATTTTATCAGTAGCATTAATTGTAAAAAAAACTGACTTGCCTTTAAAATTAGGTTGGTGCACATTAGGAGTAGAGCCTGCAATGTGTGCTCTTACAGGATAAAACACTCTGTCTCCAGGTATGACTTTGCCATTGAGAATTTTTGCCATGTTGTCATCTGATAATGTCAAAATAGTTTCTGCAACTTGAGCTTGAGATAAAAATTGTTCATCTGCAATCATTTTTGAAGTATTTAGCTGAATTTTTTCTGCAACAGTTTTAATTTTTGTTAAAAGATTGCTTAATGTTTCTGATAATTTTTTAACATCCCCCCCTTTTGTTTTAGCAAGATTTTCAGCAGCTTTTGTAATTCCTACCTTGATAACTGATTCATCTTCTCCTAATAGCGGTACAATTTCTTTATTGACAGATTCAACTTCCACTGGTGACAGATCTTCAAATCCACTGACTCGTAAAAATTCAGAAGCAGCCTTCGGATAAACTGTTTTGTAAATTCTATCAGAATGAACTGGTCCAGGATTTGTTGCAATAGAGATTATTCCTTTATCTACTAATTCCCATGACATTGCTTCTGCTAGCCTATTTTTTGCACCTTGTGAAGCAGTATAGGGATCTCTAAACCTGTATGGACGCTGTTCAAGTGGTCTTTCTTCTGCAAAGAAAGTTGAAATTGTAATAATTTTTCCTCCCTCTCTCATAACTTTTAATGCTTGTTTTGATGTCCAAAATGTTCCCGTTAGGTGAATTTCGATTGTACTTTTGAATTCATTCATATCATCATTTGCAAAACATGTTACAGGTCCTGAAACTCCTGCATTATTAACTACAATATCTACATGGGTATTTGATTTTTCAATAGAATCAAACATGTCGTTAATTCCTTTTTCATCGCTTACATCAACACCAGAAAATATTTTCACAAACGCATTGCTTTGAACCTTTGAAATTATTTCTTTAAGAATTTTTTCAGTTTCTTCTAATGGTTCTTTTCTTCTCCCTAAAATAATGACACTTGCCCCATTTTCAGCAAATTTTTTAGCAATAGCTTGCCCAATCCCAGTTCCACTCCCTGTTATTAGCGCAACTTTGTCTTGAAATTTTAACATTGACAGAATATGCATACTTTTGCATTATTTAATTGGATCATCTTTTGTTGAATTAATCTTTATTTGAGGGATAATTGAACGTAAATTATGCATGATTCTGAACCTGACACCATAGTTCTGAAAACTCATCCTCAACTTTTTAGTGAATTTTTAACAAAAATTGGTATTGATTCTGTCCCAAAAGAGATTGGTGAAGACGAAATTGAAAAAGGAGATTATTACAGTAGGTGTTTTTCTCAAACTCCAAGAATGGTTACAAATAAAGGATGTTTAGAAGTTAAAAACTGTAACATTGACCTCATACAAATAATTCAAAAAGGTTAGTTTAATGCAAGATCCTAATCCACTTCCATGGGGCGCACAAGACCGCTTTCAGGCACATTTTATTGTGCGAAAAGATTCTGGAAGCAATCAATTAGATTACACCGCAAAAACAATTCTCTCAACTACAGGTCATTTTGGTTCTAAAAAAATAAAAAAAGTAAATTGGAATGGTGGAATGTTAGCTAAGGTTCTAAATGATGATGCATCTCTAAATGAAATGATTCAAAAACAATCTGTAAAAGACGCAACGATTTTTGTTGATCCTACCGATAATGTAGTTAGGATATATGGTAAATGGAAAAATAAATCCGAATTTGGAATTACAAAAGAATTATTTGAGATTTATGATAAAATAGCAGGTCATATTAAATCACTTTAGGCCCTCCACCAATCAAGAGCTAAATAATGTACGTCATTTTTTCCATGTGGTATCGCCAATACGAATTGTTTTCTAACCGTGGTTGCTAATCTTCCTGCAAGAACTACCTCGGTAGATGAAATTGGATCAGTTGTATTGTAAACTTGAACTAAGTATGGGGCATGATCTATACCCGGACCCTTTTGGTAAACTGCAAAATCACATCCAAATTTAATTCCAGGATTTACAATGTAGCCCTTTTCTCTAAAGTTCTTATAAACGAGAAATTTTTTATCAAAGTTATGATATTCCTTTTTACAGATTTCTAACATTTCATTATTTGTAATTTTTTTTTTCATTTTGTATATACTAATTTTGGATTGTTGAAGTAAATAATATCCTTCAATAAGATCTAAAATTAATGGCACATTAATTTCATCAATTTTTGGTTTTGGCATTCCAATAGGTTTTCCGTAATATCCTAAAATGAAAAGTTTTTTGGAATCTTTAATATTCCAAACAACAATTCTATTATCTATTAATTCACTTTTCAACTAAATACTTAAGGCTAATAAAATAAAAGAATCGGAAACTTCTTGACATTTGTCTGCCATCTCTTCAATCCCTTCAATAACATCCTTCATTAGTAAAAGCTCCTTCGTGTTTGTAATTTCTGTTAAGATTTTGATAGTTATCAATCGATATTTTGTGTCAATATCTCTTTCAATTTTTTGAGTCTCTTGCGCAAGATCAATTGAATTTGAGGCATTAGTATTAAGACTGCGAATTATTTCGTTTAGCTTGTATACTTCATCTACCACCAGTTCAATTAGTTCTGTCAAATCTTGATCTAATTTGGCACTCTTTAGAGTGGCTGGTTTGATATTTGATAATTTGAATGAAATGCCAGTGATATACCCTGCAATCTCATCCATGGTATAAGCTGTATTCAAAAGATTCTCCCTATTCATAATTAGTCCCCCCACATCTGCAACATCTCGAGTAATTTTTCTTCGAAGGGCTTCTACTTCATCTTCGATATTAACAATCTGAGCAAGAGTATTTTTTATCTCAGATTTATTTTTCTTCATCATAAGTTCTGGCAGAGTAGCTAAACTTCTTGATGCATTTAAAATTCTATTAATTTCATCTTGCAAAACTGCAATCGCTTTTCTTTTTGCCTGAACCTCCAATTCCCCACTATACATGTACGAAATTTGATATCAATAGAAAGTTAATTTAAACCCTTGCGAAAAAATCCTAATTTTTCAATAAATTTTAGTCTCAATCAGCTTTTTGAGTAATTTTAGTTTGACCTTTGAAAAGTGAAATTACTTCCTGATCAGTTGATGCATTTTCGGGAGATTTTTCCATTCTTATTTTGCCAGTAAATTTTGGAAATCTTAAAGCTAATCCACTTCCTTTTCTAATGACATCTTGCGCTGCTTTATGAATGGGGCTGAGTGTTATTTCTGACGCAACAATTTCAATAACAAGTTCGGGATCAAACCAGACATCTGCCTCCATATCACTTTTAATTCTTGGATTTTTTTTCAAAGTTACTTTATTAGATAATAATTGATAGAATTGATCCAAATTTTCATCAGTAAACCCCGTGCCCACTTTACAAATACTTGGAAAGACATCTTGCTCATCATTGTAAGTTGCTAAAAGCAGCGTGCCATATTTTCCAGTTCTCCTTCCTCTTCCAAAGAATGCACCAATAACTACTAAATCTAAACTATCTCCTAATTCATTTCTATACTCTCGTTTTAGCTTTAGCCAATTACTGCCTCTTGCCCCTGCTCTATATGGTGCCTCGAGGTCTTTTAACATCAAACCCTCGCATCCTGAATTAATTGAATTTTCAAGAAAATCTTCAATCTCATTTTCCCTTGTAATAACTATTTGCGGAATAATTTTGATAAAATTATCTTCAGAAATGATTTTTGTTAAGATTTTTCTTCTTTGCTCATAGGTTAAATCTAGACATGATTTTCCATCGCAATATAGGACATCAAAAAAATTTACTGTTATAGGATATTGAAGTACAGCTTTGTCCACATTGTATTTTCTTCTTCTATGCATCAGCTCTTGAAATGGTAAAAATTCCCCAGTGTCTTCATTAATAGCTACCACCTCTGTTTCAAATATACCATTTTGTACATGTAATGCTTTAGGAATATTTTCAACTATATCTGGATAATATCTTTTAATATTTTCTAATTTTCTTGAAAACAAATCAACTCTTCCATTGTCTAAATGTATTTGTACGCGTTCTCCATCAAGTTTGAATTCTGCTGCAAATTTTTTTCCCATTTTTTTAAATGCTTCTTTCTCACTCTTGACACGATCTGCTAGCATAGGACGAATAGGATTGAAAACAATTACCTTGAATCGCTCAATTCCTTTTAACCCCTCTCTAGCCGCAATTTCTGATACTTTTCCTAGATCACTAGAAACATTGTACGCATTTTCAATTTTTTCTCTATTGTCTTTTGAACCTGTATATGCTATTGCTAAGGCATCAAGAATTGTATTATCTGCAACACCTAATCGCATAGTATTTAGTAAAATTTTAATGATAAATTTTCCAGAAATCGGATCAACATTATTTAATAGACTGGCAACATAGTTCATTTTTTTATCAACTACATTTTTTCCGGCACCTTCAAGTTCTGCAATTTTACATAAAGAATCATAAACCCATTCGACTGTTTGACCCTGTCCTTTTACTGGATCAAATAAAGTGGTCTGTGTTTTTTGTTCAATCAATTTTGAGACAGCGTGTCCCAAATCGCCATCCTTACGATATGCCTCTTCGATTTTTTTTGTATCGATTGCAGTGGAACGATGGACAGCTCGCATCACTAATTTTTCTGCAACTCCGATCTCTATTCCTTCAAAATCTGGACGTAGTTTTCCTTGAATTAAATATACTACTTTAGAAATTAAATTAGGTGGAGTATTTTTAAATAAATTTACAAGATACTCTGTTAGTTCTAATCGTTTTGATGTTTTCTCCATCTTTTCAAAAGTTTCAGCTAAAACAGAAAACTTCACTCTGAAATTTTTGTAGGATCCTGAATAAAAGTGAGTTGCTAAATATATCGATATATTGTCTTTTTATCCGATTTTGGATTATCTGATACTAGAGCAAAATTATGGAGGGGATAGGATTTTTTATACTGTTTCATAAAACTCCACGCAACATCATGAATTTTAAAATCTGTTCGTATTCCATGAATATTTGTCTCATTTCCAAAAACATCAAATGCAATGACAGAATAATTTTTTGGTTTCTTTTGATGCTTTGATCTTAACAACCAAGCAAAAGCAAAAGTAAAGACTGCTGCAACAATTACCATTTCTCCTACATCCTTAAAAAATGCCCAAATGATGTTGGGAATTGTTTGACCAAAGAGAACAAAAACGAAATTGGAAAAGGATAGAACTCCAATTCCAGCTAGAATAAAATACTTAAATTCAAAAAATGACTCTATTTTCTTCATTTTTAGACATCTTCTATTGGTCATCTTTTGTATTAATTCTTTTTCCACAAAAAAATGATGATTGATTTAATTCATTTAGTAAGTAAAATTTTATAATATTAGCATAACCGTCTTTTAATCAGGATCTTCATAATTCCCCTTAACCTCTCCGGGATGATTTGAATCTGGAATTGGTTTCATTTTACTTTTCAAAACATTGATTCTGTCTTTGTATCCCTCCGCATATTCTAATTCTGATGGAACAAGTGTAGCTGGATGAATGAACCCCTGACTTCGAATTGCTAGAGCTCTTTTAGTTGCAATTTCTCTAACATGATCCCAATCAGGTGTGGAAAATCCATCATACGGTCCAACAAGCTTTCCATCATGCATGCTAAAAACTAAAGCTTCAACAATTGGAATGCAATAATTAATAGTTGCTGCAGAATTTATTTTTACTGGCATTAATGGCATATTATGACTTCCTCTAGTATTTCCTGCAACATAATGTGGGTTGTTAAAAGCACTACCAGCTTCTTCAGTAGCTGGAAAATTTTTCTGAGTTCTAACGATGCATATTGGATCGTCTTTGCCAACATATGTTCCAGCAATGTTGTGTAATCTATCTGTAGAAGCAGAAACTATTGGTTCGCCATCTTTTGTGTAGATCGATGAAACTACATAACGACCAGGATACATCAACGCAGCTTCTAATGTCGGTTTATCTTCCCATAACTTTAGCTCTGCAATTTCTCCTTCTTCAACATCCATTACATTAAATTTTACGCCTTTTGCAAGTGACTTATTTACAATTAAACCTGTGTTACTAATCGCATCTACAAACATTCGATAAAATGGATAATTGAAAGCTCCTGGCTCTGTTTTATCTGCAGCGAACACTGTAAATGCCTCATTTGGACGTTCATCAAACTCTAATTCTGCAACCCCTGGTCCCATTCCTTTGACATTTCCGGAAAATGAATCTTTAAGAAGATCTTGGCCTGCACCATAGAGTCCTTCCTGTCTTGCAATTTCTGTACCAGCTTCAAAAGATTTCCATGCAAGCTCATGAATTTGTTTATTGTCAACTCCTTTAGTGTGCGACATAACGATATGAACATCGTCTCCACAATATCCAATGTAATAATCAATTAACAGATTTTTTGAATTTTCTACTGTTTTTTTCACAGCTTCTAATAATCTATCACTAGGTCTTGTATGTCCTCCAATTCCACCAACATCAGCTTTTATTACAGATACAGTAATTTTCATGGATTCTTTCACTGCTCACTTTGATTTATGTCTAATTCCTCAAATTACACCATCAAAAAATATTGAAAAAAAATTAGATATTTTTCAAAAAAATCGAAATGGTAATAAAGCCCTCTCACTTCGAAATCGATATGGCAGATAAAAATCACTTGAATTTGATCATTACTGGTCACATCGATAATGGGAAATCTACTACAATGGGCCATTTCTTAATGGATCTTGGTGTCGTTGACGAAAGAACAATAGCACAACATGCAGAAGAATCTGAAAAAACAGGAAAAGGTGACACTTTCAAATATGCTTGGGTAATGGACAACATTAAGGACGAACGAGAACGTGGTATTACAATAGATCTTGCTTTTCAAAAATTTGAAACTCCAAAATATTTTTTCACATTAATTGATGCTCCTGGACACCGGGACTTTATCAAAAACATGATTACTGGTGCTTCTGAAGCAGATTGTGCGGTTTTAGTACTTTCAGCTAAAGAAGGAGAAACTGATACTGCTGTTGCTCCTGGAGGACAAGCTAGAGAACACGCATTCTTGCTAAAAACACTTGGCGTCAACCAACTAATTGTTGCCATCAATAAAATGGATGATAGTAATTATTCTGAAGAAGCATACAAGAAAGCTAAAGCAAAAGGTGAGGCTTTAGTAAAATCTGTTGGTTACAAAGTTGATCAAGTACCTTTCATTCCAGTTTCTGGTTGGAAAGGGGATAATTTAGTTAAAAAATCTGAAAACATGCCTTGGTGGACAGGTAAAACACTTCTTGAGGCATTTGATGACTTTACATATCCAGAAAAACCAGTTGGTAAACCATTACGAGTACCAATTCAAGATGTTTATACAATCACAGGAGTAGGTACGGTTCCTGTAGGTCGTGTAGAAACTGGTACAATGAAAGCTAATGATAAAATTATTATCATGCCATCTGGGGCTGTAGGTGAAATCAAATCTATTGAAACCCACCACACTGAAATGCCATCTGCTTCTGCAGGTGACAACATTGGTTTTAACTTAAGAGGTATTGAGAAAAAAGATATCAAAAGAGGTGATGTCATGGGGACTCCAGACAACCCACCAAAATGTGCAAATGAATTTAGAGCCCAAATAATTGTGATACATCACCCAACAGCTATTGCCCCTGGTTATACTCCAGTAATGCATTGTCATACCGCACAAGTTGCTGCAACAATTGTTGCATTTGAAGCTAAAATTAATCCTGCAACTGGTGCAGTTGACGAAAAAGATCCGAAATTCCTTAAAGTAGGTGATTCAGCTATTGTACGAATTAAACCAGTTAGACCCACTCCAATTGAATCATTTTCTGATTTTCCTGAATTAGGTAGATTTGCACTAAGAGATATGGGTGCAACAATTGCAGCAGGAATTGTAAAAGAGATTACTGAAGAATTCAAACCATAGTGTGTTTTTGTTTTGCCTCAATCTGCTAGAATTAAACTTACAAGTTCTAGCTTGCCAAAATTAGATGGAGTTTGCACAGAAATAATGGGGATTGGTCAAAAGACTGGAGTTAAAGTAAAAGGTCCTACTCCTTTACCTGTGAAGAGACTTCATATCGCTACCCGCAAATCCCCATGTGGAAATGGTACTGAAACTTATGAAAAATGGGAAATGAGAATGCATAGAAGAATTATTGATATTAATGCTGATGATAAAGCAATTCGTCAGTTAATGAGGCTAAAAATCCCTGACGACGTTTACATTGAACTGTCATTAACTTAATTTTTGTTAGCCTTAAATTATAGGAAAATTGTGATAAATCATGTCTGAAGAATCCTCCGAACCTCAAAATGAAGAAACTTTACTCGAGGAAACTTCTGATTCTGAGAAATTTGATGTAATTTATTCTTGCTTAAGATGTGGAACTAATGTTCCTAATACTGAATTATCAAGGCTTCCCGAGATTAAATGTATATGTGGATTTAGGGTATTCACAAAAAATCGACCACCAATTGTTAAAACGGTAAAAGCAATTTAACACTAAATTCTGTCTTTTTTATAACTATGTTCTTTTTGTAAATGTGTTCGCATTTCTTCCATACTTTGAAAAAATTGCTTACATTTTTTACAATCATATAATTCATCTTTGTTGTGCACAATTTGATGATGATTCATAAGTTCTTCTTGATTTGAAAACGTGTTATCACATTTTTCACAATGAATTTTTTTAAAAAAAATCAACATCTCATCCATTACGTGCTTTATTAGAATCCCAACATTTTCTGCAAAGTTGTCCTTCTAGTTTCCATTTAGTTTTAGGATTATATCTGAAAAATCCTAATTTTGCTCCACAAATACTACAAAATTCTTTTTTCTCAGTAAATGTTTTTTCTTTTTCATCAAAACAGCTTTTACATAATAGCCCTTCCATTTCCCACTGCCATCGGGGCTCCCATAAATCAGTAATTTTCTTTGTTGATTTGCATACAACGCAAACTTGTGTCATGGTTCCTTCATAGTACTGTCGGGTCTTATCCATATGGCAATCTGAGCACAGATATCCATCGATATTCCATTCCTTTTTTGGTTTATTTTTACGTTTAAGCTCTTTTTGACAAATTGAACAAAATGCTGGAGATCTATTAAAAAATTTCATTTCTAACAAATTATATTTTGGTGGGATATTTAATTTCAGCCTACTATAATATTATAATAAAAAGAAAACAGTAAAAATCAAATAGATTAAATTATTTTTTATCTAAGATTTTTTCAATTGCTTGACTTGCATTTAACATTCCATGCTTTTTAGCAATTTCTTGGATCTTCTTGTATTGTTCCTCAGTAAAACATACAGGCATTGAACGTTTTTCCATATATTATAGATTCATCTATATCTAATATCCTTTACGATTTGAAAAGATATTTGATATGGAATTAAAAATATACTTTGATGGTAAAAAGACATCAGATTTTAGTTATCGGACATGATGATTCTGGGTGTACTCAAGAACATAAGAAATTGGCATATGAGACTGGTAGTGAAATTGCAAAATCTGGGGCAGTTTTGATAACTGGTGGTCTTGGGGGTGTGATGAAAGCCGCATCTCATGGTGCTCATGATGCAGGCGGTTTTGCAATAGGGATCATCCCTCAAGACAATGCATCACTAGCAAATGAGTATTGTGACGTAGTTATCCCAACTGGCATGGGTCATACCCGCGATTTCCTTACTGCACTTTCTGCAGATGGCGTTATAGTCATTGGCGGTGGTTCAGGAACCCTCACTGAAGTTTGTGCTTCATATGTTCACAAAAAACCTATTGCTGCATTAAAAAATTCTGGAGACATTGCAGCAAAATATTCTGATCAATATTTAGACTATAGAAATTATGTAAAAATAGTTGGAGTTGATTCACCTAAAGAAGCAGTAAAGTACATTCTTGAACAAATCACTGCATAGATACTAACAAAGGATCTGGTTCATAAAATTGACCATGCTTTTTTGAAAGTAGTTCTAACTCATTTACAATATTTGAAATTCCATATTCTGCTGCCGTTTCAAATAGGGGTTTTTTTAATCCTAATCCCAGATTAGCGGCCTTTTCAATCTCTTCAATATCGCTTGCTTTTTGAGTAACTAACCAAGCCGCATTATTCAAGATATTTGCAAGAATTTGTTTAGGGTCACATTTTTTTGCTAATTCTTCAGATAAAGGAATTCTTTCATATTTGTCATCAGAATATTTGTAAAAACCTTCTCCTGTTTTTTGCCCTAATTTTTTTTCATTGTAAAGTTTTTCAATTGTTGGGTGTGGTCTAATAACTTTTTTGTCTCTAAGATGCATTTCTAATGTGGCTTTATGAATTACATCCAATCCTGTAAAGTCTGCCAACTCAAAAATCCCCATAGGAAATCCAAGCTTAAATTTGACTGCAGAATCAATCTCTGTTAGCTGAAGTTTTTGTCTTTCCATAACATAACACGCTTCATGAACTAAAGGAATGAATAATCTATTTACAATAAATCCGGGGACATCTTTTCTACACACTACAGGTACTTTTTTAACAGATTCTACAAATTCATTTGTTAATTTTACAATTTCTTGAGGAGTTTTTTCACCTGGAATGACTTCAACTAATTTCATTAATTGGGGAGGATTAAAAAAATGAATTCCAATGAATTTTTCAGGCCTACTTGTAGTATTTGCTATCTCTGTAATTGGTAGAGTGCTAGTGTTTGATGCAAAAATGACATTTTTACCTGCAACGGTGTCTAATTCAGAATACACTTTCTTTTTTAATTCCATAATTTCTGGAACCGCCTCAATAATCAGATCACATTCTTTTACAGCGTCTTTTAAATCGACAACTGGTTTAATTCTAGAATAGATATCATTGGCCTGATTTTGTGAAATTTTTTCTTTTGAAACTAGTTTGTCAAGACTCCATTTTATTTTCCCCATGGCTTTATCCAAAAACTGTTGCTCAATATCTCGAAGAACTACATTGTATCCTGCCATTGCAGAAACTTGTGCTATGCCATGGCCCATTATCCCTGAGCCTAATACTGTGATGTTTTTTATTGTCACAAATCTTCTGACCACTAGTATCCTTTATAATGTATTCAAAATTTCATTATTTGTATTGGGACTATTTAGAAAAAACCAAGACAAAAACCTAACAAAATGTAAGGAATGTGGTTTAGAACTTCACGATCCAGATAGATTAAAGCGCCACTTAAAAAAAGCCCATGGTAATGTACCTGAAAAAAAAATGGATGGTAAAGGTGGATTCACTGAGGGTGGTATGTGGTAAAAAACATGGTTGAATTATCAGAATCTCAAAAGTATGGCGCAATTTTTGGGGGTGCAATAATTATTGCAGGAATTGTTTTATCAACAATAGTATTCCCATTTTGGAATTTAATTAGGGCGGATGTTTTAGAAGAAGTGGAAATAATTTCAAGTTCTAATGGAATATGTTATGCAAATACATCAGATAACATTCCAAAGACTATTGAAAACTGTAATTTGGAGCCTGGTACAATTGTTACTATAAAATATGGTGAAGGTCTTGCATGGGCTACGATTTTTGAATCATAATTATTAATAATTTAATAAAACCAATTATACATAGATTTTATTGGATTGTATATTTTGTAAAATAATAAAAAAAGAAATTCCGGCAAAAATAATTTTTGAAACTGAAAAATCACTGGCATTTATGGATGCATTTCCACTCACTAAAGGACATTCCCTTGTAATTCCAAAAACTCATTATGAAAAAATTCAAGACATCTCAAAAGAAGATAATTCTGATTTATTTGAAACAGTAAGAAAGACTATTTCTAAAGTTGATAAAATTACTAATGCTACCTTAATGGCAGTTCATAATGGAAAACAAAGCGGTCAAGAGATCCCTCACGTACATGTTCATCTAATACCTAGAAGTGTTGAGGATTCAGCAGGACCGGTACATAGTATGTTTTCTAATACTGCTAAATTAACTGATAAAGAAATTCAAGATGTTTACGAGAAATTAAAGTCTTAATTACCATGGATAAATTCGTTTTTTCAAATCTTTATCATCTACATTAATTGCTTTAGTAGGACATGTTTCAGCAGCGTTCATCACTTTGTTAAATCTAGCTCCCCTTTGATTAAACACCTTTGATTTTGGATTCATCTTAGATAACTTGTCTACGACAAAAACTTCTGGGGCTATTGTTTCACAGCTACAACATCCAATACATAATGAAGGGTCCACATTTACTGAAAAATTAATTTCAGGTTCAGATTTTTCTTCCTCTTTGCTCTTTTTTCCAAATCCGTTATCATTATTTATTCTAGCTTCATATTTTTTCCAAAATTCTGCTTCATACTTTTTCCAAAAATCTGGATTGGCTTCTTCAAAATCTTTGGTAAATCTTCCCCAATCTTCATCTGGTGTTTTTTCTTTTGGATCAGCCCCCCACTCTGATTTTTTCTTTCTAAAATCTTTCCGTGTTTTTGTTTGAGTTGAATTATCCTTCTCCTCAGAATTAGTAATATTTGAATTATTTTTTTTATGATTATTTTTTAAAATGTGATAAGCAATTGTAACCTCTTTGAATTTTTTACCATCTTTTTCATTAGAATTTTTATCTGGATGAAGCTCTAGGGCTAATTTCCTATAAGCATATTTAACATCATTAAATGTAGAATTAGAATTAATGTTTAGAGTCTGGTATGCTTGATATTCATTCATGCATCTTTGTATAATTCTTCTATATTAAAAATAATTTGTTAAATGATACTGTTTTTAGTCTCTATTCTAATAATTTTTCATCTTCGATCTTCCAAGCTGGATCAACCATACATAAGAATTTCAAATCATTTTTCCCAGTATTTTCTATTCTTTGCTTTGAATGAGGAGGAATATAGATAGCCTCATCTTTGGAAATTTTGAATACTTCGTTATCAATCTGAAGATTTCCCTCTCCTTCTAGGATATAATAAATTTCAGATGATTTTATTTTATGAAGTTTTGATTTTTTTCCTACTTCTAATGAAGAATGTGATAAACTGAACCTTATTCCGTTTAAAGTATTATGTGGATGGAAAATTTGCCGAATTTTTGTTCCTTCTCCACCATCTATAGGGTCAATGTTTTGTAATTTTTTATTCAGCATTATTATGAAATTTTTAAATTAGATTCTATTAAGAATTTTCTTCTTTTTTAATTGAAATTCTTTTTCAGTTAAAATTCCAGCTTTTCTTAATTCTCCTAATTTTGCAAGTGTTTCTAAATCATTTTTTTCTGAGGTTCCAAGCTTTTTTGCTTTACTGATTCCCTTGTTGATTTTTCTTTCACCTTCTGCCTTTAATCTTTCTCCTTCTTTTTTTGCCTGTTTTTTTAGCTCAGCACTTTTTTTCTGGGCTTCCTTTGATGCAACTTTTCCAAATTCTACAGCATCTGCAACAATTTCATCGGCACGCTTTATCCCCTCATTAACCGCATTATCAATTGCTTTGTCGGCCCGTTTCAAAAATTTTTCAATATATCCTGGTCGCTTCTTTTTTGCTGCCAATAAGATATTTTTTAATTATAACTATATTATTCCTTTCTAATTTTAGGATAATCCCATTACTTTAAAAGATGGAATACATAATTAAGAATAGTTTTGGCAAAAACTGATTATGAATCTAAAGTTATTGTTCTAAATAAAAAAATTGACGATAAGGTTGTACAGAAAATAGTTGAAGGTAAAAAAACAAATGTTTTCAAATCAATATTAAAAAAACCAAAAAATGAACAAGTTCATATCCATTCTATCAATTTATACTATGAAGCTATTTTGATGGTTTCAGGAGTTTACACTGCAAATTTTTTCCGTAAAGCCATTCATCCCATTAAAGTTGATTATAATGTAAATGAAGTAGTTCTTGGAGATGGCGTTTTTCCAATTAGGACCAAATCTGGACTTAAAAAAGCTCTTTCAAGTAAAAAAGGAAAAAACAAAGTCGACCTAGAATTAGAAGAGCATGTTTTTATCGAAAATAATGACGTGATATACCTTGATCATCATGGAAAAGAGATTGAATTTCCTTTTAATATTAACTCAAAATCAATTGAAAACTATCCCACACGAATATTAAATGAAAACAAATCAAATATTAAAAAACCTGAAATTACCGTTGAAACAGCTATTGATATTTTAACAAAAAAACTAAAGAAGCCTCCCGAAAAGGATGTTAGAGATCTAAAAGATGAATTTACCTTAAATGAGGTTTCAGAAATTTATGTACCAATTTATGAGGCTCGATTAATTGGTCCAAAAAAGAAGGTAGGAATTTTAAGAATTGATGCTGCAAGAAATAAAATTCTTTGAATTTATTTTATGATTTTTTTGAACCTTTCATCATCTTGAAGGATTTCAAAGATTTTTTCATGTTCTGCCCATTTTTTAATTATTTTACTATTTTTCGAAACTGCCATTTTCAACAAGTCTAAGGACTCTTCAATTTTTCCAAGAGCTGCTTGACTTCGTGATTTAGCATAAATAACATTAACGTTGTTTTTGTGTTTTCCTAAAAGTTTATCAAAAATTTCAATTGCTTGTTTGTGTTTCCCCACCTCTGCCAATTCAATTCCTTTATGAAACAGTGCATCCAGATGCTGTGGATGGGAATGACAGATATTTGTAAAACAATTCAAAGCTTCTTCATGTCTTCCTAATTTGCCTAGGACTAAACCTTTGTAAAAACGTGAGCTTGAATTTTTAGGGTCAATTTTAATTGCCTCATCCAGAATTTTTAATGATTCTTCTTGATTTCCTAGCTTATCATATAAAACGCCTTTGTTATAGTATGCAGCTGCATATTTGGAATCTGCTTGTATTGCCTTGTCATAATATTCTTCTGCGTCGGCAGTATTTCCCATCTCCCCTAAAGCAATTGCTCGATTGTTAAGTGATGGAGCATCATCTGGTTTAATTTCTAAAACTTTATCAAAAGAGGTAATGGCATCTTGATATTTTTTTATTTGGTTTAATGCGAGGCCTTTATTGTATAATGCTTGTGTGTTTTTTGGATCTGCTTTTAGAGCCTGATTGAATAAAGTAATTGCAGCCTTTGGCTGATTTTTTTCTAAAAATGCCATGGCCTGATAAATAACATCTTCAGGGTTTTTTGGCTTTCCAAATAGAATCATAACTAGTTTTAATAAAAATCAGGATAATGAAAGTTTGGTTTTTGTTAATTCAACTTCATTAATTTTCTCGTTTTAAACGTGAATCCAATTAAACTAAAAACTCCTACTGCTAGTACTGCCATAGCTATTGGCCCAAACTCTGGTACAACTGCAGTACCTACAATTGAAACTAATTCTGTATCTCTATTTAGTGGAATTTTTATTTTATTGATTCCTCCATCTTCAGTCTTTTCATAATTTGAAATTTGTTTACCGTCAGCCCAAATAACAAACGGTCCTTTAATCAAATTTTTTGGCAGATTCAAAATTAAATTATTATCCTCTCCCATAGCTTTTCCCACAATTTCAAAAGTGATGGATTTTTGTTCTTCATCAACTTTAGCTGAAGAAATCACTCGATTAAACTCATATTCTACATTAAATGTTGTAGCGCCATCTCCCGCTTTTGCACCAACATTTGGTATTATTTTCACTCCAGAAGTAACAGTCACTACTCCAGTCATCCATGGATGAACTAAGCAAAAGTACTCGTAATCACCTACTTCGGTAAATTGATGTTGAAAGGTTTTTCCTGGTCCGAATAATCCACTATCAAATAATCCATTGGAACCTGGATCAGGTTTTCCGGAGGTAACCGTATGTGCAGCGGTATCTGCATTTTTCCATGCTACAGAATCTAATACTTTGATACTAATCGACCCATCGGTTTTCCCATCTTTTTCACTTTGCCAGAAATATGGCGCATCTGGACTTGCAGCACCAGTGGGAATATTGATGGTAAACGTTTGTTGGGCAAATGCAGGATTTGTAACTAGAGGAACAAAAAGAAAAGTCGCCAATAATAAAATGATATAATAATTCATACATGAAAAGAAATAAAGAAGTTAAATAGGTTTTCGGGCTCTATACTGCACAAAATTACAAATTCGAAGAGAATCTACTTGAAGCATCTGTCATCTTTTTAATATCAAATTCTGAATGTGCGTTTGAAATTGCACCTAATTTTCCAGGCAAAAAGAAAATTCCATCTTTTGCAATCATCTCAAAATGATATCTATGAAGTAACCCGGTATTACATTTTGCAGCATCTGAAGAATTCTTAATTTCTGTAATTCCATTACTAAGAAAGTGAGTCATAAACAAAGAACCTTTTCCAGTAACTATTACTTTCTTGTCAAATACTTTATCTAATTCTCTTTTGAGCTTTTCCCCAAGATGATTTATTTTTGAATACACCGATTTTTTCTTTAAAGCCTGTAATGTTTTTTGTCCTGAAATCATCGTTATCGGATTTGCAGAAAATGTTCCACCGCCAATATATGCTCGCTCTGATTTTGATTTCTTAAGAGTACTGGCCTCCTGCATAATTTCATTTTTTCCACCAATCACCCCAATTGGAAATCCCCCACCAACAATTTTTCCCAAGGTCACAATATCTGGGTCGAGTTTCATTGTTGGATAAAGGCAACCAAACCTAAATCGAAAACCAGTAACTATCTCATCTAAAATAAACAAAGAATTATTTTTTCTTACAAATTCTTGAATTCCTTTTAGATAATCAGGTTCTCCGGGAATACATCCCCCGCCTCCAAGAACCGGCTCGATTATTGTTCCGGCAAGATCCTCTTTGACAGATTTTAGAATTTCAAGTGATTTTTCTAAATCATTAAATGGTAACGACACAACATGTTCCTCATCCACTAAACCTTTACTCTCTGAAACATCAAATGGCCAATTTACCGTTTTAAGTAAATCTGATGTATATCCGTGCCATCCACCATCAATTTTAGCAATTGTTTTTTTCCCTGTAGTGGATCTAGCTAACCTTACCGCATACATTGTAGCTTCCGTCCCAGAAGTTACATACCTAATTTTTTCACAAACCGGCACTGACTTTTGAATTATTTCAGATAATTCTATTGTCATTTTATTTACAGTTCCATGCATCCACCCTGAACTAAGCTGCTTTTTGACAGATTCTTTTACCTCATTTGGGGCATGTCCTAAAATTAAACTCCAATGCCCCATCCAATAATCTACATACTTGTTTGAATCAACATCTTGTAGAAATTTGCCTTTAGCAGATTTTGTAACAAATGGATATGGTTCAAAAAATCTAATATTATGCGAGACTCCATTGACATGGAGTTTTTTTGATTTTTCAAATAATTTGTAAGACCTAGGCGTCTTTTTTTTGTATAATTTGATTATATCCTCCAACTTGTATTCCTCTTTTTATTGCAAAATATTTTTGATCGCAAAATATTCTAAACTTTGAAAACACTTGGCATGGTTTATATGTATTTGAGATCATCGACCTTCTGCATACGTAACGCAAGTGCGGCGCTTGTGATGAAGTATGGTAATATTTGCCATTTTGTGATTTACAAGCCTCCAGTTACGCATACAAAATGAGGGTATGATCATATGATCTTATCTGAGATGTGAAGATTATGTGCATTCCGTCAATTCCAAAATAAGTACTATGTTGTACTTCAATAATCAAATTATAATTTCAGAATCCGGTTGATCCTGCCGGACCTGACTGCTATCGGATTGGTACTAAGCCATGTGAGTCATTGTAGCAATACAAGGCATACGGCTCAGTAACACGTAGTCAATCTAACCTATGGACGGGGATAACCTCGGGAAACTGAGGATAAACCCCGATAGATCATTATGCCTGGAAAGGTTTATGGTCCAAACGATTCGTCGCCGTAGGATGGGACTGCGGCCTATCAGCTTGTTGGTGAGGTAATGGCCCACCAAGGCTATTACAGGTACGGGCTCTGAGAGGAGAAGCCCGGAGATGGGTACTGAGACACGGACCCAGGCCCTATGGGGCGCAGCAGGCG
>JBHIUZ010000008.1:0-55645 GCA_042138025.1 Nitrosopumilaceae archaeon | reverse complement strand
ACCGGCAGGATTTGAACCTGCGACCTCCAGCACCCCAGGCTGGCATCATAGCCAAACTAGACGACGGCCCCTGCTGATTCAAACATTTAGTGAAATAATTAAATCGTAGGATTAGAGGTATTCTTTATTGAAAATTTGTTCTATTTGCAAAAAGATTTCTGGAACCGAAGAAGATCATTTAGATTGTCAGCAAAAAAGAAGAATAGAATTAGAAGCTGAAGATCTTAAAGAAAAGCTTCCAGAACAGTTAGATATATCAAAAAACCCTAATGACCTTACCTCAGAAATTAAAGCAGTTTTAGATCATATGACAAAAGAAAAAGAAAAAAAATAATTAATGTTTTAAGTTTTATCTTTCTTGAGTAGTAGGTCTAATTAGAATTTCATTTACGTTAACATGGTCTGGTGCTTCAACAGCATATGTAATCGCATTAGCAATATCTTGAGCACTTAATGATTGCATTTTCTTTGCGTTTTCAACAAAACTTTTTAGTGATTCATCAGTAATTGTGTTTGTTAATTCAGTTGATACAACACCGGGTTCTATGCAAGTAACTCGAATATTTTTTCTTGTACTAAATTCTTGTCTAAGGCCTTCACTCAATGCAGTTACTGCATGTTTTGTAGCACAATAAACACTTCCTGACGGGAAAACAATTCTTCCAGCTACTGAAGATATGTTAACAATATGCCCTGATTGATTTTTCAACATATACGGAATTACCGCAGCTGTACAATATAGAACACCTTTAATGTTAACATCAATCATTTGATCCCATTCCTCTACCTTTAGATTTTTTATGAAGCTAAGAGGCATTAATCCTGCATTATTTACCAAAATATCAACTCCACCCCATTTTTCTATAACTGAATTTACAAATGAATCACAATCAGATCTTTTAGTTACGTCTAGTTTTTTAGAAAAAACATGTCCTCCATTTTTTGTGATTTCATTTTCAAGCTCTGTTAGTTTATTAGTTCGACGAGCACCAATGGCAACTTTTGCTCCCGCATTTGAGAGTGCTAATGCAGTTGCATAACCAATTCCACTACTTGCTCCAGTTACTATTGCTATTTTATCTTTAATCATCTTAGAAACTTCTCAAAGTGAGTTCTAATAAACATTGTAAAAATGTTTTCAGAGATTAATTTCATAATACCTTTCAGAACATGATTTATTAGAATAACACTCTAAGGAAAATAATGCAGCCAGCTAATTGTGCATATTGTGGAGATTTTCAAGATATGCCTTTTCAGTGTAATTATTGTAAAGACCCATTTTGTGCTGAACATAGGCTTCCAGAAGATCACAGATGTGTAAAATTAACTCAGATTAGAGCAAAAAAATTTGGTCAACGAGGAGTTATTCGAGATGGGGGAAGAAATAATGCAATTGGTTTTTTTAAAAGATTGTTTAAAAGATAGAAATTAGTATACAATAATAATAATTATATTTTCTAATAAATTGATTTATCAGGAAAAACTTTTGCTCGACGCGCTTGATAAAATAGTGCAATTCCTAAAGCAACTAATACTATTGAAGTTAACCAGTGAGCAGTAATCATTGTGACATAAGCAACAGCAAACCCCATTGATAATAAACCCTGAATGAATAATTTTATCCAAGATGAAATTTTTATTGCTCTACTAATCATTTCTATTATAAATAGCCCAATTACAGGATAAATTGTAAGTAATAAGAAATCAATTACATCTACATCAAGATGTGACATGTTTTTTCAACCTAATCTTTAAGATTATTAATTTTTGTTTAGTCTTCCCAACGTATTTTAGTTGCAATTTGTTTTGAAATTAATGCTTGGGCGTTTTCATATGGAATGGTAGCAACATCTTCTGCTTTAAAAGGACCATATTTTGCTAGATCAGCTCCAACCATTTGTTCAGTTTCTTTCAGAAATCGTACAACAGTTGATTTAGTTTTATGTTTTGTGGATATAGAGTCTAGAAATTTAGATTTTCCATTTAGAGTGCTTGATAAAATTATTTCTAGCCTTTCATGTTTTTCTTCTTCTGCATCAAGAATGAATTTTTCTTCATTAAGTAAATTAGAATAATCTATAATATTTGATTTTAGTGACTTTTCTAAACGAATTTTTAAAAGCAGAGTAGTAAGTTCGGTGATCATATTTACTAGAGCGTCTTTTACTTTAGCTTCTACACCATCATACCCTTCACTTTTTAATTTCCCAACAAAATTTGAAATTAAAATGTAGAGATCTTGATTGATTTCTTGTACAGAATCATTTTCAGTTTCACGTAACAAAATAGAATATAATGTGTTGGCATCGATTTCTTTTAATTCTGACATACTTCTACACCTAATCCTTAAATGGCGGATCTTTTTGTGTTAGCTTGAAGGTATAAAATTGCCATATAAAGTGATTGGTGGAAAACCAACTCAAATAAGATATTCGGCCGATGAAGTTTTTGCAAAAATTAAACATGATCAAATAAAATTTATTGATTTACAGTTTTCTAGTCTTACTGGAAGATTTCATCATACAACAATTTCAGCTGATACGTTTACTCCCGATCAAATGCAAGATGGGTTACCAAAGCTTGATGGTTCATCCATAGTAGGATTTACGAGTATTGATGATTCTGATTTAGTTCTTAAACCTGATCCTAATTCCTATGCAACCATACCTTGGATGACAGAACATAAGACTGCTCGTCTTTTATGTGATATCTATTGGGGTTTTGGTAGAGGAAGATTAGAACGAGACCCTAGAGGGATAGCCCAAAGAGCTGAAGAATATGTTAAAACTCAAGGTTATGATTTTAGTTCGTGGGGTCCAGAAGTTGAATTTTTTGTGTTTGACAAAATACATTGGGATGTTTTAACCCCTTACAAAGGTCAGTCTTATTCAATCGAATCAAAGGAAGCACCATGGAGTCAGGAGGGAACAGGTTATCCTATGGGTCTCCAAGAGGGATACTACCCTAGTACTCCATCTGATACACTTTCCCCATTTAGAAATGAATGTGTTGATGTATTAAATGAGCATTTTGGAATTTTATGCGATAACCATCATCATGAAGTAGCAACTGCAGGTCAATGTGAAATTGATATTCGATATGATTATTTAACAAATGCAGCAGATGCAACTCAATCATACAAATATGTGATTAGAAATATTGCACAAAAATATGGAAAGGTTGCAACGATGATGCCAAAACCCATTTCAATGGATTCTGGCTCTGGAATGCATACTAATGTTAGTCTTTGGAAAAAGAGTACAAACTTGTTTTATGATAAAGATGATAAAGAAGAGCTAAGCCAATTAGGTAGATATTTTTGTGGAGGAATTTTAGAACACGCAAGAGCTTTAGTTGCGATTTCAAATCCTACAACTAATTCGTATCATAGACTTGTCCCTGGATATGAGGCTCCTGCCTATATCGCTTGGAGTGGTAGTAATAGATCTGCAATTGTAAGAGTTCCTCAGCATTTCAAAGGTGAAAAATATTCTTATCTTAAAAGACTAGAGTTTAGAGCACCTGATCCTTCAGCAAATCCATATCTTGTTTTTTCTTCAGTTTTGGCAGCAGGATTAGATGGAGTAAAAAAGAAAATAGATCCTGGCGAACAAGTTCGTGAGGATATTTTCAAAATGACCAGAGTAGAAAGAAAAAAGAGGGGAATTGGTATTTTACCTGCAAACTTAGGTGAAGCACTTGATTCACTTGAAAGTGATCGTAAATTTCTTAATCCAATTTTCTCAAATAATGTAATTGATAAAATCATTGAGTTAGAAAGAAGAGATCAAAGAGAAATTTCAATTAGACCTCATCCGCATGAATTTTATCTATATTTTGATGTTTAGTGTTTCTAAACTCTACCAGTAAACTGAATAATATAGTAGAAAGAAATTGCAATTAGCCCAAAACCTCCACCAAGTAATATACCTCGTTTATTTTCACTAGTAGCAGCTTTGTAAACTAATATTGAACCCGCTAATCCTACAAACAAAACTATTACTCCAAAAATTACTTCATCTAATGGGCGTTCGTTAATTAATGGATTAAAAATACCCGCTAGAAAAGCAAAAAATACTACTAGATAGACGTATTTTGCTCCAGTAATAGTTTTAGAAGTAATATTTTTCAATAAACGTCGTAAAATTTGTTATAAAATAAACTTTTAAAAAATTTTTTGATCTCTACATATTAGTAAAATTACATCATTCCGCCCATGTCAGGCATTCCACCCATTCCAGGTGGCATTCCACCCATTCCACCCATTCCAGGTGGCATTCCACCTTCAGCTCCAGGTGGGGGTCCTGATGCTTTAGTTGTTGCAATTACATCATCTATTCTTAAGATCATACAAGCAGCTTCGGTGGCTGCAGAAATTATTTGGTTCTTCACAGAAAGGGGTTCAATAATGTCACTTGATTTCATATTACCTACCCGTCCTTTCATAACATCAATTCCTGTCCATTTTTCTCCTTTGATTTGTTTTGAACGAAGTGTTGCTAAAGTATCAATAGGGTCCATACCAGCATTTTCAGATAATGTTAATGGAATTGTTTCTAAAGCATCAGCAAATTTTTCTGCTGCAAGTTGTTCTCTACCTTCAAGTGATTTTGACCAAGTCCTAAGTTTTGAAGCAGCGTATGTTTCAGGTGCTCCACCTCCAGCTACAATAGAAGGAAACTCCATTACATCTCTAACAACCATAATTGCGTCATGAACTGAACGTTCAACTTCATCAACAACTCTTTGAGAACCACCTCTTAAGAGTAATGTAACAGATTTAGGATGTTTACATCCTTCAATGAAAACCCATCTATCTTCTTCTATTTTTCTTTCTTCTACTAATTGTGCTGAACCTAGATCTTTTTCAAAAAGATCATCAAGATTTGAAACTATTCTTGCACCGGTTGCTTTTGCAAGTTTAGTTAGATCACTTTCTTTTACTCTTCTAACTGCCAATATTCCTGCTTTCGCAAGATAATGTTGAGCCATGTCATCTAGTCCTTTTTGACATAAAACTACAGTTGCTCCTGAAGCAATAACTTTGTCAACCATATTTTTTAGCATCCTATTTTCTTCATCCAAAAATGCTTTCATTTGTTGTGGGTTAGAAATATTGATTTTTGCATCTGTTTCTGTTTTGTTAATTTCTAATGCAGAATTTATTAATGCTATTTTTGCATCATCGATTTTCTTTGGCATTCCTCCATGTACTATTTCTTTATCAAGAACGATTCCTTGAATAATACTACAATCATTTATTGAGCCACCAGCTTTTTTCTCAACTTTAATATCATCAATATCAATAGTAAAAGTCTCCTCGTCTTTTTCAGCTACAGCAGAAACAGCTTTTACAACAAGTTCAGCTAAATGAGTAGAGTCTTTTCTAACTAATTTAGTTTGCATTGATGTTTTTGCGATTTTTTGTAAAATTGATTTATCGTTAGCAGTAACAACATCAGAAATTTCTTGTAAAAATTGTTTTACTTTTCTAGCAGCCTTTCTATAACCATCGACAATAATAGTTGGATGAACATCTTGATTGATCAGGGATTCTGCTTGTTCTAAAAGTGCTCCAGCCAGTACAACTACGGAGGTAGTACCATCTCCAACTTCATTATCAGTTGTTTTAGAAATTTCGACCAACATTTTTGCTGCAGGATGTTGAACATCAATTTCTTTAAGAATTGTTGCACCATCATTTGTAATTGTAACATCTCCCAAGGAATCAACTAACATCTTATCCATTCCTCTTGGACCTAAACTTGTTTTTACGATTTCAGCAATAATTTTCGAAGCTGCTATGTTATTTTTTTGTGCCTCGCGTCCTTTTGTTTCAGTAGCACCATCCTTTAACAAAATAACTGGCATATTGCTTCTAGTTGCTTGAGCACTCATAGCTAATCCAACACTGGATTCCCTTTTTATACGTTATTTAACTTTGGAAAAATTTTTTAAAGAATTTCTAGTCTACGATCGGTGTTTTTAAATTGGGAAATTACTGGCTGGATTCATGGCGAGTTATAATAAAAATTCTTACAAAAGAGTTTTTTCTATGCTTAAAGAACATCATAAATGGTTTGAAAATTCTATTCCTTTAATTGCTAGTGAAAATATTCCTAGCCCTGCTGTAAGGGAAGCGATTATTTCAGATTTTGGAAATAGGTATGCAGAAGGATGGCCAGGCGAAAGAGTCTATGCAGGCTGTGTGTATATTGATAAAGTTGAAATTGAATGTATGTCACTTGCAAAGAAGCTTTTCAAATCTGAGTTTGCTGATGTAAGGCCTATATCAGGAGTAGTTGCAAATCTTGCGATTTACTGCGCGTTTTCTAATCCAGGAGATATAATGATTGCTCCTTCGATTCCTGCAGGAGGACATATTTCGCATGGAAAAAAAGAACATTCTGGAACCGCAGGGTTAGTTCATGGATTAGATATTGAATTCTATCCGTTTGATCCAGAAGAAATGAGTATTGATGTAGAAAAAACAAAAAAGAAGATTGAGGAGTTAAAGGTTGTAAACAAATTACCCAAAATTGCTATGTTTGGAGGGTCTTTGTTTTTGTTTCCTCATCCAGTTAAAGAATTAGCAGATTTTCTTAAAAGTTATAATATTCATATCAATTATGATGCAGCCCATGTTGCAGGATTAATTGCAGGTAACCAGTTTCAAGATCCATTGAGAGAAGGAGCTGACACAATGACTATGAGTACCCATAAAACGTTATTTGGTCCCCAAGGTGGATTAGTTTTAGGATTAGAAAAATATGCAGATTCAATCAAAAAAGCTACTTTTCCGGGATTAACTAGTAGTCATCATATACACCATATGGCAGCAAAGGCAATTACATTTGCTGAATCATTAGAATTTGGAAAAGATTATGCTAAACAAGTTATTAAAAATGCTAAAGCTTTAGCAGAAGCATTAAGTGATTTTGGATTTAAAGTACTTGGAGAAAAAAGAGGATTTACTAAATCACATCAAATTGCAGTAGATGTTATTGATTACTCTGATGGTGGAAAGGTTGAGGCAGACCTAGAAAAAGCAAACATAATTGTAAATAGACAGCTAATTCCAGGCGATATAAAAGCTGGTCGTAATTATTTTCATCCCAGTGGTATAAGATTGGGAGTTTCTGAGATAACAAGATTAGGAATGAAAGAACCCGAAATGAAAGAAATTGCTTCTTTTATGAAAAAGGTAATTATGGAGAAAAAGAATCCAAAAAAATTAGCAGCCAATGTAAAGTCTTTTAGAAAAAATTATCAAAAAGTACAATATTGTTTTGATAAGAAGTTAGGCGCATATGAATATGTAAAATTACGGTAAATTAGATTTAGATTAATTAGTATAATCAGTAAGAAGTAGTTGATCTCCCCGATTTTTTCCAAAAACTAAATCAATTTCATCAGATAAAGAATATATTCTTCCTTTAAGATATTGCCCAACCTCGTATTTTTCAACTAATCTTTTTGCTAGTTTGAGATATTTTTCTACTGAGCCCCTTGTTATAGTTTGAATTAATGGATGGCCACAAGAACAATGTTCTAAGAGTGGGGTTCTTCGATAGTTTTTACCACATGCAGTACATCTAAAACTTTGACGGCCATAAGCCCTAAGATTTCCCATAATGTCAGGTACCAAGTGAGTAGTAATAACAAAAGAAACAATTTCTTTTGTATCTACAGCGTTGATTAGATCTGCGTTTCGAATCTGCATATCTAACTTGTCAAGCATTGAACCCAATGTGGAATATGCACTTCTTGATCTTGAAGTAGTTAGAGTGGTTGTGCCATGTGTAAATTCATATCCATAAAATGCTGCTTTAGTTTCTAATCTGGATTTTACTGTTTCAACACTTGTAACATCAGCTGCTTTATACTTCTGAAAAGTTGCATCAAAAAATGATAGAGGTAAATTTTTCATTACTTCAAAATTATGTGCTTGTGGTTGAGATTCATGTGGAAGGACTGATGGTTGAATAAGTAGGGGCGCATCCATTAATCCTCCTATTTTATCTGAAAGAAATTGTCTTGAAAAATTTAGTAGACTATCCATCAACAACATTATTGAATCTGCATCTCCATCAGCGTCTCGTCTTTTTGCTGAATGCCATATTGGGGTAGCAAAACAAACGTTTGTCTCTGCAAAACCAATTATTCGCCCAACAATTCCAACAGATGTGTGAGGTGCTAGGCCTGCAATTAAATGACCTACAAGTTCTTCGGTGTTTTTTACATTGTAAAATTTTGGTTTTTTATAAAATTTTTCTAATAGAATATCGATGTATTTGCAAACATTTACCAAATATTTTCCACTTTCATATGGGATAATAACATCTTGTATCCTGAGTTCTATAATCTGATCTGTGTTAATTAGAGGATTTTTGTTTTTATCATGAGTGTATCCAAGTTCTTTGAGTTTTTCAATTGATGTTCCAATCCAAGACGGTTTGAAGTGAGTAAGAGGAGAATTTGTTGCATCGAATCTAACCGTACCATCTTTGAATACAGTTAGGTCCAAACTTTGTCTGATTAGTCCCTTCTCAAGAGGCTCAGCAATTTTTTCTTGATTAATTAATTCTTTAACTCCTTTAAACGGTTCATGGGCACGTATTCCGATTTGCTCTTGTGCCATCATTAATTTATTTTTCAATGGAAAAAGTTGATAGGAATGTGATAATGTGTTTTTTTTGCATTTAGGACAGTAAGAAGTATCTAATCTTGCTCTACAAATTTTGCAGATGTAAATTAAATTTGTTTTTGTTCTACATTTTTGGCAAAGAATGCTAATTGATAATTCATTACATTTTTTACAAAAACGATTGGAGATATTAGAATAAAATTTTTCAGAATGTCCTGCCTTAAGTAAATCACGGGTAGGACCTCCTTTATCTCCGATAGGAAATAGAATATGAACTGGTGGCTTCATTTGTCTTGGAGCAGCTTTTTCAGGCCGTCCAATTCTAACTCCAACCGAAGTAGAAAATTTTGGCCTAATTATTATTCCAGAATTTTCAGAAATTATTTCAATTACAGATTTGTTCTCATCAATTTTTATTGATTTTCTAAAAAGAAGATTATAGAAAATTTTGGCCTCTGGTTCTTTTAGTATTATTGAGTCAGAAAAAAAATCATGAGGAACACCCAGTTTTTCTAGAATTAGTTTAACATTTTTTGAATAATGAATTGAGGATTGGTCAATAGTTAAAGGATGAAGAATTTCTTTTAATTCTTGGATAGAAATAAGATCCCAAAAATATATGAATTTTGGGTGTAGAGGTATAAGAAAATCTAATGATAGTTCGATGGCTTCATCAAAAGTTGGAATTTTTTTAAGGAATTGTGAAGGAGAATTTTCATGTTTTTTTGGTTCATATTTTGAAAGTTTTTCGCGGAATTCTTCTAACCAAATTTCTTCAACATATCCTGAAGGAACTAATTGGGCATTGTTTTCAAGAAAATCTCCAAATGAAATTAAAATGTCTCCTAAATGAAGAATATTTTTAATTTGATTTTTTATTTTTATTCCATGCTGTGTGTCTTTTATTTTTACCACGTTTCCATTTTTAAGTAATACAATTGGAGTTTCAATTGAATCTACAAAAGCTATTGTAGCTCCTTTGCTTGGATAATCAAGTTTTATTTGAGTCCCTACGGTGATTGCATGATCTAATATTTCTGCTACTACGGGATGAATTCCAACTGCTGCAAATCCTGTGTTACATCCTCTACCATAACGTAACCTAAAACCACCAATTTTGTTTGGCATTGATAAAACTGATCTTCCAGTAATTACTTCTCTCATCCTTTTTGCAGATGCATCTTCACGATCGCCTGTTTGAATAGCTCCTTTAAGATCATTAAGCCACTCCCAACCATCAAGATTGTAAAGTTCGATTCGTTTTAGAAGTTTTTTTGCTCTACCAATTAGACCGTCATTTAGAACTCTTAAAGCTCCTCCCCTTACCCGATCAGTTTCTATCCTTTCCATGTTTCTATGATTTACGACTTCGTAAGGGTCAGTATCTACACCATCAAGTTCTACTGGAAGATTTGAAATTACAGTTGTTATATCGTCATCTAATACATGAAATTGAAAACTTCCTTGAGCTTCTCTTTCATAAACACGAAGTTCTTCAACAAATCTCCCTGTTTCATCATCAAATGAATTTGCTTGATATTTTGATAGACCTGCTGCTTTTCTTACATGATCCGCAATTAGCATTGTAACTGCAGATTCAGTTCCACCTGCAGATCTCATTGGGCCCGCAATTGATACTGAAAGATATTCTGAACCATCTTTATTTTTTTTAATAATTACTTTGCTAATTCCCTGTAGAGGTGCAATTGTAACTCCTTCAGTTACTATTGCCAAACCAACTCTTACAGCTAAATCAAGTCTTTCTTCAAGTTGTAAAGTGGATGCTAGATTTTTCCCAATAGCGATTTCCTTAGATAGAATAAGTGCTGAAAGTTCTTTTCCATTGGTTTTTAATAATTCACGTAAAGATTCTGCAATATCAATATCGTGCATTTTAGCCACTCGATCGGCTAAATCAAAGGCAATTTTTGGCTCAACTGTTGCTGATGAATCAACTAAGGTTGATTTTGCAGAAGCCGCTTTTTCAAAAATATCAAATGTTTTTTTTGAAATATCATTATAGTAATCAAAGTAATAATTAGGCATTGAAACGTCTTTAATTCTATTAATTGCTATATTGCCAGACATCTATAATCAGTACTTCTTTACACTTCTAATTGCTTTAGCTATAGCAGTAAGGTTCTTGAGATTACCGTTTTTTTCTAGTAGAGTACCTATCACAATTGCGTCTGCCCCAGCGCTAACAATTTTTTTTGCCGAATTTGGATCCTTAATTCCACCGCCGACAATTAAGAAGCCTTTGAAAACTTTACGAACAATTTTGATCATTTCTGGCTTAACTGTTGAAGATGCACCTGATCCCGCCTCGAGATAAACAAAACGCATTCCCAGAAATTGAGCAGCTAAAGAATATGCTGCTGCAATTTTGGGTTTATTAAAAGGAATACCTCTTGCAGACCCTACAAACCAGGCAGATGTTCCATCGCCTATAACCAAATATGCTGTAGGAAGAGGTTCCAAACCAAATTTGAGAACACTTGGAGCTGCTAAAGCTTGTGCTTGAGAAATAAAATAAGGATTTTCAGAATTTAAGAGTGAGCTAAATAGAATTGCGTCGGCTTGGGGAACAACTCCAGTCACGTTACCAGGAAAAAGAATTTTCGGGATTTTTACTGTATTTTTTAAATTTTTTACTACTTCAGCCATCTCAATTTGATCTGTTGCTGAAGAACCTCCAATAAGAATAGCAGACGCACCTATTCTTTCAACATCTTTTGCAAGTTTTATTGATGAATTAGGATTGGAAACCTCTGAATCAATCAAAACAAAAAGTAACGCAGATTTTTTTTTCTTAAGTTCTGATTTAAGATATGTTTCAACACGACCTATCATAACCACCGTTCTTCATAATTAACACTTTAAAGTTTAATTGATATAATGGTATACAGTTTTGTATAGCTATGACAGGGTTTGAACAATCAAATTTTAATAATATTTTACATGAAATTATCAAAAAATCATTGTTTACTCAACGACAAATTGAAATTATTTTAAATCAGAAGAATTTGATGGAGTCAAAGTTTAGTATTTCTAAAGGAGCCTATTTCAGGCAGGTGAGTCAATCTAGGAATAAATTAATTGGTCTTTATTACTCTATTATTTTACTTCGTGGATTAGGAATAATTCTACCAGATGATATTGATGTGATATCTAGACTTTCAGAACAAATTTCTGTGATTAATAGTAGTGATGTATTTCCTGAGAGGGAAGAACAAATCATTGCTGTGATGGATAAGGCAATCCGTCAAATAGTTTCAATGTGATTTTGTTCGTAATTAATTAAAAATTAGGTTTTTTGTGATTAATTGAATTGATTCATCAGTTAATGTAAGTTGTAAAATTATGTTGTTCAATCACGATAAATCACAAATTATTGTTGTAACATGTGATGTTAATAGAAATACCTGATCCTGAAATTATTGTAGGAGTTATAGCATCATTTTTTGTAGGTTTGTTTGCACTTTACATTATTTATAAAATTAGACCCTTAACTACCCAAAAGGAGAGATATGATTCCTCTTCATTCGAGCGGTTAGAGTTTTACGAAAGGCAGTTAATTGATATGAAAATAAGGCTAGATTCATTGGAAATCTCTGATGAAGTAACACCCTCGTCAGAAGTTAAAAATTTAGGACGAAGTATTCAACATTTACCTGAACAAGATTTTCTTTCAGAACCTAAATCAAAATATCCTACCTCCAAAGCACGTCAAACACCAACTTTGGATAATAGCAACACTGTAGATTTTGTTTTAAAATTAATCACAAATAAATCAATGACATCACGTGACATCCAAAAGGCATCACATAGATCTAGAGAGCATACTTCAAGATTAATGAAAAAATTATTCCAGGATGGTTTTGTTGAAAGAAACACAAACACCAAACCTTATGTTTACTCAATTACAGAAAAGGGCAAAGCAAAGATTGGTATTTTAGAACAGATGCAAAATGTGGCCGCTTAACAAAAAACATCAAAAATATTATAATTTAATAAATTAATAAAATCTGTAAATATATATATTAATAATATATATATTATTTATGAGTAATAATGAATTTGAATTAGTAAAAATAACCACTGGAGGTACCATTTCAATACCAAAACAATTCAGAAAGTACCTTGAACTACAAAAAGGTGAGTATGTAAAGGTGGTTTTTGAGGGGGATCATTTAGTAGTTAGAAAGGTTGTTTTATCTTAATTTGGTTTTTTTTGAGTAATTTTCAGACATTGATATATCCATTCACGTCCAGTTCTTGCCCGCTCAATTTTACCTCTTCCTGAGAATCTAGAAAGGTAAACTGCGATTTTACTTAGGGTTATAGGCTCATTATATTCATCTTCATATTTTTCTAATATCTCAGATGAAGTGAATTTCCCGGTTGGGAAGAATTTATCTACAATATGCCATATTTTTGCTCCCAAACTATCCAATTTGGGAGGGTTTTCAGTGTCATTTTCAATATCCATTAAGTCCAATAATTCAAAGGCTTTGAGTACCTTTTCCCTAGTAATATTACCTGATAGGTTTAGATTAAAATTTGCGCCTTCCGCGTCCTCAATATCAATTCTAATTCTTTTTTTTGCCATTATTTGCTACATTTGGCCTTATTGTTAACAATTGAATAGATCCTCCGAATTTTGTTAACAAAACAGTTTGTTAACGTTGACTGCGTAACCCATGCCTAAAGAATTTTTAGAAATTAACAATCTAGATTTAGAATTATGTTCTTATTACCAGTTTTACGTGCCTGGACTGGAAATTAAGGGGTCAAGATTTTGATATTAACAGTGTTAACACTACTCTTTACATCTGGACTAGAAATTAAAGGGTTAAAATCTTCTTTTCGAGGTTTTTCTTTACACTTTCTTAACTTAGTGTTAACTTGTCTATCTCACACACCTATATTTCCAGTGTTTTTTTATCAAAAAAATTTTTTTGTGAAATACATACTAATACTATCCATACTTCATATTCTATTTTTTTAATTCATTAGAAAGACAGGTGTGTGAGACGATCAAAATCTGATCCCGATAGTAAACCAAAAGGATCCGATTTGTAAAAAAAACTAACAAGATCTATTGAAGTGTTAATGGAAGATCCAAAATGATCTCGAAAATGAGTATAACAACATTAGATCCAATTGAAAGGCTACTTGATGCGGCAGAAAACGGAATAACCCTCATCAAAAATAGAGATATTTTACATTTTAGCTACATACCTGAAACCATATTTCATCGTGATTCTGAACAAGAATTAGTAACACAATCCCTAATGCCAATTTTGAAACAATCAAGACCATCAAATCTTTTGGTGTATGGCAAACCAGGAACTGGGAAAACTCTTGTTGTGAAAAAAGTATTATCTAAAATTCAAAACAGGGTTGAAAAATCCAATTTTCCAATTAAACTAATCTATGTAAACTCTAAAGAAGATACAACACTTTACCAACTACTAGTAAGTTTTGGGAGACAGTTAGGACTTAATGAAAAGCAACTACCTCCAAACGGGTTATCACTTAGTGAGGTTTTCAAACGATTACTTAAAACAATTGATGAAAACCAATTAAATGCAGTCTTTGTAATTGACGAAATTGATTATTTAGCAGATTTAGTTAAAAAAACTGGGAAAGATATTCTTTATCAATTAACTAGAGCAAACGAACGTCTAAAAAAAGGCTCACTAACATTTGTAGGTATTTCAAATGATCTTACCTTTAAAGAAAGGCTGGATCCACGTGTGTTAAGTACATTAGGAGAAGAAGAAATAGTATTTACGACTTACTCGGTAGAACAAATTAAAAAAATTCTTCAAGGTAGAATCGAAAAAGCATTTGTTAAAGGAGCTGTAGAAGACTCTGCTTTGAATCTTTGTTCGGCGTTGGCTGGTAGGGAACATGGTGACGCAAGGAGAGCAATTGATCTTCTAAGGGTTGCAGGAGAATTAGCTGAACGAGAACAAAAAACAACAATTAATGAAAATCATATCCAATTAGCTCGAACAAAAATTGAAGAAAATAAAGAAGTAACCTCTCTTCAATCATTCCCACTTCATGAAAAATTACTTATTATCGCAGCTATGAAAAGTGCCGAATTAGCTACAGGTGAGATTTACACAATCTACAAAGAGCTTTGTAAAGCGGTTAGGCAACATGAACTTACTCAAAGACGAGTAACCCAAATGTTAAGTGAGATTGAATTATCTGGAATTATTTCTGGGAGAATTGTTTATCAAGGAATCCATGGAAATACTAAAAAATACAAACTTACAATACCCAGAGAAACCGTAAAAGAAACCTTCAAAAATGATTTAACTTTTGAAGATATTTTATAAAATTAATTTTTATCTTTAAAGGAAAAATCCTTGGTATAGACTTTGAAAGTTTTTAAATTCACTATTACTGCCAATCCTGGAGTTGGAGTCATTCCCACTCCAGTTTGAAATGGGGTTTGGTGTTGCCACGCACCAGAATTCAAAATTAAAACTCCTCTATACAAATCCAAATCAACAACATGTACATGACCTGCATGAAAAATATCAGGCACCTCATCAATCACCATCATATCCTCTATTTCAGGCGCTAAAGGTGTTTGAGAACCATAAATTGGACTAAGATGTCGAGCCTGAAGTAAATGTCTCATCACTTGAGCAGGTTTATCATAACTTAGTCCTGGGGTTGTTCTAACAATATCATCTATACTTTGTCCATGAAACATCAAGACTTTAACTCCATTAAGTGAAACCATTGCAGGATTTCCTAACATAGAAATATTTTTTCGATTCCATAATTCTGAATTATAAAATTCTGGTATAGCAGGTTGTGGTAAAGCCCTCCTTCCAGGATCATGATTTCCTGGAGTTACAATAATTTTGATATGCTTAGGAATTTTATCTAATAACGCTATTGTTTTTTCAAGTTGTTCATTAATATCGGTATAATCTAATTCTTTATCTTGATTAGGATAAATTCCTACCCCATCTACTACATCCCCACATATCAACACAAAACGAATTTTTCTAGCAATTGGGTCAGGACTAGAAAGCCACAAAATAAAATCATTTAACTCTTTTTCCATAAAATACATACTTCCTATATGTAGGTCAGAAAGAAAAACCGCACATGCTTCTGTTTTTGAGCGGTTTGGAACACGTTCTGGGATGTCTGGAATTATTATATCTTTAACAATAAACCCCCCTTTTTTTCCAAAACTAATTTTTAGCATGATTAATTGGTCTGTAAGTAAAGAAGTGGAAATTTTTTGAAGATCTTTATCAAACACAATCGTCTCAATAGATCCAGTAGGATCGTCTATTGTCAATTTAATGACGTTTCTTTCTACACTCCGTTCAGAGAGAAGCCCACAAACAAACACATCATCATTTGATTTTACTGAGAGAGTAGAGGAAATTGATTTTATCATTTTAGCTTCTGGATGATTAGAAATAATTTTTTTTAATTTACTAAACCTATTTTTAAAAAGAGCATTATACCCGTTTATTCCTTCGGCAGAAGTTATTTTTGAAGTTGGGTCGTTTAATACCCGAAATTCATTTTCTAAATTATCATCATTTTTTAATCCGAGAAAATCTTCCAAATCATTCTGATTTATTAAAAATAATTTTTGTTTAGATTTTTCCTTAACTATTTGTTTAATTATATGCTCTAATTCTTTGATATCTACTTGCTCTAAAATTTTCAAAGCATTAGGATGAATTTGAAATCCTTTGTTTAATGCATAATTTACCGCAAATACAACTTCCTTCTCCATCATCAAAAAAATATTAAGAGTTTTAATTAAATCTGCTCGCTACAAACCCTCAAATACCCTCTATAAAGAAAAAACCTGTGAAAAATCAAAGAATTATTATATTTTTTATTTTTATGGGGTTATTTACCACCTCTTACTATCTAGGATCATTATCAGAAATTTCTCAAGAAGACGCAGAACTTTTTATGGAAGAATTTGAGGAATTAATCGAAGGTATTGATGGAATAGGAATTTTTCTCCATAACGCAATGATAGCGGTAGTAATGTTTATTCCCGGCGTTGGAGTTGGCTGGGGATTATTTTCAGGATTTCAAACAGGACAGGCGTTTTCAGCTATAGCATTATTATCTCCAGTTATTGCCGATATTCATCCACTAACAATTCTATTTGCTTCTCCTTTTGGTTTAATGGAACTCATTGCATATTCACTTGGCATTTCCAGGAGTTATCTATTAATCTACAAAATTATCAAAAAAATATCAATTAAGCCTGATTATAAAATCACGACAATTGAAGTTGGAATTGTTTTAGGGTTATTACTTGCCGGTGGTTTTTTAGAAGCATATTTGATTGGATTTATCGAAGAACCAATTCTTTAGTCTAAATGGAGACTGAGTTGAGATATACTATATGTTATATCTAAAAAAATTTAGTAGTAAATTATAAACCAAATCAAAACATGAACTAACTGTGAAGATAGTATTTTCCCTTTCATTTTTAGTTATAGGATTATTTTTCGTTAGTACTTCAATAAGTGAATTAAATGCCCAATTAACTCCAAATCAAGCCTTTTTAATTGAAGGTTCTGGATATGCTGTTACAGAAAAATCAATTAAAACATCTCAAATTGATTTTCTAATGTCATCCGGAAATCAAATCGGTAGTAATACAAGAATTGTAATTGAAGATGGATTTGTAACAATGGATGAAATAGATTTTACTGTAGATGAGATAACTGGTAGTATATTGAGGGAAGGACGTTTTATTAGATTAACTGGAATTGCTGAGAACTCTATAGGAAGTGAAGTTATAATTAGTCTTTTCGGGAGATTAGTTCAAAATACTGATGAAGGATCAATTTACACCTTTAGTGGAAAAATAACCCAAGGAAGTGAATCAAATAAAATTATTTACACTACAAAAATTTCTACATTGGGCGGAATTATTAAAAACTCACCTGTTACACCAACTGGTTCAACGCAAGTTAAAGACAAAGAAATTATAATTCATATCTTTAAAGGCTCATCAGCTCCATACCAATTTGAATATAATAAACCAGATTATATTCAACAACAAAAATTCTATTCTACTGACAGGATATCTACCATCCCTGGAACAACTCTAACTTTCATTAATGATGATACAGTTTCACATAGTATTTCAAGTGGAACTCGAGATACTAGTTCACGTGGAGGCGGAGCTGGTGTTAGTCCCTATATTCCTGATGGAGAAATAGTTAGTGGTGATATACTACCTGGAAAATCCTGGAGTATAACACTTGATAAAATTGGGTTCATCGCCTTGTTTGATAAGGACTATCCCTATATGACAATGGATGTGGTTGTTTTTCCTGATGTAAATTCAGATATCCTTAGAAGAACTGGTTCAACAAATCCTCTTAATTAAAATTAATATACGAATCTAATTTTGATTGATTAATAACCATCACTGATAAATCAGAAAACTCTTTTCCCTCTAATTCATTAACCATACCAACAAAACTAGTTTCTTTTTCTGTTGTCAAATTTTCAAATACATGAATTTTTATTTTTTTAGTATCAAATCCATTTTTTTTCAAATAAAAAGAAATTTCAGAAGGCATGAAATGTTTTCTGGGTTCTTTTGGCCATGGTCTTGGAACAAGAACAACACTTAATCCATCTAATAATGCCTTTTGCAGTTCAATCTTTTCTCTCTCAATTGAGGTTGAAATGTGCATTGTAATAACTTTAGATTTATCTAAAGGAATTCTAGCTTTTGCGGCTGCTACTTGAATTGAACTTATTCCTGGTACAATTTTAACATCCCCGAAAATTTCTATTAATCTATCAACTACTTCAGATTCTGAAAAATTTACATCTCCGGTAAATGGTATTACCAAAGTTTTTTCTCCTAAATTTTTTTGAACTTTTTGATATACATCTTCTTGAGTTTGCATTGTTACCTCGTAGACCTCTTTTCCAGAAAGCAAATCTTCAATTGTCTTTAAAGTATATTTGTATCCAACAACAATGTCACATTTTTGAATTATTTCTTGAACTTTTTTTGTAACATAATCTGAGGAACCTGGGCCAACTCCAACAGCATATACTTTACTCAATATTAATTCGTAATTTTTTGTCTATCTTTAATGTATTGAACTAAAGATGACCAATCCACTTTGATATATTTTTGGGGATCTTTTATTGGATATTTTACCCAATCTTGAACAACAGAAAACTGATATTTTTGTTTTTTCTCTCCTTGTTTAATTTCTAGATTTAACACTCCCGCCCAAGTTTTTTCTTCAGAACTAATTTTTAAAATATCATCAAATTTTATTTCCATATTCTTTTTATTTTCTAGATCAATTCTTAATTGTTCTTCATCATATCCATCTTGCTTTATCATTACATCTTTTGATTTTAAAAATGTGAGAACTTGTCTTTGAGTAGCAGCATTCCACCACCTCATTTTAGCTTCTGTTTTATTTATAAACATCAAATGTTTATCTGTTAAAATTATCATTCCTTCTGTACCGTGTATTGAAAATAATTTTTTAGATTCTCTCCACACTGATAAAATATGCGCCTGAATTCGTTCATTTTTTTCCATATTCAAATCTGAATAAAGAATGATAAAAATTAATGTTTAACATGGCTTTTATTGAAGTTAAAAAAAACAAAAAATATGAAACTTCCTATAATTATTTTTGTATTTTTTCTTCTGTTTATGAATACCCCAGTTTTTGCTCAGTCTGATGAACTAGTAATTTTACATACTAAATCTGGAGATTTAGTAATTGAATTTTTTCCCGATGATGCACCTAAACATGTAGAAAATTTTCTTGAATTAGTAAAAACTGGTTTTTTTGACAGAACAATTTTTCATAGAGTAATTAATGGTTTTATGATTCAAGGTGGTGATCCTTTTACAAAACCAGGTGCCTACGAATCAACAACTCAATGGGGTACAGGTGGACCAGTTGATGAGAACGGCAATAAAATATTCATTAATGCAGAATTTAATGACATTAAACACAACAGAGGAATAGTTTCTATGGCAAGATCTTCTAATCCAAACAGCGCAGGCTCACAATTTTTTATCGTTCATAAAGACTCTAATTTTCTTGATGGTCAGTATACAGTTTTTGGTCGTTTAGCTACTCAAAATAGTTTTGATACACTAGACAAAATTGCATCACTTGAAACAGCTCCAAATGATATTCCACTTCAATGGGGAGAAGGAGAAATCTTATCTGCAGAAGTTGTAAAACGTTCTGAAGTTCAAAATATTCTTGATCTAGATGAACCAGAAAGAACATCAAACCCGGAAATTCCACAAACCATCGATGGAAAATATTCTAATGATAAATTTGGATTTTCTATCGAATTTCCTAAAGGATGGGCCTCTCAAGAAATTGAATCCACTACTCCTGGTGTACCAAATGTTGCAGCTGTAGAACCAAAGACATCTGGGATTCCATCATCTATTTCAATTTTAGTTGAAAATTCTAATGGAAGAACACTGACAGAATTTCTTGATGAATGGAAAAATCAATTTCTACAATCAGCCATTGATGAAGGAAATTTAAAAATTAATTCTGAAGAAAAAACTACAATTAATGGAATGGAAGCTGTTGTTTCTGATGTTAATGGGATAGCGTTTGTTGACAATGGAACAATTAATATTAAATACAGAGAAACAGCAATCGCAAGTTCTGATAAATTTTTTAAAATATCTTATGCAAGCATTGAAGATGAATTTAATAATAATTTAGAAAATTATGAGAACTCTTTGAAAACTTTTACAATTCTTTCAGAACCAACTAATGTTAGCACTGATGGTGGTGGATGTCTAATTGCAACAGCTGCATTTGGTTCTGAGATTGCTCCACAGATTCAACAATTACGAGAAACACGAGATAATGTTATATCAAAAACTGAATCTGGAAAATCTTTTCTAATGTCTTTTAATCAATTTTATTATACATTTAGTCCGACAATCGCAGATTTGGAACGAGAAAATCCAATCTTCAAGGAAGTTGTTAAAGTACTAATTACTCCACTTATTACTTCATTATCTATTCTAAATTACGTTGAAATTGATTCAGAAAATGAAATGATTGGGTATGGTGTTAGTCTGATATTACTTAATATTGGAATGTATTTTGTAGCTCCTGCATACATATTTTATCGATTTCGAAAGTAACTCTACCAAACATCATCTACTTCGTCTAGTTCTCTATATTCTTTAGAGGTCTCTTTTTTCAAAAATTTAAGTCTGGAAATATCTCTATCAAAAAATAAATCTACAAACCAGTCTAACATTACTCTAAACCGTTTATCAAATTTAGGCATTTTTGAGAGATAGTAATTTCTCCAAAGCCACCAAGCTAAAAATCCATGTACATTCATTCCAAAAACTGATGCTATCCCTGTTCTTTTTCCAATAACTGCCATTTGTCCTTTAAACTCATAATCATATTTTTTTTTCTTATTACTTGTGATTAATGAATACAAATTATAAGCCGCAGTTTTTGCCTGAGCTTCAGCTACTTGCGCTGTAGGAGGTTGTAGTTTCTTATTACTTGGTGATTCAACTTGACAACAATCTCCAATTGCAAATACCCCTGGCCAATCAGCAACTTCTAAAAATTCATTTACAATAATTTTTCCTTTATTAGTTTTAAAAATTGAATTTTTAATTGTATCAATAGGTGTAACCCCAGCAGTCCATACCAAAGTTTTTGTTTGAATAGAATGAAGTTTTTCTTCATTATTAGAATTCATTGAAGCCTCTGCTAATTTTTTTATAATTACTTCTGTTCCGTTAAAACTTGTAACAGCTGTCTTTAATCTAATATCTATTCCACGTTGGATTAATTTTTCCTTGGCAAATTTTGCAAGTTTTTCACTAAAACCAGGTAATATGCTTGAAAGTGCTTCTAATACAATTACATGAATATCCTGCTTCTCAATTTTTGGATAATGTTTTTTTGCATCTATTAGAAAATCCATCACCTCTCCAGCAGTTTCAATCCCAGCAAATCCGCCTCCAACAATAACAAAAGTTAACATACTTTTTTGAAGAATGGGATTTGTTTCGTTTTCTGCTTGTTCTAACATATCAATAATTCTATTTCGTAACATTACTGCATCGTTTAGTGTTTTCATCGTGTAAGCATTTTCTTGAACATCTTTCATTCCAAAGAAATTAGTTTGACTTCCCAAAGCTATTACAAGATAATCATAATGTAATGAAATCCCACGTTTTTCACTAGTTCCCATTAATGTTACAATCTTTCCATGAGGATCAATGTTTTTTACAACGCTTTCATAAAAGACAGCTTTTTCACAAAGTGTTCTAATTGGCATCACAATATGCCTAGTTTCAATCATTCCAGAAGCAACTTGGGGTAGCATCGGTGTAAAAAGCAGAAAATTATCTTCACTAACTAAAATGATTTCAATTTCTGGATTATTTTTAAAATGAGATTCTAATTTTCGGGTACATTCTAATCCAGCAAATCCTCCTCCTAAAACTACAATTTTTTTCTTACTTCTTGCCATCTAGAGCATTTTCACAAGGTTTTGATGATATATATTCACTTTATCAAAAAACAAAAATCATTTAGGAAATCAACCTTTTCTTTAGAATTTGACAAATAATTTTAAAGATAGAGTAAAATAGCTAAATATCAAAAATATACTATGAAGAAAGAATATGTAGTTGTACGTATTGATGCTGCTCCAGATGGGGCACCTTACGTGATTGTATCTCTTTCCTTAACGAAGGACTTTAAAGAAGGAAATCAACCTCAATCATCTCCATTTGGTCCCAATGTAATGGGCTTTTCAAATATGGATGATATGATGAAAGGCCTTAACAAAATGTTAGCAGGTGGTATGGGAGGTCTGGGTGGAATGCCAGGGGGTCAAACTGCTCTAAAAATTGATATGCATGAATACAAGGAGTTGGGTCTTTCAGTAGGCGATAAGGTATATCTTGAATTATCCAAGGCTGAAAGTCTTGGAGTATGAATAGTTTTTATCTAACAATTTCTGATCTTAAAATCTCATATGCTCTAGATGCATCTTTTTCATTTAAGACAATTGTAATATTGTCTTGACTAAAGAATGCATTTGCAGGTTCAATTCCATTTGAATGTAGAATTTCTGCAACATAGGAAGCCACATCATTTCTATTTTGTTCTGGAGGAATTATAATTTTGATTTTAGCAAGACCTGTGATGAATTTATTTTCTTCATTACTAAAAGTTCCAAATAATTCTCTAATTCCAGCTAAATCTTCAGTCAAAACTCTAAAAGAATCTGATAATCTAAAGAACTCAAAATCGGGATTTATTTGTGAAAATTTATTCATTAGAGAAGCTGCATCCTCTGTTCTAAAATCATCAGATGAAAATTTAATTCCTAACATTCCATCTGTCAAAGAAAGTCTGGCATTTTTTAGAATTGATTCATTTTTTATTTCAGCTTTTTGTTCAAATGAATCAGAATAGCGTTTGATAGCTACCACTATGGTATTCAAATTTACTGAAGTTCCTAGATACTTTTCTATAATTGGCTGTATTCTTACAGCCAAGGCTGTATAGTTAATCACATCCATTTTCATACAATCGTAAATTGATCTATTTTGTGTAATAATTTCCCGTATAACTTCAGGAACAGATGTACTTGCCAGCCTCATACACAATTAATATATAATGTCAATTATATTAGGATTATGTAAGATTTTATTGAATATATCATAATATTTATATATTGTAATATATATTACATTATATAGGTGAATATGACAATGTTCTTTGATGACGAATTTGATAGTCTGTTCAAAAAAATGTCTAGATCATTTATGAATCTAGATGAACTTTTTGAAGGGGCTAAAGAATCTGGAGTTCAAAGTTATGGCCCATTTTATTATGGTTATACAATGACCGTTGGACCTGACGGAAAGCCAATAGTAAAAGAGTACGGAAACGTAAAACCAAGTTTACTTCCAACATCAGATACTAGAGAACCATTTGTAGACACTCTAGTTGATGAGAAAGAGAAAATTCTAAAACTTGTTGCAGAAATGCCAGGAGTTGAGAAAAAAGATGTTAAAGTAGTTGTTGACGAAAAAACAGTTAGCATCGATGCTATACATGGTGAAAAAAAATACCATGCAAAAGTTCCAATTCCTCATAAAGTTGATAAAGATTCAGCAAAGGCATCTTACAAAAATGGAGTACTTGAACTGACGTTTTCCTTATTGGAAGCGGAAAAGCCAAAAGGAAAAACGGTGGAGGTAGAATAAACCTCCTTTTTTTATGGTGATTAAATATGAATGAAATTCAATTAAAAATTGAGGAAATTCCTCAACAGCATGTAGGTAAAGGAAGGGCAATAATTGATCCAAAAATTATTGAAGAAACAAAATGGAACACGGGTCAAATATTAGAATTAACTTATAACAAGAAAACGCATGTAAAGCTTTGGCCAGGTTCGACCGAAGATTATGGAACTGGAATTATTAAAATTGATGGAATTACAAGATTTAATATCGGTGGAGGTATCGGTGATAAAATCACTGTAAAATCTGTTGAAGCTTCAGATGCTGAAAATATTGTATTGTCCCCAACAGAAAAAATATCTATTGATGAAGCACAATTACATGAATTTATGATTAATCAATACCAAAACCATGTTTTTTCTATTCATGATTCTATAGTCTTACCAACCCAGATGGGAGGCAAAATTCACTTTATTATAACTAGTACAAAACCTGCAAAACCTGTTATAGTTACAGAAAAAACAATTTTCAAATTGGGTTCAATGACTAAAGCTATAGACTCTACTATACCAAGGATTACTTACGATGATCTTGGTGGTCTAAAAAATGAAGTTCAAAAAATAAGAGAGATGGTAGAGTTACCAATGAGACATCCAGAACTATTTGAAAAAATAGGTGTTGAAGCTCCAAAAGGGGTATTATTGTATGGGCCTCCAGGAACTGGTAAAACATTGTTAGCAAAAGCAGTTGCAGGAGAGACTAATGCTCACTTTACATCATTAAGTGGTCCAGAAATTATGGGAAAATACTATGGTGAAAGTGAGGAAAGATTAAGAGAATTTTTCAAACAAGCTGAAGAAAACGCCCCTAGCATTATTTTCATTGATGAAATTGATTCTATAGCTCCAAAACGTGAGGAGGTATCTGGCGATGTTGAAAAACGAATTGTTTCACAACTTCTTACCTTAATGGATGGAATGAAAAGTAGAGGAAAGGTAGTAGTTATTGCTGCTACTAATAGACCAGATTCTATAGATCCAGCCCTTAGGAGACCCGGACGATTTGACAGAGAAATAGAAATTGGAATTCCTGATGATGAAGGAAGAAACGAGATACTAAATATTCATACTCGTGGAATGCCACTTGATAACAAAGTAGATCTTAAAGCAATATCAAAAATAACCCATGGATTTGTAGGAGCAGACTTGGAAGCATTATCCAAAGAAGCTGCAATGAGATCATTGAGAAGAGTAATGCCTGAGATAGATTTTGACCAAGAGAAAATCCCTCAAGAAATATTACAAAAAATCCGTATTACAAATGAAGATTTTCGTGATTCATTAAAAGAAGTTAGACCTTCGGCTTTACGAGAGGTACTAATTGAAACTCCTAATGTAACATGGGATGATGTTGGAGGTTTAGAATCTCTCAAAGAAGAATTACGTGAAGCAATAGAGTGGCCAATTAAACACAAAGAGGCATTTGAATATGTAGATATTGAAACTCCTAAAGGAATTTTATTACATGGTCCTCCAGGTACAGGAAAAACTTTGATAGCAAAGGCTGTAGCTAAAATGACCGAATCAAATTTCATTAGCATAAAAGGTCCTGAATTACTTTCAAAGTGGGTAGGCGAATCTGAAAAAGGTGTAAGAGAAATTTTTAGAAAAGCAAGATTAGCAGCTCCTTGTATAATATTTCTTGACGAAATAGATGCTTTAGTTCCAAGAAGAGGAGGTGGTAGCTCTGATTCTCATGTTACTGAAAATGTAGTTTCTCAAATATTAACTGAAATTGATGGATTAGAAGAGCTTCATAATGTTTTGATAATTGGTGCTACAAATAGGCTTGACATAGTTGATCCTGCAATTCTAAGGCCAGGTAGATTTGATCGGATTATTGAAGTACCATTACCAGATGCTAAAGGACGCATAAATATTTTCAAAATTCATACAAAGAAAAAACCATTGGCAAAAGATGTGGATTTAGAAAAAATAGTTCAACTTACAGATGGATTTAGTGGTGCAGAGATTGCAGCAATAGCCAATAGAGCCGGTATTACTGCTTTGAAGAGATATGTTACTGGAAAATCAAGCTCAATTAAAGAAATTCAAATTACACAAAATGATCTTATAGATGCAATTGAGAAGGTAAAACCTAAGATTCCTAAAATAGAGGGACCTCTTACTCAGACCATTAAATAGGATAAATACTAAATATCAAGTATAGTGATAAAAATGACATTGAAACTCTATCTTGACTTTGAACCATGTGATGAATGTAAGACCATCATGCAAGGTTTAGCGAGTCCAGAAATAATTTTTGGGGATGAAGAATTACGCAAAGATGAATCAGCTAAATTTCTAAGACATCTAACCTACAATCACAGTGAAGTAGTTCAGGCAGTAATGAAAGATTTACCAAAACAGAAAAGAAGTCAAGAATATGATTTCTTTAAATAAAAAGCATATTACCAAAAAACCCCAATAATAATTAATGAATAAAGAAGCTATTCTATATGAAAAGTTACCAGATGATAAAGTGCGATGTACTGCATGTGCAAGATATTGTGAAATAAAAAAAGATCAGATTGGACTTTGCGGAATTAGAGGTAATGTTGGCGGAAAGTTAGATCTTTTTGTATATGGTAAAGTTATAGCAGGTCATGTTGACCCGATAGAAAAAAAACCAGTTATTCATTATTATCCAGGCAGTAAAATTTTTTCAATTGCTACTACTGGATGTAATTGGCTTTGTAAATATTGCCAAAACTCTGACATCAGTCAAAGAAGAAAAGTCGAGGGAGTTGATATGACTCCTGAAGAAGTAGCAAACACTGCAGTTCAATATGGGGCTCAAGGTATAGCATATACTTACAATCAACCATCAATTTTCATAGAGTTTGCTCGGGATTGTGGAATAGCTGCACGAAAAAAAGGACTAAAAAATATTTTTGTTTCAAATGGGTATGATACTCCTGAAACTGTAAAAATGATGGGTGAATTTTTAGATGCAATTACAGTTGACTTTAAGGGAAGTGCTGAACCAGAATTTACAAGAAAATTTATCGGAGTTCCTGATCCCAAACCAATCTTTGATACACTTTTAGAAATTAGAGATAAAACAAAGATCCATGTTGAAATCACAGATCTTATAATTCCTAAAGTTGGTGATAATTTAGATTATGCTAGAAAACTATCAAAATTCATTTATGATGAGTTTGGGCCTGAAATGCCAATGCATTTTCTAAGATTTCATCCTGACTATAAAATGATGGAATATGAGCCAACACCTGTAAAAACACTTGAAAAACATTATCAAATTGCAAAAGAGGAAGGTCTAAAGTATGTCTATCTTGGTAATGTTGCAGGTCACAAATGGGAACATACCTACTGTTCAGAATGTAATAATATTGTGGTAAAAAGATATGGTTTTGATATACAAGGATGGAACTTAGATAAGAATAACAAATGTAATTTCTGTGGAAACCAAATTCCAATAATCGGTCCCTTAAATAAAAATTACAAACAAAATAGATTTCAATTTGTTTCTTAAATTGCTATTGCTCTAACTGGAGAAGGAATTATTTCCTATTTTTTGATATTTTTTTTCAAATTTAATTATATCTTGCTTGCTAATTTGCTGATTAGGCCCTTTAGTTATTTTTATGAAAGTAGCATTAGAAATTAATCTAGACGGAGGAATTTGATGAATTTTAGGTCCTTTTTCATTAAAATGAAAGGGAGCATCTAGATGTGTTCCTGTATGACTGCTAAAAAAAACTAATTCAAGATTAAATCCATTAGTTTTAATTTTTGACCATGGAATAAAATGAGGATTTGGTGACCCTGGAAAACTTGGAAGGTTATGAGAAATTGTGAGTGTTATGTCAATTGGAACCACATAGAAATATTCGAATTAATTAATCAGTTTTGATACTTTGATGAAAGGTTAAATATTGTTTACGAAAATTCTGATTGTGCCAACAGCGTATGTTTTGTTAAATTCAGATCTAGGTTCCGATGAAACAATAATCTCTAAAGTTAAAGGAATTTTAGATAATGAAGATAAAATCACATATGAAGTTCAAGGCGTATACGGGGTTTATGATATTGTACTTAAAATCTCTTCAGAAAATACCGAGAACCTAAGATCAGTTATTACTAATAAAATTCGAAAGATTGACAAAGTTCAATCTACTCTTACAATGATGGTTATTGAAGAACAAGAAAAATCATAATTTTTTAATCTCATCTATAACTTTTTGAATTTCTTTCTCCGAATTGAAAAAATGGGGTGAAGCTCTAACAATTTTCTTATCTATAATTTCACGAACTGCTAGAACAATTTTTTCTCGTTCAAGTTTTTCAACAACTTGTTGTGGTTCTAGTCCATCGATGGTAAAAGAAACAATACTTGTCCTTTTTGATTCATCATCTGGGCCGTATAGGGTAATTCCTGCTACATTTGATAATTCAGAACGCATGAAATTAGATAACTTAATAATTTTTTTACGAATTTCATCTAAACCAAATTCCAACATAAAGTCTATAGATGCTTCTAATCCGACAAAACCAACATAATTACGAAATCCTGTTTGAAATTTATCAGGAATATCTTTGTAGGCCAAATTAGAATCATCATATATCATAGCTGATTCTCCTCCAATGGAGTTTGGTTCAAGTAAATTTTGAGATTCTTTTTTACATACAAAAATTCCAGTTCCCATTGGTCCACAAAGCCATTTAGAACCATTAAATGACATAAAATTACTTTTAGTTTTATTATAATCATAGTCCCCAAAACATCCAACAGTTTGAGCAGTATCTAAAAAGAACGGTACATTATTTTTTTCTAAATATTCCCCAATCTCTTCCACTGGAAGAATTGATCCTGTATTATACAAGGCGTGACTTAAAACTACACATTTTGTATCCATATTTACAAACTTACGAAGTTCATTAATATCAAAAAATCCATCTTGATCCGTCTTTAAACTTCTTAATGAGATCTTTTTTGCCAAGTTTAACCATGGATAATAATTTGCATGATGTTCGTGACCCTTCCCCCGTATTACTATATTGGATTTAGAGTCTAAAGATAATCCTGATGCCACCATATTAACTCCATCGGTTGTACTTTGTGTGAAAACTATTTCTTCTGTTTTACAGTGAATTATGTTAGCGATCTTTTTCCTAATTCGCATTAATCTTTCCTTTAAAAATAATTCTGAATCAATAGAATCAGGTCCTATTGAACTATAATTAATTAGAAAATCACTCATTTCTTCAATACTCGAATAAGGCATTACAGACACTGAAGCATTATTCAAATAGATTTTTCCATTCTGAGGTAATTTCTTTGAAAAATCAGTGGAATCCAAATTCATTATTATATCAGATAATAACTCGTTTTGTGTTGGATAAAAATCCTAACCAAAGTGACACTCAAAACCTTTCAGATTTTATTAAAATTTTAGAATCAAATACTTTGAATTTAATCATGCATTCTGATCCATTTTTAAAAACATATCTGCTTAGTAAGTTAACTTTAACAACTAATCTTCCTGTAATTTATCTGGATTTTGATTTATTATTTAGTGGTTATTTCACTTCTAATACCATTAAACAAAATCCAGGGACGACTTTGTATCAACCAAATAGGAATGATTTTCAAAAAATTATCAAATCAATTTTGCTAGAAATATCTCAGAAAAAATCCATGGTTATAATTGATTCTTTAAATGGGCTGTTCACACTTTTTCATGATAATAAAGATGCTGGACGACTAGTAAATAGCTATATTATGCTTTTTTGCAGTTTTGCAAAAAATTCTAATTCTTGTATTTTAATTTCAGGAATGTCAAGAAGAAAAAATAATGAAGAGTGGGTTTTATCAATTACTGGAAGACACATTTTTGAAACAAAACAAATGAATTCTATTTGGATAGAACGACAAAATTCTTGTATTATTACCAAACTTTTCGATGAAAAAGCTATTCCAAAAAAAACATACAATATATCTATACAATCTGAATTAATCTAGAATTACATCATAATTTTTCTTATTCTAATATCATAGAATAAGTCACTTGCGATCTAAACTGAAACGTTGTAATGTTTTTTCTAACGGCGTTATAATCTTCATTTTTTGAGCAAGTTATATTAAGATCAGAAAGCTAGATTTGTTATAATGCCAGTAGCAATACTTCCAGACATCAGTGAACAAATGTGCATTGGATGCGCACTATGCGTAGAAATTTGTACAACTTTGGGACCAGATGTTCTTAGAGTAAAACCAGTCGAAGGCTGGAAACGAGGTAAAGCATTTGTCTTTTATCCTGAAAGATGTATCTCTGACGGTGCATGTATTGGAGTTTGCCCAACAAAAGCAATCTTCTGGATGAGACCAATGGACTTTACAGTAGGACAACCAGTTCCATTATACAAAAACTCAGTCTTCGTTAAAGGTTGGACTGAACTAATCGATTAAAAGTTCGTCCACATTTTAATTTCTTTTTTTCTTATACCCAAAAAAAATGTGATATTTTTAGTTGTGAAATATATTGGATGAATAAAAATTCTTTTTATGAGCAAACCAGGAAACCTTTGGCGAAAAATTCATGGAAAGGTTACAAAAAAACCAACTAATTTCTCTTGGTTGATTAATGGGAAATTAGCAGGATGTGGAATGCCTACTACTATTAATGAAATCAAATGGGTCTATGATCAAGGAATTAAATCAATAATAACTATGACAGAAAATTCTTTACCAGAAAATTGGGTAGAAGATATAGAATATCTTCATATACCAACTGAAGATCTTAATGCCCCTGATGTTGATAAAATTGAAGATGCGGTTGATTTTATACATGAAAGAATAAAAAATAAAGAACCTGTAATGGTTCATTGTGCAGCAGGAATTGGGAGGACTGGAACAATTCTTGCATGTTATTTAATTAAATATGAAAAATATTCCGCAAAAAATGCAATTGAAAAAGTTAGAAAAGAAAGACCTGGCTCTATTCAGTCAGAGCGCCAGGAACTTGTAGTCGGATTATATGAGAAACACATACGTTAGTGATTACTCTGGAATAGCTTGAGTTACAATTTTGCCATCTTTGATTTTGATAAACATGTATCTATTATCTTTGAAGATTAAGGTAATCCCGCCTTCTTTATCCGGATCCTCTACTTCTAGCAATTCTTGTCCTCTAAGTCCATCATATTTTGCCATATTTTTTCATCGAAAATTACTACTTATATCCTAATTGATTTTAATTTCAATTTCTTTTGATTTAGCTTTTGAATTGAATGGTTCTGTGTAATCATGTTTCTGCCATGAAACATAAACTTCTGCGTCAACAGAATGATTTCCTTTCCCAAGATCTGATGCTTTGAAGGTTATATCTTCAGTAAAATCAAATAATTCCTGTCTAACTTCTTCTTCGGTTAACCTAATAAATGGTTCAAAATTTTTTGCAACTTGAACCCAGATCCTTTTTTCTTTCATAGGATTTACAAGTTTAGGATTTCTAGTCCAAAAAATTGATGCTTTTCTATAAGTGTCAATAGGCTTTCCTAATTCATGTTTTCTTATTCCGGTAGTGTGAAGTTTGACTCCATACTTTAACTTGAATAAGTTATCATTATTGTTATATGCCTTCGTCCAATTTTTCTCATTAAAAGCATCACGAATACCGCCTTGAATTGAAAACTTTACACTGATAGTAATCATATCATCTAAGGAATAATGTTCTTTTTTCTTTTCCAAGCTTAAATTGGAGATATTACTATCCATTCTCTTAATCGCTCATAATGATTTATATCTACAATAAGTTCTTTTTCGAATGCGTTGAATGCTCAGATAACAAAATCTTCTTCAAAAGAGGTTAATCTTTCTATTAGTCAATCTGATATTGGGACATTATACATTGTTCAACATGAATTATTAAAAGAAAAAGACATTGATTTTGCAGGATTGATTATTAAACATCCACTTACTAATGAATGCTGGATGAGAGTAAATTCATCTAAAACAAATCCATTAAAAGAAATAACTAATGCAACAGAATCAGCAATTAAATCTGTTGAAGAGCTAAAAAAATTATTTAATTCCAAAATTAAGGTAAATTAGATGAAGTTTTGCCCCAAATGTGAGGTACGACTAAAAAAGAATAACTCCACAACATCAGTGAGTTGTCCTAAATGTGGTTATTCTGAAAGTGGTTTAAAAGAAACTAAAAAAGAAAAAAAAGAAGAATTATCTGAATTAAATATTCTAGAAGCAAATGAAGGAAAAGAAACACTTCCTTCAATTAAGATAGATTGTGAAAAATGTGGTAATAATGAGGCAGTTTGGTGGATGTTACAAACTCGTAGTGCTGATGAACCTACTACGCAATTTTATCGATGTACAAAATGTAGCTATACATGGAGAAACTACGCATAACGTTAAATTGAACAATTTAGAAACATGAATAACTTTGGTATTCTCAGCTAAAACAAGCGGCTCTGATGATCTTAAAGCAATTATCTCTGCAATTTCTACATTAGTTGAAGAGGCAACTTTTGTCTCAAATGCTGAGGGAATTACTTTTAGAGGTATGGATCCTTCTCATGTTGCATTAATTGATATTTCGTGGCCAAATTCTGCCTTTGAAAAGTATGAATGTGATAGTGACACAAAATTTGGTGTAAGAGTAGACGAATTTTCAAAATTAATTAAAAGAGCAGATAAACAAGATAGTATTGAAATTAGTATTTCTGAAGACAATATGCTTTTAGTTACCATTGGAAAAAATAAAAAATACAAAATGCGATTAATTGAAAGCTCTGCATCAGATACACCCCTTCCTAAAATTCCTTATGACGCTAAAATTGGTTTAACATCCACTTCATTTGATAAAATTTTGGGAGATGTTCAAGTTGTGTCTGATTATTTGACAATAAATGCTTCAACCTCTAAAGCTGAATTTTCTGGAAAAGGAGATTCAGGAGAGGTGGTAATTGACCTTGAAAAAGATATGGAACAATTAACCGAACTCTCAGTTAAACAAGACAGCACTGGAACCTATAGTCTTGAGTATCTTAATCCAGTAGTCAAAGCAGTAGGTACAACTGCTGGTTCAGTAACCTGTGAGTATTCTAGCGCAAAACCATTAAGAATTGAATTCAAAGTAGCAAATATTGGTCGAATTCACTTCTATTTGGCTCCTCGGGTAGAAAGTTAAAGCATTTAAGGATTAATAAAAACAGGATAACTGATTTGAAACTAGTAGTAAAGTTTGGAGGCACATCAATCTCTTCTGTTAAAAACATCAAGGAAGTAGCTAAATATCTTCATGAACTCTCAAAAAAGAATCAAATCATTACAGTTTGTTCTGCAATTAGTGGTGTTACTGATGATCTAATTCAAATTTCAAAATTTATTCAAAAAGGAAATAAAGAAAAAGCTAATCACCTAACCAAGAAAATTATTCAAAAACATATGTTAATTGCTAAAGATCTAATTAAAAAATCTCAAATCAGAAAAAAATTATTTGAAAAATTAAATACTGACTCTAGTGAACTTGAGGATCTATTACATGGAATGATCCTTTTAGGTGAAGTTACCCCCCGTTCAATGGATTATTTAATTTCATTTGGAGAAAGATTATCTATTAATTTAGTATCCTTTGCATTACAAGATTTAGGTAGCAAATCAGTTCCTCTTACTGGTAAAGATATTGGAATTGTAACTGATTCAAATTTTGGAGAAGCTCGGCCTTTAATGGATACCACAAGAATTCGTGTTTCAAAAACAGCAGAACCATTACTATCAAAAAAAATTATCCCAATTATTGGAGGATTTGCAGGTGCAGATCAACATGGAAGCTTTACAACTTTTGGTAGAGGTGGTTCTGATTATACCGCTACAACAATTGCAACATGCATTAATTCAGATGAAATATGGTTAATGAGTGATGTAGATGGTTTGATGACAGCAGATCCAAAAATTGTAAAACAAGCTAAAGTGCTTAAAGAAGTATCTTACATAGAAGCAATTGAAATGGCTCTTTTTGGCGCAAAACAGATTCATCCTCGTACCTTTGAACCTCTTTTATCTAAAAAAATTCCTATGAGAATTCGTAATACATTTAATACAAAAAATTTGGGAACAAACGTAATTGCATCTCCTGATGCTGCCACCAAAAAAACCGTAAAGTGTGTGAGCGCAATTCGTAATAATGGATTAATAGATGTAAGAGGTGGAAGCATGGTAGGCGCTCCTGGTACTGCAGCAAAAATATTTTCAACACTTGCAAAAGTTGGTGTGAACATTATGATGATTTCGCAAAGTCCATCTGAATCAAGTATCTCTATTGTTGTTAAAAAAACTGATCTTGATAAAGCTGTTAGTGCACTTGAAATGAATCTCTTAGGAAAAATTATAAAAAAACTTGAAGTTACAACAGATGTTTCAATAATTGCTCTTATTGGATCAGGTATGAGAGGAACAGTTGGAGTAGCTTCAAGAGTATTTAGTGCGGTTGAGAAAAAGGGAGTAAATGTGGTTATGATTGCACAAGGTTCATCCGAACTTAATATTGCATTTGTAGTAAAAGATTCTGGTTGTAATCCTGTAGTTCAGGCTTTACATGATGAATTTGAGTTAGCAAAAATTAACTAAATTTTAAAACCTATTTTATTGCAAAAGGGATTTATGTGAACGTAAGGTTCGAATTTCATTGAATAAAATAATTATTATTCTTGCTTTTGCTATAGTAATAACTAGCATTATTATAATTCCATCCTTTAATGAACAATTTGTAGATGCAAAATCCCTTAAAAAAATTCATTTTACGCAAACTATTTCGTCATCACAGGATCCTGGTAAAGGACATGAAAATCATCAAATTGCAATTATCTTGTCACCTAATGAAGGGACATTATACGACGGTTCATTAACATATACTGCAAGTGAACCCGTTCAAGTGGCAGTTCTACATGAGATTTTAAATGAGCAAGCAAAAGGACAACCAACATGGACAGTTGATGGGAAAACTATGTATGGTTTGTCATTAATTGAACCTGAAAAGAATTCCGGTACACTAGAATTTACTGGAGCAGCATTAGCATTACATTCAATGAAATCAAATCAATTTACAGTTACTGTTAGTGTTGATGGTTGGATTAGAGGACAACCTACAGAGGTAATAATGCAAAAATTAGAAATTCAAAAGGATCCACCTTCATTAAAATTATCTAGAGCAAATGTTCCTGCAAAAATTCCAATGCATTTAGGAATCTTTGAAGGTGAATCAGTTTATTATATAATTACAGACACAAATAACGAAAATTATGCAAATCTTATTTCAGAAAAACAGAATTGGCAAGTTGAATTAGCACCGCCATTAGCAAATACTCCAAAATCAGTATCAGATGATGTCTATGTTTTTAAAAATGGAATCTCAGGTAATGGAATCCATGGTTTTCAAGATGAACTATTTACTAGCACACCATCAAAAGTGGAACAGTATAGTGCATTAAGAGTTATCACTGAAGTTTCATGGAAATCTGGACAAAAAGCTGAAGTTTTAGATTCTGTTGAATCTCTTAAAAAAGCCGAAGAAGGTGGCAGAATTAATCTTGTTCAAACTGATATTGTAATTAACATGCCACAAATTGTCTGGCCTGATGGACAAATGGTAGTCAAGGAAGATAAATCATTAACTTATACTACACCATATGATGGTGGGCAAGTTTTAGAAATCGACAAAGATAACATGACTGTTACTTTCATTGCACATAGAGGATGGGGACCAAATGGAAGTACCATCTATTACATAGTGACTGATGCAACACCAAAAGGTCCTGCCGAACTAATGGGAGTCATAAATTCACCAACTTCTGCAAAACTTAAAACAAATTCTGCTGCGGTGGATCTTTTTCAATTTACTGATGGCATAAAGGGTTCAGGACCTCTAGGATTCCAACCCGGTATAGCCTCAGCAATTCCAGGTGATGAAAACTATAGTCCAATGTGGAGAATTTTTGTGATATCTTGGAATGAACCAGAAAAAGCTTTAGTTCTTGAGACAAAATCTGATATAGATCAATTCCACTCTGAAGGATTAATCTCAATCACCCTTGCAAGACCAATGAACAGTGATCATATTGTAAATTGTCCTTTTATTGATCCATTCCAATCTACTAATTCTACATCAGAAAACGGATAAATTAACTGAAAACTGGTTCATTGTATATTGAGTGGTAAGCTTTTCATCGTGGGAGTAGGTCCTGGCCATCACGATCATATGACTTTTCGTGCCAAACAAGCCATTGAGGAAAGTGATACTATAGTAGGTTACACAACTTATGTCAATTTGGTTCAAGACCTTATTGCAGGAAAAGATGTCTATCAATATGCTATGACCCAAGAAGTAGAACGTGCTCAACAATGTATTGATCTCGCAAAAGAAGGAAAAACCGTTTCACTTGTTTCAAGCGGAGATCCAGGAATTTACGGTATGGCTGGATTAATTTATGAAACTCTTGCAGAATCAGGATGGGACCCTAAGACTGATTTGCAAGTAGAAATTGTTCCAGGTGTTTCAGCTCTTAATTCTTGTTCGTCAATAATTGGTTCTCCATTGATGACTGATTTTGCTGTACTAAGCATGAGTGATCTCTTAGTACCCTGGGAAATTATTGTAAAACGAGTTGAGGCAGCAGCACACGGTGATTTTGTTATAGTAATTTATAATCCTTCAAGTAAAAAAAGAATTCATCAACTTCAAGACACTAGAAAAATTTTATTAAAATATAGAAAACCATCCACTCCCGTTGCAATAATTAAGGGTGCATTTCGTGAATCTCAAACCGTAGTCTTAACTGATCTTGAGAATTTAGAAAAACACTCAGACAAATTAGGAATGATAAGTACAGTTATTGTTGGTAATTCTTCAACATATAATTACAAAGATTTAATGATTAATCCTAGAGGTTATACATCAAAATATAATCTTGGCCAAACAAATCCTGAATTAAAAACAATGTAAAATTTTTAAGTACTTTTTTTTATTACTTCGAATAAATCTTCATTAAGTGATAATTTTTTTCTGATTGGGCTTATGATTTTAATTAAATAATGAGAAACTAATTGTTTCAAGTCGGATGGATGAAGCTTTTTTTGAATAAAATCAGATTCTAAATTTGAAAAATCTGTATAATTTACATTTCCGCCAAATTTTTCTGGACGCTCAACTCCTATTTCTTTGAATTCATGAAAAATTACATGTTTTGTAATTTCTAAAAGGGGATTACTCTCAGCATTTCCTTCTACGCACCATGCCTTTTTAATTTTTGATTTAATTTCATCATCACCATCATGTATGAATATTCCTGAATTCGAATCTGATTTACTCATTTTTCCTAAAATTTTTAATTCTTTGGTGGCTTCAAGCGGTTCTGATAAGCCAGGAAGAAGTTTATGATGAACTGCAACTGGCACCTTCCATTTCATTTTAGGAAAAATCTCACGTACAAGCATGTGTATTTTTCGCTGATCCATTCCTGCATGAACAATATCTAGATCTAAAGAATGTATATCTACAGCTTGCATAGGAGGATAAAGTAATTTTGCTAGATCAATTTTTTCTTCATTCTCAGATCGACCCATAATTGTAAGTGTTCGCATCGTTCTAGCAAGTGACATATGTTTTGTAAATTTAATAAATTCAAACCAATATTCTTTTCTAGAATTATAAAGTTCAGTACCCAACACAATTTTTACTCCAGGACATACAAGTTTGAAGGCATTTGCATAATATTTAGAAACTTTTGAAATTGAATCCCAATCTCCCCCTAATTTATCATTAATTAGCGTATGCCAGTCTGCCAAAAAAACTGTACAATTAATTCCAGCTTTAATAAAATCATTAATCTTAAACCCAGTACTTATCAAACTACCTAAATGTAAAAAACCAGAAATTTCTAATCCAATGTAATGTTTTGGTTTGGAATTTGTTTTTAGTAATTCAATTAATTCTTCTCTTGTAACAATCTCTTCAGTTGGTGGTTTTGCAATTAAATCAAGTTTTTCAGTAATGTCCAAATCAAAAATGGTTTAAAATGTAAGCCTATAAAGTTACGTATCTAAATTCTTTCTAGGCTTTGTGCTTAAGTAAAATGCGTGTGAGCTAATAATAAATCCAACAAGGAATATTTTTGTCGCAAAAATAAGATTCCATGGTCTATTTGGATCTGGATATGCAACAGTTAATGTATCTATATCCGGTAACTGCCCATTTACTATTCCTGCAGTTATTTGTGCATTAAGTACTGTAAAATTATACAAAACTTCGTATAGACAAATAATTGCAAAACCTAGTAACATAAGTTGAAGCAATGCCATTCTCCACGTCATTATTTTAGTAGTTCTCTTCCATCCAATTCTTGAAACACAATACCAGCCAATTATAGTTGAGAAAAAAAGCCAAGTTGTTACTTTTGCAAAATTTTCAAAAGGAATTTCAGTTGTAACTAATACTTCACCCATTACATATGTTCCATTTTCTTCCCATTCTACATACATTGCATAGGCCCCAAAAGCAGTAATTGTTAGCATAATGAAAGCGCAAACATAGAAAATGTAAAGAAAAATCTTGTATCCAGTATCGGTTTCTTGCAAATGACGATGTTCCATAATTGGCATGTCTGAGATTGAGATATAAAATTCCATTGAAATCCAAATGAGGTTTATTAAAGTAATTAATACCAAAACATCTATGAAAATACCAATAAATATTCCAATTTTGGGCAAAGAAGAACTAAAAGAAGTAACATCAATTTTGAAAGGTGGAGCCCTTACCTCTGCAGCTAATATAGGAGGAAAAAATGTTCAAGAATTTGAAAAATTAGCTTCTAAATATGTTAAAACAAAATATGCTATAGCAGTAAATTCTGGAACATCTGCATTACAGGCAGCTCTACTTGCTCTTGATGTTAAATTTGGGGATGAAGTCCTTATACCATCATTTACTTTTGTTGCCACGGCTAATGCAGTAATCTCTGTTGGAGCTAAACCAGTGTTTGTTGATATATTAAAAGAAAATTATACTATTGATCCAAATGATTTGAAAAAAAAGATTACTAAAAAATCAAAAATCATCATACCTGTTCATCTTTACGGAAATGTTGCTTACATGCATGAAATAAATGAAATTGCAAAAAAAAATAATATAAAAATTATTGAAGATGCAGCTCAATCCTTAGGTTCTACCTATAAAAAAAAACATACAGGTACATTTTCTGAAATGGGCTGTTATAGTCTTTATCCAGCAAAAGTTATGACTGCAGGCGAGGGTGGGTTTATTGTAACTTATTCAAAAAAGCTTTATGACAAACTACGAATGATAAGAAATCATGGAATGTTACATGGTTATGACACACGGGTCTTTGGGTTAAATTTACGTTTACCTGAACTTAGTGCAGCTATTGCAAAAATTCAAATAAAAAAATTACCAAGTTTTCTAAGTAAGAGAAAGAAAAATGCAAAATTTCTTTCAGAATTGATTTCGGATCTAGATATAAAAATTCCTACTGAAAGAAAAAATGAAAAAGTTAATTGGTATTTGTATACAATTGCAACAAAAAATAGAGAGATGATCTTGAAAAAATTAAATTCAAAAGGAATAGGTGCAGCAGCATACTATCCTACTCCTGTGCATAAAACTCCATTTTACAATAAAAAAATTAAACTACCTGTAACAGAGCATGCCGCATCTCAAGTTTTATCATTACCAATTCATCCACTAGTATCTACTAAAAATATCGAATTTATAGCCAAAACACTACGCGAATCCTTGAAAAAATGATTCTTCTAGACAATATTCTTGGCGAAGTTTGTAAAACACTATTTCCTATTCCTGAGGAATTCTATTTAGGAAATTCGAAATCTCCTATTGCCATATGTGTTCTATCTAGCATTCCGCTTTTAAAAAAAATTGCAAAATCTGAATTAATGAAAAACATTTCTATCGTTGGAAGATTATTTTCTGAGAATAAAGGCATTGATTCAATCATTCGTTTTGCTAATTCTAATCCGAATTTACATACAATAATTCTTTGTGGAAAAGAAGTAGTAGGTCATAAATCAGGTTTTTCACTTTTAGCTTTACACAAAAATGGTTTAGATATCAATGGAAGAATAATTAATTCTTCAAGTCCTAAACCATATCTTAATGTAACACAAAATGAAGTAAAACAATTTCAGGATAAGGTTAGAATAATCAATAAAATTGGAATAATAGATTTTAAAAAAATATCTAACCTAGTACAAACAATTCAAAACTAATACCCGCTTTTTTGCCTATCTCGATTAATTTCATTTTTTCTTCTATATTCTTTGAGAATATCTTCCGGGGTTAAATTCAATTCTAAGGATGCTTGAACTACAAAATGCCAGATGTCAATTAATTCCTCTCTTGCTTCTGCTTCATTAAATTTTGTCGGTTTCTTCCACCATTTCCAATTAGTAGTTCTTTGTAATTCAATTGCTTCATGAACAATTGCAGTGCATAATGCAGCAATCTTTCCTTCAACATCAGTTGGATAACGATCAAGATTCATCATACCAGCAAGTCCTTTTTGAAGTTCAAAGATAGAATCCAACCTATCTTTAGAAATTTCTTGTGTCAATTTTTCAAAATTTCTAATGTTTCAATGAACTTAAAGGTTTCAAAAACGAACCATTTTCTCATACTGCTTGATTCTCTTTGAAATATCTGATTTTTTAATATGTAATAAACCATCTAAACCATATTTCTCTACCGCAAAAGAACCTAAAACATTTCCATAAATTGCAGCTTTTTTAATTGTTGAAATTTTTACACTTTTTTTACTTGCTAGATAACCAATCATTGCTCCAGCAAATGTATCCCCTGCTCCTGTAGGATCTACTATATCTTCAAGTGAAAAAGCAACTGATGGAAAAATTACATCATCATAGAAAAGAAGCGAACCATGTTCTCCTTTTTTTATAACAACATACTTTGTTCCCCAACTCATAATCTTTTTTGCACATTTTATCAAATTATGTTCTTTTGTAAGAAGTTTGGCTTCCTCATCATTAATGACTACAGCATCTACAGCCTTGATCATCTTAATCACCGAAGGTTTTTTGTTGGCTATCCAAAACTCTATCGTATCACACATTGAAAATTTGATTTTATCAAATTCCTTTATTAGTGATGCATTTTGATCAGGATCATTATTGGCAAGATAAACAAATTCTGATTTTTTATATTCCTCAGGTACTTTAGGTTTAAAACTACCCAAGACATTTAGTTCTGTTTTTAATGTAGTTCTAGTACTGAGTGTTTCATCATATTTTCCGTCATAACGAAAAGTCTTGCCTTGATTAATGACAAATCCTTTTAGGTCAAGATATTTTGAAAGAATATCATAATATTTTTTTGGAAAATCCTTTCCAGCTACAGCAATTAATCCAGGTTTAATAAAATAACTTGCAGATATACCAGCAAAAGTTGCAGCGCCACCTAATACCCCACTTAATACTTTTCTTGGCGTTCGTATAGTATCAAGCGCAGTTGATCCAAAAACTGTTAACACAATTTTTTTAGTCTAATTTTGATGTATAAATTCTCTTGCTTGGTCATCAGAAGGAAAATAAATGAAAGGAATTTCTAAAGAAGTAAAAAAAACATCATATTTTGTAATGCCGCTAATTTTTACATTCGGTGATTGATTTTCACTTATTTTGGTTTGATCATCTTTTAGATATTTTCCATTTACAGATGCTTTGCTCATTGAAGAAAGAATAAAGGGTTCTAGTACACCATCAGCAATTTTAGTATCCTCAACTGTAATAATGAAATCAGTTTCTCCAGCATTAAGTACTAATAGAGATGGATTCTGAAATTCTAATTGCACATTATAGATTGACGCAGTTTCAGTTTTCTCTATGAATTCATTTTCGGTTACTATGACTCCAATGTTTGAAGCTGCCGTATATTGAGAATAGCCAAATACCCCTATACTTAAGAACAAAATTATTAGAAAGGTTTTCTTTGACTTTCTCATAAAATATTATTTTAAAATTTGCTTTTTAAAACATGGGGGAAAAAAACCAGATAATATGTGTAAAAGTTTTGATATATTCTTTAAGCTACTTAGATCTAACATAATAAATCAATTCTAGCCTTACAAAAGCTCAATGGCTAAAATTAAGTTAAAATTCGGCGAAAATGAAATTGAGATTGAATCTAGAGACTTTTATGTTGATAACAATACCTTGGGCAATGTTATAGATTCTGTTGCTACCCATCTAGAAGGAAATAGAGCTAGAATTAACTATAATGAAAAAACTTCTTATCAACCAGAAGGAAATGAAAATACTTTTCAAACCAGTGGAAACTATCTAAGAACCCTTGAAAATGCCGAAGTATATGAACCTGAATTTAATTCCCCTATTCCAATATTTGCTGAAGAGATAAAAGATAAAATCACATTCTTAGAACAAAAATCATTTTTTACGCAGCCAAGAACTGTTTCTGATACTGTAAGTGAACTAAGAGAATATGGTTGGTCTGCAAGCCCATTACTTGTATCAAAAGTACTTGTCAAGATGGCATTTAATAAAGAAATTTTAAAAAATTCTCAAGACAGGAGAAACTATTATCTTTCTAAAGAATCTCTTTTAATTAATTAAATTTATAATTACAAATTTTACAATTATCAAATACTTCTCCATCTAGATGATCAAAATGAGTATTACATTTTTTACAGGTGTGATGCATATCAAAATATCCGTCTTTTTCAATTTTACCAATCTGTTTTGATTCAAGTTCAGTACTCTTACATTTGATGCAATGGCAACCACACTTCATAAAAACTATAATTTATTCATCCAATAATGTATGTATAGTTTGTAGCATCTTAAGAAATAATGCCTAAAAAAAGGGAAATCCCTATAGAAATTGATGAACATTTTAAGCTATATGGAAAAGAACCATGGGAAGTTGACTATGGTGAAAAATGTCCTATTTGTAATGTGAGAATTGACGAGTATGGATTTTGCTCATGTGGATCTAGTGGAGATTGAATCTATTTTTTAATTGAAGAGCAACGACTATTGCTATACCAACAAAAAGCGGAGCAACTATTGGAAATTCGGGTATTACTGTGGTTCCAATAATTTCTAATGTTCCAGAATTCTGTGGTCTTATACTTAACAATGCATGAGTTTCATTTAACTCGTATTCATGATCTAATATTTTTGTATCATCCAGAAAAACTTCGTAAGGTTTCCATAATAATTCTAGTGGAATAATTAATGTTTTTAATTGATTACCTTTCTCTACATTAAAACTAATACTTTTTGCAGTTTGGTTAAAATCCAATGAAGAGATTTCTGTTGTTCTAGTACCAACATCATATTTTTTACTTCCCCAATTAATTTGATGTATTTTAATTTGTTCATTTAGAATGTATTCAATCTTTGCATCACATCCATGACATGTTATACCTTTGGCATCTCTTAACAATACGGGATTATTATTTACATAAACTAGATCTAAATCTTCAGGAAAAATAATCGTAGTAGTATGTAAATATAAAAAATTCCAAGTTAAAATACCATCCTCCAAAAATATCACATCATCAAGATCGTAATCAATAATTACGTCAGTCTTTGAAGGAAAAATTGTTATTCCACTAATACTTCCTATTCCACTAGTTCCATATTGTACATCATTTCCATTCTCATCAACTACTTTTAGATTAGATAGTGTTCCTTTAATAACCTCCATCTGAACTACAACATCACTAGCTTGAATTTTATGAGAAACATGTACTTCTTCTTGGTCACTAATTGTAATTAAAACGAGCTTTTGAAAAGCCGGAACTCCAACAGATAATTGAGCAAAAACTGAAGGAATTGTAAGTATTACCAACATAGTAATAAAAATGTAAAAAACATTATTCAAATTAATCACTTTTCTGTAGTAACGTGAATCATCTTTGCCTCTTGTAAAGGACAATCATTTTGGTCTCTTTCCAAATTTACAATCTTATCAGCTACATCCATTCCTTCAATCACTTCTCCAAAAGCAGTGTATTGTTTATCAAGAAATGTACTATCTGTAGTAACAATAAAAAATTGAGAACCTGCACTATCTGGATCTGTTGCTCTTGCCATAGAAACAACTCCTCTTAAATGTGATTTTGGGTTAAATTCTGCCTTTAAATTGAATCCAGGACCTCCAGTACCCCAAGTACTTTTATCAGATTGTTTTGAATTGGGGTCTCCGCCCTGTATCATGAAGCCAGGAATTACTCTATGGAATAAGGTTCCATCATAAAACTTTGATTCTACTAATTTAATAAAACTCCTTACAGTTTCAGGGGCAATATCTGGAAGTAACTTTATTGAAATTTTACCAAAATTGGTTTCAATAATGGCTTTGGTCACTTTGAAACATTTTTGATTTTATCATAAGAGTCTTTGGAATTTTTAAGAAAGAAAGGTAATTTACCACGAACATCCTGATTTGGAATTTTTGGAGGTTTCAAAAAGTTCAATCTAATATTTCTTACTATGAATAATTACAGATCTAAAAAAATTTCAAAGTCCTAACTATTTAGAATAAATTCTGCTCTTTAAAATTAACGTACATTAAAAATTATCTAAAGAAAATAGTCTTATATAGAACAACTAAAAATTAGTAACCGTGAATCGCACAAACCAAAGTACGATTATTAAACAAGCCATCAATTCTTATCTTGACAAGGGGCTTACTGATAAACAGGACATCTATAGCAAAGTCGTAGAAGAATTAGGGGTTCCAAGACCAACCGTTAGAAGAGTTGCAAGGGATCTACGAAATGAGTTGGTAGATAAAATTAAGATCTTACAATCTGAGATTCCAAAACCCACTGGAACTTATACTGAAGTTATTTCAGAAAAGCAAGAATAGATCTCAATTTTCATTTTTTCTTATTTAATCATAATATCATATACAAATATCGACATTAACTGTTATATTCTAGAATTTTTTCAATGAAATAATGGGGTATCTTAAGAATAATCTGGCTACATTAGTAACAGGTGTATTTGCGGCCGTTCTGACAGGTTTATGGCCTTTATTTCTTGATTTTGCCCCCGTACTTAACTTCATCTTTCTTATGGCAGTTCCAATTACTTGGTTTCTTACATTCATGTGCTGGATTGTTCAAAAAGGAGCAGATTATTCTCATAGATACAGTGAAGGTTTAGAAAAAAAAAACCATAATTCGCAATCTTTAGTTGTAAAGTATACTGCTGATGGGAAACAAGTAACTTCAACCCAAATTACTGAAGCAAAAACAGAATTGGGCAACGATCTTGATAGTCTTAAAAAATCAATGAAATTAAAAGATAATGAAATTGAACGACTTAATCACGAGATAGCAAACCTACAAACAATGGTTCAAATCGAATCTCTAAAATCAGAACTTGCTAATTTGAAAATGTTAGCATCAAAAGAAAATAAAAATAAAACCAAGAAAAAGTAGTTTCATCCGCAATTTTCACAATGATGTTTTTCATGCCTATTTTTACAGCTTGGACAGCTAACCGCACCACCAAAATGACATTTACAATTACAAGAATTTAATGAACTTTCTTTAGTCATTTTATAGAATCATTCCTACGTCATGTTAATATTTGACTATTCTAAAACTCAATTTAGTCATGAGTCATAATCAATTTAGAACAAAATTTTTAAATTTATCTTCGAAGAGGATTTCATCATGATTAGCAGAATCACTTTAAGTTTTCTTGCCGTAGCAGTTATTTTTACTGCTTTGTCAACTACAATTGCATCAGTATATGCTACAACAAATACTGAAATAATTCCAATTAACGATAAAATTGGAATTGAAAAAACAATTCTTTCATTACATGCTTCCCCAGATAACACTTTGCCATGGGGATTTGTTGAAGGTAAAATTGCAAATCATGTTTCTGAATATCCTGTAATCATACAAATTTATGATGAAGATGGGGATGCTACACTTTTTGCTCAAACAGATGTTGAAGAAGATGGTTCTTATGAATATCGATTTAGAGTTAGAAATGTTGACAATGGAGAAGTAATTAATATTTTTGAAGGAAATTACGTCGTAAAGATTTTCAAGGTAGTTTATCTTTCTGCAAACTCTGGCCAAGTTTAGTTGCTAGAGAAATTGTTCCATCAACTAACTCTTTCATTCTGATTTTTGCATTTTCATCCTCAACCTTTCCATCTCTAAGCATATCTACTGTCATGAACAAGGCTTTTGGATTAGTAATTACCCCAAAATATGACATTAGCTGAGTAAGTATTGTTTGAACATCAATAAAGCCAATATTTCCAGAAGCCAAAATGGCAAGTCCTGCAATTTTTCCTTCGGTTTCCTTATAATTTACGTATTCAAAGAGATTTTTTAAAGCTGAACTAAAAAATGAATTGTAAATTGGGGTACCAATAAGCCAAATATCTGCGTCTGTAATATCTCTTGCCGCTTGTTTGGTTACCTCACTATAATTTCCATCAGGTCCTTCATAACAATCAATTTTATCTTTTGATAGATTGATAAATTTTGTATCAGCATTTTTTGTTTTTGCATAATCATAGATATCTTGCATGATGATCTGAGTGTTTGCTGTTTTTCGTGGACTAGCAGAAATGACTACAATTTTCACAAGATGTTGACAATTTCTAGTGTATTTAAATTAAAACTTAGATTTTAAAAAATTATTTTAATAAAAAAGCGGGCTTGGAGGGCTTCGATCCCTCGACCTGCAACTTAGGAGGCTACCGCGCTGTCCATGCTGCGCGTCATATGATGATGACTCTGCGCCACAAGCCCAGCAAAAAACACTTTTGTAATTATTTAAGCATAATCAAGATTTGCTTTAATCAATTCATGAATATTATTCCAACTAGAATTTTCTTTTCTTTCCCATTTCTCATAATATACAACATCTTTTAGTTCAAGTCTAGGCAGCCATCTAGCTGTTTCTAGATCAGGTTTTTTTGCAAATTCAGAAACATGGCCTAAACAAAGATATGCTATAGGAATTACATGGTCAGGCATATCCAATACTTCTTTTAGAATATCATTTGACAATATACTTACCCATCCAACTCCAATTCCTTCTGTTCTTGCAGCTAACCAAAGATTCTGCACCGCACAACATACACTGTAAATTCCTGTCTCTGGGATACTAGTTTTCCCGATAATGAACGGACCAAACTTGGAGGGATCATATGTTACACAGATATTAAGAGGCGAATCAAGGATTCCTTCTAATTTAAAAGAAAGATATTTAGATTTTTGAGGCTCTTCAATTAAATGTGAAGCACGTTTTTTTTCATTCTCAAATGACTCTTTAATTTTTTTCTTTGTTTGCAGATCTTTAATCAAAATAAAGTTCCAAGGTTGAGAAAATCCTACAGAAGGAGCATGATGAGCGGCATTGAGAATTTTTGATAGAACTTTATCTTCTATGGGTTTTGAAGTAAATTGCGAGCGAACATCTCTTCTTGAATAGATAGCCTTGTAAAGACCATTTTTTTCATCATCAGAAAAATTATTATTCATACATTTTTGCCTAATCTCGGTTTTATCATGTTTTCTTTTGTTAAACGTTAATAATGTCTCCATAAAGTCTTGTAGGTCACGGGCCGATGGTCTAGCTGGTTAGGATACCGCCTCGACACGGCGGTGGTCGAGAGTTCAAATCTCTCTCGGCCCATTTAATTAATAATTATCCAATAGAACTCTCAAATTCCTTTTCAACTAAGCTCCAGGCCGTTTCAACAGTGACAATTCCTTTAACCGAATATTGTACAGTTCTACCCTCAATTATGGATTGATATTCGGAAGCATTAGTATCAGATAAGATTAACTGAAAAATATTTTTTAATGGAATTTCGGAACCTGGATAAAATGCTGCTCTTCCCGGCATTGCAATATCCGCAGTTGAATACTGTCCTGTACCAATCGATTTACCATTTGCAAAAAGCTCATACGCAATTATTGCAACGGTAAACGTTTTATCACTAGGATTTTTTACTAAAAATGTTGTTTGTAATTTTGCTCTATTATCAATACTATTGACATCTAAAAGCTCTACATCAGTTAATTCTATTTCAATTCTTTCTAATTGAGGATTATCCAGACTTGCATAATATACAATTCCACCCATTATGGCCAATAATCCCCCAATAGCTGCAAAAAGAATTGTTCGACCTTGAAGTAATGACAAACTATTGACTAGACTAAATGAACAACTAAAAAACTTTGTTAAGAGTCAAAGAGATAATATTGCAAGGAAAACTCTGAATTAAAATGGCATTAGAACAGGTATTACTCACTTGGATTCATCTTACTTCCGCAGCAATTTGGGTTGGTGGATCATTGTTTATTGGTGCTGTACTTGCTCCGATTCTTAAAACAATGTCATTTTCACTAGAAGAACGATTACAAATGATGATAAGCGTTGGAAGAAGATTTAACAAAATAGCCATTCCATCTTTAATAATTTTAATTGGTACTGGTATTTACAACTCTTACTCATTTTTGGAAAATTCAAATCTTTTATTTTCAACTGATTATGGGAATTGGTTACTTGTAAAAATAATTCTTGTAATTGCATTAATCATTACTTATGTTGTTCATGTAAGAATCATTAGAAAAGACGTAGAAGAACAAATTATTTCAAAAAAAATGACTGATAAACAAATAAAAAAATTACGCCTAAAAATAATAATTCTTGGTGAAATAATAGTAATAATTTCTGTAGCTATTTTGTTTATGGCTGCTTTACTAAATTATGGAATTTGAATTTCCTCTAATTCTTACTTCAAAACCATCATCAAGTTTTCCAATACCATATTTGCATCCAGTAATTTTTGAAGTAACATACAAATTAGTTTCTAGATGTTTTGTAATTTCTTTTGTTCTGTAAATCGATGTTTCATCAATTAAACTGGCAGGTAAAACTATCATATCTGCGAGGTGATTATCAACTCCCAAATTACTTCTAATAAAATTATTTGAAATATTTTTTGCAATTTCTGCGGTGGTATCTGTTAAACCATCTACACCTATAATTGAACTTGAGTCATAAGAATACACTAACATACTGCTCCCATTACTTAATGATGACTCTTTTTTTATTTCTGACTCTATTTCAAAATCTGCGTCTTTCAAAATTTTTTCGGCTTGATGTACTTCATTGTATATTCTTTCTGAGGATAAATCTGAATAAGAGCAAAAAAGTTTTACAGATTTAGTTTTTCGCTGGGTAAGTGAAATGGGTTTTAATTTTTTTGAAGGAAAAACATTTAGCTTTACTAGTCCGCCTCCTTTAGGATAATAACCTCTCTTAATAATCTCCATTGAGAATTCTATTCCGAATCTTGAATAAGCCTCTCCTAAAACAAATTTTGTATAATTACTTGTTGGACTCTTTGGGACATCAGTACCACCAATTATTGATAACTCTAAATTCTTTTTTGAAATAGAAACTGCAGGAATTAAAGCTTGTAAAACTAATGCAATACTTCCAGCAGTTCCAATATTCTCATCTATCTTATAATTTTCAAAATTTTTTGGAAAAAATTTAATGCTTTTAGAGCCTACTTTCAATCCTTCAATATCAGCATTACACATTTTTCCTAGTAATTTAATTGCCGTAAGATGCTGAGGTCTTAATCCTGGTACTCTTCTATTTGTTCGAATACTTTCAATTTCTATTGGAATTTTTGTAATGCTTGATAATGTAACTGCACTTCGAACAATTTGTCCTCCACCTTCACCATAAGAACCATCAATCTTTAAAAAATCCATAAATTACAGTATTATCTATTGCTTCTGATAGTTTTTTAAAGAATATGTCTGAATTGCCAACATGAATGGTTTATTGATTGGAAGATTTCAACCATTTCACTTAGGACATCTAGAAGCGTTTAGATTTGCATTATCTAAAGTTGATAAGCTTTGGGTGGGAATTGGAAGCTCCAACAAAGCCACTGAAAAAAATAATCCATTTACTGCAGATGAACGTAAAGCAATGATTTTATCATCAATTGATGAAACAATTTCCAAACAAATTCAAATTTTTTACATTCCAGATTTAGACAATCATTCAAAGTGGATTGAAAAAATTGATTCAACTGTGCCTGATTTTGATGTTGTTTTTACTAATGACCAATTAACCAAATCCCTTTATTCAAAGTTAGGAAAAACAGTAATCCAAGTTCCATTCAAAAATAGAGAAGTTTTATCTGGAACAAATATCAGGAACAAAATTCTAAGCGATCAGGATTGGGAAACGATGGTGCCAAATGGGACAAAAACTGTTTTGAAAAAAATTGACGCCACTAAAAGATTGAAATTTCTTTAATTATAAATAAAGCCCATAAAGACCTCATCTCAGGCGATATTATTTGGAGTATTTAGTAATGTTACCAGGACCAACAAATGTACCTGAGAGAGTAACTCGAGCTATGTACACTCCAATGATTAATCATAGAAGTGCTGACTTTGTAGAACTTTACGAAGCATGTGTAGAAAAAACAAAAAAAATTTTTCAAACTACTGGCGATGCCGTTTGTCTTTCAGCTTCTGGAACTGGAGCAGTTGAAGCAAGTGTTGTAAATTTAATTAAAAAAGATGATAAGGTAATAATTCCAGTCAATGGAGAATTTAGTAGTAGATTATCACAAATGCTTGAATGGGCAGGTGCCAATGTAATTAAACTTGAAACTTCTCCTGGGGAAAATGCAACCTTTGATGCTGTTAAAGAAGCATTTGATAATAATAAAGATGTTAAAGCCTTCTACTGTGTATGGAATGAAACCTCAACTGGAACCATGATTAATTATCTTGACAAAGTGAAAAATCTAACTTCGAGAAATGATTCTTACTATGTTGTTGATGGCGTTTCAATAGTTGGCGGCGAAGAGCTTAAAGTGGATAAATGGGGAATTGATATTGCTATGACAGGGGCACAAAAAGCATTTGCTGCTCCTCCTGGTATTTCTCCTATAGTAGTTAATTCTAGAACCAAAAAATACATGAATGAAAATCCACCAAAGACAATGTACTTTAATTTACCTAGATATTTCAAATATTATGAGGAGTCAAAACATACTCCATTTACTCCTGCATTACCAATACTCTATGCATATCGTGAAGCACTTGATATAATGTTAGAAGAAGGACTTGATAACAGAATAAAACGACATAGAATTTGTTCAAAGGCACTCTATTCAGGATTAAGTGCTATTGGTTTAACACCATTTGCAAAAGAAGATTCTAGATCAACTGTAGTAATTGCTTTAAATTATTTAGATGGATTAGAAGATAATACATTTCGTAATACTCTAGCTAAAAAATTCCGTGTTCTTGTTGCTGGTGGTTTTGGAAATCTTAAAGGTAAAGTTTTCAGAGTTGGATGCATGGGTGAGGTTCATAAGTATCATGTCATGAGAACAATATCTGCAATATCATCTACTCTTGATATGATGGGTTACAAAACAAACACAGCGGATGCTCTAAAAACTGCTGAAGAAAATCTTAAAGACCTCAAATAATCTTGGTAACTTAATATTAGGAAATTCGAAGAGCGATTACATTGACTTTCAATAAAGGTTCATTGATTCTAATAGATTACACTGCAAAAGTAAAAGACACAAATGAAGTTTTTGAAACTACAATTGAAACCCAAGCAAAAGAGCATTCTTTACATGATCCTAATGTAAAATATCAACCAAAACTTGTTTCAGTAGGCGAGTCTTGGGTAATTAAAGGACTAGATGAAGCATTAGCTAATTCAAAAGTAGGCGATAAAACTACCATTGAAGTAACACCTGACAAAGGATTTGGTGAAAGAGATCCTGGAAAAGTTAGAATGATTCCATTAAGGAAACTAGGCGAAGACGCAGACAAGGTTTCAGTAGGTGATACAATTGAAATTGATGAGAAAAAAGCTATCGTACGTTTCATTGGTTCTGGAAGAGTACAAGTAGATTACAATCATAGATTTGCAGGCAAAACAATCCTCTATGATGTAAGTGTTTTAAAATCTCTGGAGACAGATGATGAAAAAATTAATGGAATCCTAAAACGACATATGCCTGTTGATGATTCAAAATTAATTTTCAAAAAAACTGGAAATTCTTTAGATGTTACAGTTCCAGAAGAACTCTTTCGCGCAGATGGATTACAAATTATGAAGCATTTTATTCAAATAGATATTTTCAAATTTGTAAAATCGTTGCAAAAAATTAACTTTATAGAAACCTATCTGAATAAATCTGCTGAAACACAAAAGAAAGAGGAAACTAACCCTACTAAAACCGAAAAACCTGTTGCACAAAAAACAGCTTAATCTATAGAACCTTAGTACTTTTTGCAAGCTCGATTGCTTTTTTATGCGTCATTTTAACTTCTTTTAAAATAGTATATCGTTCTGGTCTTAAATCCTGAGCGATAATTAATGCTTTAGCTAGTGTATCAGGTTTTAAACCAATCTGTTTTGCAGTAGTTGGGGCTCCAACATCTTTGAGGGTTTTTACAATTTTTTTCCAATCATTACCTTGAAGCTTTGCCATCATGATTGCTCCAATACCACATTTTTCACCATGTAATCCAACACCTGGAGCAAGTTTGTCTAAGGCATGTGAAAAAAGATGTTCTGATCCAGAACATGGTCTACTACTTCCTGCAATACATGAAGCAACTCCCGCACTAATTAATGCCTCAACTATTACTCTAGCATCAAGACCTTTTTTTGCAAAATTTTTTGAATTCTCCATTAAAATCTGTGCGCTCATTGCAGCAAGATTAGCAGAATATCTCCCATAATACTCACCGGTTTTATCTCTACCAATTTGCCAATCTTTAACTGCAATTAAATTTGCAATTAAATCGCCACACCCACTAGCAAGGAGTTTTTTTGGAGCCTTTCTAATAATATCAATATCCACAAATACTCCTAATGGAGCAGTGGCAACAATCGAATGAGGTTTATCTCCACGAACAGATACAAAAGGACTAGCAATTCCATCATGTGAAGCCGCTGTGGGCATACTTACAAATTGTTTTTTTAGATTAAATGAAATCATTTTTGCAATATCTACTGAACGACCTCCACCAATTCCAATTATTAGGTCACTATGATCTTTTTTTACATTTTTTTGAATTTGATTAATAGATTTAAGTTCATTATTTTTTGCAGTATGCCAAACATGCCGAATTTTGGCTAAAGAAAGGGATCGTTCAATTTTTTTTTGAATAAATTTCCTTACATTAACTCCAGAAATTAAAGATACTTTTTTTGGATTATCAAGAGATTTAAGAAATTTACCAAATTCAGTGATATTTTTCTCTCCAATAACAATTAGCCTAGGCAATTCCATCGTATGAGATGGTGCCGAATCTTTCTTTTTTGCCACTTCTAATCACTCTCAACACCAACAAAAAGTTATTTAAAAGGGTGTTGTGCAATTCTCATTATCTCTAACAGGTGTCTTTTTGTCGAATAACGTTGAAGAAAAAATACTACATGGAACTACCACAGTAGGTATCAAGGCTACTGATGGAGTAGTGCTTTGCGCTGATATGAGAGCAAGCGCAGGCTATTTTATTGCAAATAACAACACAATGAAAATCCAACAAATTGATGAACATGCAGGTATGACAATGGCAGGTGGAGTCGCTGATGCACAAAATATTACCGACATATTACGTTACCATGCAAATCTTCACCGAATTCAAAAAAACGAACCAATTCCAATAAAGTCTTTAACACGACTTGCATCATTGATTTTTCATCAAAATCGTGGTTATCCATTCATGGCTGACATATTAGTTGGGGGTTATGATAAGAATGGACCAGCCTTATTTAATATAGACATGTTTGGTTCTGTAGAAGAAAAAAAATATGTTACAACAGGAAGTGGTTCTCCAGTTGCATATGGTCTTTTAGAAGAAGAATATAGTGATAATCTTAGTGTCGAAGAAGCTAAGGTAATAGCATTACGTGCTGTAAAAGCAGCTATTACAAGAAATATTGGAACAGGTGATGGAATTAATGTTTCAATAATTGATAAAAATGGATTCCGTCTTTTAGACAAAGAGCAAAAGAAAGCTATCATTAACCTTTAGTGATTTAATGCAAAGAAAACAACAACAAAAAGAATTACCTCCAGGCCAAAGTATTATGGCAACAATACTGCAAAGTATTCCTAAAGAAGCGCATGTCACTAAAATTGATTATGAAGGTCCAAGAATTGCACTTTATACAACCTCTCCTAGGTATTTAATGGAACATAATGAAATTATTTCAAATCTTGTTAATGTAATTAAAAAAAGAATAGTAGTAAGAACTGATGAATCAATAAGAAAAATAGAAGAAGATGCAAGAAAAATTCTTACTCAGTGTATTCCAAAGGAGGCTAATCTTCAAGGAACCTTTTTTGATACAGCAACTGGTGAAGTATCAATTGAAGTAAAAAGACCCTGGTTATTACAAAAAAATGCTCAGGACTTTAGTCACGCCGAAGTTACAGAACAGACTGGTTGGAAGCTTCGTGTTCGTAAGGCAACTACAAATCCATCAAGTACTATTCAAGCCATAAACTATAATCTCAAAGTATCATCTAATGAAAGAGCAAAGCAACTAAAGCAAGTTGGAGAAAAAATTTTCCGCCCAAGACTGACTCAAAAATCCGAAGTATCCCTACTTACTTTAGGAGGATTTGGTCAAGTGGGACGTTCTTGTATGCTATTAACTACAAATGATAGTAAAATTTTAATCGATTGTGGAGTAAATCCAGGAGCAAAAAACCCAATGGATTCCTATCCACGACTTGATTGGGCAAACATCACATTAGATGAACTTGATGCAGTAGTTATTGGACATGCACATCTTGACCATACTGGATTTTTGCCTGTGTTATGCAAATATGGTTACAAAGGCCCAATCTATTGCACAGAACCAACACTTCCGATGATGAATCTAATTCAACTTGATGCAATCAAAGTTGCCGCTGCTCAGGGAAGAACCCCAATGTATGCAGAAAGAGATGTAAAGCAGATTATGAAACAAGCAATTACTATTCCATATGGAACCGTTACTGATATTTCACCTGACATCAAGCTTGTTTTAGCAAATGCAGGTCACATTTTAGGATCTGCACTTTGTCACTTTCATATTGGAAATGGCGATCACAATTTTGTTTATTCCGGAGACATTAAATTTGCAAAAAGTATTCTCTTTGAGAGTGCTAGCTGGAATTTTCCAAGAGTTGAGACCTTACTTATAGAGAGCACATATGGAGCAAAAGAAGACATTCAAGCCAGCAGACAAGAAGTTGAATCTTCGTTCATTAATTCTGTAAATTCTGTACTAAAAGAGGGTGGCAAAGTTCTCATTCCAATTCCGGCAGTAGGTAGAGCTCAAGAAATTATGATGGTTATTGATCAATACATGAAATCTGGAGAGATGGTAGAAGCTCCAGTATTTTATGAAGGAATGATTGCAGAAGCCTCTGCAATTCATGAAGCACATCCTGAATATCTAGCTAGAGAACTAAAACAAAGAATTTTAGAAACTGATGATAATCCATTTGATTCTGAATACTTTACAAATGTAGAACATCCTGATGC
>JBHIUZ010000007.1:0-60497 GCA_042138025.1 Nitrosopumilaceae archaeon | reverse complement strand
ACTTCTTAAATGCCAAATATCCGCTGTTGCGATAATCGTGATTTCCACTAATTGCGATAATTTTCTTACAGTGTAGTTTTGATACTAATTCCTTACATTTTTCATATTCCTTGATTAGTCCCTCATTTGTGAGATCCCCTGAAATTAAAATGGCGTCAGGCTTTAGCTCATTTACCTCAGATATCACCTGCTCAAAAACCTGAGGCTGAAACTGCGAGCCTACATGAATGTCTGATAATTGAACTATAATCATTTTGTTATAAAGAGAAAATTAGGGTTTATAATGTTATTTTCTCTTAAATGTCATTTAAATTTAAGATTGTTAATGAAAAGTAGTTTTCCTGGGAAATCAAACAGAGGTTACCATTTCTGGTTTTAAATTCCAATATACAAAATAATGAAACTAAAAACGATAGAATCAAAAAAATTGGTAATTCTCATATTTGAAATCATTTCTTCATTAAAACGACATCGGTTATTTTTTTATAGAAATAATTAATTCATTAAAAAACCATAATCTCACTTTATCTCTCTTTATCTCACTATTCTTCTTGTTCTCTCTCTTTTACTCAATAATTTTTTTAATCAATGTGCAAATCGCACAGCAGTTTTCTTATCTTCAAATTATTATTTCATATTTTTTGTTGACAAATGTAAGCACTAGAAAAATGGAAATGGAATTAGTTTCAAAAGATCAACATGTATTTGAGCAAAGCTCAAATACAAAATCTTTTAAAAATAATTCACTTTACATTACAGAACTAGACTATACTCTACTAACTGAAAAAAAAATTGATCCTAAATTAGGTTTGATGCAAGTAGAGATTCCTAGAAGAAAAATTGTTTTTTGTGATCATTGCCATCAACAAATGCAAATAGAAGAAGGAACCGTAATTTACAACAAACAATGGTTTCATGATGCATGTTGGCAATCAACTACCAGGGGGGATTAAAATGTCAGTTAGTTACAAGGAGAATAATTCAAAAAAAGTTCTGGTAATTGGCCTTGGTCAAATAGGGTACAGCAATGCAGAATACATGACATCCAAAGGTTTGTGGGTTGATGGTTATGATATTAGTCAAAAAGCAGTCAATCGGGCACTAGATGCAGGAATTATAAAAAATCAGGCAATAAATTTTGCATCATATGATTACTATGTAATCTGTATCTCAACTCACAAACCAGAAAACATGTACATGCCTTATCTTGATGGTCTTTACGAGGTAGCCTACCAAATTTCAAAGGAAGGAAAAACCGATTCCCTAGTTGGAATTGATAGTACCATCCCCCGTGGAACAACTCATAAAATTGAAGAGATTTTGGAGCACAGGCTTCATGTTGTACATGTACCTCATAGATTTTACATTAATGAGCAAAAAGAACACGGAGTAAATCAAACTCGAGTTTGTGGAGCATGGAATGAATGTTGCATGCACAAGGCCAAAATATTTTATGGAAAATTACTTGGAATCCCATTATTTCCTGTAAGCTCAGCTGATGTTGCAGAGCTAACAAAGGTAGTTGAAAACTCTTACAGATATGTAGAGATTGCTTTTGCCGAGGAGCTAAAAATGCTCTGTGATAAAATAAACATCGATTTTCAAGAATTACGATCTGCAATTAACTCTAAATGGAATATCAATATCCTAGAAGCTCAAAAAGGAATTGGTGGTCATTGCTTACCAAAAGATAGTCAGATGTTAGTTGATTTGTACAAAAACATTTTGTATTCTAGTGTAGTAGAGGCAGCAAAGAAAATAGATCAACAATATCGTCTACACATAGAGCAATTTGTACCAAATCATTTAGCAATAAATCTGAGTCGGTGATCTAGATGAATATTGTGAGTGCTGGAATAATAAGCACCACACTTGTTGTATTTGCAAGTTTTATGACATTTGGTTTAATATTTTTTGAACCAACTCCATCAAGACCAATTTTACTTTCATTTGACATTGTTGAAGATTATAATCTCCCAGATTGGTGCATTGATCTCTCAAAAACTTTGGAAAAAAATAATGTAAAAGCAGCAATATTTGTAACAGGCAAAATAGCTGAAAAGTACCCGCAATGTGTTCAATCTTTTAGCGATAATATTGATATTGGTAGCCAGACATACAATTATGTCAATCTCAACTCAATATTAGATTATACTATACAACTTGAAGAAGTAAAGCTTGGAAAAAATGTTGTAGATAAAATAGGAAATTTAGATTCAAAACTATTCAAAGCTCCATATGGCAATACAGATGAAAATATTTATTCAATATTATCAAGGTCAGGAATACTAGCAGATTTTTCTTACAGCAATCAATACAACAAATTTTCTGAAAATCAGTTTCTAAAATATAATATTACTTCCTATAATGGTGCATTTCATAATGCAGGATTTTTCAAAAATTTAAAATTTGATGCAGAACCTATAATGATCAATTACAATAATGAAACTCCTGTTGATGAGATAGATGATCTAATTTCTAAACTAAAATCAGATGAAATTCGCTTTGTTAGTGCGTCTGATCTAACTGAGACAGAACTAACTAGAAGAATTAATGTGGAGGTAAACGTTTGAGCCTAAAATTAGTTCAAAAACCTGAAAAAGTTGAATGTAATCAAAAAATTTCATCAGAAGGAAAAATCATTGTCAGAAAAGTAGGATGGGTCTTAAGAATTGTTACCTTAATTGGTCTAATTTTTGTGATGGAGTATAATGTACAACAAGGGTTAACACTTGGATCTTCGTTAATAGTTTATTCTACATTAATGCCATTACACACATTTCTTGTTCTTTTGGTTGGATGGATATTTTATAAAAATCCCGCATCAAAGGGCGTTGTAAAAAATGATTTGGTTAGTGTCATTATTCCAATCTTTAATCAAGAATCAATGATAAAATTTGTAATTGATGCCATTTACAATTCAACACACCAGAATATTGAAGTTTTAGCTGTAAATGATGGCAGTACAGACAATACTAGAAAAGTTTTAGACAAATTAGCAACAAAATATCCTAATCTAAAGGTAATTCATAAGAAAAATGAAGGAAAGAGATTAGCTGTTGCTACTGGATTTTATAAATCCAAAGGCAGATTTGTTGTACTAATTGATTCAGATAGTGTTGTTGATAAAAATGCCATTCGTGAATTTATGAAGGCATTCTCAACTGATCCCAAAATTGGTGCAGTTGTAGGATACGCAAAGGTCTGGAACTCTAAAAAAAATCTTTTAACTAAATGCCAAGACTGTTGGTATGATTACGCGTTTAATATTCACAAGACAACAGAAAGTACACTTGATAGCGTTTTATGTTGTTCAGGTTGCTTGGCAGGATATAGGAGAAATGTAATAGAACCATTCATTCCATATTGGATTAACGCCAAAATTCAAAACAGTGACGATCGAGATCTTACAACCTATGTATATGCAACAGCTTGGGGCAAAAAAAATCTAGCCCCGCTTTCTCAAAAACTAATGGAATCTAATGCAAAATATGATGATGCTGAAGATAGAATGTTAACTGCTGCATCCTTAGTAGAATGGAAGACAGTGTATGTAGCTTCTGCAATTGTTTACACCGAAGTACCTGACAATATGAAAAGCTACATTAAACAACAAACCAGATGGAAAAAGGGATACGTTCGCTCAAATTTCTTTGCTAGTACATTTTTTTGGAAAAAAAATCCAATAATTGCAATTATTTTCTATATTGAATTTATGACTACGTTTTCTGCACCTGCAATAATTACAATAATCTTTGCCTACACCCCAATTGTATATGGTCACTACTGGATACCTCTAATCTTTATTCTTGGGTCGTTTATAGCAGGACTGGCTCAGGGAATAGATTACAAGTTTCGAGACCAAAAAACCACAACTTGGAAGTATAAACCTCTGATGAATCTATTTGCATCCTTTGGTTTAGCTTGGCTAGTTATCCCAGCAGTTCTGAAATTACGAAAAAATGAGTGGTTAACGAGGTGAAATGGATTTATTTTTTGTAAATAAATTTTTTATTTCTTTTGTAATGGCAGTATTTACTATTTTCAGTTTATCAGTAGTTGGAAATAGCTATTCATTTCACGAAATTGTACAACCACAATGTACAACTAAAACAATATTTGATACTGCGTCACAAAAATCAGATCTCAAAAATGTCTATTCTAATAAAGCCACAGGCTTGTATTTATCCAATCAAGACACCATAAAGTATCTTTATGATAATTTTGATAGCTATTCAGAAAACCAGCTAGTACTTGATCATTTTGAAAATAGTACTAAATGGCTAGTTAATGGACATGATGCAACTTTACAACTAGTTGATGAATATTATGGAGGAAGCGGTGCACTAGTCCTAGATATTTATGATAATGTAGATTTATTTCTAAGCAAAAATTTTGAGAAACCAGTAAATTTAAGCAAATATGAAAATTCAGGTTTTATTACAATGTGGATAAAAATCGAAGATGATCAGGGCATTGATTCAATAAACATTGAATTAGAAGACAGTCTAGGTTCTATTCGCAAATATTTTCCACTTACTAACAGTCATTCATCTTCAGCAAATACCTTTGGAGATGATCAAGATATTCCAGATATAATTTATCCCCAAGGAAATGAAAAAATAGATAAATGGACAGACTTTATTTTGGCACCTGGTTGGAATTATTTACTATGGAGAGCAGATAAGTACAATGACGAAGAAAAAATAGATCTTTCTCAGATTAAAAAGATTCTTCTAAAGATTAATTTCAATTCCAATTTTTCACGTCAGAAAATAATTTTTGATGATTTACGTATTCAAGATGGTTTGCAAAAAACATCAAACCCCACAAAAGGATTTTGGTTTCCACCTCATGGCAGACCACAATATGGGGTGTACAATATTGAACAAATTTCTCAAAATCCAGACGACTACGATTTACGTTTGCTGAATGTTAGAAATTCGCAATATATCACTAATGGAGATCATGCAAGAATGATTAGTTCTGCTTCGGTTCCTGAGAATTTTGCAATGCGAGTTAAATTCACACTAGACCAATTGGGAATGCTAGATAAAGACACAGTTCTTAATTTCCCATATTCTGAATTTTTTCCAACTGAGTTTCTGAGAATTGCAGATTCAGGTCAGAGAGATAATACCTACTTTAGAGTAACATATGATTTTGAGCCAGATTGGGATCCAGGTCATGAGTGGTTTGGGGCTTATCTATCGCTACAATACGATCGATTTGGTTTAGTATCTGTTTGGCCAGTGGTTCGTAATTTAGAACAAAATCAAGAACCTGTCCAGGGCAATCTTCTTGCTACAAACAGTTTTGCTCCAATTGAAGGCGTACAGTATCAAATGGATTTAGTGGTAATTGGTCAACAAACCACAGCTGCAATATATGAAGTGCAAGATGATTGTCTTGTTCCAAAATCTTCTGTTGGATATGTGTTTGAACATCCCCGTCATGGAGCTGACAAACGTTATCCATTAGCTATAGAATCTACAGGAAACATGCGCACAATAATTCACGAAATTGAACTGATATCATTGGAAAAAACAAATGGTTAACAAGGTGATTAAATGAAATTCAAAACTAAACAAAATCTAATATTAATTTTCACCCCACTAGTTTCAATTTTAACAATTCTATTAGTAATTCAATCAATTATTCCATCTTATGCTGAAGAATTTGGACAATTAAATATTGATGTAAGGTACACAAATGGGGATAGAGCTAGCACACATAACATAATTATGAAAATATATGATAAAGCAACTAACGAACTTTATACTCAACTAAAACCAAATTCAGACTATCCTTACTTTGTTGCATTATTACCCATTGAAAAAGAGTTTAGAATCGACGCATATGTTAATGGAATGTTTTCTGGATCGTATAATATTGATATTAAAAATAAACATGAGGAAATAGATTTTACTATTCCTTTATCAAGTGGGATTAAGTTTCAAGTTCTATATGATGACAAGTATACTCCAATAGAAGGAGCCATCATACAAATAAAAAATCATAAAGGAGATATTTTACGAAATGATTTTACAGATAAGAATGGAAAATCACTTAGATTTTGGACTGCTCCGACTATTCTAAAAGACAATTATTACGAAGTAGAAATTTCTATTGCAGAAAATATCATTCATAAATACTCTCCATTGATATTAAATCCAGGAGAACGTAAAGATCTTAAAATTGTAACTCCTTGGCCTAAAATTATAGAATCTCCTGTAACAATTCAAGTCCTAAAACAGAATATGCTTCCAATAACATCTGCTGACGGTAAATATGTAGCAGAGCTATATGACAAGGAAAATAACAAAGTTGCAAAATCCAATATCAACATTCACGGCGAAGCAAAATTTGCATTGATTCCTTTGGGAGATTATCGTATTCTAATCAAAAATATTCATGAAGGGTTAGGTACATTTTTTGTAAACCAAACTATTACTTTAGAAAACAATTCTAAAAAAATCCAAGTAATTGGAGATAATCTATTTCTTCCAAAATTAGAAACTACTCAAAAAGATATAGGATTTGTTCAGCAAGGGGTTGATTTGGATTTAGATATTCGAGAAGAAAAAACTATTCCCTCTGTTACAAAAAAACTAGAGTTTAAAAAATTAAGCTGTAACTGTGTTGCATTTAGGTTTGATGATGTACAAGATCATTGGTTAAATGATGTACAAATTGGAGTATTGGATGTTTTTAAAAGTAAAAATTTACCAGTTACAGTTGGAATAATAGGTGACAGAATTGGAAATGATGAGAAAATCATTTCTTATATTAATTCAAGTATGTCTAATGGTTCAATTGAGATTGCAAATCATGGATGGCAACATGAAGATTTTACTACACATGATAAAAAACAACAAAATTTTCTAATTCAAAAAACAAATAAAAAAATTCAAGATTTGTTTGGAATACTACCTTCTGTTTTTATTCCTCCTTTTAACAGCTATAATGAAAACACAACTCAAGTAATGTTAGAAAATGGTATAACCCACTATAGTTCGGAATTTGATTTTTCAACTCCACCATATCCTTTAGTTAATGCAGAATTGTATAATTTCCCAGAAGGTGCGGTTACCGGTGAGTTAACACCAAACAAGGATTTCATTATTGGAGTAAGCCACAAGCTCACACTTTCTCAAATAATGCAAAGCATTGATGAATACGGTTTTGCAGTAGTCACCATGCACCCACAAGAATTTTCTGAAATTACAAAAGGAAAATACTCAAACCAAGTCAATGAAAAACAAATTCGGGAATTAGAATTGCTATTAGAAAGATTACGATTTGAAGAAATCAAGATTGTTCCATTAGGTGAAATAAATCTAGATTCAAACCAAAATAACTCGATCCCAAAATGGATAAAAAATGCGGCAGAATTGTGGCATGATGGAATTATTTCAGATTCTGATTTTAAAGTAGTTTTGAAATTTTTAGTTGAAAAAAATATTATTCCAATTCAGAACATACCTAATTCTAGTGAACAAGAGTCAAAAGAAATTCCATTTTGGATACGAAATAGTGTGGGTTGGTGGTCAGAGGGTAAAATATCAGATGACGACTTTGTTTTAGGTGTAGAATATTTTGTTGAAAATGGAATAATTAGAATTTGAAATTCATAAACATTAAAAATTCAAGGTAGAGTTAAATGGAACGGATCGTCAATTGTGAAAATTGGCAAAAAAGGCAGCAGTAATTAATGGAGATGGAGTCGGCCCAGAACTAGTTGATGCCATGATGCATGTTCTAAAAGAGTGTAATATACAGTCAGAGCTGATTCGTTGTGAGGCAGGTTCTGAACAATGGGAAAAGTACGGAGGAAATACCTACATTCCAGAAGAGACTCAGAAATTATTAGAAGAGTCTGATGCGTGCTACAAGGGTCCTACTACTACAATTCCTAGACCTGATGCACCTAGAAGCGTCGCAGTTTCAACTAGACAAAAGTTTAATCTGTATAGTAATGTCAGACCGATTAAAACATATGATAGATTATCGCCAGATAAAAAATTAGATTTTGTATGCTTTAGAGAGGCAACTGAAGGACTGTACTCTGGAATAGAGTTTGACACATCAGATGACTCTGCTATTGCAATTAGAAAAACAACACGAAAAGGATGTAATAGAATTGCAAAGGCGTCCTTTGAGTGGGCAAAAAAATACAATATAAAAAAAATTGTCGCAATTACTAAAAGAAATATTCTAAAACGAACTGATGGGATTTTTTGGGGAGAAATAGAACGTGTATCAAAAGACTATCCAGGAATCGAGATAGAAGAGTATTATATCGATAACATGACACAGCAGCTAGTAAAAAATCCAGAAAGATACAACAATACGGTTCTAGTTAGCACAAATTTGTTTATGGATATAATATCTGAATGTGCATCAGGAAATGTAGGCTCGATAGGATGTGTGTATTCAGCAAATATTGGAGATTCTTATGCAATGTTTGAGCCTGCACACGGTAGTGCCCCAAAATACAAGGGTATGGATAAGGTAAATCCCACTGCTGCTATTTTATCGGGTGCCTGGATGGCAGAATATCTAGGAGAGCCACAAATTAGGGATGCAGTTTTTGCCGCAACTGATGAGGTAATCAATGAAGGAAAATATGTCACATATGACATTGGTGGCAATGCAAAGACAAGTGAGATGGCAAATGCAATTGCAGAGATTGCAAAAAAGAAACTAAACAAATAATTTTTAGTTCAAAAATTTTTTAATCTCTACAATAATTAATTCTTCAAAAAATAATTTTTTTCTAGCTACAATTCTAACATTGTACCCAAGTTTTTTTGTAAGCTCCATTATTTTTTCATAGTTAGAAAGAGACGATGTTACAAAAAGCATCTTACCAGAATCATCCAAACATTTTACAGCTGATTGAATTATTTGAAATGGAATATCTACTCCTTCTTTTCCTCCATCTACTCTAATATCATTAATTTCATCAGACTGTAAGTAAGGCATGTTACAAACAATAAGATCAAATTTACAGTTTAATGCATCAGCTGCATTACAACAAATACAATTTTTTATTTTCTGATTTTGGTTATTTAACGAATTAAAATCAATGTCAGTTCCAACTACATTTGAAAAATTGCGAGATAGTGTTCTTGCAAGATATCCAGTTCCAGTACCAATGTCTAGTGCATAATTTCCTTTCTCATTTACTAAACTATCTTCAAGAAAATAGGTGTCTTCTGCAGGTGAATAGGGCTCATTATTTGATAATTTTTTTTGCAATGTTAATAATCTCCTCTCCACTAAGATCCTCTAGTCTTTTATCTGATTGCATTTTGATTCCAAATTGTTTTAGAATGTTTTGAATCGTTTTTCTCTTGTATGAAAATAGTTTGTTAACTGTTTTAACTAATTCTTTATTGATTTTATTTTTTAGAGTGAGCTTTATTACAACCGAATCAATTTTTGGTTGAGGAGAAAAATTATTTTTATTAACATTTGTTATTTTTTTAATCTCACTACAATAATTTACTAAAACAGATATTGCTCTACGTTCCTTCCCTTTTGCAACTAGTTTTTCATAAAACTCTTTTTGCACCATTACCACTCCAGCAGAAAAATTTTTTTGAATCAACCACTCCATTGCATCTCTGCTTTTAGAATATGGAAGATTAGATACAAAAATGCAAAATTTCACGCCTGATTTAAAGCCATCAGCATGTATGAGCTCCAAATTATCAATATCTGAAAACTTTTCTATTGCATCTTTGTACAAAGAATAATCAGATTCAATTGAGATTACTTTTTTTGCCTTCTCACACAATAGTGGTACAAGTATCCCACGTCCTGTTCCTATCTCTAGTACGACATCCTTTTTTGTAATGCAAGCTGCTTGTACAATTTTTTTTGCAACAAAAGAAGAGATTAAAAAGTGCTGACCAAGTCTTTGCCTTTTTCTCATTTTTTAACGAAGAGGTTCATTCGAGCCTCTCCGGTAATTTCTTCCATAATTCTTTTTGCAATGTGTTTTATTGGCTCCTTTAATCCAACTCGCGTTTGTAAGTCATCAAAGCTTTCAAACTTTTTCTTATCACGCTCTTCTAGCATAATCTTCATGTAGGTTTTTCCAATTCCAGGTATTAGCTCTAGTGCATGAATGCGTGGAGTAAGTGGTTGTGCATTGTTTAGATAATCAATGAATCTTTTTTCGTTTTGTGTAACTATTTTATTTACTACTCCAGTTATCTCGCTTTGCGCAGTCTGCGAGATTTGGTTATAAGTCATCTTACCAAGTACAGACTGGACCTTGGTTCGTCCCTCCTTTCCAATGTAAATTCGCTCACCAACCTCAAACTCTGAATTTTCTGCTCCAAGTATTTCAAGAATAGTTAACCGGTCTTCGCCAATTGCAGTAACTATTATCCCCTGACGTCCACGTACCGTCAATGATTTTCCACGCTCAACAAAATCCAACACGTAAGCGTACTCTTCATATTTTCTTGGTTGGGTATACCCCCTATCCAATTACATCACCTAAAAAATTATGCGTGCTCCTTGATAATTTTCAGCATTTTTTCTAGCGTTTCTGCTAAAATTAGTTTTTTCCAGCCAAAAGTAAAGGAGCGAAGCTCAGCTAATGTAGTTGGTCTAATGTTTATAATTTCGACGGCTTCCTCTTCTGTAATGTCACACTCTTTGACTAGTTCTTGTTTCATTTTTTTTGCATCCTTTGGATCCATTTTTGCAAACTTTGTTACATAATCATAAGTCCAACGCTGAATCTGATCCATATTTTCAGGATCCTCTTTTTCTAAAATTTCCTTTACCTCAGAAATTGAGACAGATTGTTTACGTTTTACCTCTTCCATCTATTTTACACCAAACGGTTTGATATGGTCTAATCTAGTGATTAAGGTTTTCGTCTTATCACCTAATTTAATGTCCAAAGTCACTGATCTTCTGCCCATATTTTTGACAATTCCCACCTTACCATGGTATCGCCTGTGTGGCAATCCCTTGTGCTGTCTTGGGTCTATGATGACTAGTGCTTGCTCACCTACCTTGTATTCTCTTAACAAAAATGAGACTCCTCTTGGAGCAGATTTTGTCATGATGGATCTTGATTTGTGTCTAAATCCATGAGAACGACCAGAAGGCTTCTTAGTAGTCATACTTGACTAGCAGTCGTAGCCCTTAATTTAACATTTACTCGCCATCTTCAGTTTTTATTTCTGTTTTTGGAGTTTCTGCTTTAGATTTCTTTTCAGGTTCTTCAGGTTCTTCTTTTTTTGTAGTCTTCTTTTTCTTTGTTCCATCTTCAGGATCAACTACTCCTGCTTCAGTTAATGCAAAGATTACTTCTTGCTCTGGATGATGTGGACTGTCTACCATTCTTGCAATTCTCTTTTTACCAGATTTCTTAAAGTAAATTCTATAAGTGCTTGTATGTGCCACAACATTTCCACCAATTGGTCTAGTTGGGTCTCCAAAGAAGACATCAGGGGATGCCATTACTTGGTTTGTTGCAATTGCAGCACAGTTGTATGTTTCAGCAATTCTTACTAGTAGGTGAACAAAATGATTTAGTTTTTGTTGTCGTCCTGCAAGAGTTCCTCGTCCTAGATATTCTGCTCGGAACAATCCTACCGCAGAGTCTGCTATAACTAGTTTGATATTATTTTCTTTAATTACTGCTCCAGATTCTTCTAAAATTAAAATTTGATGTGAGCTATTGTATGCGCGTGCTACTATAATATTATTAAGAACCTTTTCAGGATCCATTCCGTTTGCCTTTGCTATTGAGACAATTCGTTCTGGTCTGAAGGTGTTTTCTGAATCAATATACAAAACTCCGCCTTCGAGTCCCCCTTCCTCTTTTGATTTTTGAACATGGACGCACATTGTATGGCAGAATTGTGTTTTTCCACATCCAAATTCTCCATAAACTTCGGTAAGCGCTTGAGTCTCAATTCCTCCATCAAATAAGGTATCAAGGCATTCAGTACCAGTTGAAATCTTTCCTATCTCTTGCCTTCTCTTATAAATGTCAGTTGCGCTAACAAAGTCTTGTGCAATTAAGCCCTGGTCTACTAGTTGCTGACGAGATTTATTTACAATTTTTTCTGCAGTTTCCCTATCCATACCTGTTAGTTCTGCAATCTCTATAGGGCCTCGAACGATTAGATCCATTATATTATGAACGCCTGCATCACCTAGTTTTTTAGTAGTTACAGGTCCCACGCCTTCAAGGCTATCTAATCGTAAATCTTCTGTCATACCATTACCATAAATGACTCATTATGAAAATCTGCCGATGATTCTAGTTCAACGCTAAAGCTAACATAAAATCAACTAAAATAAAATCATGCGATCAAAAAATGATGAAAAATCTATCGTCTCTTTCGTCTTTGGCCGGGTTTGTTCTGGCCTGGGAATCTACTAAGAATGAGTCTTTTTCTAAAGTTGCTTTTGTTTCTAAGACTGGAGCTTGTTCCAACTCGTTTACGTCCTTCTACCTTTGGAGTCTGTCCCCTAACCTTTCCAGCCTTTGTAAGCGAGCCGTGAGTTGCCATAATTTATCATCTCATAAATTGAATTTAATTCTTTGTGTGTTTTTTACCAATATTTTACCTTAATTTTTTCAATAACACGCTCATGTTCGCCACCTTGCTTTCTTGCATATCTTTCCATTGCGCCAAGGGGTACACTACCAAGAGATTTTGCTATTAAAGCAAAAAAGTGACTTTTAACAGAGCCGTTTCTTGCAGCTTTTGTCATAAATTTTTGAATTCCATACTTGAAGTTGTGTTGCCAAGTTTTGTACATTACACCTAGTTGTGCAGGATCCATCTCATTTCCAATATTGAAAAATTCTGATTTCTCCAGTAAACCAATTGGTACAAAGGTAAGTGGTGTTGCAGTAAACATTGCATTTGGTTGTTCCCGTTCTAGTTCACTTAGTAGTTGAATTGTTTCCCATGAATCCTCTGGGGTTTCATCATTGTCTAATCCCATTATCAAAGTAAACGCAGGAATCCAATAGTTCTCATTTAGTGTTTTAACCGATTCTTTTACCAGCCAATGCCATTCTTCAGGCTGGTATGGTGCCAATTTTCTATCAGCGTATTTTTCAATTAATCTACGACTGCCGGTTTCAAAACCACATTGTATACCTATGTAATTTTCCGGGCCTGCTTTGATAATTTTAGAAAGATTTGGAATGAGTTTTTCATCTGCAATAGCGCCAGCTAGTGTACCATGAGTAGGATTGGTGTGTTCAATTCCAGTTGACATTATAGCGCTAAATAATTCTTCTAATGCTTCTCTGTTTGGCTCCATTTGTTTTGTGGTTCTAGGATCAAGGCCATAAACAAAAATGTCATCACTGTGAACCCACGCAGATTTTGAACCGCCTTTTTTTATATTGACCTCAATTTCTTTTTTAACTTTTTCAGGAGAATAGTATCTTAATGATCTTAGTGTTACATCACAAAACTTACAACCACGTCCACATCCTCGCATTACCTCAATCATTCCATGCATGCTTGGCTCTACAATTTCTGGAATTTCATCTAACTCTGGCCTATCCCAAAAATTAACAAATCTTCCATGAATTGTTTTGTCGCCACGTTTGAATTCTTTAATATTTACTTTAAAGTCACTTCGTTTTCTAAATGGGTCCATATTTTCAAATTGTCCTTCAATTAAATAATTAAAAAATTGTCCAGCATGTCCATCGATTTCAGGGGCAATTCCACCAAGCTCTCCTTCTAATACAGCATACAAACCATACTCTTGAATTTTTTCTGGATCATAATTGTATTGCCAAGTTCCAGAGGCTCCTGCAATAACTTTTGCATTGCTGCCATTTTTTTTCTTGGCAGCATTAATTCGCATGTGCAAGTCTCTACAGTAAAATTCATCATACGATGTTTGTTTTCGTCCATAAGTAAATGTCATAGTAACTGGACCCATACCAAGTGGATCCATCTCATATGTTCCTATTACCTGAGTTTCTGGACCAATAAATTTTTCAATATGATCAGGATGAGCAACAACTACTTCTTCACGTTTAAAACCATCACGTAACAGTCCTGCTTCAACCTTTCTTAATCCATATGGAGCATATTTTGCAACTCCATTTGTGTGAGGTATAGTATTACAAATAAAGTCAAACAAAATCTTTGGTGTAACTTGCTGTCCTAAAATTTTGTACCAAAAATCACTTTTTTTTCTATTTGGATCAAGTGCGGGTGCACAACCAAAAAATGTTGCCAAAGAAATTCCACGATAAGGAGACATTAGTGTACGATCTGCAGTTAATACTATCTTTGGATGGCCCATCTTCTACCCTTCATCGAAATAATTTATTGATTCATTTTAAACCTTCTGGGTCTACTTAGTAGGCTTCAAGAATTCCAGATTTAGTTCTGTGACTATGGCCAAATTCACTTTTTGAGAGTAAATGTTTCCCATCAAAAATTGTGCCATCCTTACAAACCAAGTCATCATTTACACAGCAGCTTCCACAAATTCCCACTCCACACTTCATCATCCTCTCTAGGCTTGCCTGGACGAACATCTCTTTAGAGGATGCTATCTGAACAACTTTTGCCATCATTAGTTCTGGGCCACATGTATAAACTGCATCAAATTTTGTGCTTTGACATAAATCACTCATGACATCAGTTACAAGTCCTTTTTTACCATAAGATCCGTCTTCTGTAGCAACTATGATTTGATGTTTTTTATCATCAAGTAATTTTTTTGCATAGTCTTCAAAAAAAACCTCTTCCTTGGTTTTTGCACCCATAATCAAAGTAACATCATTTGTTGGTTTCAAAAATTTCAACAGTCGCATTAATGGAACTAGACCTGTTCCACCTCCGATTAGCAAAAGTTTTCCTTCTTTAATATCAAAAGAGTTTCCATATGGACCTCTTACGCCAATTAGTTGACCAACCTTAGCATTGTATAATGCCGTTGAGGCCTGACCATATTTTCTTATAGTAAATGCAGCTTTACCTTTTTCTTGTGTTATCATAACACTCATTGGAAGCTCATTAACACCCGGTATCCAAACCATTGCGAATTGACCTGGCAAAACATTTGCCATCACGTCATCAGAAAAAATTAGTGTTCTAACAGTAGGAGTTTCATCTATTACTTTTTCAATACTGCAAATGATTGGTTTATTATGATTTCTTTCCAAGTCCAACCATTTCCTTAATTGACGAATAATTCTTTTTTTCCATATACTGCAAGATTCCTTTGTTTATCTCATCAAAAACTTGAATCCAATTATCACCAATTGCACTCCCTATTTGAATTGCTGATGCTCCAGCAAGAATAAACTCTATTGCGTCATCCCAGCTAGAAATTCCACCACATCCAATTATTGGGATATCATACTGAGATGAGATTTCATAGACACATCGTACTGCAACTGGTTTTATAGGAGTCCCAGACAATCCACCAATTTTATTACTAAGAATTGGTCTTTGGGTTTCAACATCAATTGCCATTGCACGTAATGTGTTTATTGCAGTAATTGCATCAATTCCTGCTTTACATGCAGCATCTACTGTTTCAAGATAATTTGTTGCCCCTAACCCAACTTTTGCAATTACAGGAACATCGGTGGATGATTTTACAGACTTTACAATTTTCTTTACTAATTCTGGATCATCACCTACTTCCAAGCCCACTTTAGCAACATGTGGGCACGACAGGTTAAGCTCATATGCAGAAATTTTAATGTCTTGAAATTGTTTTATCATAAATTCAAAGTCTTCTTCAATTGAGCCTACTAGTGAGACAATTATTGGAACATTTTTGTTTTCAGAAATCATTTTTGCAAAGTTAGGAGCACCAGGATTTGACAGTCCAACTGCATTTAACCATCCTCCACCCTTTACACTAAATATTGTAGGGTTTGGGTATCCATCCCATGGTTCCTTACTAAGTGATTTAGTAACAACGGCTCCAGCTCCTGCGTCATATATCCGATTAAAAACATCAAGTGAGATTCCTAAAATTCCAGAGGCCAATATTGTAGGCCTTTCTAATGTTATTGGACCAATAGAAGTAGATAGGCTTGGAGTCACTTTGATTCCTAGTAAATCATTCTCATATAACAGTTAATTTAGAATATGTAGATGGTACGTTTTTTAATGGCTCTTAAAAGATAATTTAATTATGTATTCTGTAATTCTTACCGAGTTAGGTATTGCTGTTTTAGAAGATGAAAAATGTTTGAAAACTTTTCCTTTTTTAGAACCAGTTGAAGATTATGTTTTTGTAAAAAAAGGAGAATCAAGACTAAGTGATTTATCAAAATTTCTATCAAATGTAGATAAAAGTATTGAAGTAAATGATCATTCATTACTTTCTATTCTTAAGAAAAAATCAATTAATGCACAATTAATGAGTGAAGAAGATAATTCTAAAATTCAATCTTCAAAACCAAAATTCTTACAATCAGTTGGCTTTGCTAAAGATGAAAATGACGCAATGGCAAAACTACGAGATTTTGCAATTACCCTGTCCTCATCTAAAGTTTCAGAGGTTTCAGAAAGTCCAGATCTTCACATTATTCAAGCAATTAACACTTTGGATGAAACTGATAAGATAATTAATGCCATGAGCTCCCGTCTTAGAGAGTGGTATGGTTTACATTTTCCTGAGCTTGACAACATTATTGACAGTATTAATGGATATTCACAAATTGTTTTAGCAGGAAAAAGAAAAAATCTATCAAAAAAGACTTTTGAAGATGCAGGATTTCCTGAATCAAAAGTAGAAATGCTCGTATTAGTTTCTGAGAAAAGTCGTGGTGGAGATATTTCAGATGTAAATCTTTCAATTGTTCAAGGATTAGCAAAGCAAATACTAGATCTTTTTGAAATTAGAAACAAATTAGAAGATCATATTGAAGAAGAAATGAAAAATGTTGCACCAAATCTTTCTGCCATACTAGGTACTGCCGTGGGTGCACGTATTCTTGCACGCGCTGGAAGTATTAAGAATCTTGCAACAATGCCTGCAAGTACAATTCAAATTTTAGGAGCCGAAAAAGCTCTATTTAGATCCTTAAAGACTGGTTCTCAACCTCCAAAACATGGATTGTTATTTCAGCACGCATCAGTGCATGCAGCTCCACGCTGGCAACGAGGAAAGATTGCAAGAGCTATCGCAGGAAAAGCTGCTATTGCATCTAGAGTAGATTATCATGGAGGAGGACTTAATCAAGTATTACTTGATAAGCTAAATGTAAGAGTAGTTGAGATTGGAAAAAAATACGTAGATGCCCCAATTAGAAAAGAAATACCACATGAATCTACCAGAGATAGATTCAGATCAAAATTTAGAAAACCTAAGGGTAAGAAGCGAAAGAAGTTTGGAAGAAGATAAGAGTTTTTTTTGGATTCAATCTGAAGGGCAAAAAAAACTAGCAACTGAAAATTTAGTTATTGGGAATCAAGTTTACAATGAAAAACTAGTCAAAAAAAAAGATATTGAATACAGATTGTGGGATCCATTTAGAAGCAAGCTTGCCGCGGCAATTATGAATGGATTAGAGGTTTTTCCATTCAAAGAAAAATCAAGTGTATTATATCTAGGAGTTTCAACAGGTACAACAGCTAGTCATATTTCAGATATAGTTGGTCCCAAAGGAATAGTTTTTGGTGTAGAACATGCAAGCAGAGTTGCAAGAGATTTTTTAGATAGAGTTGCAAGTCATAGAAAAAATATTATCCCAATTCTTCAAGATGCTAGACAACCGCAACAATATTTTTCAGTTTATTCAAAGGTAGACGTTGTTTATGTTGACATTGCACAACCAGATCAGACGGATATTGCAATTGCAAATTGTAAAATGTTCCTAAAAAATGCAGGATATTTGTTTTTAGTAATTAAAACTAGAAGTATCGATGTTACCAAATCTCCAAAGAAAATAATTGAAAATGAAATAAATAAATTAAAAGTTAATTTTGAAATAATACAAGAGATTAATCTTAGTCCTTATGATAAAGATCATGCAATGGTTATTGCAAAGTATTTAGAAAAAAAATAAATCATTTTATCATTTTTTGAACAGGTTTCCAGCTTTTTCTAACAAAGCTTGGGATTTTTTTATTTAGAGAGATATAGTCAGATACAAAATTCATTGTTTTTTTATCTGATGGATACCCACTCCCCAAGTCATGTTCTTTTTGTAGTTTAGCAATTGCTTTGTCTCTATTTACTTTGGCAATAATTGAAGCTGCTGAAACTATAACAAATCTGCTATCTGCATGATGATATGATCTAATTTTTCCTTTTTTTGCCATTTTATCAATTTCCTTACCATATCTTTTTGGATTTACATCACATGAATCAACATAAGAAATGTTAGGTTGCAATTTTGAAATTACTTTAGCCATATACTTTGCTTCTAACGAGTTTAGCTGATGTTTTCTTACACTACGATCAATCATTTTAGGATAAATTCTAGCGACATAGTAATTATCAGCAAATTCAATAATTTTTTTATATAGTCGTTCTCTTGCTGCAGGAGTTAATTTTTTAGAATCTCTTATACCCATAGAAGAGAGTTTTCTTATTTTTGAGCGTTGAAGAGACACACCAGCAATTACAAGTGGGCCTAATAAGGAACCCCGTCCAGCATCGTCTACTCCACAAATAAGCACAAGTCATGGAAAGTTTACAAGTATTAAACCATTATAGGTGAAACAATTTTAGAATTTTTATTGCAAACTTCGGTAAAAGAAATCATACAAATAACTGAAGGAAAAACGAAGATTCTAATTCCTCGTGGTTCTATTGATGAAAAAGTTCCTCCAAGAGACTATGCATTTTTTAATCCTTTAGCGAAATTAAATAGAGATTTTTCGATAATTGCGTATTCTACATTCTGGAAAAATTTTGCTGGACCAAAAGTTTTTCTTGATGGATTATCTGGACTTGGGTCCAGGGGATTAAGAGTTGCAAATGAAATAAAATATTCAGAAAAAATTGTGTGCAATGATGCAAACCCTAATGCGATAAAACTTTGTACAAAATCTGCATCACTTAATAATTTAAAAAATTTAGAAACTTCTGAAAACGAAGTTTGCAAGTTTTTTAATTCCTTTTCAACTAAGAACAATAGAGGTTCAATAGTGGATCTTGATCCATTTGGCTCACCCACAAAATATTTTGATTGTGCTCTACGAGCAACAATGCATGGAGGTGTACTTTCAACAACTGCAACTGATCTTCAAGTATTACATGGTTTATTCAAATTAGCATGTAAACGTAGATATCATGGAATCCCAATAAAGACAAAATATTCTAATGAAATTGCAATCAGGTTGATTTTGGGATGTTTATGTTTGGTGGCATATAGGCTAGATATCCAAATAGTTCCTCTTTTTGTAGATAATGCAATGCACTACTATAGAACATACGTAAAAGTACTCAATAGGCCCTCACAAGAAGATAGCATAGGGTTCATTCTTCACTGCAAATCATGTGGAAATAGAAGAATTTCTAAAAATCAAAGTTTTTCATGTGAACTATGTAATTCAAAGGTTGAAAATGCAGGACCGTTGTGGATTGGAAAACTTTTCGATAAAGAATTTGTAAAATCAATGTTAGAAGAAATTCCAAAATACACTGTTGATAAAAGATGTGAAAAAACTTTGCAAAAGTGTATTTTAGAATCTGACATGCCTGGTACTTACTATACACTAGATGAAATAGCTTCTAAAACAAAGGTTGCACCGTTAGGGCTAGATAAGATTATAAAAAAATTAGAAAATAGTGGTTTTCAAGCTAGCCCAACCTCACTTAATCCAACAGGTTTTAGAACAAATTGTACTATCAATAACATTTGTGAATTATTTTTAAATTAATAATGATATCCAAGACAAATACAATATAATTCACTACTTGCTTTCCTACTTGCTAAAGGTTTTGTCATTTTTACTTTAGCAAATTTTTTCTTAATATATTGATAAAATTCTTGTGTAAATTCTCCATCAAAAATCTTGAATAAGGCATTACCTTTGTTTGCTAATACACGTTCCATTATTTTCATAGCTGAATAGTTTAATGATATTTGCTTTGCATGATCAACTGACCAATTACCTGTTACTTGCGGTGATAAATCACAAATTACAGCATTTACTCTTCCTCCAAAGTATGATTCGATTTCATCAATAATTTCATCAGTTTCAATATCGCCCTTAACAATTTCTGCGCCATGTATATCTTCTACATAAGAAATGTCAACACCCATTACTTTGCCTTTATTTCCTACAAGTTTTACTGCAACTTGAGTCCATCCACCAGGAGCACATCCTAAATCAACTACAGAAAACCCACTTCCAATAATTCTGTAAGATTTGTTAAGTTGTTTTAGTTTGTAAGCAGATCTACTTCGATAGCCTTCATCATGAGCAAGTTTTCTGTAATGATCTTTTCTTGCATCGATTAACTTCATTAAGCCTTCTTCTTTGATTTGCTAATTGAAGTTAGAACCCAGTCCTCTATTAATTGACAGTTTCTTGGACTTATTTCTCCTTCCAAAGAACATTTTTGTTCTACAGGACATGTTAAACATGGGGCCTCTTCTATAGATACAGTACTAACAGGAGTTTTTTTAATAATTAATTTGTAGGTCCATCTTCCTTTTTCTAGAATTTTTTCTCTTGAAATCATACCTAATCTTTCTAATTTAAGGGCCAATCTAGACCCATCTCTACTTGTCAGTTTTAGTTTTTTCCATAATTCACTTTGAAGCATTCCATCTGTCTCATACTTTGCTACAATGTCACAAACTTTGTTTGTTAGTTTCTCCATATCCATTTTTTCAATTTGGAAATTCTGAATTTCTTCGTCAGAGAGTTGTTCTTCTAATTCTTCTTCATAGGTTTTCTTTTCTTCTTTCTTTGGCTCTTCAATTGTTTTCGTTTCTGTTTTCTTAGATTTCTTTTTCTTTTCCTCTTTTTTAGAAGTTTTCTTTTCTAATTTCTTTGCTGTAGATGGTTTTTTCTTTTCTTTTTTCTTGGAAATTTTCTTTTCTAATTTCTTTGGTTCTTCAATCGGTTTGGTTTCTTCTGTCTTAGTTTTCTTTTCTGATTTCTTTGGGGTAGATGTTTTTTTCTTTTCTTTTTTCTTGGAAATTTTCTTTTCTACTATATTTGGTTCTTCAATAGTTTTAGTTTCTTTTTTCTTGGAAATTTTCTTTTCTAATTTCTTTGGTTCTTCAATCGGTTTGGTTTCTTCTGTCTTAGTTTTCTTTTCTGATTTCTTTGGGGTAGATGTTTTTTTCTTTTCTTTTTTCTTAGATTTTTTCTCTAATTCTAATTTTAATTTTTTAATTTTATTTTCTAGCTGAATAGCTTTTTTTGCTATTTCATTTTCATCATTTGGGATATCCGATTCAGATTTTATTGGTTTTTCTTTTTTTTGTGCCATAAAATTCTCTCAATAATTTGACTCGACTTTCATTGAAATATTTAATTCAATATATACCTGCTTTTTATTTCACAGTAAATCGCGCGCTTGAAGTTAGACTGTTTTTGTATGCTTGATCGTTGATTACAGAAACCAACTCATATTGCCCAGGATTAGCAACTGATTCAGAAAATTTATCATCAATTGGCATTACAAGGTTATTTTCTTCATAACATTGCCCAAAAAATCCACTTTGAGTGACAACTTCTTTAGGAATTTTTGATACATCGTAAATTGTAATGTACAAATCACCACAATCAAAAATTGTATCCGATACCGAAATAGTAATTTCAATTGGTTGTGATTTGGAATATTCTGCTTGCAGTCCAATTATTTTCATCGCCCCTGATGAGCCTACAAATTTACCTGAAAAATCAAAGGGCATCATATCAAGTTCCCTATCTGGTTTTTTTAAAACCTCACCTAGGACAAACCCTCCAAAAAATATGGATGCCACTGCAGGAATCAAAAATACTGCAAAAACAATTTTTTGTACAGCCAATTTGAAATTAAGAGTGATAATTCCTTTATATCTATTTAGTAATGACAAAATTGTTCAGTATAATTATGTAGTATAGGTTAAAACATACAATTGTAAGTAGCGACTAGTATGAGACTGAGAAAATTTAGGGTTCGTGCATTTAGATGTATTCATGATTCAGGAGAGATCAAAGTTGGAGATCTTGCAGCATTTGTTGGAAGAAACGAAAGTGGAAAAACAACTATCTTAGAGGGATTAACTTTATTGAACAAGGATAAGACCGTTTCAGAACTTGATCTTTGTGATGAAATGTCTGAAGATCTAAAAAACGAGATTAACATTGCAGAAGGGGAGTTTGAGTTAACAACTAATGAAACTCAAATGATAAAAGATAGATTTCCAAACATTCCGGAAATTAAAAAATTAAGAATTTTTAGGACAAATAAAAAATCAAAAACGCAATATGATTTTGGATCAATTAACATAAGTAAAGAAGAAAATAAAGCGTTAAACTCTTGGGAAAATTTTGCAGAAAATATTTTGAACTTTGTTGAAAGTATTCCAAATCACATAAGAATCAGACTTGATACAAAATTTTTTGAAGGACCTCCACCAGAAAGTAAAGAAATATTTGAATCCAATCTAAGAGAATTTAGCAATTCCATTCATGTGTTAGCGTCAGAAGAGCCACAAATTATATCAGAGTGGGAAAAAGTTTCAGAAAATAGCGAAAATAGTTTTGATAAGCTACTCATAGGAACATCTGAGTTAACAGCCTTAGAAAATTTTATCGAAGAACATATCCATCCTCGTTTTGTTTATTTTTCTGATTATAAAAAAATCTATGGAAATATCAACCTAAATGAATACATCAAAGAGTACAAAGGTAAGCGTACTGAAGGAATAGAGTATATTGAAGAGTTTGATAAAGCTGAAACAGTAAAAAATCTTTTTTATTTAGCAGAATTAGATATTGAAGGTTTAGAAGAATATCATGATAGTCCTTCAAAATTAATTAAATATCTCAATGCGGCAAGTAATAGATTAACTTCTAGATTAAATCCTGCCTGGAAAGGAGATCCTATCCATGTTGACTTGAGATACAATCCAGGAAACATAATGAGTGTTGTAATTTCTGATATTCATAAGGATGGCACGGTAACAAATACTGGTTTACTAAATAGAAGAGCAGAAGGATTCAAGTGGACTTTTTCATTTATTGTAAATTTTGCAGCAGAGACGCAAAGGTCAGAGCTAAAGGAAGCAATTTTACTTTTAGACGAACCTGCACGAAACTTACATCCAACACAACAACGAGGAATATCTGATCTTCTAAAAAACCTAGCAGGCTCTAATCAAGTTCTATATGCAACACACTCTCCGTTTATGATATTTGATTATACACCTGGAAATTTACTAGTAGTTGAGCTAGATAAAAGAAAACATCTTAGCAAGATATTTTATGACTATTGGAATGCCAGTGATGATACCCTAACACCAATTTTGTATGGATTATCACGAGGACTAGTAGAATCTATCGTTGATAGAGAAATTGGTACCAATTCAAGACCAATAATAATTGTTGAAACAATGTCAGATGCAATGTATTTGAACTCGTTTGATAAATTTCTAGAAGATCCAAACATTTCAATGAATCCTCTCAATATAGTTGCAGCTTATAATAAAAATTCAGTTTTACCTCTTGCAATATTTTATCGAGATCATGGCTATAGAACATTCATTTTGCTAGACAATAGTGAAGAATCAAAACAAATATCCACACAGTTAACAGCAAATGACTTTTCCAAAGTACAAACTATATTTTTTGAATCTGGAGGAAAATCTATTCAATCAATTGAAGACTATTTAGTAATTGATGATTATTTGTATTCGGTTAACCAAACATATGAAATAATGTTAAGACGAGAAGGATTTACAACTCTAACTAAAGAAGATGTTTTAGCACGTGGAAAAAATGGAGTATTAGAAAATCTAGATGCAATTTGGAAAGAACATAAAGATGATGGATGGGGAAAATTCAACAATGAAGAAATAACAAGATACATTTGTGAGAAAATTGCATTAAATGAAACAGATTTTTTGTCTGACAAAACAAAGGATCAGTTCAGAACTCTGTATCGCTTAATTGCTGAAAGGATTCGCCAACATCAAAATCTTGTTTCAAGTGGAACTATAGACAAAACGACCAAAGCCAAGGTGTGAAAGATTGGTTATTAATTACCTTTACTAGTAATTTATTCCCAAATAAGAAAAACAAAAAACCCTAAAAACAGTTAAGGTTTAAGTTGGAGGGAACAATTTTTGATAAATATGCATTTCTCAAATAGAGTAATTATACTTACACTGATTTTGGTTACAACAATTTTTACATTAACTGCTACTCCAGAACTATTTGCGCAATCACAGTCAGTAACTGCAAAAAGTATTAGTTTTGAAGAAACTACAATTATAGAATTTCAAAATAATGATAACACTGCGGACATTAACACGTTTCGAGTTTGGTTAGGCAGTGATTTTAATTTCAAATCTTTTAAAACTGAACGCGGATGGACTGGAGAAAAAACATCACAAGGAGTAATAATATTTACAAGCTCAACTCCGTTAGATACTGGAGAAATTGTAAAGTTTGGTATAAAAACAGACAAGCCCAAACCTGGAATAAATTGGAGGGCATTGGCAAACAATGATCAAGAGATAGCTGTTGGAAAAACTCTAGTTTCAGATTCACCACCTCCTGTTAAATCAACAGTTAAAACTCCTTCAGATGGAAGTGGAGTTTTAAAGGATTCAACATTTCGTTTAATTCCAGAAAAACCAAGCGTAGGCTCTAGTATTAGAGTGACAGGAGATAATTTTGGTGCAAATACAAATCTTGACTTTTACATTGGTACAAAAAAACTACAGTCTTTTGAAACAGATGATAATGGACATTTTATAATTACAAGTGCAATTCCTGAAGATCTTAGTGAAGATAGAGTAGATTTTAAGATTAAAGACTCTGAGGGAAATGAAAAAGCTATCAGTCTTAGACTTGGAGCAGAAAGTGATAAAATGGTTTCATCAGAAATTGTACCGCTGACAATGAGCCCAACACCAACTATAGTATACAGAGGAAATACTGTCACTGTCACGGGTACTGGTACACCAGGAAGCACGGTTACAGCTACTATAAAAAATGAAAATGATGAAGTCAGAACATCACTTGCAGTTCCGGTAAATTCAGATGGAAAATGGACTTTAAATAGAGTTGTACCAATTGATACACCGTTTGGAACGTATACTGCAGAAATATCTGATGGTACTAACATAATAAAACGCACATGGGTTGTAGAATCATCGCAACAAATTCAAATTAATCCCACTCAATTGAAATTTGATCCAGGGGAAACTATAACATTTAACGGAACTGCAAAGCCAAATGTAGATTTAGAAATCGTCGTAGAGGATCCACAAGGAACAGAATTTTATACTGAGGTCATGACTGTGGGCGCATCTGGTGAGGTAAACATATCTGTTGACACAATTCCATCTGATGTAGAAGGAACATACGTATTATTTGCTACTCAAGGAGATGATACTGGAATTGTTCTTGTTGGCTTGGGAGAACTTCCTGAGGTAAAGCTTATAGCTAAAACAGATAAGCTCAATTATTCACAAGGAGGAACTGTCATGATAGAAATTCAGGGCCCACCCTCCTCAACGCTTTCATTATTAATTGCAGATCCTTCAGATAAGAAAAAATTTGCAGATACGATTGTTTTGGGACCAGAAGGTAGAATGGATTATGAGTTAGATTTGACAGGATATACTTCAGGAGTATATACTGCAGTTTTATCTAGAGGAAATTCCCAAATTAATGAAGTTTTTTCAGTTGGCCTTCAAACAGGTTCTGGTGAAATAAGTGTACGAACGACAAAGGATACATACCATCCTGGCGATTCTATTTTGGTATTAGGAGAGACTTCTAAAAATGTTCTCTTAACTTTAGAATTAAGGGATCCTGATGGAAATATTGTAAAATCAAAAGAGACATTTACAAACAAAGACGGAGTCTTCTCTTTAGAAACATTCAGAATTCCATTAGATGCACAAATTGGTATTTGGACTGTTCATGCAAAAAGTGGTGCAAACTTTGATGATGCAGAGTTGACGGTTCAAGGAGATTTAGATGAAGGAATTGTAGTTTTTGTTGATGATATAGTAGCATCTCCAGGAGGAAAGATTGTCACAATAAAAGGATATGGTGCTAAAGTTTCTCAACAAGTTATAATAACCGTTTTTTCAGAAAATGCTGAACAAATTACAAAGCTTACCATTTTCTCAACCCAAGAAGGAGATTTTTCAACAATTTGGTTAGCAGATAGCAAAATACCTCCTGGAACTTATACAATTAAAGTCAAAGATGCAGTTCATGAAGCTCAAACTACTGTAGTTTTAAAATAATTTTAAATTCTCACAGTAAAACAATTTTTATTCCTCACGTTTAGAATCCATAAATATGAATTTAAGAGAAAAAATTGACGAGTTTCCTGATTTTCCAAAAAAAGGTATTTTATTTAGAGACTTTAGTCCCATTCTAAGAGATCCATCTGCAATCTCTTATGTTGTAGATGAATTTGCAAAGTATTTCCATACTAGAGATTTTGATGTTTTTGCAGGAATAGAATCTAGAGGATTTCTCTTTGCGTGTGCTTTGGCACTGCACTACAAAAAAGGTATGATTATGATTAGAAAAAAAGGAAAATTACCTGGAAAAACTGAAAAAATTTCCTATACCATCGAATATGGAAAAGATGTTATTGAAATTCAAAAGCATTCTTTGAAAAAAGGTCAAAGAGTAGTAATTTGTGATGATCTCTTAGCAACTGGTGGAACTGCAAAGGCATCTGCAAAATTAATTGAAAAAATGGGAGCAAAAGTTGCAGGTTTTGCATTTATTATAGAATTAACCGAATTAGAAGGAATAAAGAAAATTAGCAATTATAATTCAAAGTCTTTGGTGAAATATTAATGGAACACCAAGCAGAAATTGGAATTTTTGGCGGAACTGGAATCTATGATTCAGGATTACTAGAAGACTGCAAAGAAATTGCGATAGATACACCATATGGAAAGACATCAGATTCAATTACTATTGGAATCTTTAAGGATAGAAAAATTGCATTCATGCCAAGACATGGCAAAAAACATACAATTCCTCCACATATGATAAATTATAAAGCAAATATTTTTGCTTTCAAGGAGCTAGGAATCAAAAGAATTATTGCGCCTTCAGCAGTTGGAAGTCTAAAAGAGGAGATAGAACCAGGACATTTTGCATTACCTTCCCAGTTTCTTGATTTTACAAAATCTCGAGATGGATCCTTTTCAAATAATGGCAGGGTAATTCACATATCAGTAGCAGATCCTTTTTGTCCTGAATTACAACAAAGTATTCTAAAGATTTTAAAAAATCAAAATTTATCATTTCACAAGGATTGCACGTATGTGTGCATCGAAGGTCCCAGGTTTTCAACAAAGGCTGAATCAAAATTTTTCAAAACAACAGGAGCTGACATTATTGGCATGACTCTAGTTCCAGAATGCCAATTAGCTAGAGAGGCACAAATTTGTTATGCATCAATTTCTACTGTAACTGATTATGATGTATGGGCAGAAAAACCAGTTACTGCAAAAGAGGTCTTACAAACATTATCAAAAAATGTCGAGTCTACAAAAAATTTACTGACATTTTTAATTGGTGACATTCCTAAAACTAGAGGATGCACTTGTGAAAAAGCATTAAGTGAGGCAGAGTTTTAATCATCAACAAAGGTTTCTCTTTTTAATCCCTCTGGCAAAGTTAGATCCCCTTGTAACAAATTTTTTTGTAGAGTCATAATTACATCTTCTGGGTCATAACCTAATTTTTCTAGTGCCTTTTCGGTAGTTTTAGAAATCTTTACACCTACATTTTGTCCACCAATTCTTCCAAATGCTATTGCTGTAAATCGAAATGAATTTTTATCAATTTCAAACTTTCCAGTAATTTTTGCAGCCATTTGACTTCCGTGAATGTTGCGAATATTCACTTTAATGTCCAATTCTAAAACCTAAATTTCAACTGCCTTACGTACATTATCATCAATTAGAAAACTCCAATGATGATCATCTACAATTTTATAATTTTCTATTTTTAATTCAATTTTTTTTTCATCAACTGTCTCAAAATTTAGTATTCCATTTTCTTTTAGTTTTACCAATTTCCATTTGTCTTTTCCTTTTTGCAATTTGCTAACTAGAACTGCCCATTTTTCATCAGATTCTATTTTTGGCATCCCAACAACTTCAGCAATTGATTCAATTCCTAGCTGTTTTTCTTCACAAAAATTTTTTTTACACACACCACATCGCCAAACATCTACTGTACCAATGGTTCTTTCATTTTGGTTAATGTTTACTGCTCCAAAATATACGGGTTGATGCTTACAGTTTTCTTGATTTATCTCCATAATTTTCATTTCAAATTTGTTCTATTTAGTCCTTGCATCATCATAAGGCATCTCTAATGCAACGCCAATGTTATCTACAGTAACATTTCGTTTAAATTCAATTTTTTCTTTTTCACACATTTTCCTATACATGTTTACAGCAGTAAATCTAGGATGCATTGCTTCAAATTCGTTTTCAGTAATTTCTATAAAACCACCTAATTCCACTAGTTGTTTACCAAGAGAAGATGCTTCATCTACAGAAATTCCCAGCATATCTCCAATTTTTTGTGCAGTCATTTTTCCTCGGGTTACAATAAGTAGAAAAAGCCTAGCTTGAATAGCAGTTAGTTTAACAACTGTAATCAAATCATTTTCAATTTTTTTTATATCCATATTAAAACAAGTTTTTTTTCAGATAATAAAAGTTAATTTTATAATTTTTCATTTTTTTAAAAAAAGTTTTTTTGAGATTTTAAATGAAATTGCCATAGAAAATACATGCACTATTGTTGCAATTATTGCAGCTAAAATTAGATCATTTACTATATACCATGCAATAAAAAAAGCTGAAATTGATGGGATTGTCGTAAAAATCGCAATTATTGTGCCTCTAAGAAAAATATCATCAGAGTCTTTTTTGAATGCCTTCAATAACTGATCTAAGAAAAATGGCAATATTAATCAAAAATACTTTATATTTGGCAAAAAGAAATTTTTCATAGTTGGCAAGCTATAAAGGAGCATATTCAAATGAACAATCATTAAATTTTGTAATCCCAATAATGGTAATTCTTTTTCTTGGCATAGTCTACATAATGTCCCAAAGATCTGGAATAGGATATGTCAGTTTTATTTTAATTGGAATTGCTTCGATAACTATGATTTACTGGGTTTATGTACTCAAAAAAATGACAAAAGAACAACAACCAAAGTTTACTGCAAGAGAACAAGAAACAAAAAGCTGGGTTTATGATCTTATAAAAGGAGATCAAGAAACCGTTTTTGTCTCTGAAGTGCCAGGTCCTGAAGATAAGGTAATGGTGAGGTTAATTGACGGGATTCTCTACATCCGTGGTTCTGGAAATTTTTCAAAGGAAATTCCAATTGAAGGTGCTAATGATATGAAGATTCATGATTTTAAATATAGAAACGGAGTCTTAACGTTACGTATAAAAAAATTATAGACTTTTTGCTAGTTCAAGTTTTTCAGGAAGATATTTGTCGGTGATGTTTGTTAGTCCATATTTTGAAAATGCTTCAAGTTCTGCCTTTCTTTTTATTTTTTTGAATATTTCAAGTTGTTTTTTCCAATTTCCTTCTTGATATCTTGGATCTTTTTGCAAGTCACTGATTCGTTTGATATCTGATTCAGTCATTGGAATTGTTGGTAACTTGTATTTTTCAATATCTGAAGCCCACACACCAAGCCATTTTGCATCAGGTACGGTTAATTCTCTTAGATGTGCAGCGTTTGCAGAACCTGATTTAATTACCATTGCAATATGTTCTCCATAAACATCACCATCAGTTAAAATCACTACAGGTAATCCCATTTCATCATGTAATCTTCTTAACAAATTTCTAGTCGAACGGGGAGCTTGCCCTGCAGTATCAACAATTATCGCTTTAAATTTTTTATCCACTTTTTCTTCTACAAATCGTGTAAACAGTCCACCTTTTTCTATAGCGATAACTAATTCTGCACTAGTATCAACTAATTCTGCACTACTCAAACTAGGACCAATTAGATATCCATCTGGATGATCTGAGAGATTAGATCGTCGACCCTCATAACCAGGAACAGTGTATTCAATGACGAGGTCCCCAAAAACACTGCTTCTTTCTTCAGGATAAATATGCAAATCTTCTCGAGGTCTTGTTAAAACTGCCTCTAAATCTACAATAATGTTATCAGATTCAGGCTGGTCCTCAAAATCAACTGCAAACGCTTGAGAGGAATAATATATGTCTCTAAGTGTTGACGATTTTTTTTCATTAACTAGCCTATTAGCAAAAAATGCCAGCCACATTAATTGGGTAAATGATCTAAGTTGTGACATATTTCTTGAGCTTCTTAGACTTGCATTCGAACCAAGAATGTATTGACGTAATTTTTTATCATAAACTATGTTACTAACAGATCTACTAGGAACCGAAAAAGATGGAAAATTGCCTTTGTCTAACTCTTCATAAATTTCAGTGCCTTTATTTTTTAATAATTGTGCGAGACTCTTTCTTTTTTCTTCAGTTGATACCTTATTTTGTTTTTTAGGTTTCTGTTTCAACTGTTACAGCCTCCTTTAACATTTTTTTATAATCAGGTTCCTTCTTTTTTCCTGCAAGCTCTGTACAAAACTGAGCAATTAGTGGAATGTATTTTGAGTAAAGATTTGCTCTCTTTTTTGCCATTTCATCTTGTCCTCGTTTAGACATGTATGATGCTAATTTTCGTGATAAGAATTGTAATGCAAGTCTTAGCTCTCTTTCAATTTCTGGTCTATCTGCAACGTTTTCTTTTCCCACGGTTTTATATGGGATTTTTGTAGAACAAATATGAGAAACAATTACCAGAGGAGGATCTCCTTTCACCTTGTATCTACTCCAGTCAGTATCATTTACAACTTTTAACACAACATCACTTCCTTCATCATAAAGTAAGGGTATTCTATTTGCAAATCGATACACCTTAGTTCCTCCTGGAGGTATATCACCACCATAAGCAATTCCCATTTCAACAACAAATGGGAATCCAGAATAAGCTGATGCACCTCGTTGTATAACAGCAATAAAGTCTGGATTAAAAAAAGCTTTCATTCCTTTTTCTAATGGTTCAGAACCAAGAGGGGCAAGACAACTGGGATCAGGGGACAAGAAGGTTGGAAATTTTTGTAAAGAATCACTAAGCTTTACAAGTTCTTCATTAGTCATTGTTCCGATTCTTTTTTCAGGTTTAAACCCTGCAAAATTTGCAAACTTTTCTGCAGTTGTTCTACCAACTCTTTGAAATCTTTTTGTCAAAAATGATACAAGCATTTCTCCTTGTGTTGTATTGGTTAGCTGCTTATAGTAATCACTTTCAGGATCCATATCAATTGTAAATGATTTTGATTCTCCAAAATCCCAATATGTTAATTTTCTACTTGATATATCAAGATCATCAATTCGAATTTTGCTTAATTTATCAAAATCCATTTTGAGAAATGACATTACAGCTATCACTACTCTGACATTTCGAGAAAGAGATGACCATCGTTTTTTAGCTCTACTCATAATTTCAGTATAGTTTAGATCTTTTTTCTTGAGTCCCAATTCAGATCTAACTTTTTCGATGGTTTTATTGTCAACTGTAGGTATAGAAAATTTAGAATCCTCAACCATTCTTTTGATTGTCTCAACATCTACTCCATAGGGATGTGGATTAAGAATAGTTGGAGCAGGTGGCATAGTTCTTACAATTTTTGTATAACGAAATTTTTCTCCTTTAGGATCATCAAAGGTAACAGTAGCATATGGAGTGATAAGGGATGTCTGATATACATAATCTCGAATTTTTGCACCAGCCTTTGAATAATCTCCTTCAAGGCAAATACTTACAGATAATCCGGTTTTTGAGATTTCTCTTGATTCATGTTTTAATATTATTGGTTTGTTTTTTTGAATATCCAATAACAGCTCATATTCATCTTGGGTTTTTCCATCAGTGGAACTCTTAACAAAAACAGGTTTGTTGGTAGTTATTTGACCATATAAAATAGCCATCGTTGCACCTAATCCAAACATTCCTCTAGCTTGCTTTAATCCAAATTTTGAACCATACAGTACTGTTCCAAATGCTAATGGAACATGTTTTGATTCTATACCTGGCCCATTATCTTTGACAGTCAAAATGTATGGTTTTGGGTCTGGTTTTTCAGGGTCTACTGCCTTTATTGACAAGTGTACATCAGGAAGAATTCCTTGTTGATCACATGCATCTAGTGCATTTTCAACAAATTCTCTTACAGCCGTATAAAGTGATCTTGAAGGATTACTAAATCCTGCTAAATCACGATTTTTATAAAAAAATTCACTAGGAGAAATTTGTGTGAAAGAACCTTTAGAAGACATTTTGATTTTCCCATAATTGTAATTTTTCTATTTTATTTCTTCTTCTTGCTGACTCTAGTTTACTATAAACTGAACCATGCATACTTCCTCCAGAAAGAGAAGAAATTGCATTGACTGCAAGTTTTAGCTGAGTCGGGGAACCTATTATTGAAACGGTTCTACCATAAACAGAGATGTTAGTTCCACTTAGGTTCTCCATATTTGTCCTTGCCTTACCCCCTTCTCCAATAATTCTCCCTTTTATCCTTTCAATTTGTGTTGGAGATTTACCTGCAAATTCTCTTAAGTCAATTACAGTTAATGCATTTTCGCCTTTTAGTAATCGCATTGCATTTTGTGGAGAAAAGCCTCGTCCTATTGCCATTACAACTTCCATTGCCTTAAAGGGTTTAATATCATCAATTTTTCCAATCCCACTTAACATAATTTCTCCAGATTCACTATCTATTTCTAATTTCACAGAACAAGTTTTTTCAATTTTTGATTTTATTTGACCAGATTTTCCAATAAGTACACCAATCCTATCTTCTGGAATACGTATTAATTTTTCAAAGCTCATTTTGTAACCTTCTGAATTACATCCAAGGGATTTTCAACAGTAAGTCCTCGTTTTGCAAAGAATTTAGTGATATTATTAATGTCTCTTTCAAGGAATTTTTTCGAATTTGGGTGAATTAGATCCACTGCTGATCCAAGATCAAAAAGAATCAATCCCTTTTCAGTTTTAAAAATATTATATTCCGAAAAATCTCCATGTACTAGTTTTGCTTGTTTATACAGCATTTTTAGTAAAGATATTGAAGATTCATAGTCATTTTTATCAACATTTGACTCCAATAGAGTCTTTGCAGGAACCCCATTTTTTCCAACAAATTCCATAACAAGAATATTTTTAGAAACATGAATAGGTTTTACAACAGGAATACCTTTATCATAACATAATGATAAATTTCTGAATTCTTTTTGTGCCCAAAGATACACTAGATTTTTGGTTCCTTTTTTTATTCGAGAAAATCGTGGATCTCCTATAAGATAAGCTTCTCGTTTTTTAAAATTTGATGTTGAAACAAGATATATTTTTAAAGCTAAATCTTTGTCATCTTTTGATTTTGCCCAAAATACTACAGATTCTTTTCCTGCTTTTACAACTCCATTTACATATGAAATAATATTTGATTTAATTAAATTATATAATTCCATAACGGTTTGTTTATCAAGAACTTCGTTGATAACTTTATTTTTTTTAAAACCATCAAAAGGTTTCTTATCTCTTAATTTTTTAATTAATTTATTTTCAGTTAGTATTTCAAAATCTTCATCTTGATCATCAAACGACATTTTCTTATCTTTTCATTTTTAATTGTGATAATCCATTAAAATTTAATAATAAATAAAATTGTGATCTTAAAAATTTTTGATTAAAAATTATTTGATTCATAAAAATAACTGTAGCATTTTGTATATAATTGTGATGTATTACATTTTGAAAATGAGTAGGAAAGGAACGCCGTTAATTTTTTTTACACCTTGATATGTTCCAATTCCTAAACTAACTGATAAAGAAATTGTTTCTTGACCAACCATGTTAATAGAAGAACATTTTTTTAATAGATTTTCAGCTTCTTCTTTTTCAACAAGGCGTTCACAATAATAGCTTTTACTTATATTCATGGTAACTTTATCATCAATAATTTTTTTCCCAAGTAAATGTGGATCACAAATGTTTAACATTAAATTATTTTGATAATTTGTTACACGAACAGAAAATAACATCACGCATATTTACCCTTTAAGGGAGATTTTGCACCGCAAGCTTCGCAGATCAAAAATGAAATTCGTTTTTCTTTTTCAATCTTAGTATCAGGACTTTTGCATGTAGGACATTCAACATAATCTTTGAAATAAATTTTAAACAAGCGTGAAAAATCTTCTGGATCTCGTTTTCCAATAAAAATTGCCTTTTCACCCATTCTTTCTGCTGGGACAGCAAATTCTTTAGAGAGATATTGAAGAATTTTTTCAGGATCTCGTCGAAGTACTTTAGGAAAATCTAAGAAATTTCGAAGAAAAGTTTTTTGACCTTCCCACATAACATCTACCGTAGGCAGTTCAAATCGTTTCTCAGTACCCTTTTTGGTTTCATTTAGATTACCTTGAATGCGTTTTAGTAATTTTTCATATTCAGATGTTGTCATTGAAAATACTAACATTGTATTACCCTATATGGGTTTAGTGTAAAAAAGAAAAACGGGTCTAAATTTTTCCAATACGAAAAACGTTAGTTCCGCAATTTGGGCAAGTTCCCTTTGCTGCGGGTCGCCCATTTTTTAATTTGGTTTCTTTTGGATCTTTCATTTCTACCTTTTTTCTGCATTTAACGCAGTATGCTGTTACCATTATAACAAAACACTAACTAGGTCCTATTTAGGAAGAGCCTGTAAAAAAATTTTAACTATACGCTAGATGACTGTAAGTTTAGAATCAGTTTATTATATTTACTTAAATATTTTTATATGAATTAAAAAATTTCTGCTGATTTTTTCAATGATTTAGTTTAAAGACTTGATTTTTTGATTTTTTTAAAAAAATGATTAATTTTGTAATGATGTAAGGTAGTTATAAACTACCTATTTTAACGAAGGTTAATTGGCAACAAAAAAAGGAATAGTGATTACAGGAATAATTTTAGCTGCAGTTACAGCTGCGAGTTTTTTGGTCTGGTTGATTCCTCAAAATATTCAATCAGAAATTATTATTTCAGATTTTGAAGTCCATCTAGATAATGTAAAAGAAATTCATTTTACGATAAAAAATGAAATTAATGAAGAATTCAACAATATGTTAAATAATAAACTAACACCGCAAGAATACATTAATCTTGCAGAGATTTCTTTATCCCAAGTAAATTCTCAAATAATACAGCTTGTAGAAAGTAAAGCACCTAAAGAATGGCATGAGAGTTATCTGAATTACATTGAATCTCTCAAAATTTTTAATTCAGAAATTCGAGAAACTATGATAATTGCAACAATGGTTGCAGACGATAAACAAGAATCTAATGAGTTCCAAGAAGTAATGAAAAAAATTGATGCCTTGAAAAAAGATTCTGAGAGATTAATTAAATCCTCAGATGAGGCAAGGCCCTAATAGGTTTCTGGCTTCAAATACTAATTCTACTATTTACAAAAGTGGGAAATTGTTAAAAACTTACTTCGTATAAGGATAATAGTGTCTCAAAAGTCTGGTAAATTAGAAAAGGACATTAATTCATCTTCTGCAAATAAATTGCTTGTAATTTGTGTTGACAGAGACAATGATGTGGGTGAAAAAGCAGGAATTGTTACTCCTGTTTTTGGGAGAGATACCTGTATTGAGGCAGCACAAAGACTTGCTTTAGAGGATCCAGAGGATGCAGATTCTAATTCAATTTTCTATGCAATTAAAACATATGAGGACTTGGTAAGTAAAGGATATCAAGCCGAAATCATTACAGTGGCAGGAGTTAAGGATCGAGGAGTTCAAGCAGATGAAAAAATTGCACGTGAGATCCGACAAGTTTTAGAAAAATTTTCAGCTAATGGCGCAGTAATTGTATCTGATGGCGAGGATGACGAGAGTGTAATTCCAATAATACAGAATATTCTCCCAGTTGTTTCAGTACAACGGGTAGTTATGAAGGTCAGTAGAAGTGTTGAATATTCTTACGCAGTGTTTGGAAAATATTTGAAGATGATCGCATATGATTCTAAATATTCTAAATTCTTCTTAGGAGTTCCAGGAATTTTATTATTAATTGGAGGGATTGGAAGTGTGTTTGGTTATACTGCAGAAATTTTTGCGGTTCTAGTTACAATTCTTGGTGCAGCATTTATCATAAGAGCGTTTGATGTGGATAGAGCTTTTTCTAGTTGGTCAAAACCTACTCCGGCTGGATTCATTAGAATTTTTACAATGGTTACAGGAATTATTTTCATTCTTGCTTCTGTTCCTGCAGGAATTGCTTTAGCTCAAACAGAAATAATTAGTGAAGACATTCAGTTTGTTGAACTGATAAGCAATCAAGTGATAATTGGAAAGTTTGTTTTGGGTGCAATGCCTATTTTGTGGATAGGTTTAGGTTCGATCTTTGGTGGAATTTTGCTAAGTAATTGGTTGGGAGGAAGTTTGAAAAAAATAAGTGATATACTTAGGATAATTGTACTTGTTGCAATTTATCCAACAGTTGCACAGTTTACAAGTATTTTAATAAATGATGAGAGTTCCTTTACATTAGTGCCCCCATTATTAGCGGGACTAGCAATAACACTGATATCTGCCACCTTATTGTTCCGAATGTATAGGAAACAAAGAGGTGGAGAGATATTATCGGAGTAAAAAAAATAGCATTTCATTTATCTGGATTATACAGGTTATACTCTAAGAAATTAGAAAGAGAAATTCGCCATGGAGATATTCCTAATCATTTAGCGATTATTCTTGATGGAAATAGAAGGTGGGCTAAAAAAAATTTAATGATTTCTGAGGATGGACATTGGAAAGGCGCAGATGCTGTAGAAAATCTTTTAGATTGGTGTGAAGAATTTGATATCAAAATTATCACCCTGTATGTTTTATCAGTAGAGAACTTAGATAGAAATGATGTCGAATTAGAGTATTTGTACAATTTGATAAAAAACCGACTAGAAAAACTTTACAACGATCCAAGAATTCATCGAAATGAAATGAGAGTCAAAGCCATAGGAAAAATTGAGCTATTGCCTGAATCAATAAAAGAAGTCTTACGAAGATTAGATGATGCCACTAAAGACTACAATAAACATTTTCTTAATATTGCAATAGCATATGGTGGACAAAATGAATTAGTTGACGCGGTAAAAAAAATTGGCGGAAAAATTAAGAGTGGTTCTCTTGATGTGGACAAAATTGACAAAGAAGAAATTGAAGCAAATCTTTACACAGCACACTTACCACAATCATCTCCTGACATGATTTTACGTACGTCTGGAGAAAAACGTCTTAGTGGATTTTTAATTTGGCAAAGTGCTTATAGTGAATTAGTTTTTATGGACATTTTTTGGCCAGAATTTCGAAAGATAGACTTGATGCGAGCAATTAGAACATTTCAAGAAAGAAAAAGACGACTTGGAAAATAAAGATAAGATGACATCGATTAAAGTAGTGACGCCGTTTTGAAAAAAGAAAGATCTGCAGGCATCGTTTTATATTTGGAAAAGCCAGAAGGAAACTTGTTTCTCCTATTAAATTACCCTACAGGACATTGGGATTTTATTAAAGGCAAAATTGAACAAGGAGAAGATGAATATCAAACAGCAGTAAGAGAAACAAAAGAAGAAACTGGAATATCAGATATAGAGATTATTGATGGATTTAAAGAAAACATTAATTATAATTTCCAATTTGAAGGAGAGTTAATTTACAAAGAGGTGGTGTTTTTTTTGGCAAAAACTAAAACAGAAAAGGTAAAGATTTCACATGAACACCTAGACTATATTTGGTTAGACTTCAAGAACGCCATGGAAAAGATTACTTATCAAAATGCAAAAAACATCTTATCCAAAGCCAACAAATTACTTCAAAAAACTTAGTTTTTGAAACCTTGCAGCCAAATTTACTGGCTCTTTAGCATTAATAATTGTCCTACCTATAATTAAAAAATCAGAACCTGCGTTTAAAACTTTAGTAATTTTTCCTCCCTGAGTTCCAATTCCCGGTGAATAGATGTTTAGATTACCCTTAGCTTTTTTCTTACAGTATTGGATAATTTTTGGATATGTAGCTCCAACAATTATTCCATCTACCTTACTTGAAATCGATGATTGTAAAAATAATTGATAAAGCTGAATTGATTTTGAATTTTTTGTTTGTATTTTCATTTCATAAGAAACTCTTGCTTCAGGTGCACTCATATGACAAAGTGCAATCACTCCTTTTTGTTTTTTATGAGCAGATGAAACAAGTTTTTTTAATGCAGTTTGTCCCATTATTGGATTAACTATCACTGCATCAAAACCAGCCTTCCAAAGATTTTCTAAAGTTATCTCATTTGTATTCCCAATATCATTTAGTTTAATGTCAGCAATAGTTTGAAGATTATATTTATGAGCTAAATTATTAATTCGAGTTATTTCAGATAGTCCAAGTGGAAGTAATAAATGAAAATTAATTTTTAATCCACATAGAAATTTATTTAATGTTTTTATATTTTTGATAGTTTTTTTTTCTAGATTTTTTTCATTACTTGAATAATCATTTGCAAGGATAATTCGTCCTTTATTTTTAGATATTTTATTTATCCTAGTTTTGAAGTCGGACATAATTGACTAGGGGATGTGTCTCTTTTAATTTTATTATTTTGATATACGAATACCCATGTTCTTGAGGAGTTTCAACAAATGATGGCTCTGTTCCATTATTTGTAGAATATTTTAGGAATGGTTTTTCTGGATTTTTATCTAAAACTACATGACAAAAATAAGACGCGCCTTCTTCATTAAAATTCATAAACACGCCCATCAACCATTTACCGTTTTGAGGAAATGTAAATAATGGAAAAGGAGTATCTTCAAAACCATAACTAAGTTTGGCTAGGCTAGCAAGATCTTCAAGTTCAATTGGATGGTACTTTTCTTCAGAACCATTTCCGGCTTTGAGATTATCTGGAAGCGCCTTAATTTTTACAATTGGTGAATAAAGTCTAGCAGCATCTGATGTTGAATTTACTATTGAGGTTTGTTCTTTTCCAGATTTGAATTCATAGCATAGATAATGACCTTTGTCATCAATTGGAGTGTAATAGATGATTGGTTTTTCTTTCAATAAATCCATTTGTACAGAAAGCACTTCTTTTCCTTCATGCTCATGACTAAAAGATACACGCGGAGCCCGTTCTAAAGCGCAAACTAGTCGTGAAAACTCTAATGGAGAATCAACTTGAATGTAGGTAGGTTGTTTGTCCACGGTGTTTTGTAGAGTTTAACTAAATTAAACTTAACCAAAAAAAACGAGGCTAGTTTATTTTCGAATATCTATAATGTCATTTACATTAGGACCTGTACCTATGAGCGTAACAGGCACGTCAAGTTTGGCTTCAATATTTTTTACGAATGATTTAGCTTCACTGCTAAGAGTTTCAAAAGATGTTTTGTTGGCACAGTCAGGAAATAATACATCTAATTTGGTAATTGCAATTTGAGTTGCGCTATTGAGCATGATAGCTTTCTTAGCCAAATTGAAATTAAACTCTGAAGCACGCCTCTGACGACCAGTCACGGTTCCTACTTCTGCCCAACCTCTTTTTGAAGTCTCTTCGGCACTGAGTTCGTCATCCATTGGGCCTGTACCTACTCTAGTCACGTATGACTTGAATATGACCATAACCTCATCTACCTTTTTAGGTCCTATTCCTATATCAGAACAAATCCCTGAAGCCGTAACATCTTTTGAGGTTACATATGGATAAGTCCCATGCCATAATGAAAGATGTGTACCTTGGGTACCTTCTACAAGAACATTCTCATTAGAATCAATGGCAGCATTTACCGCAGATGGAACGTCTTCCAAGTATGAAGAAAGTGATTCAAAGTCTTTTGCTAACTTTAAAGTTCGCATGGCTCTTGCAGCATTGGCGGGTCCAGTACCAGATCCTGTACTTCCAATAGTTTCTTTTAATCTTCCTTTTGAATCCTCGGTTAGATGAGTTTGTTCAATAATTCCACAGTTTCTATCAACAAAAGCTCGATTAGATACATCAAAGTCGTTTATCTCTTTTAGTAAAACCTCGGGATTAATTACTACCCCGGGACCAATCATTACTTTAGAGTTTTTATTTAAAAATCCACTTGGCAACATACGAATTTTATATGTTTTATCTCCGTCTTTTACTGTATGACCAGCATTTGGACCCGCACCTCCTCTTACAACTATAGATGGATTATCTTTTAAGGCAAGATAGGAAATAATTTTTCCTTTTCCTTCATCCCCAAAGAACCCGCCTACTACAACTGTACAAGTCATACATGTCTGAGCGTGGAGATGGTGTATTTAAGCTAAATTATCATCAATCATTTTAATATTGTATTTTTCTGACTTAATTATTGTCAGAACCAAACTATGCTGGAAATATTATTATTATTTTAGCAAATCTTCCTGATTTTCTTCGTACACCGATCTTAAAAAAAAGAATGCTTGAATTTTTTTCAATGTCAGAACCAGAACAGCGAGAAATTATCAATAATGCACTAGAGGCAGGTCCTACTATACCATTTCCAAATTTTTCAAAATTATTTAAAACCTGGCTTCAAGTTTTATCTACAATCACTGAAGAACAAAGGGTTTTAATGTTTTCAAAATATATTTATGAATTAAGTAGATCTCCACAAAAATTAATTAATTTTAATCTAGATGGCATATATGAAATCTTTCTATCATTAGATGGATCACAAAAAGAGATTATTGCAAAATCCATAAACAAAATAATTACTAATTTGGATGATGATAAAAAAAAGAAAATGTTAATGATGATACCTGAAAGTGCTAAAAAAGCCTTAGGGGTTTAAGGCTGGTCAGGTTTTCTATTATCCTCGTTTGTAAAATCTACCATATCGCCTTCAGGAGTTCTGACTCCAACAAAAATTTGCTCATTTTTTTTAAGTAGTTTTCGATGATCAGGAAGAGACATATCTAATCGCATTTCATTCATTACCATAACTCGATATTCTTTCCATTCTGCCCAACATTTGTTACAGCAGGGATAAGAAGCGGCTTTAGGATCTAAAGTAGAATCGTCTGAAATTGGAGTTTTACATTTTGTGCAGGTTTTGGTCATAGTCTAAGAGCATAATAAACGCCTTTTATCTTTTTTTGAATCTAAAGCAATAATAATTCAGCAGAACAAACTTAGATGTGAAAATAAAGTGTCCAAAATGCAAAGAAAATGCAGAACTCTCACCAGATTTTTCAGCTGTTAGATGCAAACATTGTGATTTGGACATGAGTTATGGTGAATATGTAAAGTATGTAGCTCATAATGATGTTAAATATTCAGATATTCTAGGTGACTATACAGGAAGTACCGAAGGAGAAACTGCAGGCTCTTTAGATGAATGGGATTAGGTACAAGATTAAATGATTCATCAAGTTAAAATAATTAATTTTATTGGATAATGAACATAATTGGAATTTATTTTAGAAAATATTCTAAATTTAGTTGGATTTATTGTAGGTCTCGTAATTGGCATAATGTCATATATTGGATTTAAAAATACTGGAAGTGCAACACTGTTTAGATTAGCAATTGCTTTTTTATCAATTAGTGTTGGATTTTTTGTAGTATGGTCTGGTTATATGGCAGAAGATTTTATTTTACAAAAAGGCCAGATTGAACGCTGGGTACAAACATTAGGTATTGGAATTCAAACAATTGGTTATTTTTTTATTGCATTCTCACATAGCATTAAATCATTTTTGCCTAAATCAAGATATTTCAGATCAGTTGGAATGTTACCTTTATTCTTAATTTCAGCAGTGCATATTGAACACATTCTTAGATCTATTTCATTTATTCTGTTGGCGTATGGAGCAATTGAAACAATTCTTTCTTATTTTGAAGGAAAAAAGAAAGGAACTATTTTTGTTGCAATGGGATTATCATTTCTTGCTTTTGGAGAATTTCTAGGATGGTATTCGTTTGTTTTCCCCGAATCGATTTTGTATTATCTATCAATTTCCATCAAAATTTCAGGATTAATTTCCCTCTTTATTCCAATTAGCAAAATTCCTCTAACAAAAATAAAATTCGATCCTGATACCTAAATTATGGCAATTTTAGCGAATTTATTAACAATTTATGAGTAGGAAAAATTCAACAAATTACATTGTCAATTTCTTTTATCTTCTAAGTATATTCAACAATAGGGTGTTGATTTCATAGACAATGTCAAAAGCTAGTTCTCAGTCAAACTTGGTTAGTGCATATAGACCGCATATGAAAATCATTGGGGATATTTTATCAACAACAAGAGATGATATAGATTCAAGTGAAGGAGCAAGTGTTACATATCTGATAAGAAAAGCAAATGTATCGCATACTCGAATCTCCAAAATTTTAAACAATCTGGTTTCTCAAGGATTGTTAGAACAGGTAGATTCACAGGGAACCTTTAGGTATAAAATTAGTTCTAATGGAAGAGAGTTTTTAGTAGCATATCAAAGCTTTAGTAGATTCGCAGAAAATTTTGGATTGGTAATTTAATCTTCATCATCAAGATCGTCATCAAAATCATCTTCAAAATCATTTTCTTCAAAATCAGATTTACTATGCAAGTTAATTCTAGATGTATTAGAAATCAAATTATTATTAAAGATACTTTTCAACATAAATGAAAACATTGAAAGTTAATTGTGATTTAGATGGAATTGAAAGTGCGGTAAAGGCTGTTAAAAATGGAAAGATAGTGGTTTTTCCTACAGACACAGTATATGGTATTGGATGTGATCCTTATAATCAAAATGCAATAAAACTACTTTACCAGATAAAAAATAGAGACACGGCAAAATTATTTCCAATTTTAGGTTTTTCAAAAAATGAATTATCCAAAATAGCCTTTTTTGATAAAAAAGCAAATAAGATTGCAGAAAAATTTTGGCCAGGAGAAATCACCCTAGTGTTAAAACTAAAAGATGAAAAGTTAAAAAAAACGCTCAAACTTGATGAGAAGATTGCCGTAAGAGTACCTAAAAATGCATGCATCTTATCAATTCTAAAAAAATGTAAATTAATTGTAGGAACTAGTGCAAATGTTTCTGGTTCAAAACCATTTAAAAATTCTAAAGAGTGTATTAAAAATTTCACAGGGTACGATTTGTTTGTAGATGGAGGAATTATTCACAGTAAAGGTGAATCAACTGTAGTTGAAGTTGATAATGAGATTAGAGTATTAAGAGAGGGAACCATATCAAAAGATGACATTGAGGAATTATTTTGAATTTAATTCTAACATGTCCTCGGCATTTTGAAGAAGAGGCTAAAGAAGAAATAATAAAAATTTGTAATGAATTTGGAGACGAATCGCCAGAATTTACCATTTCTAATTTACCTGGAATAATTACTGGAAAAACCTGTCTAAATCCAGTTGAGCTTATTACAAATATTCGTGAAAAAATACTAGATGAGCCTTGGTTTATTAGATATTGCTTGAGAATAATACCAATTCAAAGTGAATGTGTTACTAGTATTAACGAAATTAATCTAGAAATTCAAAAAAAAATTGTTGTTTTCAAACCAAAAGATAGTTATCGAATAACTATTGAAAAAAGAAATTCAAAGATCTCGTCACAGGAAATTATTTCAGAGGTTGCAAAAAATATTCCTAACAAGGTTTCATTGGAAAATCCCGATTGGATAGTATTAATTGAAGTAATTGGTGAACAAACAGGAATTTCAGTCATACCAGACAATTGTATTTTAAGTGTAGAAAAAGTAAAACGTTCGTTATCAGATTAATATTGTTGCTTTTTCCGTTAACAAATCGTCTAAAGCATTATTTGATAAAATAGAATCCAAGTGTTTTTTTGTGATATTAAATTTTTTTCGTAAAAAAATTTTATTATTCTTTGATAATGGATTATCATTCAAAAAGGGTTTAAGAAAAATATATAATTTATTTATTAAAGTTTGATTTCCAATGGCAATTATAACAAAACCTTCATTGTTTTTTATTCCAACTCTTTTTATGGCATCTTGAATTTGAGTAGTACCTGCAAATCTCAACAAAATATCAGTATCTATCTTTTTTGAAATTAAGGTGTGGGTTTGTTTTGATATCAATGATATAGAAATAATTTTTTGAGCATGTGATTTACTTAGAATATAGTTTGACGAGACAGCTTGAATTTCTAATTTTGGAAATTTTTTTCTAATAATATCTAAAAAATTCATATCAAGTTTGTGTTTTGCAGGAATGTCAAATAGTTCGACATTTGTTTTTGTAATTTTAAACTGAATTCTTGTATAAGAACCTCCATGTATGATTGGAATTATACTGACTACATCATTATTTTTTAACTTAGTTTGTGTTCCATTAATTGCAGATGAATCAATTCCATTAATTGCAACAAGTAAATTATTTACATCTAGTTTGAAATTATTTTCAGGTAGTTTAGCAACTAGTAATTCTAAGAGTTGGTCAATAGTTAGATCAGTTTTATCTAAAGTCACACTATCAGCTGAAAATGATTTTTTTGCTCCTCCCAAAAATTTTACAGTGATCATTTTAAAATTTCTAACAATAAATTTGATTTATTCCTAATTATTTATTTGAATCTTCGGATTCATCTTTAGAATTAGATATTGTCTCTTCCACAGATGTTTCACTGTTTTCAGATAAATTTTCTTCAGCGGCGGATTCTTTTTTAGCCACTTCTGCTTCTTTGATAAGCTTTTCTTCTTTATCTCTAATTTCATGTTTTATGAATTTAGTAATGTATCCAGCTAATTCATTTTTTAATTCTTTAGAGCGAACTATTGAAATATCCTCTAAAATTTTTTTATTTGCCACAAAATCTATACCAAATTTAGCTTTGTTTTCTTGTAATATTTCCATTGAAAGTCTTTTGATTCTATCCACTTATCGTGTAATCAATATGGGTTTTTTATACCTATATACCCAGATAATTTTTTGAATTCTGTTCTAAAATTGATGTTAATTCGTCGTACGGCTTTCTAACAATTTTTGAGGCACAAAAAATTACACTTGGGATAAAGCTAACCTGCGCAGTTTTTAATTCAAAACATCGTGAAAATTTTACTGGACCATCAGTTTCAACCAAAATTCTATTAAGATCTGTTTGAGCTAACAAAAATTGTTTATCGTTTGCATAAATCAAAAGTGGTCCAAATGAAACAAAAAACCCCATATCCATAGCTTTTTTGAGTTGTTTTTTATTTCCATCAAACCAATGCAAAAGCACTCCTTTGATGGAAAATGAAGGTAAAATTTCATAAATTTTATCAAGGGACTTTCTAGAATGAACAGAAATAGGTTTTTGAAGTTTTTCTGCAACTGATAATTGGCCCAGAAAAAGTTTTTCCTGTCGTGAAAAATCAAAGTCACTTTGAACATAAGTTGAATCTAGTCCAATCTCTCCTATCCCTGCAATATTATGTACATTTTTATTAATTAATTCTAAGATTGGTTCTATTTTTTCATCTGCCTTACCAGGATGAATTCCAACAAAAGGAAGAATTAAATCATTATTTCTTGAAAGTAAAAGAGTTTTTTTTGATGAAGCCAAGTCTTCAGAAACACTACATGCTTTAATTTTCATATTTTTCATTGAATTTATTATATAAGGAATATCAGAATCGTATTCTGAATCAGACAAGTGAATATGGGCATCATATAACCAATTCATATTTACACAAATAAAAACTCCCTAAAATAGTCTGCATTAATCGATATCTTTGTAGGATTTTTTCACTCAAAGTCTTTAATCGATAATTTTAAAAATCTAGATTATGAAATCATCTGAACTAGGATTATCAGCCATGTATAGAATTTTAAAAAAATCTGGTGCAAATAGAGTTAGTGATGAGTCAGCAGATGAATTAAGGAGAATTATTGAAGAAATAGCTATAGCCATTGCTAAAAGTGCAGTGGATATGTCATCTCATGCAGGAAGAAAAACGGTTAGAGGAGAAGATGTGAAGCTTGCATCAAAGCCTTTTACCAAATTTTGATCTAAGAGTTTAATTGTTGATAATTTGTTTATGAATTCGGTGAGGTGGCAGAGTGGTTATGCGTGGGCCTGCAAAGCCTATCCAAGGGGGTTCGATTCCCTCTCTCACCTTTGATTGTTTGAGTTATTATGTAATTACCTACTTTTCTAAATATAGAATGTTTAATAAAAAATACATTGTCAGAAAATAAAAAAGGATTGTTAAGATACATTCCTGGTTCACGTTCTATTTTAGTTCAGGAAAATAGCAATCAACCGCTTGAAGGTTTTTCAAAAAACATTAAAGAAAGCATAAAGGAATATGCTGAAAATGCAAAAAGTGAGGTTGAAAAAGGCCATAACTTTCTTCAATGGATTCTAACTAGAGTTTATGAAGCAACTGAAGATGATGCAGCTGATGCCATAGTAGATGGAGCTAATGATCTTGGAATTGATGCATATCTTCCAGTTGATTTTTCAGAAAATAAGATTAGATTATTTCAATCAAAATATGGGACATCTCACTCTATGGATGCAATTACAAAATTTAAAGAAGACGTAAATCAGTTGCTCAAAAGCGACGTAACAAAAATGCGTCCTGAATTGGCACATTTAGTAACCAAAATTCGAGATAAAAATTTGAAGGTAGAATGCTGTTATGTAACAGATCAAGAGATAGAATTTGAAAATGAAAAATCTTTTGAGGTTGTAGACATTAATGAAATAATTCAGAGATTGTGGGGAAGAATAAAAAAACCTGCAGCGGGTAAAAAATCCACTATAAAATTAGAAAAGATGCTAAGACATGAAAATACAATTTTAGGAATCTTAAAACTAAGAGAATTAACTGAGTTTATTTCAAAAAATCGGGATTATGTTTTTGAATCAAATATTAGACAATGGATGCAATTTAAAACAACTGTAAATAAAGGAATCCGGGAAACATTGCAAAATGTACCCAACAAATTTTTTTATTATAATAATGGAATTACAGTTGTTGTTAGTAATTATGAAGAAGTAGGCAATAATTCCATATTATTACATGCACCACAAATAGTAAATGGAGCTCAAACATCAAATTCAATTCTTGATCGTGCAAAACGCACACATAATTTGGATGGAAGTATCACAGTAACCATCATTAAAGCTGATGATGAAGAAGATCAAAATAACATAACAAGATACAGAAATTCACAAAATTCCGTAAGGGGTAAAGATCTTGTTTCATTAATGGACTTTCATAAATCAATCAAATCACAATTACAAAACTCTGGATATTTTTATGAAATTCAGGCAGGTTCTTTTGATACAAAAACTAAATCACAGCAACTTGAATTCTTAGGTGATGTTATTTACAATAAATATTTGCCAGAAAATCATAAAAAAGTTATTGTTGCAAAAGATGCCATTCAAGCATTAGTTGCTGGTATTGAACAAAGACCAACTGAATCCTACAGTTCACCTGCACAGTTTTTACCAAGAGGGAGTAAATATGATGAAGTTTTTAATGAAAAACTTGAAGACGAATACAGACTTTTGTTGTATCCATATCTAGTAAAAGAATTTGCCAAGTCGACTTTGAAATATGGTAAGAAAGGAGGCCATAAAACTAAACGATATGCAACATTGTTTTTTGTTGCAGTGTATTTTCGTATTTTGCATAAGAAAATTCTTGAAACAAAGGGGGATTTTAAGACCGATATTTCAAAATTAGAGCCTATTTTTAGAAGTTTTAAGCTTAACAGTAGAATTTTAAAATTAGCTGATGTTGTAGCCACAAAATTCCTAGAAGATTCTGTAGTAGATGACGAAATGGAAATAGCAAATACTAAACACAATTTCTTTTCTCATCATGTATGGAATGATGCAATGCTACGAGTAGTAGATAAAAAAATAATACAAGAAGAAGAGGAAATAGAAAGCATAAAAAAATTAGTAAATAATCTTTCTTAATCAAATTTTTAATCATAAACGGTAGAGGCCCAACCAAGTAAAAATTTGCAGGAGGTTTACATTGGCCAGACTTTCTACCGTAAGTTTTCTAGAATACTCTAATATTTAACATAATTTCTTTTAAAGAAAGTACAACTAAAATATCTAAAATGATTTTTATATAGAACAATAAAAAATCTATCAGAATTGAAAAAAGTAGAAAAATGTACTTTATGTCACGAATTTGTAGAAATCAAGTATCTACCAATGCATGAATGGAAGATTGAGGGAATCTTATGCAGTAAATGTTATTCTAAAAAAATTTCAGAGTTTTATCCAGGCGAGCATGTTAGAGTAAATCTATCAGATGACTAGAAAAAGAGTTTTGAATTAATTCATATCTTTGAATTTATTCACATAAAGACAATTCCAGGAAAGGGGATCATCTTTTATTTCATTTTCTTGTAGAAATTTAATATCTGTAATTGTTTTTTTCTTTTTTAGGAGATTGACTTGAAAACTTTCAAATTTTTGACATTGACAGCCTTCAATTAAACAATCATCTTGATTGTCCTCTTCCTCATGATCTTCTTTAATGTGGCCACAATTGCAAACCGCATCATCTTTTACATCTTTTTTAAATTTTTTTGAATAAGTACCTAATCTAAGATAGGCTTCTCCTCCATGTCCTTTTTTAAATCGCTCATAATTAGGAGATTGATCTAATATTTTGAAAAAAGACTTGTTAGTATTTGGTTTACTTGATTCACCGCCCATAACAAACCAATATTTATCTCCAGTTTCTACAAAACGAATTTTAATTGAATGATCGCTCCACCAATGAATTGTTTCATGCCAGATATTTGCTGCTTGTTTCCTTTCTGAAAATAAAGGAACTACATTCATTCTCAAGTCATAATATCTATATGCCACACCCAAAAAATCATTAAACCACTGGATTGATGCTTCTTCGGTCACGCCACCCAAAGGGAGTAAATTCTATTTAACTGGTGCAAAATCATGGGTAATATTCTTATATCACAGATTAATCAAAAGTAGTATATGGCAGGATATAGAACTAGTATGCAGATAGTGGCAGATCTACTAGTTGCTACTGACCAATCGGGTCAAGAAGGGATTAAGACAACTTCACTTCTTACAAAGGCAAATCTATCACATTCTAGACTTTCAAAATTCCTTGAAAATCTAACCGGAGCAGAATTAATTAATAAAATTGAATTTGATGGCAAGAATGCTTTTGTTATTACTCCAAAAGGAAGACAGTATTTAGAATCATACAAAAAGTTTTCAGATATTGCAGGTTCTTTTGGTTTAGATCTTTAGGTTTATTTTTTAGACCTTCGTTTTTCGCGCTTTTTTTCTTGTTTTTGTTTTCTTTCTTTCATTGCAGTATAAATTATGACTATCAATGCTCCTGCTAACATCGAATAGAATAGACCATACTCAGGAGGAGCTTTAGTTACAGCAATTATCATCCCAGCAATCAAAAACATCAAAATAATTAGAAGATATTTATCCACATTTTTATCTGATTAACAAAATAATATATCTTTTTGAATAGTTTAAGGTATGAGAGGGCATCTTGATAAAAATTCTTGAGATAATTGGTTTTGCATTAATTGGAGGCACCATTTATTCATATCTTGGAATGATTGGAAATGAGTTTAGGTGGCCAGTTTTTTGGGGTTGTGCAGTAGGGGCATTAGCTATTATCATTTACAGAAAATGGATGAAAAAAAAGTTAGAGTCTGCAAAGTCATAAATCTTCTAGATAGAGAAAAATACGAATTTTTTTGACATAGTTGATCAAAAATAAAACAATCGGCAGATCTATAAAGGATGAATATTCGGTAAATAACGAGGGGAACATGACAAGCGAGGTAACTAAATGGTGGAAAGGACTAGGAAGAGAATTAGAAGAAGACATTGAATCCTTTGATGAGTAAAATTTCTAATTATTCTTACAACTTCAAAAAATTAAAAGCCTCGAGTGGGATCTGAACCCACGGCCTAACGCTTACGAGGCGTTCGCTCTACCAGGCTGAGCTATCGAGGCATACAACGATTCTGTCAGAGTTTATAAAAAGCCTTTTTGGCTTTGAGACAGTGAAAATATCTATCTCCGGCATTAGGGGGATTTTTGGAAGTGATTTAACATTAAAAGATGTTTTGAGATATTGTAATAATTTCTCTGTTCTAGTAAAATCAAAAAAATGTGTTATTGCGCACGATACAAGACCAACATGCCCAATGATTGTAGAAACTGCAAGTGCCGCTTTATTACAAAATGGAATTAATGTTTACAATTTAGGCATGGTTCCAACACCAGTGGCCTTTAGAGAATCAAGAAAGTACGATGCAGGAATTATTGTTACATCATCTCATAATCCAATTGAATGGAATGGATTAAAATTCATTTTAAATGGTAGAGGACTAAATGAGGAAGAATTAAAAATTTTAGTTAAAAATCAGGCTCTTACAACATCGAAAATAGGTTTAGAATCAAAAATTGAATCAAATTACATAGATGACGCAGCAAAATTAATTGGAAAAGTAACAAATTCACCCAAAGTTGTAGTAGACATTGGAGGGGGAGCAGCAAAAGATGTTGCTCCTGAACTTTTAAAAAAAATAGGATGTCAAGTAAAAATCATCAACGAGAGTTTAAAACAAAGTTCTCGCGGACCGGATCCAACATCTGATAAGTTAACCGAATTAAAATCTAATTGTAAAGAAACTATTGGATTTGCCTTTGATTTAGATGGAGATCGCCTAGTTGTTGTAAAAGATGGAAAAAAATTATCACCAGATATTACATTGGGATTAGGAGTAGTAAAAGCATTAGAGCTTGGATATACGAAATTTGTTCTAAGTATTGATTCTAGTGTGGCAATTGAAAAGTATATTCTAGACAAAGGAGGCGAGGTTCAAAGATGTAAAGTAGGGGAGGCAAATGTGATAGAACTTTTGCTTAAAACAAATTCCCAAGCCGGCGGAGAAGGAAGCAGTGGAGGATTTATTCTACCTGAATTTAATTACTGTAGAGATGGGATTCTAACAAGTGGATTAATTGCATCCATGCTTGAACAAAAGAGTTTTGATGATGTTTTAAAATTTATGGAAAAATATCATCAAATTAGAGAAAAAATTTCAATAGAATCACAGCTACATGATAAAACTCTAGAAAGGTTACAAAATAAAATGTCAAAACAGTTTGAAAAAATAATTACTATGGATGGGATTAAGGTAATTATTAATGAAGATAGTTGGATTTTAGTAAGAAAGTCAAATACCGAAGATATCATTAGAATCTCAGCTGAATCAAATAATTTAGAGGAAGTAAAAAAGATCATAAAACAAGCAAGAGATCTAGTGAAACAAAGTTATGACGAAGTTAAATGAAAAAAAAATAATTCAAATTTTTCAAAAAAGTATGGGAAACTCTAAATTTGTTTCTGAGGATGTAGAGTTTTTTAAGATGGGAAAGACTGGCATGGTAGCAAAAGTGGACACACTAGTTGAAAGTACAGATATTGCACTAGGCATGAAATTAAAAGATGCTGCAAGAAAAAGTGTTGTTGCTTGTGTTAGTGACTTTGCATCAAAGGGAGTAAAACCACAATATGGAATAGTTTCAATTACAATCCCAAGAAAACTTTCTGTAAAAAAGATCAAAGAGATTGCTATTGGTTTAGGAAGAGCATCAAAAGAATTTGATTTTAGATTTATTGGAGGAGATACTAATGAAGGAAAGGAAATCGTGATTCAAGTTTCACTTTTTGGTTTAGCTAAAAAAATTATTTCAAGAAAAGGTGCTAAAATAAATGACATTATTATTTCCACTGGTCCTTTTGGATATTCAGCATCTGGGTTGAAAATTCTTTTAGAAAAGAAAAAAGCAAAAGGGAAATTTATGAAAAAAGCAAAAAAAGCAGTGTATCATCCAATTCCCAAATTAAAATTCGGATTGACAAATAGTAAATTTTTTTCATCATCAATGGATTCTAGTGATGGGTTATCTGCAACTATGCACGAAATGTCAACTCAAAGCAAAAAAAAATTTGTTTTAACAAAGCTTCCAACTAATCAAGACGTTTTTGAGTTTGCAAAAACAAACAAAATAGAACCTTTAGACTTGATTTTTAATGGTGGAGAAGAGTACGAAATAGTGGCTACTATTAATCCAAAATTCCTTTCAAAAATCAAATTAAATGCTAGAACCCAAAAAATTTCATTATATGAGATTGGTTATGTCTCAAATGGAGCAGGTATTGAGTATAAAACTGGTTCAAAAATTATCCGAATTAAAAACAAGGGTTGGCTTCATTTTAGAAGTTAATGTTTTTTAAACCCCTCATGATGTGAGTAGACATTGTCTGAACCAGAATCCAAAGTTGAGGAAGTAAATGACGAAGCAGCAAAAGCTGAAAAAATTGAAGGGATTAAAGCTGAAGCTGCAAAAATTAAAGCAAAAATGCAATCATCATCTAAAATTGAAGAGCCAGAAGAAATAGAAGCAGAAGTAAAAAAGCAACCTAAAAAAGAATCTACTGATGAAAAAAATGAAAAATGGGGAATTGCACATATTTTTAGTAGCTACAACAACACCATCATTCACATAACAGATCTTACTGGTGGCGAAACAGTTGGAATTAGTTCAGGTGGAATGCACGTAAATGCTGATAGATACGAATCGTCACCTTTTGCAGCTATGAAGGCAGCTAATTCAGTTGTAGAAATTGCAAAAACTAAAGGTTTTACTGGATTACATATTAGGGTTAGAGCAGTAGGCGGAGTTGGTTCTAGAGTTCCTGGTCCAGGGGCTCAAGCATCCATTAGAGCACTTGCAAGAGGAGGCTTTAGAATTGGACGAATTGATGATGTAACTCCAATTCCTCATGATACCACTAGAAAGAAGGGTGGAAAGAGAGGAAGAAGAGTTTAAACTTCTTCTACAAGTTTTAATTTTAATTTACAATCTCGAGAATTAAAAAAATCTATCATAAAATTTGTAAATTTTTCATCGTTTTTTCTACCCTTAGATTTACTTATCATATCAGAAAATCTTTCTTCAATTTGTGTAATTAGATTTGGTTTTAACCATAAAGAAAAAAATGTCCAACCAAATCTTGAAATGGGTTTTCCTAATTGATAAGCATCAGGGGTTTCACATAGAGTTTGAAGATGACTTAACGCCTTAATCATAGACATTTTATCTTCTTCGTATTGGGTTGTACTTACTTCAAAGATAAGTTTCATTATTAATCTGAATTATCATTTGGTAAAGTTTCTTTTTTAAATGATGATTTGCCAGTTAGTTTATCAGAAAGGGAAACAAACTTGCCATCTTGTTCAACATTTATTTTATTTTCCATTCTAACGTAAATGCCAACAGATCTAAACAAAGCCAATAGTTTTCCCCCGTCAATTTCTTCATTTATTTCCCCTGAACTTAGTAATTCTCCTAGTTTTTCAACTACTATCTTTGTATCAGAAGGAAATTGGGATTCTGCATTTTGTAAAACTTCTAGTCCGCGATAGCCTAAATTTTTAACAAGTATTTCTCTAGCAGTTGGCTGTATTTTTTGTGATGGAGTTTTTTCTTGCTTGTGTTTTAGAGCAATATTTTTTTCCATTTCAGCTAGACGCTTTTTCTTTAATTTTTCAAGTTCAGAATCATCTTCATTCATCCCTTTATCACTCCAATAGGCACTAATTTTGCTATTCTAGTTGCAATTCCAAGTTCGTGAGATACATTAACGATAGAGTCAACATCTTTGTAAGCTTGAGGGGTTTCTTCAACTACGCCATCTCTAGTCATTGCTTTAACCTCTATTCCTTTATCAGAAAGATATTTTTTTACTTGTGTTTCGGTATAGTTTTTTCTGGCCTTTGTTCTTGACATTGTTCTACCTGCACCATGAGCTGTTGAACCAAAGGTAAGATTCATTGAATTTGGTTTGCCAAGTAAAATCCAACTTGCAGTCCCCATCGACCCAGGTATGAAAACAGGCTGACCTAGATCTCTGTATTTTTTGGGAACCTCCTCTTTGTTTGCAGGAAATGCTCTTGTTGCACCTTTTCTATGTACAACAACTGATTTTTGTTTACCATCAACTGTGTGTTTTTCAATTTTTGCAATGTTATGAGAAACATCATAAACTAAATCCATGCCCAAATCGGTTTCAGATTGTTTGAAAACTCGTTCAAATGATTTTCGAGTCCAATGGGTAATCATTTGTCTATTACTCCAAGCAAAGTTTAAAGCTGCAAACATTGCCTTGCGATAGGATTCTCCTTCCTCTGATGAATTAGGCACACATGCGAGTTCTCTATCAGGCAATGATATATCATATTTTTTTTGTGCTTGCTCTGAAATTCTTAGATAATCACTACATACTTGATGGCCAAAACCTCTTGAACCGCAATGGGTTAGAATGGTAACTTGCCCTTTTTCAATTCCTAATCTTTTTGCTGCAACTTCATCATGAATTTCTGCAACCTTTTGTATTTCAAGAAAATGATTTCCTGAACCCAAACTTCCAAGTTGTGGAGCTCCGCGTTTGCGTGCTTTATCTGAAACCTTGTTAGGATCGGCATTATTCATTTGTCCATTTTCTTCACATACATCTGCATCTTCTTTAGTCCCATATCCATTATCAACTGCCCATGGAACTCCTCTAACTAAGACCTCATCTAATTGTGAATTGCTTAGTTTGATTGCTCCTTTTGAACCCACACCAGAAGGTATAGAATTGAAAAGATCTGCTACAATTTCTTTAAGTTTTGGTCTAACATCTTGTTCTTTGAGATTAGTTCGCAATAATCTTACACCACAATTAATATCGTATCCAACACCACCCGGACTGATCATTCCTTCTTCTGCATCCATAGCAGCTACACCACCTACAGGAAAACCATACCCTTCATGGCCATCAGGCAACACCACAACATTTTGTACGATACCAGGAATTGTTGAAACGTTAATTGCCTGTTTAATGGTTCTATCAGTCATCATTTTTTCTAAAAGTTGTTCATTAGCATAAATTACTACAGGGACTTTCATTCCAATTGTTTGGTCTATTTCGATTTTGTAAGTCATATTTCCAATTTTTTTTGGAATTAAATTGGACATTAATATCGGTAAATTCCCATGTTAAGACAATTTAAATCATAAGTATAAAACACTAAATTAAGAGGATTTTGTAAGAAAAATTTTTTGGTAACGATTAGAGTTAAAATTAGGATTTTTAGATATTTCCATTTGTTGAAGCGATTTGATTAACAAGATCAGTTGATGTGATGATACCAACTACTTTTTTGTCATCAACAACTGCTAGTTTACGAATTTTTTTAGATGATAGTAAGTTTGCAGCTGCTAAAATTGATTCATTTGAGTTTATAGTTACCAATGGATACGATGCAACTTTTTCAATTGGAGTGTCCATGGGCAGTTTCTGCGTAGTTACTTTAATGGCAAAATCTCTGTCAGTAATTATACCAGCTGGAATGTCATCTTTTTTCACAAGAATAGCGCCTATTCCTCCTTTTTCCATAAGTTTTGCAATTTGAAAAACAGTTGTTGACGGGTCTGCAGATACAACTGATTTACTCATTAAATCCTTGACTAAAATTTCAGAAAATGATTTCAAAAATCCTTACACCATTATTGAAAAGAACGTTCTTTTAAATAAATACGATCATTATGAAATGAAATTTCGATAATAAATTCGCTTTTTATGAGTAGATTTATTTTCAATACAAAATGAGGTATAATGTTGTCAATCTTACCTATCGATAGTGGGCGTTATGGTACAAAAGAGATGGTATCTCTTTTCAATGAGCAAAACAAAATAAATTATCAATTAGAAATCGAAGGGGCAACAGCTATATCACAAAGCGATATAGGAATGATTCCTAAAACTGTTGGAAAAGAGATCTTAAGAGTTGCAAAATCAAGAAAAATTACTGCAAAAAGAATTAAACAATTAGAAGCAAAAAGTGATCATGATACAGCTTCTCTTGTTGAAGCATTAAGTGAAAAGTGTAAACTTGAAGCAAGACCATGGATTCACTATGGTCTTACTAGCAATGACCTTGTTGATACTAGTAATTCTATGCAAATGAAAGATGCATTATCAATTATTCAACCAAAAGTGGGAAAACTCGCACTACTTTTATCTAAAAAAGCTGTCATTTACAAAGATCTTCCTGCCGTTGGACGCACTCATGGACAACATGCAAGCATTATTTCATTTGGTTTAAAATTTGCAAATTGGGCAGCAGAAATGGCAAAACATGTTGAACGAATTGAAGAAATTAAAAAAAGAGTTTTGATTTGTAAGACGTTAGGAGTTGTTGGAACCGGTTCACTAATGGGTTCACAAGCTCTTGAAGTCCAAAAGAGAGTCGCAAAAAGGCTTGGTTTGTTTCCAGCAGAAGTAACAACTCAAATAATTCCAAGAGAGAGATACACAGAATATGTTTTTCATTTAGCACTTTTAGGTTCAACTCTAGAAAAAATTGCAGTGGAGATTAGAAACTTACAGCGAACAGAAATTGGCGAAGTTGCAGAACATTTCAAAAAAGGTCAAATGGGAAGTAGTGCAGTCCCTGTAAAAAGAAATCCAATTAAAAGTGAACGCATAACATCGCTTTCAAAATTATTGAGAAATCAAGTGAGTGTTTCTTTTGAAAACATTCCTCTATGGCATGAACGTGATTTAACAAATTCCGCAAATGAAAGATTTGTACTTCCAATGTGTTCAATTTTACTAGATGATATGCTAGAAACAATGATCAGAATTATTCAAAACCTACATGTTGATGCTAAGAAAATTAATGAAAATCTATACATCACCAAAGGACAAATTTTTGCCGAATTTTTGCTAAAGGCTTTAATTAAAAAAGGAATTCCTAGAATTAAAGCGTACAGAGATGTTCAAAGAATAGCATTTGAATCGCATGACAAAGGTACAGAGTATTTAGACGCTGTAAGTAATGACAAAACTATATCATCACACCTTTCTAAAAAAGAAATTCAAAGTATTTTTAATCCTAAAAATCATCTAGGTGCTTCTTCAGCAATAATTACTAATGTTTCAAATACGGTCAAAAAAACTTGTAAAAAGATTACCTAGATTTTATTATCTTTTTGTGAATTTGAGAGCCATATTGTAAAGCTTTTTTTCTTTGATTTGCAGAAAGTTCAGGCACTCCAATTTTTAATGCGGCCTCTCTAACAATATGTTTTCTTATTAAATCTTCAGAATTTTTTATTTTATCTTCTAATGGAATATTTTTTGAATATTTTATGAATCGTTTTGATAAAAATGGTTGAAGTAAAATTATATTAAATTCAGAAGAAATAGAGTTTACTGCAATCATCATTTTTAATTCATTTTCAAGTTTAGAATCCATCAAGTCAATTGCTGAGTTTTCTCCTTTTTTTATCGCATCCCTATATGCATTATATCCACAAAATAGTTCATCAATTCCATTTGCAGTAATAACTGTACCAATATTGTTGAGTTTTGCTAATTTTGAAACATAATAAAATGCAATACAATTTTCAATCCATGATAAATTATCAGCGTTTATTTTATTTTTGATTTTTTGAGAAATTTCATTAAAATCTTTTTCTTCAATTTCATAAATTTTATGAGGCAATTTCATTATTTGATTAACTTTTTTTGAAAATATAATATCATGGGAGTTTGGAAACCCTATGGTAAGAAGAGTAACATCATATCCAAGATCTACGCATAATTTGGCAAGTAATGTACTATCAACGCCTCCTGAAAATGCAATGCCGATTTTCTTTTCTAAAATTGTATCTTTAATCGCAATTTGCAATTCTTGTATTAATTCGGATGTTTTTTCCAATACTGATTATCAAGATAGGAGATACAAAGTGCTTACGGTTATCTATTAATTGTACTTTAAGCTGATAAAATTATGGGATTAGCCAAGCTTTCTCAAAATGATATAGAAAAAAATCTCAAAGAGTTACCTGGTTGGACGATAGTAAAAGAAAAGCTTCACAAAGAATTCATTTTTGATGATTTTACTCAAGCATTTGCCTTTATGACTAGGGCTGTTAGTCATATTGATAAAATGAATCATCATCCAGAATGGTTTAATGTATACAATAAGGTAATTGTTGACTTAACAACTCATGATGCTGGTGGAATTACAGATAATGATATCAAACTTGCAAAAACAATGAATTCTTTACTTTAAGAGAACCACGTTTTATATACAGAATAAGGCCAGTTTTTTCAAATGACTACCTCACCAGCAGTATTAGATTCAGATTTTAGGTATATAGACAAAAATGGCATTCTAATGAAATCCAGGACAGAACTATCAATTGCACAAATGCTTAGCTTTCTAGGAAAAAAGTACGAGTATGAATACAAATTTTTTGTAAATGAAAAAACGGTTTTGATTGATTTTAAAACTGATGATGGGTTAATTGAGGTAATTGATAATGATGAAGATCTTGAAAAGTATAAACTAATTAAAAAATTATCACCTGAAACAAAAATTATGGCAGTAGGACATCCAAAGTATGCTGCACAGATAAAGGAATTAAAAGAAATTGTATTTTATGATAAGGAACCACAAACAGGTTCTATATTTATGGAAGATCCTTCGTTTGCTTTTGATTATGCACATATCCTACCTCTTGTTGAAAAATGCTCAATACTTCATGGACATACATCAGCAGTAATGGTAGAGTTGGTAGGTCAGATGAAAAATAATTTACTAGTTGATTTTGGAGATGCAAAAAAAATTATCAAAGATGCCATTTCATTTTTAGATCATAAATTTTTCATTAATAGAAAATATCTAAAAAATGAAGATGATTCACACTATAATATTTCATTTGAAGGACCAAAAGGTATGTTTGAATTACAAGTACCAAAAGATACAACATATTTGTTAGAAGGAGAAGCTACAGTTGAAAATCTTTCAACAGAAATAATAAAAATTCTTGTTCCAAAATTACCAAAAAATGTTGAAGCAGTTGGAGTATACATTTACGAGGGGTATAACAAAGGAGCACATATTATTTCACAATTAAAAAAAGCATAGGAAATGGAACCAAAAATACAAGAGAAAGCTTGGAATCCAGAATTAGAATTACAAATTATTAAACAGTGGGAAGAATCCCGTTTATACGAGTTTAAACCAGAAGAAAAAAATTTTACCATAGATACTCCTCCACCATATCCATCAGGACGTCCTTGGCATATTGGTGCAGCATCTCACTATTCACAAATTGATATGATTGCACGAATTGCTAGAATGAAAGGAAATAATGTGTATTTTCCAATAGGAATTGATAGAAATGGATTACCTGTAGAGCTTTACACAGAAAAAAAATACGGAATAAGAATGCGTGAAACAGAACGTGGAAAATTCTTAGAACTATGCAAAGAGGCACTAGATGATTTAGAATCAGAAATGATTCAGATAATGAAAAGCCTTGGAATAAGTGGGGATTTTTTTAATTATTATAGAACAGATTCTGAAGAATATCGCAGTCTAACACAAAGTACCTTTATTGAATTATGGAAAAAAGGCCTAGTATATCGTGCAAATAGGCCAAATAATTACGATTGGGTATCTGGAACTACAATTGCTGATGCTGAGATAATCTATCAAGATTTACCTTCAAAGCTTGTGTATATGAAATTTGAAATAGAGGAATTACAAAAAAATATTATTATTGCAAGCACAAGGCCTGAACTACTTTGTGCATGTAAAACAATAATTGTTAATCAGGATGATGAGAGATATTCTGATTTAATTGGAAAAAAAGTAAAAGTTCCAATTTTTAATCATGAAGTAGAGATCAAAGTCCATCATTCTGCACAAAAAGAATTTGGATCAGGAGCAGTTATGGTATGTAGTTATGGTGATCAAAACGATGTTGCTTTATTTAGGGAATTAAAGTTAGACGAAGTAGTAGCTATTGGAATAGATGGTAGACTAACAGATGTGGCTAGGGATTATTCTGGACTCAAACCAAAACAAGCTAGACAAAAAATTATTGAGGATCTAGAAAAAAAAGGATTTGTTGAAAAGATTGAGGACATTACTCACAGGACTCCAGTTTCAGAAAGAAGTAAAACACCAATCGAAATAATTCCAATGGAAGAATTTTATCTAAAGCAACTAGATTCAATTGAAAAAATGAAAAAGCTTGGAAAACAAATTACATTTTATCCTGA
>JBHIUZ010000006.1:57825-66313 GCA_042138025.1 Nitrosopumilaceae archaeon | reverse complement strand
TCTAAAAAGTCATACTTTGAATCATTTAACATGTTTTTCTATACTAGAACAATGGTTTGAATAAAATGGATATTCCTGATTACTTATCAGACCCAAATCCTGACGGCAATGAATGGATTAAAAGAAAAATTTTAGTATCAAGATGGGAATTACGACGAGCTATCGAAGAAGTGGAATTTTTTGCCAAAAAGTATCAGATGAAGAAAAAATACGGCGATGAACTCCAAGAATTACCAGAAATAGAGAAAAAGTTAAGGAACTTGTTTGAGAAATCTCGTCAATTAGCTGTACAAATAAGGGATATGTCGTCATAGTGTTAGAATGCCCTCTGCTTTTCTGCTTCACAAATAGGGCATTTTAGACCATTAGTCTTACGTTTACACGTATTACATTTCATTGAAAATGTTTCATATTTCCCTAATCGGTTATATTTTAAGAACAATCCAAGTCCAATTAATGAAAACATCCCTAACATGATGAAATTCATTGGTTTTGAATAATCTATACTAGCAAGTTCTACATTACAATTAACAGTACATTGGAAATCATTTAATTGATTGACAGACTTCCAACCAAATACTGAACTGGGTGCGAAAATCAATGCGACCAAAACAAAAGCAGCAATGATTTTCATATTATGATAAAATATGAATAAACTTTAACATCGTGTCTGTGCAAAATGAACAAAAGAAAATAATTACATTAAGATTATTTTTGAAGTGTTTTATTATTTTTCAATGATTTTGTTAGTTCATCAAACGCTGATTGTACTTCACTAACTGCTGCTCCATCTTCAAGAGTACTAATGTCTCCAATTTTATCATTTTTTGCTATAGATTTTAAGAGTCTCCTCATAATTTTACCACTTCGAGTCTTTGGTAGTTTTGAAACAAAATAAATCTCCTCAGGTGTTGCAATGGGACCCACTTCATTTCTTACTATTCCAACTATTTCTTTTCGTAAAACTTGAACATTTTTCTTGATTTGATTTTTTAATACTACAAATGCGATAATTACTTCACCTTTGATATCATGAGGAATCCCACAAACTGCAGCCTCTGCAACATCAGAGTGTGAAACTATGCTGCTTTCTAGCTCAGCTGTGCCAATTCTATGACCTGCTACCTTGAGTACATCATCGGCTCTTCCAAGAATCCAAAAGTATCCATCTTTATCTTTTATTGCATAATCTCCAGGATAGTACGAGTTTTCATATTTTGACCAATAGACTTTTTTGTATTTTTCATCATCATTCCATAAAGTCAAAAGCATGCCTGGCCAAGGTTTGCGGATGACTAGGTGACCCCTGGTATTTTCATCAACGTCATTGCCCTTTTCATCTACAACTGCAATATCTACACCTGGAATTGGCAATGTTGCAGACCCTGGCTTTAATGGAATTGTTTCTAATCCAGGCAATGGCGAAAGCATCATTCCCCCAGTTTCGGTTTGCCACCAAGTATCAACTATTGGACATTTTTCTTTTCCAATAATTTTAAAATACCATTTCCAAACTTCGGGATTAATTGGCTCACCAACAGTTCCAAGTAATCTTAATGTGGAAAGATCAAATGAATTTGGAATTTCGTCTCCAAATTTCATAAACATTCTCAGTGCGGTGGGAGTTGTGTAAAAAATTGTTACTTTGTATTTTTGTATAATATCCCACATTCTAGAAATATCCGGATAATCAGGGGCGCCCTCATAGATAACCTCGGTTGCCCCATGTAGTAATGGAGCATAAACTACATAGCTGTGTCCAGTTACCCAACCAATATCAGCGGTACAAAAAAACACATCAGAGTCTTTAATATCAAAAGCCCATTTGAATGTGGAATACAAATGTGTCAAATAGCCCCCAGTTCCATGAAGCACCCCTTTTGGTTTTCCAGTTGTTCCTGAAGTGTATAAAATGTAAAGAGGATGACTGCTATCAAGTTTTTCTGGAGCACATTCTGAAGAGGCGTTTTCCATCAGATTTGACCAAAGAAGATCTTTTTGATTCATTTTAATTGGAATTTTAGCTCTCTCAAAAACTATAACATTTTGAACAGATGCTAAATCCTTAATTGCTTCATCTACTACCTCTTTTAGTTTTACAATTTTCCCTCGCCTGTAACCACCATCTGCAGTGATTACAATTTTAGATTTAGAATCGTCTATTCTGTCTTTTATCGCATTTGAGCTAAAACCAGAAAAAATTACTGTATGAATAACCCCGATTCTAGAGCACGCTAGCATAGAAATTGGTAATTCTGGAATCATAGGAAGATAAATTGTAGCAGTATCTCCCTTTTTTAGTCCCAATGATTTTAAGACATTTGCAAATTTTTGTACTTGGACTAATAGATCTTTATATGTTAAAATTCGACTCTCCCCATTTTCTCCTTCCCATAAAATGGCAGGTTTTTTGCCCTTTGTTTTTTGATGAATATCTATTGCATTATATGATGCATTAAGAGTTCCACCTACAAACCATTTCGCAAAGGGGGAATTCCATTCTAATGTTTTAGACCAAGGTGAAAACCAAGAAAGATTCTTTGCCTGTTCACCCCAAAATGAAATATAATCAGATTTAGATTTTTTTCTAATATGGCTGTCATTATTACCCAGCCCAATTTTAAAAATTTCAGCATTCATCTAATTGGTATATGATGAAGTATTTTCTAAATGTTAAAAATAGAAGAAAAAAATGAGAGATATTAGAAATTACTGTGCTTCCATTCTTGAAAGCCAATCTGATTCATCAGATTTTTTTTCAGGAATTGAGCTTATTGGATCATGGCTTGCCGAAACTGGAGGGGGCGTTGCCATTGGTTCAGAAATTTGGCCTTCAGATTGTTCAATTTGCGCATTTGCTGCTTGTTGAGGTACTTCGGGAAGTTTCGTCTGCACTTCTAATTCACTTTGGGTGCCAAAGTAAGAAACAGCTTTTTCTTGAAGTTGCTGTCGTGGAGCTTCAGTAGTTTGAACCTCCATTGAAAGATCTTCAAGGCGTCTTTGAACATTTGAAATTTCTGCACGTTCATGAGTGATGTGCTCAATCAAATCACTAGTTTGTGTCTTTACTGACTCAAACGTTGATTCAGAAATCTCATTACTCTTAAACTGCATTTTTGCATCAAAAATGAGCATCCTAACTGATTTCATTTGTTCATCTAATTCTGCAGTTCTTGCATCTAGTTGGGCAATGATTTCTTTTTCAGATTCATCCAATTTAGATAGTTTTGATTTGTATTTTTCATGAAGCATTTCTGCAGATTCTTTCATGTCATCATTTTCAGAAACTAAATCTATCAAGGCCTTTAGACGACGAAGAGTAAGTCCTTTTTCGCGTAATAGTCGTTGAGAATCTAGTCTCCATTTTGGAATGAAAATTACAACGTCAGCTTGAACAACTAATTGTTCAAACGGAATTTGTTTCAAACCTTCTGCACCACAATCGATTCCAACAGTCTGAATACTTCCGTCGATATCGCTTATAGTACCTACGACCTTACCTACGTGAGTTCCATACATATCCTTGGCTTTTTTTCCGATAATCTGGATCTCTTCGTTACTCATAGGCTACTGTTTAAGGATACCTATAACCAACAAAGTGTTAACAAGCTTTCAAGTTTTAGTAAGAACAATTTCACTAAAGTCAATTCAAAATTAGTAATTTTAAAATTTGATTTAGAATACAAATCTGACATGATAACTAAAGAAGAATTAGTACAAATTTTGCAATTTGTATCAAAACGCTGGACAGATATTTCAAGAGATCCTGAAAATAAAATTTTGAAGACTTTACCAAGTAATTTTTGGATGAATTCTGTTGGAGGAAAAGCTGGAAAGGGAAGATGGGTCACCATGTTGATGTATACTGAAGAAGAAGCTGATGCAAATGCTTTCAAAGAAGTATTACTTAGATGGCAAGCAAAAGGAATGCAAAGTACTCCAAATGTAGATCTTATTCAGATTAAAAAAGGATAGATTATTAATAATTAGAAAACTTGCGAAGGTATTGCCAGAAAAGTTTTCAAAATCTGAAGAAAAGATACTTTTGAATCATTTTTCTAATGCAAATGATTCAGTTTTTGCAGTAACTACACCTCAACAAGTTGATCGTGGAGCACTCATGTCACGTTACAGTAGAACCGACAAAAGTATGAGAAGAGTGTTTCTTGATGAATTTTTAGCAAACCAAAAAAGAGGCGAAGAATTTTACAACAGAGTTCTAATTGAATACGGAGATGATTCAGTTGCAGAACTTGGAGCAGCCCAAATTGCTATTGAAGGTTTATCAAATATTGCAGTAAAAAAAATCGAAGATCGTAGAATTGGCTTATCATATCTTGAGAAATCATCAAGATATGTTGCATGGGATAAAAAAGAAAATGGCAAATACAAATTTTATCGTGATACTTGCATAATGAATTCTAAATTAGCTGACAATTACTTAGAAGCATGCAATCTAGATTTTGAGGTATATTCAAAAAACATTGAACCCATGATAAAATACGTTAGAGAAAAATATCCAATTGAAAAATATACATTTAAAGATTCAAGTGGACAAGAAAATATTTATTCAAAATTAAAAAATGAGAACGATATTAAATCAGCTGGAATTATTTACAGAGGTTCAACTAAAGCTAAAGCCTTAGATATTTTGCGTGGTCTTTTGCCTGCATCAACTCTAACTAACGTTGGAGTTACAGGTAACGGTAGAGCATTTGAATATTTGTTAACAATTTTGTTTAGTTCGAATTTGGAAGAAGAAATGGTATTAGCAAAAAAAATAAAACACGAACTTGATTCAACGATAAAGTCTTTTGTTAGACGTTCTGATGATAAATACGGCAAAGATTTACAAAAGTACCTTCAAGAAATTAGAAAGACTAGTCTCAAATTTACCAAAAAATATGTAAATCTAGGCGTGAAAAATCAAGAGTTGACAAAAATCGTAGATTTTGAGCCAGAATTAAAAGAAACCAATAAGATAATTACAGCGATTCTTTACGAGCAATCATCTGGAGAGTCTTATCAAAAAATACTTTCAACTGTTAAAAAAATGCCAAAAAATAAAAAAAATCAAATAATTACATCTTTTTCTAAACTACGAAAAAATAGGCGGCAAAGACCACCCCGAGCATTTGAAATGGCAGAATATACTTTTGATTTAATTAATAATTTTGGGATGTTTCGAGATTTTCATAGACACAGAGTATTGACTATGGAAAGACAGCTGCTTACAACAAAACATGGATTTAAAATTCCAAATGAAGTATCAATTCTTGGAATAGATAAGGATTTTAAAGATTGCATGTATAAATCAAAAGAAGTTTTTAAAATGATTGAAAAAATGCATCCATCACAAGCACAGTATGTAGTAAATTTTGCATATAATTATCCTTATTTTATGCGTTTGAATTTACGTGAAGCTTGTCACCTAATTGAGCTCCGTACAGTCCCACAAGGACATGTTGATTATAGAGATGTTGCACAAAAAATGTTTAAAGAAATAAAAAAAGTTCATCCAAATTTGAGTAAAATTATTAAATTCGTAGATTTAAAAAAATATGAGTTGGAAAGGTTTGAATCAGAAAAACGTACGGAAGAAAAAAAGAGGAAAAAACTTTGACGTCTGATAAAACAGAAGAAGAGTGGAAAAAAAAACTTACACCCGAACAGTACAACGTATGTAGAAAAAAAGAAACTGAAAGACCGTTTACAGGAAAATATTATGATTGTAAAGAAAAAGGAGTTTACAAATGTTCATGTTGTGGTAATGAGTTATTTGATTCTGATACTAAATTTGAGTCAGGGACGGGTTGGCCAAGTTTTTACAAACCACTTAACGAAGAAAATGTAAAATATGAATCAGATGAAAGTTTTGGAATGATTCGAACCGAAGTTATGTGTAAGAAATGTGGAGCCCATTTGGGTCATGTATTTGATGATGGTCCACAGCCAAGTAATTTACGATATTGTATTAATTCTATTTCATTAGAACTTGATAAAAAAAATGAGTGATTTCGTGTTTCAATATACGGAAAAACTCATTAGCTGAGATGCCAGATTAGGAATTCGTGGTAATTTGAGATTAATTCTATGTGGATTTGGAGTAGTTGGGCAAAGTCTGGCAAAATTATTAGATTCCCGATCAGAGGATCTTTATGCAAGATATGGAATCAAACCTAGAATTGTGGGAGTCTTTGATACAAAAGGAAGTGCGGTACAAACTTCAGGGTTAGATTTAAACAAATTATTAGATATCAAAAAGAAATATGGCACAATTAAAAAATACAATTCATCTAAAAATAATTTATCAGGAGTGGATTTAATAAAAAATCTAGATGCTGATGTTTTGATTGAAACAACTGCAAGTAATTACAAAGATGCAGAACCAGGAATGACGCACATTATTGAAGCAATGAAACATGGTCTACATGTAATTTCAGTAAACAAAGGACCTCTTGCCTTAGCCTTTCCATCTTTAATGGAATTGGCAACATACAATCATGTACTATTACGATTTAGCGGAACTGTAGGTGGAGGTACCCCGATTTTAGATTATGCAAAAAATAGCTTACGTGGAGAACGAATTTCATCATTCAAAGGAATACTAAACGGAACTACAAATTACATACTAACCAACATGACAAATGGAATGTCATTTAACGCTGCCCTTAATGATGCAAAAAAGAAAGGATACGTAGAAGCAGATGAGTCACTAGATTTAGATGGACTTGATGCTGCAGCTAAATTAGTAATTCTTGCAAATTGGGTTATGGACCTTAAAGTAACACTGCCTGACATAAAACGAACTGGAATTAGAAAAGTATCAGACGAGGATGTTAAAAATGCTGCCAAAAAAAAATGTGCAGTCAAATTAATTGCTTCATGTAACAAAGATTTGACTGTATCTCCAACCGAAGTATCTATAGATGATCCTCTGTGTGTTAATGGTACCCTTAATTCCATATCATTTACATCAGAGCATTCAGGAACTCAAACAATTATCGGTAGAGGAGCAGGGGGAATGGAAACAGCCAGTTCAATTCTACGTGACCTCCTAGATATTAGACAAGAGATTTCAAAGAATTGAAATCAAATCTAATTTCTAAGAGCGAAACGGCTCTAGTTATCAAGGAAATTTCTGAGCAATGGAAAATTAAGCTTCCAAAAATTAAGAATTTAAAATTCCATTATCTTGATGATGATGTGATAATCATTACCGGAATAGGGCTCAAAGCAATAAAAATAAACGAATTATATCTTCCGTTTTTAACGGATACTGAAATACTCAAAAAATTTCCATACGTAATGGTGGATATGGGTGCGGTAAAATTCATGTGTAATGGGGCAAATGTGATGAGGCCTGGAATAACCAATTATACCCAATTTGAAAAAAACAACATTGTTTGTATAATTGAAGAGTCTCAACACAAATTTCTTGCAGTAGGAAAATCATGTGTACCGAGTTCTGATCTTGATTCAATTAGTAAAGGAGAGATTGTAAAAAACATGCATTATATTTCTGATAAATATTGGGAATCTGGAAAAATTATTAAAGACTAAGTTATTTTTTCAGTTGTCATAGTAGAACCTTGTTTGTTAATAACAAGCATATCAATTCCATCACCACTAAATGAGTCTCTAAGACTAGCTGAACGTATTGATTTAACCGCCAAATCTTTTGCCTCTTCTTCAGTCATATTTGGTTTGAATTGAGGATCTAAAACACCTAATGCCATCTCTGCGCCCGTTCCAACTGCAGCATACTCATCAGGAAGAACAGAGCCCAATGGATCTAAAGTATAGATTGTTGGTTTGTCAACTACGCCTCCAACTATAACTTGAGTTAAAAGTGGGAAGAATCTTCTTTCATACATCATATTTGACATCATTTTTGCAATTGAGTTTGGCGGGATGTCACGTTTTAGCTCCATGTTTCTTATTTTTGCCAATGCTGCGATCTGAAGTGACAAAATTTGCATGTCTGCTACTAAACCAGCGCATGCAGCTCCAACTTTTGGAGTAATTTGAAATGTTTTTTTTGTGGTTTTACTTACAAGAAAATTACCATATGCAATTCTTCTCTCACTTGCAAATACTACTCCACCATCATAGGTTATGCCAACTGCAGTGGCCCCTGGCATGTACATATAGGACATGATTCAGATGAATTCTGAGTACAATAAAAATCCTTTCTAGATGGTTTGATTAAAACTTGACAGTAAGACTTTAAACCAGAATATCAAGCCAAGTCCTTATTGGCAGAAGCGGTTTTCCGTGAAAATAAACTTCACGATATTGCATTTTTGGGTTTGAGGACGACTGTTGGAGTAATTTTCATAGTTGCAGGGTCTGGTAAATTTGCACCGGGTTTTTTAAATTTTCTTAATGGATCATTAGGACTTCCTGTAGAATTACAATTTCCAATAGCCCTTGCAGAAACTATTGGAGGAATTGTTTTGATAATTGGGGTTTTAACAAGAATTTC
>JBHIUZ010000006.1:20387-57725 GCA_042138025.1 Nitrosopumilaceae archaeon | reverse complement strand
CTACCTATTGAAATACAGGGTGCCTTCAAAAATTTTACAAATGAATGCATTGGACCGGTGCCTGCATTGGATACATTAAGGATTGATGTTCCAAAAATTTTATCAGCAGAAGTTTGAACTATTTTTACAAATGGATTAGCAGACTCTGTTCTTGCAGCTGCCTCTCCGTGATATACTTTGACTTTGATGTCTCCAAATCCATTTTTTTTCAAATGGTTTTTTAATCTTTCAATCTGTTTTTTTGGATTCATGTTAGGAACTAATCTAAAATCAAGTTTAATTACAGCCTTTGAAGGTAAAACAGTTTTTGCCCCTGGACCAGTATATCCTGAAATCATTCCTGCGATATTACAGGTTGGATCACCTGCCAGTGCTTTTTTAAGATCTATGCCCTTTTTTCCATTTACAAAATCATCTATGCCAAATTCTTTTTTGAAAGATACTTCATCTAATGGTTCTTCTTTTAATAGTTCAATGTCTTTTTTAGAAAATGGTTTAACTTCGTTATACCAATCCTTGATCAAAATTTTCCCTGAAGAATTTCGTAATGAGTTTACTGCTTCAATTAATCTCCATGCAGGATTTTTAATGATTACTGCGAGACTCGAATGGGCATCAATTTTAGATTCTTTTTTAATTAATTCAACATAAAGTAAACCCTTCATCCCAAGACCAATGATGGGCCTATTTTTTGAATCAACGTATCCAAATTCCCAAATAACTCCATCACACGAAAATTTCTTCTGATATTTTTTTAAGTAGATATCAATATTGGCGCTTCCAGTTTCTTCTTCTCCTTCTATCAAAAATTTTACATTACATGGCACATCTCCGTTTGTTCTCAAAAATGCTTCAACGGCTTTAATTCTGGTAATTAACTCTCCTTTGTCATCAGATGCTCCACGGCCAAAAATTTTGTTTCCTTTAATTTTCCCGCTAAAAGGAGCATCATCCCAAAGCTCAAATGGTTCAACTGGTTGGACGTCATAATGATTATAAAACAATAATGTTTTGTTAGGATTTTGTTTAGATTTTACTTCACCAAATACTAAAGGGGCAACCCCTTTTTTTATTCGTAGAATTTCAGAATGAATTCCTGATTTTTTTAATATTTTTGCTACAAGTATTGCACACTCTTCAATTCCTTCATTTTTTGCAGATATGCTTGGTTGACGAATTAGTGATTGGAGTTGAAAGACTAATTCATTTAAATTATTATCTATAAACTTAAAAATTTTTTTCGAGATAATCACCTAATACGATCATATGGTTTTAGAACAGAAGGCAAAACATCAATAAGATCTGATGCAACCATATGCAATCCTAATTTACGCTGAACTTGTTTTCCTGCAAGTCCATTAACATATGCTGCAGCAGATGCTGATTCTAATGAATTCCTATTTCTTGCAAGAAAGGCAGCTGTGATTCCAGATAAAACATCACCGGTTCCTCCAACAGTCATAGCGGGAGTCTTCTTTGGATTAAGAAAAGTTTTCTTTCCATCAGATATAATGTCAGTTGGACCTTTCAATAGAATGGTTACTTGAAATTTTTTTGCAAATTTTTCTACTATCTTAATTCTTTCTTTAATAGGGTTAACAGGTACTTCACCAAACAATCTCTTAAATTCCCCTGCATGTGGAGTCACTACTACATTTTGATTTGAAATTGTTGGAAGAATACCACTGACTAATGCACTAGCATCAAGTGAAAGTTTAACATCACGATTTAGCAGAGGTTTTATCAAAGTTTCCAATGATTTGATATCCTTTACTGCCAATCCCATTCCAATAGTTGCTGAATTCAATCCATGTGGGATTTGACCTAAAAGTTTGTTTGCAGCTCCTCGAGTTAATTTTGAATCAACTAGAGGAAGGACTATAAGATTAGGAGAGATAGAACGTGTAGACTGTGCATTAATTTTTGGTACACTTGAATACACAAGGTCAGACCCTGCCCGCAAAGCTGCAAGTGAAGAAAGGATAGGAGCCCCATGATAGATGTAGCTTCCACCAACTACTAGTACTACACCATTTTCACCTTTTCTTGAACTAGATTTTCTTTCAGGGATGAATTTTTTTACTAATGTCGATTGAAGGTTTTTAGCTGACAATGCACTTTTTATTTTTTAGGTGAATAAATATTCTCTTTACAAAAACTGATTAGGAATTAGTACTTTTGGCATTTTCTGCCTTTATTAGTTGATCAATGGTTTTTAGAACCTCCATTGATTTTTTCTCGACTTGATCTGCCAACCAATCTCTTTCTATTTTAAGCTGTATTTCAGCTTCGCTTAGTTTTTTTAATGCTGTTTTTAGACTTTGATTTAGCTCCTCAGAATGTTTCTTTTCTTCAAGAAGTTGAGAATTAATTAATTTTAGATGGTATACTTTAGCATCTAATGCTACAGTTAATTCTGATAATACTTTTTCTTTTTGTTTACTCTCTTTTTCTTTTTGTTCTAATTCTTTGATTTTGTCATTAAGTAAACTGGAAAGATCTTCTAATAATCGCTCTCTATTAATTGCTTTTATCTTAACTAAATCTTCTGAAAAATTGAGTTTTTCAAGATCTTCTTTAGTGATAGGATCTAAAATTAAAGATGGATTGACCTTTTTTTCAATTTTTTCCTTTTGCTTAACTAAGCTTTTAATTTTTTTATCTAATGATATGCTATCGTTAGCAGAAACTGCATTATCCAATTTATAAGATGACAATTTTAGTCTAACTACAATATCGCTTTTATTCGTATTAGGATGTGTTTGTTTATATCGTACAGACTTAATATGACAGAAAAATCAATTTTTTAATCAGCTAATTTTTTAGTGTTAGGTTTAGTCTTGCTTTTTATTTTTTTAATTTTTCCTCTTTCAAAAAATGCTTTTCTTGCATAAGCAAGATAAGTAGTGTGCCCAATTCCTTGAAATGAATGTCTTGTTTTTCCTTCCCTAGCTTCAATTGTTCTGATAATATGCTCCGTACATTCTATATCGGTAAATTCATTTTGAATTAAAGCTGCAGTAAATTTTTCAAGTTGATTCATAGTAGGACAAATTGCAAATACTCCTCCACTACCTTTCAACATTTTTCTTGTTTGTACAAGAACTGTCCATGGATCCCCAAGATCAATTAACACAAGATCAGCCTCAGAAATAGGAATTTTTTTTGCTGTTTTAAGATCTAATTTTTTCATTGTTACATATTTTATCAAACCCATTTTTTCGATGTTTTTTTTCGCAATTTTCATAAATTCAGAATCTACGTCAAAAGTATAGACGTGCCCCTTTGGTTTGACAATTGCTGCAATAAATGAAGTTAATGAACCGCTACCAGTTCCAATTTCAACTACTTTTTGACCACTTTCAAGACCTGCTCTTGCTGCAATATATCCAAGATCTTTAGGGTATACAATTTGAGTTCCATGATGAATCTTCATAATAAAATCATGAATTGTGGGTTCAAGCAAGTAGACGTATTTGTCCTTATTTGTAATCAATCTAGAGCCAAATTCTTTTCCTATAGCATCCGAATGACGAATAACTCCAATGTGAGTATGTAATTCGTTATCCTTTGAGATTTTTATCAACCATTTTTTTGAATTATTAAAAAAACACAAAACATACGAATCTTGTTTAATTTTATTCATAGAATAAGGCCAAATATTTTAGATAATAACGTACTGATTTATTAGATAAAATCCAATTCCATAAGAATTAAGATAATAGTTAGAAGGTTCTTCCTTTCTGAATTTTCTTTAGAGCATCAAGATAATCTCGCACTTGGGCATGAGTCGGTTCTAGCTCCTTAAGGTTTTGGATATCCACATTTAGTTTTTCTAATTCCCGATAAATTTCTTTATCCTCAATAGTGTCTACCAATGCTTGTAGTGAAAAAGGTTTTTGCATTAATTCAACAATTTTTTTAAGAGTTTTAATTGAATCCTGAAGTGTATTTTCTACATATCCAGAAGCAAAAATGATTCTCTGTTTTGGAACAATTGAAATTATTTCCTTTGCAACATCTAATCCATTTTTTTTAGGCATTTGATAATCTAAAATTAAAGCATCAAAAGGGGCCTCTGGGCTTGAATCATCATCTTTATTTTCAAACCATTTCTCATATTCTTTTCGATAAGATACAAGACATTCATCGCCATCACTTGTAGTGACTACTTGATGATTATTCTGTTCTAAAATTTCCTTGTATTGTGATAATAAATCAATTTCATCTTCTGCAATTAGAATTTTCATATAATAAAATCATAGTTTTTGAAGTATTTAGAATTTTTTATTAAATTCAGTTTGAGGGGGCTGTAGATAAAACCATACTATCTGAGTTAACCTTTTCAATTGTTTCAATAACACTGTCAATTTCGTAAGGTTTGTAAATCATTGCAGAAGCTTTTAGATCAACAAGTTTCTTTTCTGTGTCAGATGTTAAATCAGCAGTAACCATGATAATTTTTGCCTTAGGATCAAATTTTCGAATTTGTTCTAGTCCATAAAAACCATCATAATCAGGCATCATTACATCAAGTAGCACTACATCAGGTTTATGTTGTTTATACAATTCTACTGCAGTTCTTCCATCATACCCTTTGCCGAGAACTTTGATGTCTTTAATTGATAGATATTCACAGAACACTTCTACAGTGTCTCTATCATCATCAACTACAATCACACTAGTCAAGAGCTGCATCTCCTGTTTTAGTTTCAAATGAATTCCAGCATTGATTATGGTACCATTTCTTATCAAATATAGTAACACCTTCATCTATGGTTAAATCAGAATTACAAAATGCGCATAGCTTTGTATGGTTCATATCATTTACTAAAATAGCATTTTTTGTGCTTGAAACCATTAGATAAACAAAAGGAATTTTGATATTATTCTCTTGTATGTCCGGCATGAACAGACCATACCTATTCATTTAAAATTTGGGTGGAAAAATCTACATTTGTACTGGGGCAGAAATTCCCAATAACTCTAAAGCTTTTTGAATTGTAAATTTAAAGGAGGATACTAAACAAAGTCTCTGATTTTTTAAAGATTCATCTTTACCATCAAGGACTTTAACATGCTCATAAAATGAATTAAATGCAACAGAAAGCAGGTGAGAGTATCTTGCTATCACTTTGGGAGAAAAATTATTTGCAGCATCAATAATGTGTAATTCAAATTTACCTATTTCTCTAATTAATGAGATTTCATAAGGGTCAGTTAATAATTCAAAGTTATTTTCAAAATTAGGATCAAATCCTGCTTTTTCTAAAATTCCAAAAGATCTTGCATGTGTATATTGGATATATGGGGCCGTGTCTCCTTCCAAACTCATTGATTTTGAAATATCAAAAGTAATAATTTTATCCAGATCCTGTTTAATCATCTCATACCGAATTGTTCCAATAGCAACATCATGAGCGATTTTTTTAATTGTTATTTCGTCAAGGTTTGGATTTCGTTTTTTTGTTTCCTCATAGGTTTTTTTTTCTAAAATATCAATTACAAAATCCACATTTACATAAAGGCCTTTTCTTCCAGACATTTGAGTGCTTTTTCCATGGGTTTCAATTCCTAGAGTTTTAGCAGTATCCGAACTCAGAGTAACAGATTCATATCCAAGGTGAATGTAAGAATTTTCATTTGATTTGAAGTGAGCCATTAGTTTAGTGATTATTTTTTGTAATCTGGCTTGCCTTGAATCAATTACTGTGATAACTTTGTCTCCGGTAAAATTTTGTTTATCTTCTTTGCTATTTTCTAATGTAGTTTGCCATAAAATTTTTCCATTTTCTTGGGTGGCATATTGAGTATAATTGAAAGGATCTGGAAGCAATCCTAGTTTCCATGCAGCATATGGAATATCTTTTGCAATGTATGTTGCAGTACCATTACTTCTAACAAGAACTTTGTCTTCTTCATTTTTTTCACCTTTAATTATCCAGCAATTTGCATTTTTTCCTTCTTTTTCAAGTTCCACTACTTTCATTTCTTTCATTTTTTCAAATACTTTTTTCCATAAACCTGAACGAATAATCTGTGATTCAAAATTAAGGCAGTCATAAAATGAAGATAATTTCCAACATGTTTTTAGCTGTTCTGAGAGAACTTTCCTTGTAATTTTACTTCCAAATAGGGCAATTTCAGAATTGGCGTCCTCTAAATCTTGTAAAATTTTTTTACGAGTTTCTTCCAATTCTGGATTGGTAGAGTATTTTTCAGTTGTTTTAACATAAACTTCGTCCCCACAATACTGATCAAATTTTTGCCCTATTGGAGGCTCTTCATTAAATCCACAGTATTTGAAACCAACGATGATGTCAGCTACTTGGAGACCAGAATCATCCACATAATTTAGAACCTTAACATCAAAGTTTGCACTACGAAGAATTCTTGCAGTGACATCGCCAACTATGATGTTTCTAACATGACCAATATGTAGTGCCTTATTTGGATTAACACTAGTATGTTCTACAACAATCTTCGAATTACGGCCTAAATCTAAAGTACCATAACTTTCATTAATTGAAGATTTTAGAATTATCCCAGTTAGATTTGAATAATCAGCAAAAAAATTAATGTACCCTGAAGGATGCGCTTCAACTTTTTGAACCAATTTTCCTAGAAATGGGCGATACTTTTCAGAAATTAATTGGGCTACCTCAGAAGGTTTTTTCTTAAGATGTCTAGAAAGTAAAAATGCTATATTACACATCACATCCCCAAAATTTGATTTGGCAGGTTCAGTTACAAATGATGTTTGTGGCAGATCAAGTTGATTGACAATTTTTTGTATGTTTGAGTTAATTTCATCTAGAAGTATCTTAAACGTCATATCCTAAGCCTCAGATAGAGTGGGAGCTAGTTTATCAAGTGCTTCAATTAGACCATCACCAGATTTGGCACCAACACTAAAACTTGATTGAGATTTAACAAATTCGGAAGAATTTCCAAGCGATATACTTGTTTTAGCAAGTCTAAACAATGGAACATCAGTAGCACTATCACCAATAGCTATTACATCATCTGGAGTAATCGATAACATTTTCATAACTTCATTAAAACCATGAGCCTTATCAATTCCCTTAGAATTAATATGATATGCATATTGACTATCAGAAAGATTAACTCCTAAGTCGTTCTCAATAATTACATTTTTTGCAGATTCTATATCAAATGTTCTTTCAAGAACTACTTCAGTCATTCTGGGAAAAACAGGTTTTTCTTTAACATCCTTAATTTTTGATTTAAGAAGATCTAATGCGTCAAGGCATTCTTTTTTGTCTCCTAATAATTTATGTTCAGTTGGGGAAGTTGTTATACATCCTCCATTTTCGCCTACGGCAATATGAGTTGTACCTGCAAAAATTGAAAGTAAATATCCCTCAATAGATGAACGCCCTGAAACAAAAATAACTTTGTGACCAGTTTTTGTAAGATGCCGTAAGGCACTTAAAGCATCAAGATTTATTCGTCCAATTCCATTTTCTGTAATTGTTCCATCTATATCAACTGCAAATGTTTTTTTTTTCAATAAATCTCATATTTCTAACCAGATAATAATTCCTCCGTAAGAAAATTTAAAATTAAATTAAAAATCACATCTTTTAGATCTTTTTGTGATTAAACCCTTTTATTTAGAAGTTCAAAACATGAGCTGATCTATTTGGGAATTCCTGAAAAAATAAAGGCCATTCAAGATGAGATGGCACGAACACAAATTAACAAAGCCACAGAACATCATCTTGGATTATTACGAGCAAAAATTGCTAAATTAAAAAAAGAACAAGAATTTAGATCAAAAAAAAGTACCGTCTCAGATGGGTTTGATGTAAAAAGAGCAGGAGATGCAACAGTTGTTTTCATTGGTTTACCAAGTGTAGGAAAGTCTACTTTACTCAATAAGTTAACTTCAGCAAAATCATCTGTTGGGGCATTTCAATTTACAACTCTTACAGTAGTTCCTGGGATGATGGAATATAGAGGAGCTAAAATTCAGATATTGGATTTACCTGGAATTATTAAGGGTGCATCAACTGGCAAGGGGCTAGGTAAGAGAATCCTATCTGTGGCAAGAAATGCAGATCTAGTACTTTTGATATTAGATGTTTTTCAACCATATCATGAAGATGTACTAGTGACAGAATTGGCAAATATTGGAATAAGATTGAACCAAAAACCACCAAATATCATAATAGAAAAAAGCGGCATCGGGGGAATTTCAATAGCACAACAAGTCAAATTAACTAAAATCTCTGAAAAACTTCTAAAAGATATTTTGCATGTATATGGCATAACTAGTGCAAGAGTAGTCATACGAGAAGATGTAAGTTCTGATCAAATTGTTGATTTTCTATCTGGGAGTAAGACATATGCAAAAGCTCTTACAGTAATTAATAAAATTGATTTGGTGGATGATGAATTTTTAAAAAGTTTGAAAACAAAAATTAAATCAGAATTTATTACTGTATCTGCAGATTCAAACAAAAATATTGATGTTCTCAAAGAAAAGATTTACGAGAAACTTAATTTCATGCGTATTTACATGAGACCTAAGGGAGGAGAAACTGATTTCAAAGAACCTCTAATAGCAAAAGAAGGTTCATCGGTATTAGACATCTGCAACAAATTACATAGGAATATGAAAAAACAGTTTAGGTATGGGTTAGTGTGGGGCAAGAGTGTGAAATTTGGAGGACAAAGGGTAGGTATCAATCACATTTTAGAAGACGAAGATGTATTAACAATTATCAAAACTCGCGGAATGTAAAAAATTGTTATTAGAGTAATGATATGGAAAAAGAATTCGAAGATCGATGGTGCAAGTATTGTATGATAAAAACAAAACAAGAAATTGTCTTTCTGCCAAAAATTCCTTCCTATAAAAGAAGAAGAAAATACAAATGTACAAAATGTGGAAAGACATCATGGTTACAAGGCAGACGACCATCTGCTGAAAGCGTATACTAATTTTCTCAGATTAGAGATAATGGACGGTATATAGATTCAGAAAATATCAACTAAACATTTGTGAAGGAGGAGAAGATTGTTTTCCTTTAATGTTGGTTTTTTCAACAGAAAATTTTCTATTATTTGGAATTACAGATAATTTTACCGAGGTATTTATTGCATAATGAGGAGTGCCATCAGGATTATTAAAATTGGTAGCAATTCCTACTCGGTCTAAATCTACTTTGACTTTAACAATAGTACCATCTTCAAGTTTGAAAGATACGAATTCATTTTCTAATCTTTCATAATCAAGCATCTTAAATTCAATTTTATTTGGTTTTTGACTCATTAAGTATTATCTCTTTTTTAATCATATTTGAATATATAATTAATACAAGTAACTCATCAGTTTGATTTGTTCTTGAGTGGTAATAATATTTTTAGAAGTTAGAATCTGCAATAACTCCTTAAACAATATTTTATTTTCTTCGGACATACCAGCCCCTCCTTGTTCACCAGGGGGGCCTGGTGGACCTCGTGGACCAATAGCTCCAGGCGGGCCTTGTTCACCTCTAGGTCCTTGCTCGCCAGGAGGACCTTGCGTACCAGCAGGACCTCGTTCACCCTGAGGACCTTGAATTCCTTGGGGTCCGCCTGGACCTTTTTCGCCCGGGGCTCCAGCTGAGCCTCTTGGACCTTGTGGACCTTGTGGACCAATTGGTCCTTTATCACCTGGAGGGCCTGGAGGACCCGTAAGTCCTTTTTCTCCTTGAGATCCTGGCGGCCCTTTATCACCTTTTTCTCCAGGGGCACCTGGAACACCTGTTAATCCTTTATCGCCAGGTTTACCTTGTGGTCCTTGAGTTCCTTTATCTCCTTCGGGACCAGTATCACCTGTTAATCCTTTTTCTCCTTTTGCACCAGTTTCGCCGGTAGGTCCTTTATCACCAGTAGGACCCCTAGCCCCCCGTTCCCCTGTAGGACCCTTATCACCTTTATCGCCTTGAGGGCCTTTTTCTCCTTTGTCACCTTTTTCTCCAGGAAATCCAGATGGACCCTTATCACCTTTATCGCCTTTATCTCCAGTTAGACCTTTGTCACCTTTTTCTCCTCTTGGGCCAGTTGGGCCTTTATCCCCCTTATCACCTGGAGGACCGGTATCCCCCTTATCTCCAGGAGGGCCTTCTGGACCTGGTGGACCTTGATCACCTTGTGGACCTGGAGGACCTGTAGGCCCTTTATCACCTCTTTCCCCAGCGGCACCACGTGAACCCCGTTCTCCAGGAATTCTAGATGCTCCAATTGAAGAAGGAATTTCTTGAACTTTTGGAGATTTATACGGTTCCTTCAATTCAGAGTCGGTTTTAGGAGGTTTTTTGTCAGGTGCCGGTATTTTCTTTGGAGAGGATTTAGAAATTTGTACTTCAAATATGGAATTAAGAGATGAAAATTGATCTGAAACTATGATCCAAACAGATGAAGAATCTAAAACAGATTTAGGAAGGGGGTTTTCAGGACTTCCCAAAACCTCTTTAAATTTGTGGTTTTCTACCTTTAAATGAAAATTTTCCTTCCATAATGTTGGAAAATTTTTCGAGATGAGACCTTGTTCTGAGGGTTTTTTATCAGATATTGCAATTTGAACCTCAAAAACCCCTGTAGGTTGTTTAAATGGAGAGTTACCTTGAATTTCAATTTTAGGATTAGACACTACCGATTGTGTAATTATGAAGTATTTTTGTATTTACCATTTGAAAAATAGTAAAAATAAGCAAATGAGATTAATTTTAGGAATAGTATTTATCTAGATAAAATGGGCTAGATAACCTAATGAAAAAGCCTTTTCAAAAAAAGCCGAAAAAAGGCAAAGAGGAGACTAGTCTTACAGACGCAGATTATAACAAAAACAGACTTTTTAAAAAAGGCATCAATCTTATGGCAGATGAAAAGCTTGAAGATGCAACCCAAATATTTGAGCAGGTTTTAAGAATCGATCCAAACGATGTCGATGCTCTTCTAAAATTAGGATATGCAAGATTCCATTTAGAAGATTATGGAGATGCGTTAAGAGTTTATGATAAAATTTTAGATATCGATGTAACAAATGCAGAGGCTTGGAATTTAAAATCACTGGTCCATTATGAACAAAAACAATATGCAAAGGCATTAGATGCTATTGAAAAATCTATAGAATCTGAACCAACTTTTGGGATGGCATGGTATAACAAAGCCTGTTTTCTGTCTCTTTTGAATCAAATTCCAGAATCGTTAGAGGCATTAAAACGAGCAATTGAAATCGATGTAAAAAATGCCAAAAAGGCAGTCAAGGATAGAGATTTTCTAAACGTAAGAGTAGAAGAAGGATTCAAACGAATAATCGAAGTAGTTGTTTTAGAATCCGTTAGACAAGGATATCATACTATAGGCTCCATAGTATGGACTACTTTCCTTGATAAAGCAGACGCCTTAGATGCTCTTGCAAAATTAATTGAAAAAGGATTAATTGTAAAGCATCAAAAGCTACAGGGATTAAGTAAAATAGATCATTATGATCTTGCGCCAGAAATGGCTAAAAAAGTTGGGGCGGAGAAAAAAACATTCCTTGGGATCAAACAGAAAAAATTACCTACTACAGTAAAAAATCTCAAAGAAATTAGCCAAGCAATTCAAAGTGTAAAGTCATCAATTGAAGATGAAGATATTGAAAAAACAATTCAAAATTTTGATATGTTTATAGATCCTACAAAACATGGTCAGCAAATGATTGAACAGTTTTTTGAAGAACATAGAGAAATCAGATTATGGAAAATTAGACTAAAAGATAGAGGAATAGATTATTTACATGAGCATAAACAAAAAATGTTAGACATTTTTGATAATATTGAAGCAACTGTTACTCAAAAATTACGAAGTGAAGTTTCACAAAATTAATTTTTAAATTTACTCTGCAGATAGATCCCAATAGTGTGCATTTTCCTGCTTATCAATTGGTTTTTTAAGATTTTTCCATTCCTTAAAGGAACGAACATATAATTTTAAATTTGAAAGATTAACTGATTTTAAAGCATAGTAAGCCAATCCAGAAAGGGTTCCAACACTACCACAATATGTAATTATTTCCGCATTAGGGGTTATTCCTCTATTTTCAAATAATCGTTTCATGTCTTCTTTAGGACGAAGGATTTTTTCTGACGTGCCCAGGGTTCTATAAGGGATGTTCACTGCTTTTGGAATATGCTGTTCGAGAAAATTTAATCGCTCTCGATTATCTAATAATATTACATTATCTTTTTCTTTTGCTTTTTCAAGATAATCAGCAGTGGCCATAATTTCCGGGCGAAGTTTTACAGAATGTTTTTTAGATTCAAATGAAGGAATTTTTGAATCGGTTTCTAGTCCTAAAGAATTCCATTTACCATAAGTCATATCGAGTAGAGATACATCATTATGTCCAAGATATTCTAGTGTCCATGCTACTCTTGATGCTAATGCACCAAAAGTATCATCATAAACAACTACAGAAGTTTCATCATCAATTCCTAAGTTATTTACAAGTTTAACTACCCTCTCAGGAGAATCATCTGAGAGTAAATTTGCTAGGGGCAAATTTACCGATGTTGGAATATGATTTTTTTTATAATCTTCTTCTCGCCTGACATCAATTACTCTAACGCTTTTATCTCGAATTTCAGAACGTAAAACGTCTGCATCCGTAGTAATACGGGGTGTTTCTCCTTTGCTCAAGCAGCACACTCACCTTTTCCAGTAATTGTGTGATAATTCGTGTCACTGCCATAATCTAAATAAAAATCAGCATCACTTTCTTTAGATGGGGGCACTACAAGTGGAGATAAAAGTTGTTTCAAATCATTGATGGTTTTTATTTCAGAATTTTCTCTGCCCTTAGATACTCTATCAATCCATGTCGAAAGTGTATCATCTAATTTTTTATTTTTCTTAAATATTTCAATTATTTTTAAAAGTACAGGTAAAATTCTCTTTGCAGGAACTCGCATGCAGGTAACCCCAAGAACTGCTTCTCCGTCAGATCTTCCTCCTAGTGACATTTGATAAGTGGGATACATGTCCTTACCCACTCTTCCACCTCCACCATAAAATCCAATTGTAGCTATTTCATGTTGTCCACAGGAATTTGGACATCCACTAATTTTGATAGTAGAGTCTCGCAGATCATCATCTTCATCTAATTTTAATTCAAGAAATTTCCTTTGGATTTCTTTTGCTAGGCGGTGCGAGTTTGTAAGTGCTAGATTACACGAAGTTGTACCAGAACAACCAATAGGAGAGGCCATGGTTAAAGAGCCAGGATTTGCGAGACCAACTTCAAGTAATTTAGAATATAGCCTTGGTAAATCATGTTCATTAATCCATCGAAACACAATATCTTGAGAAAATCCATTTCTTGCAAAACCTTCAGCAGAAAATTCCCTACAAATTTTTGCAAGAGCACTAAGTTGATTTGCAGTGATATCTCCAGCTTCCAAGTTTACAAAAACGGAATAATGCCCTTCTTGTTTTTGTTTAAATGTAGAAGTTTTCAACCAACGTGAATAACCTGAAGGAGTTGCATCTCCATTTGTATCAATTACACTAATAGGCCGTTTAATTTCATTAGGAGTATTGTCGACATCAAGTTTTACAATTACTGATTGCGTAGCTCTTACAATGGCTCTTTCTTTAAAAATTAAATTTTGAAATTGAGGCCAACCCATTTCATCAACTAAATATCGCATTCGATTTCTGGCCATGTTTTTTCTATTACCCATTCTATCAAAAATTCGAAGTACAGCAATCGAAGTGTAAAGTAAATCTTCTTCTGGAGTAAAATCTTCAAGGCTATGACCAACAAATGATTTGTTTCCAAGGCCACCACCTAAAAAGATCTTAAAACCTCGCTGAGTTTTTCCATCAAGTTCTCTTGTTTCAGGGATCAATCCAACATCTACAATTCTTGCCATCCCATGTTTTTCACAGCACGTAAAATTAAATTTGAATTTTCTTGGAAGATTTTGGTTTAAAGGATTTCTTAAAAGAAACTTTGCAGTAGCTATAGCATATGGGGTAGCATCAAATTTCTCATCATGACATACTCCAGCTAATGGGCTACACATTACATTTCTAACAGTATTACCACATGCCTCACGAGAAGTTAAACCAACTTCACTTAACCCACGCATAATTTCAGATACATCTTCTAGAATTACCCAATGAAGTTGAATGTTTTGTCGTGTAGAAATATGTGCACTTCCAATAGAGAATGTTTCACTTAGTTGAGCAATTTTTTCTAATTGGTTTGGATAAATTTCTCCTGCGGGAATTTTAATTCGTACCATTGCATAATCATCAGTCATTCTAGTACCATATGCCCCATGCTGTAATCTAAAACGTCTAAAATTATCAGCATCTATTTTTCCTTGACGATATAGTTTTACGGTTTTTGCAAAATTTTCAGCCTCTTCAATTTTTGCCCAGTTTTCTCTAGGCAATTTAGAATCAGGTGCAGATTGTTTTAGATTAGCTATAGTCAATGTTACAATTTGTTCCTTGAATTTAGATATAAATTTTTGATACTAGGAATAATAACGAAAATTTATGATAATGTAACCATATATTGCCACATAAAATCTTTCAATATGATAATTTATTTCTAAATTTTAGGATTAGGATACACTAATTTTTAACAAATTAAAAAAATAGGTCTCTAGGTTTTTTTATCAGTATACCAAATGTTACACATGGAGAAAATTTGCTATTCATGTAGAAAAAAAATTCAAAATAGTAGTTTAAAAACATCTAGAACAAGATTGGTTATGATGGGCATAACCCCTCCAGAAGGAATGAGTGCCATGGATAAAATTTGTACAAAATGTTTACATGAATTTTATGAAAATCAAATTAAAAAATCAAGAATTAAAGAACTAAAGAAAGGTATGGCAAAAGATCTTCTGATTCATAGAAATAGAGATTTTCAGGTTTTGCCCAGAAACATAAGTGTGGAAAAAAAGAAAAGGTTTCTTCAGTAAAAACAGAATTTAGTAAATTATAGCCAAATTTGAGGAAACTATTAATGGGTTTTCAGATGGATTATGATATGCAAGAATCAGTTAACGAGCAAAGACCTAAAAAAATTTTTACAGATGTTAGAGAAGTCGATATCACCAAAGCTATAGCCGAAGAATTTCATTCAGTTTTAATCGATAGAGCTGAATCAGATGTAATAATTATTGGTGCAGGCCCTGCAGGGTTAACAGCTGGCCGGGAACTATCTACAATGGGTTTCAAAGTTCTAATTATTGAACAAAATAACTACCTAGGAGGAGGTTATTGGTTAGGAGGGTATATGATGAATCCAGTAACAGTAAGAGAGCCAGCCCAAAAAATTTGGGACGAATTGGGAATTCCGTATAAAAAAGTTGCAAATGGATTATATCTTACTCCAGGTCCTCATGCTGTTTCTAAATTAATTGCAGGAGCTTGTGATGCAGGAGTGAAGTTTCTTAATTTAACCAAGTTTGATGACTTGGTTTTAAAAAATGGCAGAGTTTCAGGAATCGTAGTAAATTGGATGCCTGTATCTGCATTACCACGAAACATTACTTGCGTGGATCCAATTGCTTTAGAAGCTAAAATTGTTATTGATGCATCAGGACATGATTCTGTAGCAGTAAAACGACTTGTTGATAGAAATTTAGTCGAATGGAAAGGGATGAATCCAATGTACGTCGATGAAGGCGAAGAACATGTTGTAGAAAAAACTGGCGAGGTATATCCAGGTCTTATTGCAGCAGGAATGTCAGTTACTGAAACCCATGGTTTGGCTAGAATGGGACCAACTTTTGGCTCGATGTTATTTTCTGGAAAAAAAGCAGCTGAAATTACTGCAGCTAAAATCAAAGAGTTAGGAAGATAACTAGCTAAAACGTATTATTACTAATTGAAAATTTCAAAAGTTATAATATATGATGAACAGTCCGTACCAGAAATTAAAATAAACAATCTTGCAGATTTTATTAAAAAAACCTTTTCAATAAATACAGAAATAAGAAAAAATATTTTCAATGGATATGATCTTGATTTAGCAAAAAAGATTGCATCATGTAGAATCGTAAATACAAAAAAGCCATTTCAAATGTATTCGCCAAGTACAGAAGAGGTTGAATTTGAAAAAGAAAGTTTTGTTGATTCGTCAATAATAAAAAATATTATAATGTATGATGGGTTTGAATTTCAAAAAATTATTTCAAATTTAATTTCAGATGATGAAAATTATATTAACTATTTTCATATTGTTTTTACAAATAGATTAACATGCACTTATGATTTTAATGATTACCGTTATCATGGGAGAGCCATAATCTGTTCTAACCCATCAATTATTTCAACTACAGGGATAATTGAGGCACCTGCTAAACCTAGAGAATACTACATGGATTTAATCTCAAATATGGCAAAAGGGCTCAATGTAGATTCATTGAAGAAAAAATATCAAGGCAGTTATTTAGAATATCATGATCAACTTTTGGGCAAAGTGGCAGAAGGATATGTCATGCAAGCATTATTTTATTTTCTTACAGGTAACGCTTTTTGCGAGAACCAAAATTGCAGGTTATTTAACCCACATTGGCAAAAGGATTTACTAAGATCTCAGATTGAAATTGGAAAACTTTGCGAAAAACATCAGCATATACTAAAAGAATTGGTGTTTGATTTAAATTCATGATTTAAAAATTTGATTTCATATGTCAAATGCAAAAAAGACTAAATTTGATGTGATAATAATTGGTGCAGGCCCTGCAGGATATACTGCAGGAATTTATTCTTCACGTGCAAGACGAGATACTCTAATTCTTTCAGGAATATTACCAGGGGGTCAATTAGTAAATACTACCGAAGTCGAAAACTATCCAGGTTTTGAAAACGGCATAATGGGACCTGATCTTATGATAAATTTTAGAAAACAAACCGAGAGAATGGGCACAACTATAATTGATGAAGAGGTTATACGAGTTGATTTTAAAAACAAACCCTTCAAGGTTATTACAGCCTCAGAAGAATATGAGGCTAAAGCAGTAATAATTTGTACAGGGGCAAATCCTAGAAAGCTTGGATTAGAAGGAGAAACAACCTATGGAGGCAAGGGAGTGTCATATTGTGCAACATGTGATGGACCATTCTTTAGAAATCAAGAATTAGTAGTAGCTGGTGGTGGGGATTCTGCAGTAGAAGAAGCAACATTTCTCACCAAATTTGCATCAACGGTTCATCTTGTACATAGAAGAGATGAATTAAGAGCAAGCAAGATTATGCAGGAAAGAGCATTTGCAGATAAAAAAATTAAATTCCATTGGAATAAAACAGTTGATGAAATTATTGGAAATGGAAAGGTGCAAAAAGTTGTTTTAAAAGATACTAAAACCAATGAAAAAACTACATTAGATGTAGGAGGAATTTTTGTAGCGATAGGACATGAACCAAATACTAAGCTATTTGTTAATCAAATAAAATTGGATGATAATGGATATATTGTTGTTAACGAAAAAACAAAAACTAACATAGAGGGAGTTTTTGCTGCAGGAGACGTTCATGATCATAGATATAGACAGGCAGTTACTGCAGCTGGAATGGGGTGCATGGCAGCAATAGATGTTGATAAATATTTATCCGAAATCTAAAAAAAATTAAACCATCCCAGTCTGTTCATATTGATCAAACATTTACAGATACTAGATATTTTATAATAATCCATATGTTAGAAAACACTAAGACTAGTTTTAAGATTGGAGGTTCTGTTGGGATCATAATTCTGCTCTTAGGGATTACAATTATTTTTGGAATGTATCAAATGTCAAAAGTTAGTAATGAAATTATAGAAATTTCTGAAGAATATACACCACTTTATGAAATTATTTCAGAGGTTAAATTCCAAAAATTAAATCAAGCGTCGAGTTTTGAAAAAATTCTTCGGTTTTCAAATTCAAATAATATTTTAGAGTTTGAAAAAGCAAAAGAAGAATTTTGGATAAGTGGAGCAAATATAGATTCGGGAATTAATCGAGGAAAAAATATTCTAAATGTTGGAAAAGATATAGCAACATCTGAAAAATCAAATGTGGAATTTAATATATTATTACAACAATTATCAAACATAGAAATTATTCATGATAAATATCAAAATCTTGCAGCAGATTTATTTCTAAAATTAAATGAATTAGAATCAAATAATCTTTCATTAAAGCAATTCACAGAGATTGAGAATGAGTTAGATAATGAACTTAATTCCATTTTATCGGGATTATCGACTCTTATAGATGAATCATCCAATCAGATTGAAATCAATGAAAGAGATTCTCTAATAGGGCAAATTATCATAATGAGCATAGTTGGAATATTAGCAGCTACTCTAGGGTTTTTTATTAGCCAAATCAATAATGATTTGAAAAAAGAAATTGAATTGAAAACATCTGAGCTAATGAATGCAAATGAGAAATTAAAAGAATTAGATAAAATGAAAGATGAATTCATTGGCATAGCATCCCATGAATTAAAAAGTCCTTTACAACCAATTTTGGGTTTTGCAGAATTAGCCAAGTCAGGAGATATTGATCAAAAGGAGGCTTGGGAGGGCGTCTTCCAACTTACAAGTAAATTACAAGATTTAGCTAATGCCGTTCTTGATGTCAGTAAAATTGAAAGGAATAAGCTAGAATTACAGTTAGAAAAAATAAAAATCAACGATCTAATAACAGATATTACAAAATCTGAAAAAATTAATCTAAAAAAACCAATAATAATTCGAGAAAATTTTGATGAAAATATCATAGTGGAGGCAGATAAAATGAGATTAGGGCAGGTATTACGAAATCTTCTAAATAATGCTATAAAATTTACACCAAATGGAACAATTAGTATAGAAACTCATGTATATCATGAAAAAAATGAAATACAAATAAAAATTACAGACACTGGTGTGGGAATTCCTGAAGAGGTTTTACCAAATATTTTTGGAAAGTTTGTAACTAAAGGAATCAAAAATGAGAAATCAGGGACAGGATTAGGATTATTTTTGTGTAAAGGAATAGTCGAGGCGCATAATGGAAGAATATTAGCTAAAAATAACTTTGATGAGGGGGCAAGTTTTGAATTTACAATTCCAATTTCTCAAAAAAATATAGTTTCAAATTCATCAGAAATAGCAATTTCTACGAGAAAATGATGTTTGTTTAGTTCAAACAAACTCAATGTTAAACTCAATTGTTTGGAATTATCCCTGAGGAAAATAATCTTGAAGGTTTTAGTAGCAGAAGATAATCTTTTCACAATTCAGCAATACAAACATGTTCTTGAAAAAAATGGCTATACCGTAACTTTGGCTCAAGATGGGGAAGAGTGTATGAAAAAATATGATGAAGCGTTTTTAGCACTTGATACAGAATCTATAGAATCAGGCCCATTTGATGTTGTACTAATTGATAATAATATGCCAAAAAAGAGTGGTGCTGAAGCAGTTAAAGAGATTTTAGAAAGATGCCCAAATCAAAGGATAATTTTTGCCTCCGCTTATAATATTAATTCCATCTTAAGTGCCCCAGGTATGTTAAATGGAGCAGTCGAGGTTTTACAGAAACCTTTTTCATTAAATACGATGATTGCTAAAATCCAAACAAGATAAGAAAAAATTACATGTAAGCTATTTTAGATAGATATTTTGCAGTTTTTAGATCTTTTTCAAATTCCTCTTCACTCATAACATTTTGTTGGGCATAAACACTTTTGAATTTTCGCCCATCATCTGCAAAGATTCCAACAACATGACCAGTATCAATGGAGTATTTTTTCATTGATGCATATACAGCAGCTGAAGATGGGCTAATCAAAAGTCCATCTTTTTTAAATACTTCTTTTACTACTCCAAATGCTTCATCATTCGTAACAGATACCCAATCATCAACAATATTTTCTCTTTTGAGAAACAAATCAGGCTTTGCCGATTCTTCAAAATTTCTCCATCCTTGAATTAGGTGATTCTGTTGTGGCTGGCATCCAATAATTTTAATTTCAGGATTTTTTTCTTTAAGATACGTTCCAATACCAGTAATAGTTCCTCCGGTTCCTACTCCCGTAAAAAAGTGAGTAACTTTACCTCCAGTCTGTTCCCATATTTCTGGGCCTGTACCTTTGTAGTGTCCCATAAAATTTGCTTCATTAGCATATTGATTAGGAGAATAATATGTCTCAGGTCTAGATGATGCAATTGAAGTTGCAAGGGCTATACTTTGATCTGTACCTGAACCAACCTTAGGACATAAATCATCACTTGTTTCATATAATTTTGCGCCAAGAGCCTCAATAATTTTTTTGGTTTCATTACTTGCTTTTTCTGGAATTACTATTTCTATTCCATAACCCAATAGTTTAGCAATTCCAGCAAGAGCAATTCCAGTATTTCCGGAGGTTGGTTCGATGATTATACTTTGATTCTTTTTTAAGATTCCTTTTTCTTCAGCGTCTTTAATCATCCATAATGCTGCTCTATCTTTAACTGAACCAAAAGGATTATGCCCTTCAAGTTTTGCAAAATACTTTACATTATCTTTTGATAGTGAATCAAGTGGAACAAGTGGCGTATTACCAATTTGATTAATTATAGATATATCTGACTCTACTTTTGTTGCCACGTATTATTTCACCTTTTTAATGGTAAATTCTAGAACATTGTCATTTTTATTCATACTTACCAATTCATGACCATTTCTGTTAACCCATCTTGAAATATCATCTTCGGATGCAGGATCATCTGCAAGTACTGTGAGAGTTTCTCCTACTTGCATTTTTTCTATTGCAATCTTTGTACGAAATACCGGTTCAGGGCAAAATAAGCCAGTTGCATCTAGCTTTGTAGAATTAGAATCTGAAATTTCAAGTCACCTATTTTAATGATCATGTTTTGTCATATTAAAATCTATTTAGCATTTTCATAATTATCTAACTAATTAATTCTAAAAATTAGTTTTGCCTAAGGTAAAATTTCTCATAATGAATTTCTAAAAATTGTAAAGGGGTTTCTTTCATTCATGAAATCTGAATCTAATCTTTTAAAATTAATTTTGTATGAAAGTCTCTTTAAAAAATAAACTGCAATCTTGTAGAACATATTCCACAAATAACTATCATGATCCAAATTATACATTTTCAACAAAAATGAAAATAACCAAACAGAATTGGGATGGTGTGTTTTTACATAATCAAAAATATACTCTTTAGAATTATCAATTTTAAATTTTAAGTGTTCTAGTGCTTCGTGACTAAGTGTATATCCAGTGTTTAGGATTTGGATTTTATTATGCTGCATTGCTGACAAAACATCATCAAGAGTATTTTCTGAATCAATTACATTTACGCATCTACCTATGGTAGAATGTACATGCGAATCACTCCCTGATACTTGGATCATATTATTTTTCAGAGCAAATTCATTAGCTTTAACATTTGAAACAACATCAACGTTGTTGCTGTTGAATACTTCGATCATATCACATTCTTTTGCTTTTTCTCTTAAGGCATCTACTAAACCAAAGGGATGGGGAGCAGAAGAAATACCATTTTGTTTTTTTATCTCATCTATTATTTCCTCTATAGAAAGGCCTGGTTTAATCTCGTCTTGTATTCCATATGCAATTATATGAGCATCAGTATCAGTAGATATTTCTTCAGCAGGATAAATTTGAATATTTTTAAATTTCTGATGATTATTTTTGTATTTCAGAATTTGTGAATATCCATCAAGTGTGTTATGATTGGTAACAAACAGTACCCGAAGATCTAGTTCTTTACATTTTTCCAATTGATCTCTGAAGGTAACATTACAATCGTAAGGTGGTTCCTTAGCACCTAAATGAAAATTTGAAAATACATTATGACAATGTAATTCAGCTCGTAGCGACATGGTAAGTTGCATATTATTGTTGATATTATAATAGTTATCTTAAACTAATTTAAAAAAAATTAACGAAATAAATCTTCATGTTTAGGACGTATAATTGGATTAATTGATGAATCTTTTTGTTTGTATTTGTAATTACGTATAATTGCCACAGGACAATTTTTTGTTTTTCCCATAACGAGTTCTGCTGCAGAACAGATTTCGTCTGATATGGCAATAGATGTTACGCGTAGAGTTCTTCCAAAATTATCTTTGGTTCCTGCATAATCAAGTATGGGTTCAATTCCTGCAATTCCAATTGCCACATCTGTCTGACCCATCCTAAAAGCTCTACCGAACGTATCTGATATAATTACTGCTACTTTTTTTTTAGTTTTTTCTTGAAGTTTAGTTTGTATTTCAAATGCAGATTTATCTGGATCAATTGGAAGTAATGTTGCATAGCCATTTTCAACATTACTTTCATCGACTCCTGCATTTGCACAGATGAATCCATGATGTGTTTCTACAATTAGTATATCATTATACATTCTAACTATTCTTTTTGATTCAGAAAGAATTGCTTCAATAAGTTTTGGATCTTTGTTGTATTCTCTACCTAATCCAACTGCAAGTTCTGATGGAAAAACATCTGAAAGGTTTACTATCCTACCTTCTTGTTTTGATATAATTTTTTGCGAGATAACAAAAATATCTCCATCTTGTATTTTTTGCTTTGAGGATGACAATATTAATTCGGCGATTTTTTCATCTCTATTGATTTCCTTGTTTATTTGAATTGGAAAAATTTCAAGCGACATGAAAATAATTAATGAGATCTTTACTTAAGAGTATTTTCAATAGATAAAATCAAATCTAGTTTAGGCAATAGTTGGAGATTCTAATTGTAAATGATAGTGTTCGTTAATTATGTCAATAATTTTTACAAGATTTTTTTCATCCAAGGTGACTGTAGCTAAATCTTTTACTAAATCCTGGGCCCTAAAAGCGATTCCTAGACCACAGATATCAAATAATTTAATATCATTTGCGCCATCTACTACAACAACTATATCTTCTTTTTTCACTTTCCATTCGTCAATTTTAATTCGAGCAGATTTGGCTTTATCAGAATCTACAACAATATTTACACCATCAAGTTTACCGTTAGAGAATTTAAGCTCATTAGAATAAACATAATCTAAATTCAATTCTTCTTTTAGTCTATCAGTCATAATTGTAAATCCTCCTGATACAGCCATCAGTTTCCATCCAGCCTGTTTTAATGCACTGCATGCTTCTCTTGCTCCAGTCATAATTGGTAAAGAGTCAGCTACATCTTTACAAGTTTTAAAATCAATTCCTTTAAGCAAATCAATTCTAGTTTTCAAGCCATTTTCCCAGTTAATTTCTCCCTGGATACCTTTTTTTGTAATTTCCCAAATTTCTTTTTCTTTGTTTAACTTTTCAGCAAGAATTGGCAAATATTCAGCATCAAAAAGAACTCCTTCTACATCAAAAATTACCAGCAATTACTTTCTGCATTTGAGCTAAAATTAGAATATATTAAAGTTTAAGAAGTTTTTGATCGCCAACATCTATTAATAAATCGAATATCATATCCTACAACAGCATGGTAGAAGAACTAGAGCACAAATATGAAGTTGAGATTAAAACTACAGATAAACGTCAAAAAATTCCTGACGATGTAAAAACTGAATTAAAGCAATCTGGAATGATGGATGAAAAAGGGAAATTAAAACTAAAGGGAGTTAGTCCAAAAATGCTCAAAAAAATGAAAACAGAGTACGTTGAGTGTCCTGTCCTTAAAGCAGATATTCATTTTATACAGTGTTTTGTGTGTCCAAATTTCCAAAGCAGAGTGATGGGCAAAGTTCTTTGTAAAGGCGACGCCCTTTAGCAAGAAAAGCTCATTAGTAAAGATTCTGTTCAAATTGTAAATTGAGTAAAGACATCGGAATCACTGTAACAAAAAATGATAATTTTAGTGAATGGTATACTCAGGTAGTTCTAAAAGCTGAACTGGCAGATTATGCTCCAGTAAAAGGATTAATTGTTTTAAGACCTGACGGATATTCCATTTGGGAATCTATTAAATCGGCTTTAGATAAAAAATTTTCAAAAGAAGGAATAAGAAACGGATTTTTACCTGTATTAATCCCTGAATCTCTATTAGGCAAAGAAAAGAAACATTTCGCTGGATTTAATCCAGAAGCTTTTTGGGTAACTCATTCAGGCAATAATGAAATAGGCGATAGACTGGCTTTACGTCCAACATCTGAAACCCTAGCATATTCAATGTATTCAAAATGGATAAAGAGTTGGCGAGATTTACCTCTAAAAATTAATTTTTGGAATACTGCGTTAAGAGCTGAAATTAAAGCAACAAAACCTTTTCTAAGAAATTCAGAGTTCTTGTGGCAGGAAGGGCATACAGTTCACATAAGCGCAGAAGAAGCAGAAAAAGAGGTTTTAACAATTTTAGAAATTTATAAAAACATAGTCGAGGATGAGCTAGCCATTCCAGTCATTACTGGGAAAAAAAGTGAGAAAGAAAAATTTGTTGGAGCAGTGTACACTACTACCATGGAATCACTCATGCCTGATGGAAAAGCACTACAAATGGGAACATCACATTTTTTGGGACAAAACTTTGCCAAACCATTTGATGTAAAATATTCAGATAAAGATAATATTGAAAATTATGCTTGGCAAACATCATGGGGGGTGTCATGGAGATTAATTGGCGGAATGATCATGGTGCATGGAGACAATAAGGGCCTAGTATTACCACCAAAAGTTTCACCAATTCAAGTAGTTATAGTTCCGATTTATTATTCTGATGAGGATTCTAAAAAAGTTATAGAGAATGCAAATCAAATTGAAAAAATATTACTTGATAAAAAAATTCGTGTTCATGTTGATAAAAGAAGTGAGTTAACTCCTGGATTCAAGTTTCATGATTGGGAACTAAGAGGAATTCCTTTACGAATTGAAATTGGACCAAAAGATGTAGCAAAGAAGAAAGTTGTTATTGTTACTAGACATAATCATGAAAAAACAGATCTTGCCATAGCAAAGATTAACGATGAAATTAAAAGCATTTTAGAAAAAATTCAAACAGAAATGTTTGATGCAGCTAAAAAAATTCTTAAAGATAGAAGTATCACTATCGATGATTTTAATAAATTTAAAGAGGAATTAGAAAAAGGAGGTTTTCTATATGCCCCATGGTGTGGAGATGAAAATTGTGAAGAAAAAATAAAGGATGAAACAGGAGCTGAAATTCGAGTAATTCCCTTTGATGATAAAAATGATGTGGGAAAATGTGTTAAATGTGGTAAATCTAGTACGTGTACACCAATTTTTGCTCGAGGGTACTAGTAGAGATTTAGCAGAAAACATAAAACGCACATAATTTTGATTGTAATTATTAATGACTGCGATAACTGAACCAGAATCTAAAAGCATTTTGAGTTCATTTAATGAGACTCGGTCTAGAACCTTAGAATTAGTTAAAACTCTTGAAATGGATGATTTTGTAGTACAAACAGCGTATTATATGAGCCCACCAAAATGGCATTTAGGCCATGTGAGTTGGCTTTACGAAGTCATTTTAAGTAAATTAAATACAGAATATGAATTCTATTCACAAGATTTTTCTGAATATCTAAATTCGTATTATCATCAGTTTGGTGAACCACATGATAAAGGAAAAAGAGGAGTTATGTCAAGACCTACAGTTAAACAAATTTTTGAGTATTTTCAAATAGTTAATCAACTTGTTACTAGATTTCTTGAAAAAAATCCAATTTCAAATAAATCTAAACAGTTGTTTACAATGGGTATGAATCATGAATGTCAGCATCAGGAACTACTTGTGTATGATCTTCAACACCTGCTTGCTGATGAATATAGACCTGTGAAAAAAAATGCACCGCCTATTGCATCTAAAGTAGAACCTAAATCAGTAGATATCCGAGGGGGATTATACACAATGGGATATCATGGAGATGGTTTTTGTTATGACATTGAACTTCCTGAGCACAAAGTATTTCTAAATGATTATAGAATCGATGCATTCCCTGTAACAAATGGGCAGTACTTAAGTTTCATAGAAGATGGTGGATACAATGATTTCAAATACTGGTTATCAGATGGATGGGATGCAGTTAAAAAAAATAATTGGCATGCACCAATGTATTGGGAAAAGGAAAATGAGCGATGGTGGATAAGAGATTTTCTTGGAAAAAGAAAGATTAATCCCAATCAACCTGTTTGCCATGTAAGCTTTTACGAAGCAGATGCTTATTGTAGATGGGCAGGAAAAAGACTTCCATCAGAAGCAGAATGGGAAAAAGCTGCGTGTTGGAATGAAGAAAAGATGAGAAAAACAATTTTTCCTTGGGGAAATGAATCACCAACTGAAAAAAATTCTAATCTTTTAGAATCTTATCTATGGAATACAACTGAAATTGGGTCTTATCCTGAAGGTCAAAGTAGTTATGGGTGCCAGCAAATGATTGGAGATGTCTGGGAATGGACATCGTCTGAATTTGTTGGATATCCTGGTTTTAAAACAGGATTTTCTGAATATAATGACAAGTGGTTTACGAATCAGAAGGTGTTACGAGGAGGATCCTTTGGTACACCACGAATGTCAATTAGAGGAAGTTATAGGAATTTTTTTAGATTAGATGAAAGATGGTTATTTTCAGGTTTTAGATGTGCTCAAGATGTTTAATTTTTTGAAGCCAAAAACACTGCATATGGTTTGTTAGTGTCTTGCCAGATTCTTTTTATTTTTAATCGAGCTTTATACATCATCTTTTCAATTTGAGGAATTGAATATTTATAAGAATTCTCAGTATGAATTAACTCATTTTTTTGAAAATCTACTTCTAAATCTGCTTTTTTAATTACTACTTTTTGATCTTCAAGTGAACGCAAATACATCTCAATTCTTTGTTCTTGTTCATTATATAATGAATGATGGGCAAATTGAGATAGATCGAAGTTAGCATGTAACTCATTATTTATTCGAGATAAGACATTAAGGTTAAAGTTAGCAGTTACACCTTGAGAGTCATCGTATGCATTCTCTAAAACTTTTTTATCTTTTACTAGATCCAATCCAATAAAAAACAGATCGTCTTTTTTCATAATTGATGAAATTTTTTGTAAAAATGCAAAACCAAATTCTGGAGAAAAGTTTCCAAAGCTAGAACCTAAAAATGCTATCAAATTTGGAGTATCATCAAACTTTTCAACAAACTCTAATCCACCTTCATAAGTATCAATAATTCCAGTGATGGATAGATGTTCATAATCTTCTAGTAATTTCTGAGAGCTTTCCTGTAAGATATCAGATATGTCTATTGGGAAATACTCGGTTTTATTTTGAATATTAGTTAGTATATCTAAAAGTAATCTTGTTTTTACCGCAGAACCACTTCCAAGCTCAACTAATCTCATATCATCTAAAACAAATTTTTCTAATTCACTACCAATTTTTTTTAGAAGGTTAGTTTCGATTTTTGTTAAATAATATTCAGGCAAATCACAAATTTCGTCAAATAATTCAGAACCCTTTATATCATAGAAAAATTTTGGGCTAATTGATTTTTTATTTTGATTTAGACTATAAGAAATTTCTTGTGCAAAAGTTCGTTTAGATTTAGCAGATTCTGGTTTAAAATAACGTAATCTTGAATTTATTTCAAAATGTCTGTATCCTAATGAGTTTTGAAGTGTTTTTGTGCTCATTTGTGTTACGGCCCGGTTTTTATACATAAATGCTTTATCCCATATTGATGAGCGATATTCTTAAGGTAGAACACCTCACAAAACATTTTGTTAAAAAGGGGATGTTTAGTTCAAAGTCATCCATAGTAAGAGCTGTAGATGACGTATCTTTTTCGGTTTCAGAGGGTGAAGTTTTTGTACTTGCTGGAGAATCGGGATCTGGAAAATCAACTATTGCAAGATTGATTATGAAGGCAATTGAAGCAAATTCTGGGAAAATAATTTATGATAACGAAGAAATTGGTAATGATTCTAAAAGTTTAACTAAAATTAGAATGTCGTGTCAAATGGTACATCAAGATCCCTATGATTCAATAAATCCTCGAATGAGAGTTTTTGATATTGTGTCAGAACCTTTAGAAATTCACAAAATGGGCAATAATGAAGAAAGACAAAAAAGAGTTCTTGATGCTTTACGTGAAGTTAGATTAGAACCAGCTGAAGAAATTGCAAAAAAATTTCCACATGCGTTATCAGGAGGGCAACGTCAAAGAATTGTTTTAGCAAGAGCACTTGTACTAAAACCTAAAGTCATCATTGCAGATGAGCCTGTTTCAATGCTTGATGTATCTATCCGTGCCGAAGTGTTAGAATTAATGGCAGAACTTCAAAAAAAATACAACATTTCATTTATCTACATTACCCATGACTTGGCAACTGCAAGGCATTTTGGAAATAGAATTGCAGTTTTATATTTAGGAAAAATTGTTGAGATGGGGCCAATAGATGATGTATTATTACACCCAAAGCATCCTTACACTCAAGCCTTAATTGATGCATTATCAGAACCCAACCCAGATAATCTACATAAACAAAAAGTAATACGAATTAATGAACCTCTTGAAATAGATGTGTATGATGGATGTAGATTTAGGGCACGATGTCCATATGCAATTGAACAATGTAAGGATGAACCTCCTTTGGAAACCATTGGAAAACAAAGAGATGTTGCATGTTTTGTTAAACTAGATTAGAATCAAAAGGGGAAAACACTAACTGACCTCAACTCAAGCTTGTCTTGTTTTCCCCAGCAAGCGAGGATGTCAATTAGCACTGATATACATTACCGATTTTGTATTTAAGATTAATCATGTGGTCATTGAAGGTAATCGCTTATCTTTGTAAGTAACTATTTGTGAGACACCATTTTTAGGGAATACCCCGTAAATCAGTTTGGCTTTTTCTACAACGGAGTCTTTTAAGGACACCATAAGGAACTGACTTCCTTTAGATCTTTCTTCTATAATCTTTGAGAGTTTTTCAGAGTTAGGGGCATCCAAGTGTGCGTCCACTTCATCAAATAGATAAAATGGAGAAGGTTTGAGTTTCTGTAAAGCCAATACAAAAACAACTGCTGCTAAGGTCTTCTCACCTCCACTTATCGAGGTAGAAGTTCGCTTTGGTTTGTTTGGGAATTGTATCATATATGTAATTCCTGATGAGAAGATATCATCCTCATTTTCAAGTTCTAGCCATGCATTTCCACCTGTCATTTTGGAGAAAATTAAGCGAATTTCCTTATCCACAATATCAAATGCATCAAGGAAAGTTTGTCGCTTGTCCTTCTCAATCTCTTCAATAAATTTAACAATGGAATTTCGCTCTTCTTCCAGCTCATTTTTCCTAGTAGACATTGAACGATAACCCGTTGCCAAATCAACATATTGTTCTGCGGCTTTACGATTAATTGATTCAGAAAGTACACGTTGCTCACTTGATAGTGACTTTAGAATATTTTCAGTTTCAAAGGTTTCAATTGATTCGGTGAATCCGTAATTGGATATTAATTTTTGAATCTGAGATTCATTGTCTGAGAGTTCTTTTAGATCCCTAACAAGAGTGTCAGATTGTCTTTCTCTTGAATTAATTTCTTTGTTAAGAGTATGTTCTTTATCACGTAGTTCGTGTAATTTTGAATCAAATTCATTTACCTGAGACACTGAACTACCGGATGTAGAAATAAGTTCTTGTTCTTTTTCTCGAAGTTTTATTAAATTCTCATTGGTGATTTCATATTCTTTTTCCAATGTACGTAGTTTAGATTCTAATTCATGTCTTTCTTGATTTAATCCAGTATGTTCTTCATGGAGATTTTTTGATTTTGATTTTTCTGCAGTTTCTTGAGCAACATATTTTGCAAGTTCTGATTCTTTATCTTTTAATTCAGATACAATATTTGATTGTCTAGTGGTGATAGAGGATTTTTTTTCATTTAGTCGAGAAAGTTCTTGTGCAATTCTAATCTGTCTTGGATCTGAAAAGTTTTCTGAAACTATTTTTATTCGTTGATTTAATGATGCAACAAGTGATTCTTGTTTTACTATTTCTGTTTCTAAATGTTCCAATTTTCGTGTCAAGAATGAATTTCTTGAGGCAATCTGCCCCTTCATGGTATTACTAGATGAAATTTTTGTTTTCAGATCATTATAATTATTTTGAGTAGTTGCTAGACCAGTTTCTGAAATCGATAATCTTTCATTATAATTTTTTAGTCTTGTATCTATTTGTTTTAGTTTATATTTTTTATTTTGGATATATTTTCTTAACAAGCTGATTGAGCGATTTAGGCCATCTACTGAAGAACTCATTGTAATAATTTTTGTTAATTTTGAAATTTTTGAATTAAAATCAACTATAACAGAACTTCCTCTGGCTTCAAAAAATTCTCCTTCTATAGTTACTGTTTTGAAGCCAGATTTAGAGATTCTTATAGCGTCTTCTCTTGATTTTACTAAAACTGCATTTCCAAATAGAAAAGTTTTGAGTGCTGAAAATTTACTATCACATTTGACAAAATCAGAAAGTATTCCAATTATTTTTGGATCTTTAGGTGCAATTGTAGTTAGCTTAGGAATGGCTTCAAGGGGAATTATTTTTAATTTTGGTAAATTTTTAGCACGAACAAAGTCAGCCAGATCAAGTAATGTTGAAAAATCTTTTACAATAATTGCTTTGATCAAATCAGAGCAAACAGCCAGAACTGCACGTTCATATTCTTTATCCCATGAAAGTATTTCATACACTAACCCCTGTATACCAAGTGCATCAGAATCTGTTTTTAATTGTGAAATTGAATAATCTTCATGCATCACACTTTTAACTAAATTGATCTTTGTTTCATATCTTGCAGTACTTTGCGTTGCTTTTTCTAAAATTGTACTTACATCGTCAATATCTTTTGAGAATTTTTCTCGTTGTTGATTTAGTTTATTGATTCTAGATTCAAGTTCATCAATTGTGGCCTTATGATTTGTTTTAATTGTTTCAAGTTTTTGTTTTAAACGTTCAAGGTTTTGTGATTGTGTGGAAAAATTATTATTTTTTTCTAAATTACTGTTAATTTTATTCTCGATATCATTTTTCTCTGATTTGAATTTGGATAATGATAGTTTTGCTGCATTTAATTTTTTGTTAAGATTTTTAATTTTATGATCAGTTTCAAGTTTTTTAATTGAAATTTCAGATTGTTCTCGCCTAACTTTACTTAATTCAGAATCAATCGTTCGTACTTCATCGTTAATTTTTTTTCTTTCATCGTTGATTTGTTGTATAGAGCCACGAATTTGATTAATGGTTAAATCTATGTAGCCGCGTTCTTCTTGTAATTTTTCTAGCTCTAATTTTATTTCAGGTAATCTAGATTGAATGTAATCAAATCTTTTCTTTGAAGTGTTTATTTCACTTTTTTCAATTTCTGATTTTTGAATTGATTCAGTAAGTTGAGAATCAATAGTGGCTTTAGCTTGATTGTAAGCATTAACTTCATCCATGAATTTCTTTTTTTGAGATTCTAATTCACTGATTTCTTTTCTAAATGTCATACGTTCTTCCTCAAATTTTTTGATTTCAGAAGTTAATGCATGTAAATTTCGTTCTTTTGATAGTTTAGTTATTTTGAGAGCCTTTAGTTTATTAGCAGAATCTATAGCATTGAATCGGTTAATCTCCTTAGTAAGAAAATCATTCCTAAGTTGCTGATTTCTTTCTTCTTCTAGTTCGTCAATTCTCTTTTTAATTTCACCCATTTTCGCTAGAGCAATTTCTAATCTTCGATCAGCCTCATCAAGTTGTTTTACTGATTCGCTTTTTTTATCATCAAAATCTGACAGCCCTATAAGATCTTCAATTGATTGTCTTTTTTCCTCCGATGAAAATTCAGAAATTCGGGTAACAGTACCTTGCTGGACATTATTTAATTGGTTTAAACCAGCGTTTGCAATATTTAGTAGATCTAAAATATGTGTTCTATGCGTCTTTTTTTTATCAATAAAGTATAGATTTTCGCCTTTATCGTCCATCTCCCTTGTTATTGTAAGAGCGTCTGCATCTACAGGGATCTTTCTATCAGAATTATCCAAATGTACGCTTACCCTTGTCATTTTTGGTCCACGACGTTCACCTTGAATATCATGAATTAAGGATCGTAGCTTGTCGACTCTCATTACTTTGGGTCGATTTTCTCCAAGGGCAAAAATTATTGCATCTAAAATATTGCTTTTACCTGAACCATTTGGACCAGATATCGAAACTAACCCAGGTTGAAAATCAACAGTAGTATTTTTAAATCCAAACGATTTGAAACCAAACATTTCGACTTTGGTGATATATACCAATATCTTGATTTTCAATGCGACCTGAATAATTGAATTCGAACAAGTTTAGTTGACTATGAACTAGAATAATTGTAATTATTTCTCAAACTCCAAGAATTTACGCCTATGTATAATTACCTATTAGTACGTAATTAATTATGGTAAAACTGGGGTTAGTTCAAACACGAACTTATTCATCAAATGTACAAGCATTGGAAAAAATTTCTCGACATTTAAAATCAGTGGGTAAAAGGGAAGCTGATATAGTCACACTCCCAGAACAATGGCTTAATAATAATAGAATTTCTGACTTTGATAGAGAATTTTCTGATTTTAAAAAAATTGCAAGAGAGTACTCTATGACTATTATCCCAGGAGCTTTTTATGAACGAAAAAAATACAGAATGGCGATTTCTGCTCCAGTGATTGGGCCTAAAGGAGAAATCATAGGCACCCAGGAGAAAATCCATCCCTTTGATTATGAACAAAAGACGGTCAAACCAGGAAGAGAGGCAAAAGTTTTCCAAACAAATTGCAAATTTGGCATAATTATTTGCTATGATATGGTTTTTCCAAAGGTGGCAAATTCTCTAGTAAAAAAGGGGGCAGAGGTACTTTTTTCGCCTAGTAGAATAGTCAAAAGAGGGATTCGCCCATGGCAGTTATACGTTCAAGTAAGATCTTTAGAAAATAGAGTTCCAATTCTTGCATCAAATGTTGAAAACTCACTTTATGGAGGAAAAAGTATCATTGTGGATCTAGTAGAAGATGAAGGAATAGTTCTTCCAATAAAAGAAACAGAACCCATAGGGGAAAAATCTAGAATTAAAGAATTTGATTTGAGAAAAAATAAAAAAAGCAGAAAAATAAGGTTTTCCGATTCAAGAAAATTTTCTTAAAAATATATCATTTTATGAACTGTTCTATTTCATTTTTAGCGTCAGAGTCGCGCATTTGTTTTGGAGGATGTTTCATTAAATATGCACATGCTGGGATTACAGGACCTCCAATACCTCTATCTAATGCAAGTTTTGCTAAACGTAATGCATCGATAACTATTCCAGCCGAATTGGCTTTGTCATCAACTTCTAATCTAACCTCCATGTTATAAGGAATGTTGGCCCATTGTCGTCCTTCAATTCTCATAAACATTAGTTTTGTATTTCCTAAAAATGGAATAAAGTCAGATGGCCCTACATAGATTTGATCATCTGCTAAGCGTTCAGATAATTGGCTTTGTACACTTTCAGTTTTAGAAATTCTTTTACTAACTAAACGGTCTTGTTCTTTCATATTCAAAAAATCTGTGTTACCACCCACGTTTATTTGGTATGTCTTTTCAATTTTTGTTCCTCTGTCATCACATAATCGAGCAAGTGTTCTGTGTACAATTGTAGCACCAACTTGACCTTTAATATCATCCCCAACAACAGGCAGATTTTTTTCAGCAAATTTCTTTCCCCACTCATCATCTGATGCAATAAATGATGGAATGCAATTTACAAATGCACAGTTTGTGTCAAGACACATTTGTGCCCAAAACTGTGTAACCTTTTCTGAACCAACAGGTAGATAAGAAACAAGGATTTCGACTCCAGTTTCTTTTATTACATTTTTTATTTCAGTAGATAGTTGTTGTTCTGTTTTAGGATTTTGAATTGGATTAATTTTATTTTCTACCCATATACCCACGCCATCCAAAATAGGACTTTCATAAACCCTGGCGGATGTTTTAGGCATTTTTTCTTTAGGAATCCAATTAACCATATTTGGTGATTCATAAATTGCCTCGTTGATTGTCTTTCCAATTTTATTATCACCTACGTCAAATCCTACAACGAATTCTATATCATGAATTGAAAAGTCTCCAATCTTATCGTGGATAATACCTATTACTTCTTGAGAAGGATTTTGAGCATAGTATTCAATTCCCTGAATTAAACCAGAAAAACAATTACCAATTCCTATTAGGCCTACCTTGATTTTATTGCCCATCCGATTTTTTTCTCTTTGGACTTGTTTTAAAGTTTCCTACAATTGTGTTGTTTTATTCTTTTAATACCGATATTGTAAGGCAGAATTTTATAACCCAATTTTTGTTTTGATGATATGATTAAAGCAGGAAGACCAGTCAAAGATATTTCTATAACAAAAGAGACAACTGTTGAAAACATTTTTCAACAATTACAACAATCTGGGGGATTCGAATCAACGAATGTTGCTGAGGGTTTGAGTATTTTATCTGAAATGATTTCTGATAAAAAATGTATAAGATTTTTGTCATGTGTTGCTGCGGTTATGTCAACGGGATTACGTGGAATTATAAAAGATATGATTAAAAATAATTGGTTTGATGTAATGATTACCACATGCGGTGCTTTGGATCACGATATTGCAAGATATTATTCAAATTATAAAGAAGGATCTTTTACAATAGATGATAAAGAGCTAACAAAACAGAATATGCACCGATTGGGAAATGTTCTAGTTCCCCTAAAAAGTTATGGGCCTTTAATAGAAAAAAAAATACAATCGTTTTTGGAAGAATCATACAAAGCAGGCATTAGAGAGATTTCTACAGCAGATTTAACAAAAATTATTGGCAAACATCTTGGAAACAATTCATTTCTTTATTGGGCATACAAAAATAATATTCCTGTAATTGTTCCGGGAATTGTCGATGGAGCCGTAGGAAGTCAAGTATGGATGTTCACTCAAAAACATCCAGATTTTAAATTAAATATCATATCTGATGCAGAAATTCTATCCGAATTAATTTTTAAAGCAAAAAAATCGGGAGCTCTAATGCTAGGGGGAGGGATTTCAAAACATCACACGATGTGGTGGAATCAGTATCGAGAGGGAATGGATTATGCAGTCTATATCACTACTGCACAAGAATTTGATGGCAGTCTAAGTGGGGCACTTGTTCGAGAGGCAATTTCGTGGGGAAAAGTGACAAGAAATGCTAAACAAACTACCATACATGCAGAAATGACTACAATACTTCCTTTCCTGTATTCAGCTCTACTTGCAAAACTAGACACTAATTTGTAAAAAAACTATTATGCATTAAAATATCAATTAAATTATGAATGAGCCTCCTAACATTATAATCAAAGAAATCAAACCTATCAATATCGAAGGTGGATTTCTAGTTGACGGATTTCCATCAATTGGCTTCACTAGTGCTATTGCAACAGAATCATTAATTCATACATCTCAATTTAAGTTGGGAGGGGTAATAGATTCAGATAGTTTTCCTCCTGTCAGTATAATTAAGGATGGGGTACCAAATTTTCCAACGAGAATTTTTGTAAATGAAGAACTTAAAGTTGCAGTATTTTCTTCATATCTAACCTTACATGAATCATTACACCGAATCATGGCAAAAAAAATGTTAGATTGGGCAAAAAAACACAAATGTTCACTTGTAGTAAGTAGTGTTGCAGTAAAAACGACTAAAGAAGGAAAACAAGAAGTAGCTGCAGGAAGTACTGATTCTACTAAAACTAAATTAAAAGCAGCTGGGTTTTCAGTGCTACAACATGGTACAATTCCAGGAATTCCTGGTGCGCTATTAAATGAAGGGATGTTAAGTAGTCAAGATGTAGCGGTGATTTTGTTTAACGCAAAAGACACAGGGCCTGATTTTAAAGCCAGTGTAGAATTATGTATGGCAATGGCTAAATTAGTTCCAGGTGTTTCATGCAACATCGAATCATTACAAAAGGATGCTGAAACAGCAGAAAAAGAGATTAAAGAAACTGATCAAGAAACAAGGAATCTTACAGATTCTATGTATAGATAATTTTAGAACTTTATGGAACAAATTCTCGGATTTGCCATAGCTGTAATTGTAATTTCCGCTTCAGGGGTAATGTCTCCAGGCCCATTATTTGCAGCAAACATTTTCTACGGTCTAAAAGGGGGAGCAAGAGCAGGGCTAAAGATTGCATATGGTCATACAGTAGTAGAATTTCCTCTTGTCATACTTCTAGGAATTGGTGTTTTTTCTTTAGAAACTTTTCCAGAGTTTAGAACATATATTACAATAGTTGGAGCATTAGGACTTTTTGTTTTTGCTGGATTTCAGTTAAAACAGGTTTTCAAGAATAGATTTGAATCAATTGATAAACCAAAGTATGGACCTTTCATTACGGGAATTATTTTCAGCGGTTTAAATCCATTTTTTATAATTTGGTGGTTAACAATAGGTTTTAAGCTGATTTCAGACTCGTTAATTATTTGGCCATTCTGGGGAATTTTGATTATGTTTTTGTTACATATTTGGATGGACTATGTATGGCTTACAGGTACTGCATTAGTATCATCAAGAATTTCAAAAATTCTATCCAATTCAAGTTTTAAATTTTTATTAGTTGGTTTGAGTGTTATTTTGATTTATTTTGGAATTATGTTTTTAACTAACGAAATTATTTAACCACAATCTAAAATTTCAATATATGGCTCACATTGTTCATTAAAATTTAAGATTTTATTTACTGTTTTTTCACAGAATTCAGGATCCTCATTTTGTTCAAATGTCTTGATGTCGTTTAATAACGAAACATGCTGGATTCCGCATGAATTTAGTTCGCCTGAGCTTAGAATTATACCTACAAATGAAATTCCAACAATACCAAGAAGAATAATTTTTTTAGGTTTTTGTGATATCAATTTCAATGGTTGAAACATTTCGCAATCTCCCATCCTGAGAAGTTAGTGAATCAGATGCGATTCTAACTGCACTAACCACATAACCGACAGAATCCATTCGTTTTACTATCATTTGTGAAACATCAACTGCCTGAGTAATTCTTTTACCTCTTGCTTTAATTGTTACAGTTTTTTGATTTGATAGTTGGGTCAAAGTTGCAGTTACATAAGTCATGATTGGTTTTGTGCCCACAAAAATTACATCTCTTATTCGTTCATTGTCATCGTGATTATTTTCTGAATTTTTATCTTGGGATTCTAAAGGTGGTTCAGATTCTAAAGGTGGTTCAGATTCTAAAGGTGGTTCAG
>JBHIUZ010000006.1:0-20287 GCA_042138025.1 Nitrosopumilaceae archaeon | reverse complement strand
GATTCTAAAGGTGGTTCAGATTCTAAAGGTGGTTCAGATTCTAAAGGTGGTTCAGATTCTAAAGGTGGTTCAGATTCTAAAGGTGGTTCAGATTCTAAAGGTGGTTCAGGGATTATTTCCGTAGGTTTTTCTTGTTCTTTCTTGTTTTTCTGAAATTCAGAAAAAATTTCTTCTGCATCAGTTGGTTTGTCGTCATTCATTGTAATGCCTAGAAAAATCTCACTTTTGTATTTATTTAATGTTTAAGGTCTTTTTGTTCTATATATTCCTCTAAAAATTTTTCAACGTCATTATTGTTAGATATTTTCTTAATTTTTTGGACCATATCAGCATCTTCAATTTCATAACAATTTAAAACATCTTGAACGTCTTTGTAAAAAAGTAAAACTTTATCTTTAAACACACAATGATAGAGTTTTTCCTTCTCCATTTTTTCAGGTTGGATTTTAACGCCATCATCCCCACTTGAAACAGGGTACACATGCATAACTAAATTAAAACTCTATTTAGATTATGTGGACTTCGATATTGTAATAAGGTTTTCATGTTAATATTACTTGTTGAATAATAGAATCGTTTTTCATATAGATTTTGATTATTTTTTTGCTCAATGCGAAGAAGTTCGTTCTCCTGAACTAAAAACAAAACCAGTTGCAGTTTGTGTATTCTCTGACCGAGGGGGAGATAGTGGAGCAATTGCAACTGCCAATTACATTGCTCGAAAATATGGGGTAAAATCTGGAATACCCATCAAGTTAGCTAAAAAGAAACTGGAGCAGAGAGGGGATGCGGTATTTTTGCCAACCGATTTTGAATATTACTCAGACATGTCTGAAAAATCTATGAATGTGATCAAAGAGTTTGCAGATATTTTTGAGTATGTTGGTAGAGATGAGGCCTACTTGGATGTAACAAAAAAGACTGATGGAGATTTTATCCGAGCAGGGCATATTGCACAACAAATAAAAAATTCCTTAAGAACTCAAGTAAAACTTACTTGTTCTATTGGCATATCACCAAACAAGTTAATATCAAAAATTGCATCTGATTACAAAAAACCAGACGGATTAACAATTGTACCACCAGAACAAGTTGAAAATTTTTTAGAAGGTCTTAAAATTAGTGCAATTCCTGGGATTGGAAAAAAGACTGCAGAAAAGTTTTCTGAAAAAAATTTTAAAACAATTGGAGATTTAAAATCTATTGATGTTTTTACTTTAAACCAACAGTTTGGAAGAAAAACTGCTACTTATATCTATAATGCTGTCAGAGGAATTAATGATGAACCTGTCAAGGAAAGAGAGCCACGAATACAATTTAGTAGAATTGTTACTCTTAAAAAAGACTCGAGAGAATATTTTTTTCTTGAAGAGGTCTTACGAGAATTGTGTAAAGAGTTACATTCCACAGTTATTAAAAATAACAAATTATTCAAATCAGTAGGCATTCAATTTGTTCACACGGATCTTTCCAACAAATCTAAAACAAAAATGTTAAAAAACCCTACATCAAATCTTGGAGAATTAGAAAAAACAGCAAAACTCCTATTACATGAAGCCTTAGAAAATCAAACTATAGACATAAGACGATTAGGAGTAAAGGTCTCAGAGTTAACCGAACTAGAAGGTCAAAGAGACATTACTAGTTTTTTTTAGATTCCTTATTTGTTTGTTGAGTGGTTTGAAGTTTTTTTAGTCTCTTAGTTTCAATGGCAGTCACTATTAGCAAAAAGATAAACAACCATGGGAGAAACATTATTTCTCCTGCTACGGAATGGTATTCTTCAAATTCTGAAGCATTTGTAGATACTTTCAGTGCAAATACCGAAAGGGAAAATATTCTAATCATGTTTATTCCGATTGTTCCTAGAATTCCAATTACAAAGTACATGGCTTTTCTATTTCGTTTAATGTTCATCTTTAGCAAAAATGCCATCATCACAAGAGAATAGATAATTACGCTATGAACCCCTGCAGATGGCCAAAAAACTTGTAAGGCAAAAGGGCCATGATCTCCTTTTAAAAACATTAAATTATCTCGAGCTGTAGCCACACCAAGATCTAATACAGTAATTATCCATGCGTTTGTTTGAACCAAATACGGGACGACGTATTGAAGTGGGCCTAAGGTGTCATAAGGGAAAAATGCATCAAGAGACAAAATAACTGCACTGCCTCCTAGGAAAATGGGCCCAGCAGGAGAAATTCTAATCCATTTTTTACCAAAAAATATGAAAAGCGTAGATACTGCAAAAAATGTCATTATAATAAAGTCCCACATCCAAGTCCATGAAAAAATTAATTGAACATCATAAACTTGAGCGCCACCTTCGATATAATCACGTAATCCATATTCCAAGCTAACCAAGTAAATGATGGTTAAAGCCGCAAGAGGGATTACAGCTAAAAGACGTTTAGTGGGGATTTGTAATTTCAACCCAACAAGTTCTGCAATAATAAATGCTAATGCAAACAAAAAACCCCCTCTGCCTTGATTCCAGCTTAGACTAAACGAATCAGGAAAAGCAACTAAAGCAAATAAGATCGGACTAGAGATTAACAAAATTCCTGCGATCAAGTTTTTGTGCAATGAATACTCGGATAAAAATGACCAATAAATATTCCACTTATTTTAATAGCCCCCAACTTCAGATACAATTAGTGGCTGGGCAAGAAAAAAAAATCAAATATTCTAGTTTTTTGAACGAAATGACAATAGAACAGTTAGCAAATGTTATGAAAAATGCTAGGATGTTAGACGAGATTGGTCAATATGAGGAAGCCGTTTCATGGTATGATATAGCAATTAAAAAAAATCCTAAAGATATAGTTGCATGGTATAACAAGGGAAACGTTTTAGATAATATGGGAAAAAGAGCAGAAGCCATCTATTGCTATGATAAAGTTTTAGCTATTATTCCTAATGATATTAGTTCAATGTATAACAAGGCAATTGCTCTTTCAAAAATAGAAAAGTTTGAAGAGGCTATATCACTATTTAATGAAATAATTTCCAAAGACCCTACACATATTGGTGCCTTAACAAATAGAAGGGTTTCATTAAATAAATTAGGCCTACATCATGGTACCACCTTAATTAAGAATAAACAATTGTTATAAGATTTTAAATTATTTTTAAAAAAAATCAGTAATGGGTTTTTGTTGTATTTTTTTGAATAATTCTCCTTTGGATAACCATTCTAATTTACTAATACTCATAGGCATACATGCATGATTAATACCATCATCCAAACTAGAAGCAATGTATGGTTGTTTTTTCATAGCGTTCCTTATCCCCTCACGAACTTGCCAAACTCCTACAGGTATTGCATACTCTGGTCTAATTTCACGTAGAACCAAAACTGCAGCCTGAATTTTATTTTTTGATAAATACTCTGCAACAGCTAGTTTTGCAGCAAAATATGCACCTGCAATTGCAGGTGGGTGATCAATTCCCCTTGCATCTTCAAAATCTGAGCCAAATCCAATTTGCCCTTGCTCGTCATACCAAGCTTCCTCCATTTCAAACAACCAGCGATGTGGAAATAAAATTATTGAAAATAAATTTCCTAAATGATTAAACCAAAATACTTTACAACAGTCAATAAAATTATAATTTAAAATCTCCGATACAAGTGATTTTGAAATAATATCATCGGTTGCAGTAATACTCCATTTTGTTGGTACAAGTTTTCTTTTTTTACCAAACATTCCAATACTAAAACATTTTTGGATTTGCGAAAGATCTATACCAGAGTTGTACAGTTTAACTACAGCATCTTCTGCCTTTAGATCCTTGTCATAGTAAGAATCTTCAATAACTCTTTTAGAAGAGGTTCCAGAAAATTTAGCTTTTTTAATGTCTCCTATTGGCCCAAATGGTGCACTTTCTCCATCAATTGAAGTAATTGGAATTGTTTTTTTATGAAATTCGATTTCAGAATCAATTGGACTAGCAGACATTGCAACTTCTTGAAGATTCTCAATGAACCGTCCCTCTGATTCAAAAACTGAAATCTTTTGAACCCCTCTAACAAGACTTAGACGAAAATTAACTATTTCCTCAAGACTTTTTCCAATCCATTTTTCAGGAATATCAAGAAGGCTGGTATCACCATGGACAGGCGGAACCATTGGGCCTACCCCAACTTTTGGATAATTAAAAGAGCCTACAAAAACAGACGGCGGGCTAGATCCGCTTATAGAATTTGAAGAAAATAAATTTCCATATTTAGATATATATTCTCTCCAATTCTCCTCAATTGATTTTCTAATCTCTTTTGAGCTACGATGCACATTTTTCAAATATTTTATTTGGCTATTAGTTTGCCTAAGACAAATTTTTGACCTAAACTAAAGATATGATTTTTAGTTTGAATTGAGTAGAAAAGGCATGGGTATTAACAGAATCGTTTCCTTTTTTCCAAGTGCTACCGAGTTACTCTATGAGTTGGGAGCAGGAGATAGGGTTTTTGGGGTAACACATGAATGTCTTTACCCTGAAGACGCAAAATCAAAACCCAGAGTAATTAGATCTGTTTTTAATCCAGAAACGATGTCAAGCAAAGAAATTGATGAAAAAATAATTGAATTAGTAAGTAATGGAAAGGAAATTTATGAAATTGATGAAGAAAAACTTCGACATGCAAAACCTGACTTGATAATTTCTCAAGCTACTTGCGAGGTATGTTCTGCGCATACTAATCACGTTACTAAAGCACTCGAGATGTTAAAGAGCAAACCTGAAATTCATCCATTAGATCCACATGACATTCAAGGAATTTTGGATAGCATTAGAAGTGTTTCAAAAAAAATCAGTATGGAGAAAAAAGGGAACGAAATAATTCAATCACTACAAAAGCGGATTAATTTTATACAAAGTATGAAATTTGAAAAAAAACCAAGAGTATTAGCTTTAGAATGGCTGGATCCTTTTTTTACTTCAGGGCATTGGGTTCCAGAGATGGTAGAAATTGCTGGAGGAATAAATTTAATCAGTTCAAAAGGACAACAATCAAGAAGAATCAAATTTGAAGAAATAGAGCAGTGTGATCCGGATCTCATAGTGCTTATGCCTTGTGGCTTTGATACAAATCGAACCATTTTAGAATATGATAAGAGTCTTAAAAAAAATTCCCAATGGAATAAACTCAGAGCTGTTAAACAACAAAAAGTGTTTGCAGTAGATGCTAATTCATATTTTAGCAAGCCGAGTTTAAGAACAATTACAGGTATTGAGATATTAGCAAAAATTCTTCATCCAGATATAATTTGGAATGAAAAAAATTCAGAAGAATCCTTCAAACAGATTAAATTTTAATCTTCTTCTTCTTCGTTTAATTCTTCGACCTCAGAGGTACTTTTGCTTGGCCTTATCGGAATATAGATCACAGTCATTGTATAAAATAATTAACATGCCAAGGGGATAGGCATCAGGGTTTCAAAAAATTGCCTCTTTGGTAAGATTTCATAGATTTTTTATTTTGAAAAGGTCAATTTCAGAAATTACTAATTAATTTCATCATTTTACAACAAAATTTTATTTAGCATAAAAATTATGGATGAGCAAAATGCCTCCCGTTCATATTGATGAATTAATTGATTATCTGAAAAAAATTACAAATCACGAATTTACTGAAATGGAAAAATTTACAATTTTAGAAATAATTCATTTTGGAAGATCAAGTAAGAAAAAAGACGGCAAATATTACATGTCGCCTCCTGGATAATTAATTTTTAATATCGTTTTTTGTTCCTAGCTCGTTCAGAATACACAAGCAATTCATGAAATGACCACATATTTCTAACTAAAGTATCCGGCGACTGGATCTTTTCCCCACGTCCTATCTCGTGCGTTTCAAATTAGGTTCAGTCGCCAAAAAATTAATTTTTTATTTTACATTCAACGAAAAGAGATTTTGTAGTAGTATAGTAAGTAAATGCCAAAATGGCAATGGCTGCAAGTCTAATAGGTATTTCATAGTTTGTTAAAAAAGCAGTAGCTATTCCCCCAGCTGCGCCAAAAGTAGAGATGACTGCAAATCCTATTGGTCCACAACTACATGCGCCTGCAGCTGCCCCAATTAGTGAGCCAAAAATTCCCCCTACCATCTTTTTTTTGGGGGTATTTCGAATTGAATTTATTCTATAAACGTTCATAGCAAGAACTAATGCAGATAATGCAGAAACAATTACAATTAAGATGAAGCTTAATTCACTTCCACCAGGAATATGAGAAATGATGTATGGTTCTATAAAAATAAATTCTGAAATAATCGATAGAGGAATCAACATGCCAACAAAAATCGCAGATGCTAAAACGATATATCTATAATCTGAAAATACCATTTTAATTATTTGTATCATTTTAAATCATCGAATCCAAAATACTTTTGAAAATAGAGTAAGGTTGGGCACCAACCAATTTCTGTTGCTCCCCTTCAGAATTTATGATTATAAAGGTAGGAGTTCCAGATGCCCCTTGTTTTTTAGCTTCAGAAATATTGAACTGGACTCTTTTGTTAAATTTACCAGAATCAAAACAGCTGTTAAACAATTCTTCATCTAATTCTAGACTTTGAGCAAATGCTTTTAGACGCTCTGAATTTGCCCAACCAGAGTCTATTCCTTCTTGAAAATTATACAACATGTCATGATATTCCCAGTATTTTCCTTGTTCCTCAGCACAATACGAGGCAGCGGCTGCTTTTGGAGAATCACGGCCAAGAAATGCTAAATCAACAAAAACTAGATTTACTTTTCCGGTTTCAATATAATTTTCAACTATTGAATCCTTAGTGTTGTGAAACCAATTGTAACATTGGTGACATTGATAATCTCCAAATTCAACAATGGTTACTTTAGCCGATTCTGAACCTAAAATTGGCGATCCCATGGCGGTTGAAATGGAACCATGAGTTCGTCCCATATCCAGATTTAATGTTTGAGTGTCAGATTGTGAAAATGAAGCTGAAGCTATGATTCCAATAATTGCTGCAATTATAATTCCACCAAAAATAACACCTTTTTTCTTCATATCGCACTCCTTCCTCAATAATTTAAAAAACTTGTTCCAATTTTTACATACAAGCTTGGTAGAATTTATTTAATTCTTCCTTTGAAGAATCCTATAATTTTTTCCAAAATCATGTCAATTGGACAAGATTCGCAGGATGTATTTGAAGAGTGTGTAACAAAATGTTGCTCATATTTTTCTTTAGAATCAAAAATCTTATCACATTTTTCACAATAAATCTTTGATATATTTTCTCTAGAGTAGGGTTTGTCCATACTATACAAAACATCTGAGGATTTATAAATAATCCTCTTAATTTTTTAAAATAATAATCATAGATAATGAATTTTTACATGATTGTTGTATTCTACTTCATATTGAGTTACAAAACCACAATGGGTGCAAGAGAACATAGAGTGGGAGGGTTTTGGTTCTCGTTCAATAGTTTTTCCATATAGTGATTTAATTAAAATAACTTCTTGTCTAGAGATTACGGCAAAATTTCTGCCTTCTCCAATCGAATCTAAAAATTCTTTAATTGAGGTAATTACTTCTTTTGTATCAATAATATCATCATCCTCAATTGGAGATAACATAAATTCATGTAGCTTTATTGCAGGAATTGCGCCTATTTGATCAGAAACATAAACCAATAATTCGTTTTTAATTGATTCGATTTCCCTACAGTCAACCGTAATCATAAGACATGAACTGTGTGAACACTATTTTAGTTTAAACAATAATTCATAGGTGGTTTTCTAAAAATTCTCCAATTAACTAATAACTATTTCTAATCTTTCTTACTGAGCTCTTTTACTGAGCTTTTTTACTGGCAATTTATGCGGATCTCTTTAAATTAATTATTTTATACACTTGGCAATGAACACAAAACAGGATGCAAAATTCCTTTCAGCACTTGCCTTGATTCTTGTAATCGCTTTGGCACCAGTATCAACGGCAGTATTTGCTCAAGACGATACTGTACCAAACGATGTTCCAGAGATATCTAGTGTAGATGATTCTTCTACAGATAATAATGATATTGGAAATGAAACGAGAAAAGAACAATTCAAAGAAAAAATGAATGAATTAAGAGAACAAAGAGATGAAAAAATTCAAAAATTCAAGGAGAAAATACGAGACGAGTACAAAGACAGGTTGAGAACAGATCTAAGTCCCGATATCAGACCTCATGAGATGTCACCTGATCGTCAAGCAGATCTTACATTTTCCGGGGATGCTTCAGGATGGACCATAATAACAGGACATGCAATTGAATCGAGTACGGTTCTAAATGGAGAAGCATGGCATATTAGAGGAGATATTTGGAAAATACATTCCAAAGCAACTCTACATGTAGGTCAAAGAACAGTGGATGTTGAATTCAAAGGATTTGCAAATGAGCATAGATTAACCTTACATGGAACTGGAATTATTGGAGAAGATCCAATTAGAGTTTTCATTAGAGGTCACTATGCACCAACAGTAGAATATGGAGTATTTGCCATCGCCTTTAATCAGATGGGAGTACAAAATCAAAACACAGATGCTAAATTTACAATGGCTCAGGTAGGAGATGTCACAGTCACGCCAATGAGTGATGTTAAAATTCCTGATCCATTACCGTATGACGCCCAAGTAGAATTATTCCAATAGGGAGTAATTCCCTTTTTTTATTCTATTTTTGGATGATTTTGTTTAACAAAAAGAGAACGGTTTATGACATGATTATTCATCTAGTATGATTTTGGATTTAATCTATGAAAGACTCAGAAACTTTTGCAGTAGAAAAAGGGTATGGGGAAAAAGCAATCGAATGGCTAAATGATGAAGCAAAAAAAATTAATAAAAAATTTGAAGCTAGACTTTATGATCATGTCATTTCCACACAAAACTTTGGAGATTTTGAAATGTTTTCTTGGGTGGGAGATGTTCAATTAGCTAGAAAATTAATTGTCAAAGTAAGTAAGCGGTTTAAAATTAAAGTTATTGAAGGAGGCTACAAGACTAAAGAAAGAATTTTTCATACAAAAAAATCAGATTATGCCATAGTTAGATTTGGGGAGAAGATAATTGGCCATATGCAGTTTGAGGCATCAAGATTAGGTAGGGAAAAATGGAAGGTAAAAGATGAAGAAAGAAAATAATTCATTATTAATTTGTCACAGTAAGACACATAATCAAATTTTTTATAAAAACTATTATGACGAAAATAGGATTAATCGGAACTGGAATGCTAGGAAAGGCTGTGGGATTACATCTATTAGAGTTAGGATATCAGTTATCAATATTTAACAGAACCAAAACTAAAACTAGGGAGCTAGTCAAACATGGAGCTATATTATTAGAGTCTCCTAAAAAAGTGGCTGAAGAATCAGATTTAGTTTTTACTATTGTAAAAGATGCAAATGCGGTAAAAGAGATTTCATTTGGAAAAAATGGAATTTGTGAAGGTAAACATGATAATTTGGTAATTGCTGATATGAGTACAATTAATCCAAATGCATCAAGGGATATTGCAAAGCAGTTTGCCTATCACGGGATTACAATGCTTGACACACCTGTAATGGGAGGTCCAAATGTAGCCATTAAAGGAAAATTAGTATTGATGGTTTCAGGGGACAAACATGTTTTTGAAAAATATAAGAAAATATTTGAAACAATTGCATGTAAAACATTTTTTCTTGGAAAAAATGGTACTGCACATTCTGTAAAACTATCAATGAATCTACAAATAGCTATGCTTGCACTAGCGCTGTCAGAGGGAATAACGTTAGCTAGGGTAGCAGGAATTGAGCCCAAAGTGTTTTTAGAAGTTCTAAATTCAACTTATTTTAAAACAGGAATGAGTGAAAATAAAGCATTCAAAATGGTCAATGATGAGTTTCCTCCTACATTTACACTTGAGAATTTAAAAAAAGATTTAGATACAATAAATGAAGCCGCAAAAGAGTTTGGAATTACTTTACCAATGACAAAAAAAGCAAATGAGATTTATAGAAAAGCTGCAGAGGAGGGTTTTGGAGATCTTGATTATACTGGCATTCTTTCATACCTAAAAAAGTCTACGAAATTAGCAAACCAACACAATTAATTTAAGACAAGATTACTTTCGATAATTAATGCGACTTAAAGATAAAGTGGCAGTGGTCACAGGTGCTTCAAGTGATATTGGAATCAGTATTGTAAAAAAACTCACAGAGGAAGGAGCTAAAGTTGTGTTGTTGGGGCGTAAACTTGATGTTTTAGAAAAGGCTAGAGCCTCAATTGATAATAAAGATGCTGCAGTTTCAATGCAATGTGACATAATTGATGAGGCACAGGTAAATCAGACCATTGAACAGATTCTAAACAAATACGGCAGTATTGATATTTTAGTTAATAATGCAGGGGCCATTAATGAGCCCATTCATTTTCATGAAATGCCAGATTCTGAAATAAAAAAATTAATTGATGTGAATATGCATGGAGTTTTTAAAATGACAAAAGCGGTGCTTCCTAGTATGAGAGAAAATAAAAATGGTTGCATAATCAATATTGGTTCAATTTCAGGTGAACGAGCGATACCTAGAGTTCATCTAGCAGTGTATTCATCTACGAAGGCTGCAATTAACATGTTTACTAAAGCAATTGCAGTAGAATACGCAAGGTCAAATATTCGTTGTAATTGTGTAAATCCAGGAATAATAAATTCAGGAATGATTAAACCTTATCTTGATGACCCAGCAGCTAGAAAAATTCTAGAAGACAGATTACCTTTGAATAGAGTTGGCGAGCCAGAGGATGTTGCCAATGCAGTATTATATTTAGCGTCTGATGAAGCAAATTGGGTTACTGGAACAATTCTAAATGTAGATGGCGGCAAAACAGCTTCAGAAGGTTAGTTTTCTGAAAGTAAAGTCTTTGCAAGCAATTGCGCTACGCGTAAAGGTTCTGGAAAAGAACCTTGAATTGTAATTTCATCTAAAAGATGCTTTACATCTGAAAGAGTACAGCCTTCTTTTCTAACGTAAACATTGTAGGAAGTATGCAAGGTAATTTTTTCTCTATCTTCTAATTTTTTATATTCTTCTAGTTTAGATTCATACGAATCTGGAAAATGATGTTTAATTGCTTCATCGATTCCTTGCGATTGATGATACGTTACACCAATTACTGGGATACCTAAAGAGTTGGAAATTTTTTTTAAATCAATGATATTGTACATTGAGATTATAATTCCTGAAATCAATAGATAACTAATATCAGGTCGATTGAGTTTTTTAACCATAGTCAATATTGTATCGGTTGCATCATTTCCTTCCAAAGTTGTTTTTCCAAACACAAACCCGTCAATAATAAAATCCCTACGCATCACTATTCCAGCAAGCACAGACTCTTTGGAATCTTGTGTAAAACTTTCTGCAATAGCTAAACCACGTACTCCTTTTTTTTCAAGATGAAGTTTTCGCATTGCTTTTTCTACGCAAGTATGTTCTATAAACAAAGCCTGCCAATATAGAAATTGCCAGGGTAGCTGATGACCATATTATAAATGGAATTAGTTGAGGCTCAGCCATATTAGATAGACTCCACAAGTATCATAATATTAGTTATCAAAGTAATGAATTTAGAATTTTAATATTGATTTAAAGTAAATTTAAGTCTAAATTAAATTCTTTTTAGAATTTTTTTCTTTTTGTTCTGAAATTCTTTTTCTGTTATGAACCCCGCTTTTCTCAGTTTTCCTAATTTTGCTAAAAGCTCAAGGTCTTTTGTAGATGAGGGTTTGAGTTTTTTCCCTGCTTTAATTCCTTTTTGAGCACTTTTTTTCATTTTTGATTGAAGTGTGATTCCTTTTTTTAGTAGAGATTCACTTACTTGAAATCCTTTTTTCCTTGCCTGATGAATAATTTCTTCGGATTTTTGTTGTGTTAAGTCACCGATTAGTTTTTTTCTCTTTATCATATTTGTTAATTGAATGCTTTTTCTTTTTGCTAGCCTAGCTTGATACCTTAGTTTTTTCATGATTTCGTCTTTGGTTTTTTGTTTAAATCTGTGAGTATATTCTTCAATTATTAAAACAGGAAATGGAGAAAATTCTACATCAAGGTAATATTTGATAATTTGGTCATCTGATAAAGTTTTTAGATAGTTACAAATTGATTTTTCTGATTTTAACTCCACATTTTATAATAGATTTTTGATCATAAAAAGATTCAAGAATCAAATTAAAGATGGAGCAACGAATAAGCTTAAAATACATTTGAGTTAACTCAAATTGGTATGCCGGAATTAATTTGCCCTGATTGTGGAAAACGCATGTTCCATGAAAATGAAGATACGTTAAAGATTGAAGATTCTGTTCATAAGAAATTCTGTCGTAAAAAAGAGGGAGCTACTAGTAGTTATATGCATAGAGAAAAAACCGAGCAGCCATCTATGGATTCAGAAAGAAGTACGGATAATGATGGCAAAGCAGTCCTTAAAAGATAATATCTTTAATCAAATAGATTTTGTAAATTAAGCAGGTGATGAAAATGTCAAAGATAGAATTAGATTATGATTTAGTAGTAGTTGGGGGGGGCCCAGCAGGATCATCAGCAGCATACAGTGCAGCCAAAAATGGAGTGAAAGTTGCTCTTTTAGAGAGGGAAGAAGAGATTGCTCAAACTGTAAGGACTAGTGGCGTAACATGGATAAAAGATGTAAAAAAATATAATATTCCAAAAGAATGTTATAATGAAATTAAAAATTATTCATTTTGTTCGCCAAATAATCAAGTAACCATTTGTGATTCAGAACCTAGGGCCGTGGTACTTGATGTAAGAAAAACATATCGGTGGTTGGCAAAACAAGCGGAAAAAGAGGGAGCAGATATTTTTCTCAATTGTAATGTAATAGATATAATAAAAAATAAAAATGGAAATATTTCTGGAGTAAAAACTAATTCAAAAAAAGAGTATAACTTTAGTTCAAAAATGGTCATTGATGCAAGTGGTTTTCAATCAGTTGTTGCAAAATCTTTAGGGCTTGTAACGCAATGGGAAAGATTTGGTGCAGGGGCAGAATATGAGGCATATGTAGAACATGTGGATTCAGATACATGGTGGCTAATGGTTGGACAAAAATATTCACCATCAGGATATGCCTGGATTTTTCCTGTAGGAAAAAATATTGTACGCATTGGAGTTGGAATTGGAAAACCTGAATCATCAGTGGATCCTACCATAAGACTAAAAGAAATCATACAATCAAAGTTGGGACCAATTAAAAATTTAGGAAAAATCACTCCCATAGAATTTCACTATGGTTTGATTCCGAATGAGGGGTTATCTCGAAAAACAGTTTATGAAAATTTGATATTAGTAGGAGATGCAGCAGGACAAGCAAATCCACTTGTTTTAGAGGGCATCAGATATGCTATAATGTTTGGAAGAGTCGCAGGAGAGGTTTCTTCTATTGCAATAAAATCAGGGGATACCTCGAAAAAATCATTAACTAAATATGAAGAAAACTGGAAAAAAGTAATAGAAGCAAAAATAAATTCTGCATCTAAAGTACAAAAAAGATGGCTGAGTTTATCAGATGAAGAGTGGGATAAAGAATTAGAAATTATTTCAGAGTTAACTGCGGACGAATTTATTGATTTTATTAAAGCGGATTTTGGTTTATCAAATATTGTTAAACTTGCAGCTAACCACCCAAAATTTGCTGTTAGGCAATTATTTAATATTGTAAAAGGCATTAAGTAACTGAGATGATTTTTGGAGCATGTTCTTCAAATTGATTCAGGCAGGATTTTCTTTGAAAATCTTCAACCATATACAGACATGAATCATGAAATTGTTCTAAATTTCTAGATCCACAGACAGCACAAATCATGCCAATTACAGCCTTGCATTGGGCACATAGACTACAATTAATCAAATCCCCACCGCAATTTCGGCATGATTCATCTGGCAATCCTTTTCAGCTCTGCTTTACTTAGTTTGGATTTAAGGCTTCAGTATAATTTGTATGAACGATTTCTACTTAGAACTCAACATTGAAATTGAAAAAAAACAAGGAGATAAAATGAATAAAATCAAAACAACTTTTGACAAATGGGCAAAAAATGGAAGATCAGAATTAATGGAAAAGGAACATTCTAAAACAGTTTTAAAATTTTTAAATTCAAGAAAATTTGATAAACCATTTTCATTTTTAGATGTAGGATGTGGAAATGGATGGGTTGTTAGAAAAATTTCCCAAATTCAAAATTGTAAAAAAGCTATAGGGATTGATAAAAGCAAAAATATGATTAAAAAAGCTAAATCAAAAAAGACACTTTCAAAAGAAAACTACTATACTACAGATATTTTATCTTGGAAATATAATGGAAAGTTCGACTATATTTTTTCAATGGAGGCCTTGTACTATTCATCACCAATGGAATTTGCCTTAAAAAAAATATTCAGGTTACTCAAGCCAGGTGGACAGTTTTTTTGCGGAACCGATTTCTATAAGGATAACAAAGCCACTACTAAATGGTCAAAAATAATGAAGATTCAGTTAGATTTAAGATCAAAAAAAGAATGGAAAAAAATGTTTGATGAAGTTGGATTTAAAACAAGCACTAGACAAGTCAAGGATTTATCAAATAATAAAAAATGGAAAAGAGAATTCGGGACTTTATTTTTAATAGGAAAAAAATGATTATTTTTTAATTTCTTGAGATTTTTTCCTTTTGTGTCTTAAATAGAAAATAGTCATAACAATAATAATTCCAAGAATTATGAAAGCAAATGGAATAAAATCAGAATCTTTTTTATCGATTTTTATATCTGAAAGTTTTACATCTGGTAATTCAGAAGAATCGATTACAACAAAAAAACTGTTACTGTAAATATCAGGCCTTAAAACTGATTCAGATACTGCAAAAATTTTCAAATCATTAGCCCCAATTCCAAATTTACTCGTTTGTGACTCAGATAGAGTTAAACTTGCATTTTTTGAATCAAGGAGTTGACTACCAGATGCTACGGATTCGCCATGATTACTTGTAAAAAAATAATCTATCTTTGATGCGTCTTTAGTAATGATTGGAATAGTTATTGGAGACCCCTGCTTTATGACATCAGGTAAGTCTACTTCAATTATCTTTGGAAACTGTACATATTCAAATTCTGCCCAATGCCCAGCCTCATATGGGTAGCTTTCGTCGTCAAAAATTCTTATTGTGATTGTTCTAGATTCGGGGGAATAGTTTTGTAGGTAAAATGGGCCATTACTAATAACTGCATGATTTTTTTCTTTAATCCATTTTATTGAACCGTCATATCTTGTATCCACATAATTCGTTTCTAAATTAAAATAATCTAGAGCAGGTGGAACATAATTTGATTCTCGGAATTTAATCAAATATTCTTTAATAATATTTGCGTCAGTTGGAACTATCAATGAAAGCCAATTAACGCTTTTACTTACCGCACCTGATCTGGAAAATGAAACTTTACCATCAATGACAGCTTGTTCCATAGCTGTCATTAATTCCCATGGAACCGAACTCCATAAACTTGCCCAGTCAGCAATTTCCTTTTCATCAAAATGCCAAAAATCAACATATACTTCCAAAGTTTTTTCATCCAGTGGTCTAACTCCAATTAATGTTTGAACTGATTGGGAAGCCCGAGGGGTATATTCTGTATCAAATGTTTTATCATCTTTTTGTTGGGCAGAACCCCACTCCATTGTAAAATAAAGAGAATGTAAAACATCGTTCATATCCATTGGCAAACCATTATGCCAGTTACTAAACGTAAGATCAAAAGTCACTTTACTGGTGGCTTGAGTGTGGGGATTTACTTCTCGCCAATTTTGTAAAATAGGATCCCAAATTATCGCATCGCTAGGTACATTCAATTTTCCATTTGGCCCTGCAGTTTCAACAACAAAAGGAGTTCTAATTGGGAAAGTATCTCCAGTGTATGGATGTTTGAAAACACTTGGATCATACAAGGCATCCCAGATTTGCCTACTGTAGATATCGCTCATTCCCATTACAGGGTTCCAAGCCCCTTGATAGATTTGTTTAACACCAATTTTAAGTGAATCTGAATCACTCCTTGCGTTAATAGTTGTAAATCTTGTAGGAACCCCTGCACCAAAATCATTAATTACTCCATCAATTTTTTCGTTGACTACATATTGATCAATTTTACTTGCAAGAAAAATCCTGACAGATTCATTTACACCCTCATTGGTGGCTTCTCGAATTAAGTCGATTCGCTCCTTTGCTGAGCTAAAATTTCCAGAATAGATTTTTTGTGTTATAGTATCCAAGTATTCATTTTCATATATCCAATATGATGGATCATTAAATCCAGGCATATTTGAGAACCAAGGAGAATACATTTGACCTAAACCTACAGGGTCATATTTTACAAAAGCAGAACGGCCACCCCATCCCTCAGTGTAAAAACTCCATTTCAAATCAGCTGGATTAGAACCATAAACATTAACAAACGCCTTGTTAAGATCCCCAAAGTCCTTACTAACTTTAAAACCAAGTTTTTCTAATTCAGACGATAAAATTTCTCCGATAGATTTTCTAACAGGATCATCGCTTCTGATAAAACCTATTAATTTTATTTCTTTTCCATTATATGTCCATTTCCCATTGATTTTTTTTGCTCCAGCATCATTCATTGCTTCTGTGATCATTTCTTCTGCTAAAAATGGATTATATCTAAAATGAAATGATTCTAACTCATCTACGATGTATAAGTAGTCAGGATCAAATGGACCATAATTAGAGATCATAGTAACACCATATCCTCCCATCAATTCATTAACAATCAATTTTCTGTCAACAAGATAATTTAATGCGAATCTAACTTCTTTAATTGAAAAGGGATTAAACTCTTCAGATTCGGCGGGATTTACTAAAATACTATAAGATCCTCCAGTAGAATCAAAAACTTTTAATCCATTTCTAGATTCTACATTATCAATTCTATCAGAAGATATTCTATAATAATACATATCCAAATTTCCATTTCTAACTTCTTCAAGAGCAGTATTTTCATCTAGATATTGAATAAACTGAATTTCGTCTACAAAAGCCCCTTCTTCAGCAAATGCAATTTGAAAACCAATAATGCAAAAAATTATTCCAAGTAAGAGTTTCACTACATGCGTTTAAAATGACTGCCATATAAGGTTCCAACATTAAAAATTATTTGATACAGGTTAACACTTAAAAATTTAAAACGAAACTCAATTAAAACATGTTACAATTAAAACCATTAACTAAAGGTATTTCTGCAATAATTCCGGGAGGGATTTCAGTAATTGATTTTTCCATAGTTGCAGAAACCGATCAAATTTCTGCAAAAGAAATTCTCAATGTTTTAGTTGCAAATGAAATAGGTTCCTTTGATGGAGAATTAGTAAATTTTAATCAGGGGGACAAGCTAAGGGTAGCACTTTTTGCACTGGAACGTGGGGCACCTATAGAAGAAGTTTCTACTTATTTGAATTGGAGGGATTTTGAAGGAATCGTAGGTGAGATTTTACAGTCAAAGGATTTTAGCATTGTTAAGAATCTTGTTTTAACAAAACCAAGAATGGAGATTGATGTAATTGGAATAAACCATGGGATAGCTCTTCTCATTGACTGTAAGCATTGGAGAAAACTTGGTGAATCTTCTTTAAGAAATATTGTACAAAAACAAGTGGAGCGTGTAAAACATTATGTAGCAAAAACTCCAAATTCAGTAGCTATTCCTGCAATTGTAACGCTATATCAAGAAAAAGTAAGCTTTATCAACAAAGTTCCAATAATTCCAATTTCACAATTTTCTTCATTCGTTGATGAATTTTATGGAAATTTAGATGAATTAAACACTATAGAAACATAGTTAACATAAAAAATGCAGCGCATCCTAAAAGAAATCCTTTAGTAATTGTCATAGTTTTATCAATCGCCCTTGAGAAATCTCTAAAAATTGAAGGCCCCATGACCTTGACTTTGGATTCATTTTCTAAAATTTCAAATGTTGCAGGTTCAATGTTTTTTTCAGATTCTTGTGCAATCTTTAGATACCAATTTGCCATATCCTCAGGTTTTGTAACAAATCCAAATTGATAGTAACCATTTCTATTTCTAACGCCTTTAGTAGTATAATGTGTATCAGATGTGCAAATCTCAATCAAGTCGTATCCATTATTTAAAAAATGATTAACTACTGTTTCTCTTAGTCCATTTTCCATATTGTTTGCATCTGCCCATCCAAGAAAATATTTTTTACCATTTATTCTAAGACATAAAATTCCAATTCCCCCTAAAGCCAAATCCGGAGCGTTAATTTTCATATTTTGAGAATTTGCATAGCCAAATTCTAGCGGATATGTTTCTTTTGTCATCAACGTGTCAAGACATGATTTTGATGCAGACAAAAGATCTTCTGAATCAGTTTGAGATATCTCGCCGCCCATAGCATTATGACAATCTACAATTAAGGCTTGACTAAAATTTCGATTTTTTGAATACTGGTCTATTTCACTTTTAATGTGTAAAGGTAAATCTTCCATTCCATGAGGGGAAAGTGATAAAAATAAAAGGGCAGTTTTTCCAAACAGAATTCCCACACAACGAGTTTTGTTAATATGAACTGTAACAGGTTCTGTACAACTAATTCCTTCTTGTGAGATAGAGCTTTTAGTTAAACTTGAAAGATAGTTTTCTACTTCAGATTGAGATGGCAGATTTAAGGAATGGTTTGATACACTATGCATTATCATAGCTGATGAACCAAGATTTTTGTAAATTAAATAAGGAATATTGCTTCCACCGATAGGATGAAACGGTCCAGGATGAATCTCAGGTATTACTAATCTAAAATCTGCATTATTTTTAGTGTGAAATCTAATTTGCGAAGTCATTACTTTTGATTCTTTAGCACGCTCAGTAAGAATTGTTTCCACCTCAGAGGGGTTATCTTTTGATAAAGAGGAAAGATAAGCTTGAACTAGTTGATGAGTACTTTTAACTCCCGGTCTTCCGGCTTTGTCAGTAAGAACAGACCATATTGATGCCAAAATTAGGAATACAGATCCATACGCTAAAGCTTGAAAATCAGTTAGACTCGCTAACCACATTTCTGTTGGTACAAGAGCTAAAAACATTGCCATTGGTTGTATGAAACATACCAACCAAGCTTTTCTAATATTGGCACCAAGCACAGTTGTAAATATTCCAATTCTAAAGCTTGCAAATAGAAACATCCCTAAAGTTATGAAAAGAAATGGGATTTGTTCTCTACCGATTAGAAGTGATGCTACAAAGCCTGAGACGACGGTAAGTAACCATAAACTGTTTCCAAAAAGAGACATGTGAAGTGATTTAGAGTATTCTTTATTTTTTGTAAAACGAGAATCAAGAAGCTGAGTAATTAATAATGCTGTTAGAACAAATCCTATTTTAAAAATAAGATCATCGCTTTCAAGATAAAATGTAACTGTGATTGTAACTAATACTAAAGCTACAATTATCGAAATTATTAATGATGTATAAAACGATGATGGATTTAGAAGTGTTAGAGAATATCGTTTATGTATTTTGGAAACATCACTATAAGATTCAGTCATTTTAGGTCACGGAATTAGGAAAATATCCATTAACCATGAGAGAACAATTAGACTGCTAGGTATCGTAACTACAATTTTAGGATCTACTTTGAAGCCTTTAGTTTCATCTTCAAAGAATCGTAGAAGACCAGCACTTGAAGCAGGTAAAGGCGCGCCTTTTTTTTCACCCATAATATTTTCAAAGGTAGAATCTTAGAATAAAAACTTTATTCATATAGTGGTTTTTTTAATCGTAAAAATCCATTTTAGGCATAAATTTTGATAGAGTTTTTCATCGTTTCTTTAATTTGTCGATAATTTCAATTAGAGAATTAATAGATTTTAAGATCTGGTGTTGTTTTTCATGATCTTTTTCTTCGTCCAATTCTTTAGAGAGATTTTGAAGTTTTTGTTCTAAAATACTTAAAGTGTTTTCAGTTTTTGGGGTCGTATATGAAGTGAGGGTTTCAGATTCTGGGCGCATACTAGCTTCTGGTTCCTTACCACAATTAACACATAATGCATGACCGTCTTTCATCACCCTAACACCCTTACAATATGGACAAGGTTCACTAAGTAATGTTGCACCATTTAGAAGCATTTTAACTGCTTTCTTTGTAAGATCATCAGACATTAGAAATACTAGAATGTGATTTCTAAAAAACTTAATCTTGCTTAGATT
>JBHIUZ010000005.1:0-66315 GCA_042138025.1 Nitrosopumilaceae archaeon | reverse complement strand
GTCTATGGCTCAGCCAGGTAGAGCACCGGACTCTTAATCCGGCTGTCGAGGGTTCAAATCCCTCTAGACCCGCTCTCCAGAAATTCTTCTATAGTAAATCAAACGGAGATTCAAAGTCAATAAAATTAAAATCTTTAAAATAAAGTTTATGCTAGCTTAACCTATACTCTAGGAAATCCAAGTCCTTTGTATCTTGCAGTCATTAAAATAATTCCGACTATAGATATTGATAAAATCACAGATGCAAGAGCACCAAATTCTGGGATTACTGCATCAGCTTCGTCATTTATTGGTGAGCTCTGACCTGCCGCTCCTACAACAAATTGTAATTGTGCACCTTCTGTTGAATCCTTATGAGATGCTGTAACTGTATATGTTCCCATAGCAAATTGAGGAAGAGTTGGATTTATCATGTATTTGAAATTTCCATTTCCATCAAATGCAACATTAGGTGCATAAATTACATTTCCAGAAGGATCTGTAACTGTTAGTTTGACAGGTACATATGGAGTTGCTCCATTAATAGTTCCAAGAACTAGTATTTTTCCTGAAGGCCCAATATTTGATTCATATGAAGATATTTCTATGGAAGCCATTTGACCAAATGCATTAAATGACAAAAATGGAGCCATTATCAATACTGTAATAATTGAACCAATTTTTATCTCCATAATACATAAAGCATTCTTCTGATTTATAAACTCTATTAGGAAATTACGAAAAGTACCTAATGCTAAATTATTGCTTCTATTATCAATTATCATTTCTATATCATCATATTGGTATTAGAAATTAAAAAAGAGGAAAAATGAATTAATTAATTCATCTTAAACTCTAGTTACTTGGAGGAGGATTACTTGCTTTTCTTTTTTTTGCCATTAAATTCACCCCCTCTCATTCCAATGTGGTGGAAGCCAATCTGGGTTAATCCATAACTTTTTTCTTTGCTTCCATTGTGGTGATGGTTTTGTATAAAAATGACTCATTTTTTCAACTCCAATCCTCACAGAATATCCACCCAAGTCCTCGAATATCCATCCATAAATCTTTACTAAAATTACTCATAGAACTAATTTCTGAAAGTTTCATTCCATCTTTTACTGGCATACTTTCAACCAGGTTTTCTAAAGGCTCTGGATGCCTTACTTGAGAGAGAAGCTGTGTGTTTTTCAATCTGAAATGCCATTGGAATAATTATTATTAGTGAATACCGAGCAACTTGTGGCATGCCTTCTAATGATCACGAAGTAATTTACGGGAATCTTCATGCATATAAAATGTATACACGTCCTACAGCCCAAAGGCTATTTGGAAGATATTCGTTTAGAAAAAAATCTGGACCAAAACATCACGAAAATGTTCAAAAACTTCTTGAAATCTTGGCTTTAAACGGTGCACAAACAACATGGAGTATGGCAAAAACTCAGGTTAAGGAAACTAGTGGGATTCGCACAATAGAAAAAAACTATCGTAGGTTATTAGTAGGCAGAATGGCCAGAGGAAAACATTCTCTAGGATTATTTGATGTTGGCCTAATAGTAAAGGATGGTAAAAGTTATGCAAAAGCTCCTGCAGATAAATACCGACTTTCACTTCATGGAATGCTTTACTGTCTTGACGTACTTGATCTTTCAGAAAAACAAATTGATATTATGGCAGAAAAATATTCAAATATCCTTCCATGGATTTTTGGAAAATGGAATTATCTTAAATCAAATATTGGAAAAGAAGTTTATCGACTAAAAAGCTTAGCAGGAGGTTTATTTATGGATAACATACAAATTTCAAAAATTTCAAAATTTCCCATTTATGAGCTAATGACATTTCTTAATGTAAAATACCAAAATAATTTTGAAAAAATTCAAGAGGAAGATTTAGCAAATCAAATTTCATATTGGTTTTTTACATCACTCTTAATTCCATCAAAATTAAGTACCTCAGGTAAAAAATCATCTATCGAAATTACACAATGGAAGAAACTTTTGAATGGTGATCCAATTTTAAAAAAATGGTACTATGATTTTGTTAATGAGGCAATTAATTTTTATAATAAAAAATTCAAAGCAATAAAGAAATTAGAAAATTTATGATTATGCATGTTTTGTAACTAGTTCCTCTAATAACTCAAAAGTATATGGTTTACTAATTGTAGTAATTAATGACATACTTTTTGCCTTTAGATGTTTTTTTTCATCTACTGCATATGCAGTAATTAAAATTATTTTTGCATTGGCATCAAACTGTTTTATCTTAAAAAAAGCATCAAAACCATCCATTTTGGGCATTTTAATATCCATTATGGTAAGATTGGGTTTGATTTCCTTGTATTTTTCAACTGCCATATTTCCGTCCTCAGCTGTCACTACATTAAATCCAATACTTTTAATCAAAAAAGATGTATTTTCTAAAAGATCTCTGTCATCATCAACTACTAGGATTGTTTTATTTTCTGACATTTCTATTAACCATACTTGTATCCTCTCTTAAGATTTTCCATACTATCATCCATGCATTATACAATCTATTTTGCTTTATTTTTTGGAAGTTTTACTGTAAAAATAGTTGGATCATTTTTTACAGTAATGGTTCCTTGATGTCCTTCTACTATGTTCTTACATGTTGAAAGACCTAACCCAGTTCCTTTCTCCTTTGTAGATACCAATGGTTCAAAAATCTTTGTTAAGATATTTTCAGGAATTCCTTCTCCAGTATCTTCAAATTCTATTTCAACGAAATCATCTTTATCAATTATTCTGATTTTTATCTTTCCTTCTTTTTCCCCTATCGATTGAATTGCATTTAATATCAAATTAATAAAGACTATTTCCATTTTCTTGGGATCACAGTTCATTTGATAATCTTCTTTAGGTAATTCAATCTCTATATTTTTTGGAATCTCCAGAGATTTAATTGCTAATTCTAAAATATCATTTATTGATGTGGAAATTTGATGGACTGGCGTCATTCTTACGAAATTTAAAACACTTTCAATTTGATTTGACATTTTTGATATTGCCCTTTCCATTCTTTCCACTACCTTATCAAGCTCTTTGTTTGCGCCAAGACTACTTTTTTTAATAATATCTGATGAGCTTCTAACTATTGCTAAAGGATTTCTTAATTCGTGAGCCATACTTGCAGCTAATTCTCCCATAGCAGTGAATCTTTCATTTTTTACTTTGGTATTTGCCTCTGCGAGAAGTTTTTCTGTTTCAAACAGTTTTTTCAATGAGTGAGCCATATTATTAAGTGAAATCCCAATTACATCAAGTTCGTTGATATGACTGCGTTTTGCTCTAACCTTGAAATCCCCAGTAGAAATTCTCTTTGCCATTCTAGAAAATTCTTTTAATGGTTTTGTAATGATAAAAGAAATTGTAATACCAATCATTATGGAGGCAGTAATTCCAATTATCGAAACCAAAAGAATTGAATTTCTGAGCTCAATAAACTCATCAACAAATGAAGAGCTATCCTGCTCTATGATGACTGTCCAATTAAGGCCTGGGAACGTTCTATATCCAGTAGATTTTGCATATGATACAAGTCTTAATTCTTCTACATTATCTGTAAGTTCAACATATCCTACATCATTGCCTTTTCTTATCTCATTAAAGTTTTGAAATTTTATAGATGCTGATTCATCTTGAATCTCTTTAGAATAAATGATTCTACCATTTCCATCAATTAAAACTACATTTCTAAACGGTGTGTTAATGATTTCAGCATCATCAAGGAATCCAAATACCATATCTTCTAATGGTATTACAACTTTTAAAACACCAAGAAAATTTCCATCATCATCATTTATCCTAAAAGCAAAATCAGCTACTTGATTATCATAAACATCATCAAAATGAAGTTTCCCAAAATACGTTCCATCATTTTTTGCAATCTTCCACCACTCCTCATCTTGGTGTAGAATTTTTGTAATTCCTGTACCATATCCAACCATAATTCCAAATTCATTTGTTACGAACAACTCCTTAACAACTTCATGATCATATACCTCACTATAGAAATCAATTTTATCCGCAAGTCTACTTGTTAAATAAATATCAATTAGTTGACGTAAAACCAGGTCGTTTTCATCTATTTCATTATTGAATTTTATTGAATTTCCATTAGCTTCAAGATATGCGTTAATATCAGGTATATCTGAAAATTCTCTATTCGATTGTATGAGAGTTTGTTTAACTAAATTTGTTTTTACTATGCCTCTAAAATCATTTAATCGATCATCTACACTTTGATCTAAAACCTGCATCATGTTAAAGGCAATTCCTTCATTTCTCGTTCCAAGTAATTTTTTCATTTCTGAAATGCTCAAATCAAAAGTTAAAACACCATAAAATGCAAATGTTAGAAAAATTCCAAACATTCCAATAATCATTAAATATGTAATCTTCAATTTTTATAACAACCACTTGATTGTAATGGAGATTTAAACATCTCTAAATCAATTAATTGATGTTTTTTGAAGGCATGCCACAAAACACTAGGTATGGAGATATAATAGCCTAAAAATTAAAAGTAATGAATCTGTCACAAGACTCGCATCTTGTAAAAAGATTCTCATTTCAAAAGATTTTCATTTTATCTTCAGTTCTTGTTTTAACCTTGTGGGGTATGTTTCTTTTTAGCTTTGATGATCATCTAGTAAACGCCAGTAAGGCTATTTTATTAGAAAAATCTGAAATTAGGGCAGATATTCCAAATACTAGAGAAATTACGGAAATATCTTTTGAAACCACTTCGAATTTTTCAGAAATAGCAAATAAGGAACTGGATCATACGCTGGCTGAAAAAATAGATTCAAAACAAATTACTAAAAATGAATCCAATCTAAAACTTGTTGAATATAAGAATCAAAAAATAGAATCAAAAAAAGCACAAAGTGAATTAGAGTCAAAACTTTTGAAATTCGAGAAGGAAGAATTTCAATTAAAAGGAATTGGAAAAGCCTGGGAGGCCGCACCTCACATTGGAAAACAAGCACAAATCAATCTAATTCTACATCCTATCAAAGGAAAGGCATTAACCGAGTTTGAAATAATTCAAGGTAAAATCATAATAGGTGATTCTACTTTTAATTTTAAAAATGGCTCTGTAGAATTAAGGAATTCAGGAATTTATGTAAATATTTTGTCAAAAGGTAGTAACTTCGCATTCGGGAATATGAAAGGCTCTTTTGATTCTCCAATCATTGATACCAATTATAAAATTCATGGCAAATTAGAAAATCAATTATTTTATCTAAATAGTGCAGATAGGTCTCCATTTCATCTAACCTTTGATGTTAATCTTACTAATAGATAGACACTCCATGAAAATTTTAGAACTTGGAATTAGACCATCTTGTTTATTTCACCATACTTGATGAAATTTATCCTTTTCAGATCATGAAAAAACATTGAAGAAAATATTGCAACAAAATAATTTTTCTTCTATTAAAATTGGAATAATATTAATCACCATCGGAGTATTTTGGATGTGGATAATTTTTTCGGATGGAATAATTGAATCAGGATTAATCTCAATAGACTCTCAAAAGAGTATAACCTTTGAACTACCTTTAGTAGGTCAAGGAATTGCTTTTTATGAAATACATATAGAAAATTATAATCAACATCCTCTATTTGTACAAATTTTAGATTCAAACGACAACATTATCGCAGAACAAAAAATTCATACGATATTATCTGAAAATTTTTTCGATTATAGCGATTCTGGAAAATATGTAATAAGAATTACTAATTTTTCTGAACAAAATATTCAATTTAGTATTAAATATGGTGATACTAAATTAGAACAACTTTTAATTCCTGAAATTATTACATTTATTGGAAGTTGTATTTTGACATATGCAATATTTCTAAAAATGATTCATTATAGTATTGCACAACCAAAAGATAAAATCTCAAATACATGAGCACAAATAATTGGGGCAGCAATTAATAAAACTAAATCAAAAAATACCGGAAAAATTGCTGCCAATATTGTAAAAATTGCAAAGGGAATGAGTTTTTTTGCCTTTTTATTATCTAGATGTTTTAGAATAATGAAACCCCCTATTGCAGCAGGGATAAGAGATGCTTCAAGTCCAAATGTATGCGTTATTGAAATTTTTCCATCTATTCCATAAAAATAGTGTGAAAGTGAGTCCATGTATCCAGAAAAAAGTTGAACGCCAGCACCAATAATTATTAATTTTATTCCAAAACGGATTTTGTTATTAGGATGTTTTCTTATCAAAAATTTCAAACCAGTGAAAGCTGATATTGCAATCATTCCTGCACCAGAATAAACAGCTATATGATGAATTCTCCAAAATTCATCTGTATCTTGAGTAATGTGAGAAGAACTATCCCAAATCAAACTAATAACTTCTAACAAAGTCCCAAATATTGCTAAAATTGCTATAGTTGCAAGTAAAAAATTTTGTTTGACAAAAATATGTGATAATTCTTCATGAATTTTCAATTTTTTAAATTACCTGAAGATTGTTTATTAGAATAGTGAGTCAAAAAATTCTATTTGAAACTAAATTTGTTATGTTCTTTTTTAATTATCCGATCTTTCTAACTAAGGTAAATCTTGGTTTTTGTGGTTCTATATCTTCATGCATATCTACATGACTAATGATTTTTACCTGAAAATTTAACCATCTTTTGTATACATTTCTTTTCCAAGCTTCGTTTTCTCCTTTTATGGGACATTCGTTTTCATCAAAAGACTCACAAGTGAGTATGTACTTTTTTGATACTCTAAACAATTCTGATATGGCCTTTTCCATTTGATGGTCAGGTATGTAATTGAGTAAATAATGTGTAAAAACAAAATCTATCGAATAATCGTCATAAGGAATATCTAGTATTGATCCTTTTTGGAATTTTACTGAATCAAGTTTCTTTCTACCAATTTCTAATGCGTGTTCGTTAAGATCTATCCCATTTACCTCGATATTTTTAGGAAATTCCCTTAAATCATTTCCGCAATTACATCCTACTTCTAATACTGAAGAAGCTTTAAGTGAAGTTGCTAAATCCCGAATAAATTTGGCAAATTCTTGATTATAGTTTAATTCATTTTCATCAGTGTACTTGTTCCAATAATCTATATCATATTCCATACCACTTTCCAATCCTTCTAGTATTTGTTGCTAATGTGTACATTTGCAAGGAACTAATTTAGTATCAAAGGTACAATCATGAGGACCATCTGATTTTCCATCTACTGGGATTTGCATCATGCACTCTTCATGCCTTCCTTTTTTACAGAACCAACAGATTTCCTGATTCGATTCTCCAGTAGAATAAACATCCATACCTTTCTAATGGTATTTTCAGTAAAAAACCTAGTTCTTAATGTATTTCAACCAGGAAAGAAATCGTTCATCTTTTCCCATCGTTACATCAGCAAACGATTTTTGTAATGCTTTTGTGAACTTACCTGGCTTACCATTTCCAATAACTGTCTTATCTATTTCAGTAACAGATTTTACCTCTGCAGCAGTTCCAGTCATAAAAACCTCGTCAGCTACGTATAGATCTTCTCTATCTAAATCTGCTTCAATTATCTCTCCACCATTAAACTCTATTATCTGAATTACACTATCTCTAGTAATTCCCTCTAAAACTCCAGCAGTTAAGGGAGGAGTAATTATTTGATCATTTTTTAATATGAATATGTTCTCCGCACTTCCTTCGGCAATTTTTCCTTGATTATTAAGCATTATAGCTTCATCGTATCCTTCTTTTAGTGCCTCAACTCTTGCTAGCGCAGCATTTGCATAATTTGATGCAGCTTTTGCCTTCATTGGTTGAGCAGCAGAATCAATTCTTATCCAACTTGAGATCTTACATCTAGCGCCAGTAAACTTTCCAGCTTTTGATTCACCCATTTTCCATGGCCAACAAGCAATTGCAACATCTACTTTGTTTTGTGTAGGTGTAAGACCCATCTCTCCATAACCATAGTAAGCTAAAGGTCTGATGTAACATTCCTTAAGAGTACTATTTTTTACAGTTTTTATTATTGCATCAGTAATCTGTTTTTTATTATACGGCATTTTCATTGAATACATTTTAGCTGAATTGAAAAATCTATCAACATGTTCAGGTAATCTAAAAATTGCAGAACCCTTTGGAGTATTATAGCATCTTATACCTTCAAAAATCGCAGTTGAATAATGTAATGCATGAGTTAATACATGTACTTTGGCATTCTTAAATGGAATAAACTTGCCATTCATCCAAATTTTTCCTACTTCCTTCATAGGAAAGTAAAACTATACCTAGTAATTTAAAGAATTAGTCAGAATTACTTTCTTCTTCTGGGCTTTTTTCCATAGTTTTTTTTGTTGGTCTGACTGGTATGTAGATTTTAGTCACTAATTTTATTCAAAATTTCAATGTAATATTGATACGTTTGAGCAAATAGAATAAACAAGTTTGCTTTGATTTTAGAAATGAAAATCTTAACAGCATCTAAATACCAATTTTTTTAAATTAATACATGGATGAATGGATAATTCCAGTTTTAGCTATAGGACTAGTAATGTTTGGCTTAATAGGTCAGGGTTTTGAAATGAGAAAGATTCGTTTGTCTATTGTAGGTGAGGGTGTTTTAGGCTCTCCAAAAATCTTTACTGATAAAAGAAATTTCAAATGGTACATTCTCATCGGAGTTGGAATTGTTTTATGGTACTCTTCGGGTGGAATTCCTTAATAGACTATATAGATCAGCTCTAAATACTAGAAAAACGAAGATATACTAAGCGTGTTTTGGGTAACGCCGGACCAATTCTAGATTAAGGTCCAAGAACAAACCCATTTTGGTCTACTGGTGAAAAACCCGTAGGCCACAGTTGCTTGTTTAATCATCAAAGAAACTGAATTTTTGATCTTTCTTCATGCACTGCCCTAATTGCTTTATTAATATTCTCACCCGAATCTTCTACCACAATAATTATTCTTGAAGTTTCTTCTTGTGCATCCATATTCAATATGTTCAATCCTGCCTCTCCAACTTTTGAACTTGATTTAGAAGCAATTTGTTGGACGCGCCACATTTCATCACCAATTAATGTAATTACCCCACGATTGTACGTTATTGTGGCCAGCGAATCAAATCCCAAAATATATTTTTCATTTCGTTTAACATAATCTCCGTCAAGAAATAAAATTCGAGTAAATTCAATTCCATCTTTTGTAAACGGTGATAAGATTACGAATTCGCTATATCTTTTTTCATTTTTAAGAGATGATAATAATTTGTCAACGTATTCAGTTTCTATTCTTAGAATTGCACAATTTTTTTTCCCTGTAACAATTTTTAATGGATGTCCATTTTTCTTATCTGGAATTCGTTTAATGGTAGTAATTTTTGCAGGATTTTTCATGTTGGTAATAATTATTGGCATATCTGCTCCATGTTCTACTATTTCTTTGATAGCAATTGGATCTAAAATTTTCATGCCAAACATTCCTGCAAGTCTAGCTTCGTTGTATGACAACTCTTCTACATCACTTAGCTCTTTAGTTACTATTTTTGGATCTGCTGAAACAACAGAACTATCTTTTTCAAAATCTATTGTAACTTCATATTTTTTGTAAAGAAGTATGCCTAGATCTACAGCGGTTCTATCAGAACCTCCTCTTTCGTAAGTAGTAGTGATTCCATCATATGTTTTTCCAATAAATCCTCCTATAGTTATAACATCATTTTCATTTAGTAATTTTTCAAGTGATCCTAACTTTTCTTTAGATTCTGCTGAAAGAAAATTAGTTGATTCTATATTATTATCAGTAATAATCGGCCATGATTCAAAATCTACTACTTCAGATTTTATTCCTTGACTCTTGAAAATGTAGTTCATTACTTGAGACATTAAAAGCTCACCTGAATTTGCTAGTGCTCTAGAACGAATTTCATCTGCAAATTCTTGTTTTTGTCGTGCTTCATCAAAGGCTAATTTTGATTTTTCTAAAAATTTATCAACTATCTTTTTACACTCTTCCTGATAATTTGAGCTAACTAATTCAAGAATTTTTTCATATACATTTTTAATTTTATCTATGTTTGATTCATTTCCTTTTTCTGAATTTCTTCCTATCTCTAGTACAATATCTGTTAAAGAACGGGTTTTGCCGTTTTGAATGGTTAATGGGGCAGAAAAAACTGCAATTACTTTTGCTTTATTTTTTAAAGAATTAATTCTTTGAATGATTATAGGAATTGAAAGTCCATCAGCTCCTATAGCACTTCCTCCAAACTTTGCTATTACTAATTTACTCAATAAATTATAGAAAAAATAAATCCCGTATTAATCATTGGTTTAGACTTTATTGATAAATTGAATATTCATTTGGCGATAATTTTTTTAATAATCTCTGCTGCTTTTTTTGCACCCTCATAATTTTTGGGATTACGTTTTTCTTCAAGTTTTTGAGATACCAATGAATCCAATCTGTAAATATCATCACATGAAAAGCCTTCGATCTTTGCATTTTTTTCTTGCTCAAAATGATTTTTTATCGGTATAAAAATTCCTGGAGTTCCATATGATTTAGATTCATCAATAGTAGATTTTCCTGCAAGGGAAATTATTAAATCACATGCAAATATTATTTCGTGTAAATTATTTACAAATCCTAAATTTCTAATATTTTTTCCATAATTTTTTTTCAATGAAGGCCCTGAAACAATAACTAATTCAGAATCATTGGGTATTGTTGCATTCAAAGTTTTTTCAATTAAAAATTTTCCTGCATCAGTACCACCAACACTTACAACAATAGTTTTTTTGTTAAATGAAAATTTTTTTCTTAACTCCTCTCTAGAGTTATTTATATTTCTCACAATTGGTCCTACTCGTTTTATGTTGTCTTGATCCTCTCCATTTTCTGGTATAATTACAACATCACATTTTTTCATTATATCTCTCATAGAGCGGTTCATTTTTTTCTCTATAATAGATCCAAATCCTCTTGTAAATCTGGTTTCAAGCACATCTGTAATTAATGCGGTAGGTATGTTTTGATCGTGAGCCATAGTAACAGATGCAAAATCTTCATCACTTACAACTACAACCGGACTTTGTTTTTTAATAATTTTAGAAGAAATATTCTTACATTCATTATAATACTTGTAATATTTCCATAACCATCTCAATGGATGTTGCAATAATCCATTTTCAACTATAAATTGAGGCGGAATATATGCATCATCAACATTAATTTGTAATTGTTCAAGAAATTTTGCTGCAGCATTTCCAGTAATAAATTTTGTAGAAATATCTTGAATATGTTGTACAATAGCTAAATCTCGAGTTACATGACCTAATCCAATAGGACTACAAAAAAATGTCAGCTTTTTCATAATATTGTTTGAAAATTATCTAATTTCTAGATTTTTCATTTTCTAATTCTCAAAGTTTAAATGGTTTTTAACAAGGTACCTTGCTGGGCTCATGGTCCAGTTCGGTTATGACGTCGCCCTTACACGGCGAAGGTCCGGGGTTCAAATCCCCGTGGGCCCATGTAATTTTTTAATGCGTCTACAAAGTTCCTTAATTCTTTGATAATTTTTAGAATTTTGAATAAAAGTTAACAATAGATTGTATGATATAGTAGGAAAAATTAATCCAATTTTATGAAAAAAAACTTTGAAACTGAAATTCCTCCCGATGAATGGCTATCACTAAATCAGTTTCTCCTTGAGATTAAACAAATTAAATCTCCATGTGTATCAGTTTATTATCCACACGGAAAAGGACAAGAAACTATTTCTCTTTTACAGAAAACTAAGAGAAAAGATAACATTGAAAAAATTGAATCAGAAATTGAAAGAAGAATTGTAGAAATCAAGAAAAATCCTTCTTCCGCAGGAAAGTTTACAAAAATGTGGTGTATTTTTGGATGGATAACAGATGGAAATGTGCACATCAAAGAAATTGGAACCTCAAAAAAACTGCCCTACATCTACATGATCAGCAAAAGACCATATGTCAAGCCATTCAGTGACTTACTCAAAACCAATTATGATGTGATACTTGTAACTTTGGATCAAAAATCTGCAAGAATACAAAAATTTCACGGCAACAAGATACTGCAAGAATCCAAAATTAGTATTAATCTACATAGAAGACACAAGAAAGGAGGACAAAGCCAAGGCAGATTTCTTAGGGCAAGACAAACCAAGATTCATGTTTTTTTCAAGAAGGTTGCAAATAAAGTCAAAAATATGGATTCCGATTCCGAATTAATACTATTAGGAGGAAACGGTAATGCAAAAACGGAATTTTTTGATGAACTTGATTCAGAATCAGTAAAAAAATGTCGTTTTGTTGCAAACCTGTCTTTTAAGACTACAATTAGAGATGTTCACAAAAAAATCATTCATAATTTATACCAACAAAGAAGAAAGCATGTTGAAGAAATTATTGAAAAATATGAAAAATTAGTAAAAGAAAAATTAACAGCTAAAAAAAATACAAATATTTACAAAGCATTGGAAATGGGTGCAGTAGACACCCTCATTGTATCGGCAGAATATCATACTAATTCTCATTTTAAAAACATAATGAAAATGCTAGAGATTGCAAAGAACAAATCAACTAAAATAGAATTTGTTAGTTCACCGAAGATGATTAAAAAACTAAAAATTCATGATTCGGTTTTAGCCATTCTTCGCTACAGGATAAAGTAATTACAAAAAATGCACCACCAAAGGTTCAATTCACATCTGGTATGTACACTGAATCCAAAAAATGGACCTATTTGGGATGAAAAAACCATGGCCCTTTTAGCCTAATAGATGCGAAAAATTTTTTTAAAGAATTTAAACTTTGTTGATAAAAGCTCCATACGTGTTTTAAACTATTTTTTAGGCTCGTTATGAATGGGCTATTGGACAAATTTACTAACTTCAAAACAAATTATTTTTGTTTTTAGTTGTATAGCAGTTTTCTTCTCTCTTACGATTATTATTGAAATTCCTACAGTTAAAGCTGAAACGGAAGAATACGAATTTAATGTAATCGAAGGTGATGATATTAAAAATGATCCAACCGCTCAGCATATTTTAAAACAGATAGAATTATCAAAAAAAATTCTAGCACAGCTTCAAACTGAAAGTGTAATTCCTCTAACAGAACATCAAAAATTTGTTGAAGAGCAAAGAAAGATTGCCCAAGAAAAACTTGATGTTGAAGTACAAAGAATGAATAAAAAATATGAAGCATTTACTCCAAAAAATGCTTTTGCAAGCTATGTCTCTAATAAACCCGATTATATGCAGGCGTTTTATTGGGATCAATTCAATTATTTGAATAACAAAGTTTCACTAGCAAAACAGCAAAGAGACTTTATTCTTGAAAATGGAGGAAGTTACCAGCAAGCTCAAAAAGTTTTCATTCAATATGCAACTTTTCCAAAATCTGAGGTAAAGTCAGTATTTGATGAACTCGTTGAAAAACATGACCTTTATGATCATTATGCTGGGGAGATTGATTCTGATAAATGGTATCCAGAAGAAGCAGTTCAGTTGTTTGAATCTTGGAATAAAAAAGATAATCAAAATGAAAATATCGCTGATGTTCAAATAACAAAGAAATTACCAATTCATAAAGAAACTAATGAAACTATCCAAAACATTTCTTTTGAATCAGCATTTGAGATATTTGAAAACCAAGTAGCAACCACTACTATGCCACTTAATTCACTTGATCCTTTTGAAATTGATACAACAGATGCCATTGAACTAAATGGACAGAATTTTGATGAGATTAATGGGAATATGTTAAATGATGCAAGTGAATTTACAGCTTCTGCATGGATTAATCCTGATTACGAAAAGGGTTCTTCTACTTTTACAATTCTTGAAAAACCAGGAGTTTTTCAGCTAACGGTAAATAATTATGTTGAACCTAGACATGTTGTAAAGTTTTCTGTTTTTGATGGAATAAAATGGAATACGATTCAATCTTTTTCAACAATTGATGAAAAATGGACTCATGTTGCTGGAGTACTCAAAGACTCTCGTCTAAATCTATACGTCAATGGAAATCTAGAAGCAATGTACCATATGGGTGGAACAACTTCTCTTAATTCAAAGGGAATGATAGAAAAGTTGCCATTAGAGCTAAAAACATCTTCAGAACCCATCAATGTGGGTGTGCAAAAAATAATCAAGCTAGATGAACGAAAAACAAAGAATTATTTCTCAGGTTTAATCGATGATGTATTGATTCATAACAAAGCATTAACGGTCGACGAATTCTATGAAAACAAAAACCTCTAATTCACGTGTAGAAAATTCTCGATTAGTTCTTTTACATTAAATTATCATAAATATAACAAATCGTATTGAATTCTAAATACAAAGAATATTTCAAATTAAACAAAAATCTACTCATCGCTGCAGGTATTGATTTTATCATATCTGCTTTTGTAGCACAACATCTTTCAGATCTTGAACCATATGTCAATACTACTGTTACACTCATAGCGGATTTTGTAACGTATTTTTCTGTGTTTATAACACTCTTTTTGTTTGATAATAGAAAAAAATACAAATCAAAATCTAATCAAACCGATTGGTCAATAGTAAAATCTGATCTAAAAAAAATTCTATCTTCGGTTGGAATTGGTGAGGTGGCATATCTTACCAGTCGATGGTTTTTCCAATTCCATTTTCTAAACATAGGAATTGAAGCTTATCAAGCATCTATAACTGCACAAATTATCGCTTTTGTGATATTTATGATTGTGACAAATATTTTCGTTAAACTTACAAAACTTTACAAGTAAACAGTCTTAGAAATGAGTAAATTCTTGAACCCAATTGTTTTATTGGCTTTTGATCTATATTGCTGGAACAGGAAGTATGGAGATTGGTGAAAAAGGTGAGTCAATAACTCATAATGGAAAAGAATACCATTTTTGCTGTGCAAGTTGTAGATGGGCTTTTGAAAAAAATCCAGAACAATTCATTGATAAAAAATCATGAAAATCGAGATTCTTACTACTCCAGATTGTTCAAACTGTGCTATCTTAGAAAAGATGCTAGATCAAATGGATATTTCTTATCAAGTTATTGACGTCACAGAGAAACCCGAATATCTCACAAAATATCCAATTTTTACCGCTCCTGGCCTTGTGATTAATGAAAAATTGGAGTTTACAGGAATACCTAAGCAAAAAGAGCTTGAAAAAATCCTTGAAGAAAAATAATCTCAATTTAGTAACCCTTTTTATTCTATACAAAATATGAGTTCCAAATGGACGATCTATCTACCAATGAAAAAATGATTCTAATTCAATATGCTATAAAAAAATATGAAAATGAAGAAGAATTACTTACAAAACTCACTTCAATTCTTCCACAAAAAGATATCCAAATAGGAATTGATACTCTTATTGGAACTCAAAAGGTTCGAAGAATTGGTCCAGAAATATTACAAAATAATGAAAGTCATACCGAATTACCAGAGTTACCTGAAAATTTGATACCATTACTAGAAAAATTATAAAATAATTATCTAAAAACCACGGAGACCTTCTGGTCTGACTGCTTCTGGATGTTCTTTCATCCATGCAATTTTTTCTAACATTGCTTGTTTGTCTTGTGGGAAAGTTCCTTTGATAGTATATGCATTAGAACCATGATTTGCTCTAAAAATAATTTCATTTTTCGCTTCTATTTTTGAAACTAAATCTTCGAGTTCACTTAATGCCTCTGAATCTGAAATAGGAGTAAATGGTTCTCCAAATTTGGTCATAAACTCATCTCTTACCCCAGGTTCTATTATTAGTGTAAGAGCCGCAGAATAGTGTGGTGATATTGCACTAAGTACTTCAGCTGTGCCTCTAATGTGTTCTTTTGAATAGGTTTTGCCTCCTAATCCAAGAATTACCATACAAGAAATTGTATATCCAGAGTCTATTGCTTTTTTACATGCTCTGATTATTGTTTGAGATGTAGCACCTTTAGTTACTTTTTTTAATACTATATCTGAACCTGTTTCAATTCCTATATATATCATTTTTAGACCAGCTTCATTCATTTTTTTTAATTCATCTGGGGTTTTTTTGAGTATGTTCATTGGCATCGCATAACAAGAAACGCGTTCTAAATTTGGAAATTTTTCATAAAGATACTTTACAATCTTAATCATATATTCAGATTCAAGATTAAGTGCATCTCCATCTGCTAGAAAAATTCTTCGAGTATCTGGAACTTGTTTTGCCATCATATCAATTTCCATTTTAACTTCGTCCCAAGGTCTCTCTGAATATTCTTTTGATCTATACATATCACAAAAAGAACATTCGTTAAATGAACATCCAAGAGTAACTTGGAATATTAGGGATTTGGCTTCAGATGGAGGTCTATACATCGGATAATCATAATTTAACATCATACAATTCATTAGATCAAATGTAATTTATCATTTTAGTGTGTATGCTTTTTAAAATACCTTATAGTATACCAGATTCACAAAAATCTTAGTCATATGGCGAATGATCCAAATTCAAAACGACTTTTATGGTTTTTATTTGCGGGTTCGAGAGGAGGCCTAAATAGATTAAAAATCATATCTATCTTAAAAGAAAAACCACTTAACGCTAATCAACTAGCAAAAGAATTAGATCTAGATTACAAAGCGATACAGCATCACATTAGAGTACTTGAAAAAAATAACATAATTACAAAGGCTGGAGAAAAATACGGTATGACTTATTTTATTTCAACATTTTTAGAAGTTAACATGGAGTCTTTTGATGAAATTGTACAAAAATTGGGAAAAAGTAAATAAGCATTGTAGGAGCGCTGACAACTAATTGGAACCAACTAGTGCTATTTTATCAATTTTCTCAATCGCTAATATGGCTGTACTTGGAATTTTGATAGTGTGCTTTGCAAAGATGTATTCAAAAACTAAAGCACAACTACCACTTGGAATGATTATTTTTGCTGGTATGTTGTTTTTACATAATACAATAGGTTCTTTTGCATATTTTTCAATGCACGAGCTTTTTTCTAGTGAAGTATTTCCATACATGTTAGGCGTTACAATTGCAGAACTAGCAGGAGTATTGATACTTTTGAAGATAACTTTAGAGTAAATTAGGTAAAGAAAAATAGATGGATTTCTAATATCTTTATATGAAACCAAATTCCCCACCTGAGAAAAAAAAATTATCTGTGAAAACAAGATTAATAGTAATTTTAATTGTTTTTGTCATCATCAACATAATTTTCTATGTTGGTTTTGAAGGTTCAGAAGATTCACAAGATGAAAATGAAATTAGATCAGATAGTGAAATTACCGAGGAAGCTCCACAAGAACAAGAATATGCTAAATTTAATCCCCCGAAACCATAATTATATTTTCAAATTATTTTTATAAATTAATAATAATGATGCATTTGTCTTTGTTCTAATCCTTCTTGTTCAAAATGATTGTGTGATTTCCCCCCATCGTGATGGGCATGAACAGTACCGTCAATATGGCAATGAGTATTATCAATAATGTCCTTCATAAAAACATCATCTACTCTCAAAATCATATTAGTAACTTCAACACCTGTTTTTATTACCTGTTCTTTTACTACTGCAGGTTCTATTACTCTTTTTGAAAAAATTTCAGATACGTTTCTTTCTTGAGAATCAATTCCAATCCATGTAAATTTTCCATTAGTAAATTTAGCATGTTGTCTTCGTAATTCACTTAATGTATCAATTGTATCCATTCCAACATTTCTTGCAAGAGTTATTGGAATTTCTTCCATTGCCTCTGCAAATTTTTCAATCACAATTTGTTCTTTTCCTTCAACATCCAAAGCTCTTGCTCTAATTTTTGTTGCAATAATTGCTTCAGTTGAACCTCCTCCTCCTACAATCAATGGCTTCTCAATAAAATCACGTAGAACATAAATCAAATTCAAAGCGGTACGATGAAATTCATCTAAATATCTTTTCGAATTGGCACGAAGCAAAAGTGTTACTGCTTTAGGATTCTTACAACCATCTACAAAAACCATTTTTTCATCTGAAACACTTTTTTGGTAAACTCTTTTAGCCTCTCCTAATTCGTCCCCTGAAATATTATCCAAACTTTTACATGTACTAGCACCAGTAGCTTTTTCTAGCCACCACAAATCATTTGCTTTAACTCTACGCATTGAAATGATCCCAGCTTTTGCTAGATATTCTTGGGCAAGAGAATCAATTCCCTTCCTTGAAATCACCACTTTGGCTCCAGAATCAATTATTTTTTTTACCTTAGCAAGAATATCATTTGTTTCTTGATTTAAAAATAAACTCATCTGTTCTGGAGAATTTATAGTAATTTCTGCCTCAGTTTTAGTTCGTCTTCTTTCCAAGTCTTCATTAGTTAATAGTATTTTTACATTTTCAATTAATTGTGGCATTGCAGAACTATCAATTGTTTTATCTATTACAATTCCATTGACTAGTTCTATATCTGATACGTCTCCAATTTTTTCTTCAATTTTTATGTTATCTACATCAATTTGATTTTTAGTAAAATCAGTAATCATACAGATAGCATCAATTATCATGTGTGCAATAGGAATATCATCTGATGACATGTTAAATAATGCCTTACCTTTCAAGCATGACAATGCAAGATCTTTCATAATTTTTTTATCAGAAGAATTTGATTTTTGAGCTATACTCCATAACACTTCTTGTGCAATTTCTCCACTTTTTTCATATCCTTGAGAAATCAAAGCTGGAGATATCCCCATCTTCAATAATTCTTCAGCTTTTTTTAGTAATGCTCCAATCAAAACTGCAACTGTAATAGTTCCATCCCCAACATTTGTATCAACAGCATTAGCACCTTCAATTATCGCCTTTGCTGCTGGATGGTCAACATCAATTTTTCTTAAAAACGCACCACCGTGTTTAGTAATAGTTGCATCACCTTGAATATCCATGTATACTTTATCTAATCCACGTGGACCAAGAGATGTCTTTATTACATCAGTAAGTAAAATACCTGCTTGTAAATTATATTTTCGAGCGATAAGTAAACCAACTCGAGCTACATCCTCGTTTAACAAATCAGGATATTTCAATCATTGCCATAAGCTCAGTAAATATTAAAATCTATCACAAAAAAGTTGAAATAAATGATGTTTTTGAAAGCTTTTCTATCAAATAAGAAGAATAGCATTCTAAATTTTTTGAATAATAATTATTACTAATTCAAACCGTCTTTTTACTTTAAGAAAGATCTAATGCGATCTACTTTTCTGAATTTAAAATGATATAAGATCTTTTTCAAATCAATAATCTCTGAATTTTTAATACATGTTTTTCTTATGTATTTTCAGATTGAACAGATTCTGAAATTTATATTTTTTAATTAATTATTTACTCTTTAACTAGTTAAAAACACCAAAATCGTGACTATAATTGATTATTCACATGCATCTCTGATTTCTTTTATATATTTACTATTTTAGATAATATTTCATAGGAAATTTACATGTTCTCAGGATGATTAATATTTAATTTTTAAACATTAAAAATTTTTTTCTACATTATTTTTTTAACATAATTTTAGAAATTTTTTATATGATAATTCCATTTTATTAATTTTTAATTTTAATTTTATATGATTTTTTAATATAATCTGTAATCTCTAAAATGTTATTTTCAATTTCATCAATAGAATCTGAAAGTATTCTAATTATAAGACCGGAGTTATTGGGAAGTTGAGATACTCCTCCAAACATCTTATTATTTTTAAGAATTAAATTAATCTTATAATCTAATTTTTCATTATCAAGAACTTTTGAAATAATATATGTAGTTGAAAAAATTTTCTTTTTTCCAAAAAGATTTTTAAATACATATTTTCGTTTGCTAGGCTCTATATTTATTGCATCAGAAAAAAGTATGTCCTCTTTTTCATTAACTGCGTTAGTTCTAAAAATTAGAGATGTAAAGTCAAATTCTTCTCCATATGCAATTCTGCCACAAGAAATATTTTCAGAATAAATGAGTGTTGAGCTTGGATCAATTTTGATATTTACTTTTTGATAAAATTCAGCTAATTTATGTGGAATTATCTGCTTTGGTAAAAATTCAAGAAAACTATTTTTTTCTACAAAAATATTGATTACTTGATTAGACCTTTTTTGTTCAGTTTTGTAAATTTTAGTTGCAGATTGAGTAGTTATGAAAGCATTAGAATTCTCTGATGCCTTGATGTTAATTGTTATTTTATCATCTTGAAGAATTCCACATGCAGATGACATTATGTAAATATGTGCGGTACCTGGATTATTTTGATCTAAATACATTGCTTTTTGAATTAATAAAGGAGGTTTAACTAATAATTTTTTAATTACAGTTTTACAATCTTTTCCACCGACTAACTCTAATTCAGCTAAACCCTCCATTCCCAGAATTTGTTTTGGATTTTTTTTATTGATTTGTATTAAATCTCACCTTTTATTTTATTACTTAATTTGTAATAGATTCTTTATTAAATAACAAATCATTTACAATTTGTTCTGCTATTTTTTCTACACCAATTCCATTTTTACAATTAACAAACAAAAATGGTTTATTTTTCCTAATTTTTCTAGCATCATTTTCCATAGTGGCCAAATTAGCACCCACATAGGGAGCCAAATCAATCTTATTTATGACTAAAAGATCACAATTTTCTATTCCCAAACCACCTTTACGGGGATATTTATCGCCACCAGAAACATCAACTATGTAAATAAAATAATCAGCTAAGGCAGGACTAAATGTAGTCATTACATTATCCCCCCCACTCTCTAAAATTATTAGATCTAATGTAGGATCTTTTTTCTCAATTTCATCAATTACTGCTAAATTCATTGAAGGATCTTCTCTGACTGCAGTATGAGGACATCCACCTGTAGCAATTCCGATTATCATATCTTCTGGCATTAGTTTTGATTCTGTTGAAAGAATTCGTTGCATACGTTGTGCATCTTCTTTTGATATTACATCATTAGAAATTATACCACATCGAATGTTTTTTCTTTTTAAAATTGGTACAAGCATTTCAATTAACTTTGTTTTTCCAGAACCAACTGGTCCTCCAATACCTAACTTTGCAATTTTTACATTCGATAACATATTTACTCAAAATCTAATTTAATCAAGTAATAAACATCCTAGAATCATTATGTTCATGATGCATTTGATAAATTTCAGTAAAAGGTGTTAGTTGCCAAACATCTGATGTTACATTCTCATTAATTTTTTTAGAAATAAAAATATTAACCTGTTCTGAGAGTAAATCCAAAATTTTTTGAGCATCTAAATGTTGAATAATTCCTAAACGAATAGCTGCACTAACCACACTAGAACTAAAAGAATATAGTAATATTCTCATTGAACTTGCCAAAGATATATCTAAATATTGTGCATAAATTGCTAATGCAACGGGATAAGTACATGGTGTTTCATATGATTCAATTTTATTTTTAAATTGTTTTAAAAAATTAATTTTGGTATTACTTTCATTAATTACATGCATTAAACAATTGAAAACCTGTTTTCCGGAACGTACTAATGAATTTCTGGTATCCTTAGTGAGCTTCATTGAATAGTATTTTTTATCAATGTTTATAGTTTGTTGTAAATTATTTTTTTTAACAGCCTTCATGGTTTCTGTAAGTATACTACAATCACATGGAATCAACTGAAACTCTATTTGCTCAATAATGAACTCATGAACTTGTTTCCAGTTTGTAATGATATTATTATGAAATAATGATTCTAATCCTCCAGACATACTAAACATTCCTGATGGAAAAGAAGAATCAGATAGTTGCATCATTTGAAATTCCTTATCAGTGCTCATGTACATCCATTCCATTTTTGGGTTCGAAAACCCTCTTCTCTACTTTCATCTCTAGATGGTCTATTATTTCAGAGAATAATTTCTTAAAGGTATCAAATTCTGAATCTGAAAGTATGGGGAAAATTATTTGGCCTTTTTTATCAATTTGAATTGGTCTATGCCTATTCCCAATAATATGACCTAATTTAACTAAAATTTCATTCGATTTTGAATCCCTTTTTTTAATTTTAATTGAAATGACTTTTTCAGGGATCTGTTCTATAATGATGAATTTTTCACTATTAGAAAATAATACATCTCCGTTATGCAGTTTATTTTCTGAATCAAGAATACAACCAATATCAGTGCCTTTATCAGTTTGTTTTCTAAATCTTGTTTTATCTAATTCTGATCGCGAAAATCTCAAAACCTCACAAGCCATACTCTTTCGTTGCTTTGCAAATATATCTGCTAATTCTTTATCTTGAAAAATATTGCCAATGACCGATGAGATCGCTAACATATTACAAGGTAAGCACGATCAGGTTAATACTTTTTAGGTGACACTTTCGAAATTATTTAGAATATAATTATGATGCTCACGCCACGTGAAATTGATAAAATGTATATTTTTTTATCTGCTCAGATTGCACGTAGAAGAAAAGAACGTGGTTTGAAATTAAATTATCCTGAATCAGTGGCTATAATAGCTGATTTTGTTATAGAAGGGGCTCGAGATGGAAAAACTGTTTCAGAGTTAATGAGTTCTGGGAGAAACGTATTATCAAAAAATGATGTTTTACCTGGAGTGCCAGAATTAATTCATACTGTTCAAGTTGAAGCTACATTTGATGACGGAACAAAGCTTGTAACAATTCATGATCCAATTGTGTTGTGAAAATGATACCAGGAGAATACATTATTGCAGAAGAACCAATCACTGCAAATAAAAATCGAGAAACTCGAAAAATTAAAGTTAGTAATACTGGAGATAGGCCAATACAAGTTGGTTCTCATACTCATTTTTTTGAAGTAAACAAAGCATTAGATTTTCCTAGAGTACAAGCTTATGGATTTCATCTTAACATTCCATCAGGTACATCAATTAGATTTGAACCAGGGGATTCTAAAGAAGTAGAAATCACAGAATATGGGGGTAAAAAAACGGTTTTTGGGTTTAGTGGACTAGTAAATGGCCAACTAGATACAAAAAAACAAGACGCTATGAAAAAAGCTAAAGAAAAAGGATTCAAGGGTATTTGATTGACTTTAACCATTCCTAGAAAAAGATACGTAGCACTTTATGGCCCTACACTTGGTGATAAAATTCGACTTGCAGATACCGAATTAATAATAGAAATTGAAAAAGATCTACTCAAACATGGTGATGAAATTGTATTTGGTGGTGGAAAAAGTGCACGAGATGGTTGCGGTCAAACAAGTGGTGTATTGAGCAAAGACTCTCCTGATCTTGTAATTACTAATGCAATAGTTTTAGATCCAATATTAGGAATAATCAAAGCAGATATTGGTATTAAAGATGGATTAATTTTTGCTGTTGGAAATGCAGGAAATCCAAACGTAATGGATGACATTGACATGGTGATTTCATCAACTACTGAGATAATTTCAGGTGAGCATTGTATTTGTACTCCTGGAACAATTGATACACATATTCATTTTGTTTCTCCACAACAAGCTATTGAGGCAATTTGTAATGGTACAACAACTATGATAGGAGGTGGTACAGGCCCTGCTGAAGGAACCAAAGCTACTACTTGTACACCTGGCACATGGAATTTGCATAGAATGATTGAAGCTGTTGAAGAATTACCATTAAACTTTGGATTTCTAGCAAAAGGAAATGATTCACAAGAATCTGCTCTAATGGAACAGATTCAAGAAGGGGCTATTGGGCTAAAACTACATGAAGATTGGGGAACCACTCCAGCTACAATTGATTCTGCTTTACGAGTTGCAGACAAAACAGATACTCAAGTTGCTATTCACACAGATACATTAAACGAATGTGGATTTGTTAATGATACAATTGATGCCATAGCAGGTAGAACAATTCACACATATCACACTGAAGGTGCAGGAGGAGGACATGCACCTGACATTATGAAAATAGCTGGAGAAAAAAATGTCTTACCATCATCTACCAATCCAACTAGACCATTTACCGTAAATACAATTGATGAACATTTGGATATGATGATGGTATGCCATCATCTTAATTCATCCGTTCCTGAGGATGTGGCTTTTGCAGAATCAAGAATTAGGTCTGAAACCATAGCAGCCGAAGACGTTTTCCATGATAAAGGCATCTTGAGTATGTATTCCTCTGATAGCCAGGCTATGGGAAGGGTTGGTGAGGTGACTACCCGAGCCTGGCAAACCGCAGATAAAATGAAAAAAATGACAGGCAGATTAAAAGAGGAAAAAGGCGAAAATGACAATCTTAGGGTAAAGCGATATCTTGCTAAGCTGACAATTAATCCTGCAATAACTCATGGAATTTCAGAATATGTTGGTTCAATAGAACCTGGTAAGATTGCAGATATTATTTTATGGACTCCACAATTTTTTGGAGTAAAACCAAAACTCATAATCAAAGGTGGTTTTATTGCATATTCACTCATGGGAGATCCCAATGCATCTATTCCAACACCCGAACCTGTTTATTACCGTCCTATGTTTGGTGCATTAGGAAAAGCAAAACAAAATACTTCTGTTACCTTCACATCAAAAACTGCAATAGATAGTGGTATAGAAAAAAAACTAAATGTTAAAAAGAAATTATTACCCGTAAAGAACTGTAGAAAAATCAGCAAAGACGATATGATTTATAATAATCTGACTCCACAAATTGATATAGATCCAGAAACTTTTAAAGTAAAAGTTAATGGTGAATTAGTTTCTGTCGACCCAGCAAAAACAGTATCTCTAGCAAGATTATACCAATTATTCTAGATCGGTAATCTACCTCACTATATTTTTATATTTATCACATACACTAGTATTGTATGGCACAAGTTAGTACCCCTCAAGACATTGAAGCAAAATCTAAACAAGTGATTAGTACTTTGTATGGTGATGTAACTGGATTTCGAGTTAATGAAACGTTTGCAATGCCAGAGAAAGGAAAAAGAGAAGCATGGGATGTTCAAGTAAATTTTATGCTAAATGATCTTAAATATACCGTTGATCTTGAAATCCAAGAAAAATCAGGGGAAGTAACTAACGCCAGGCTAATTGATACTATGACTCCACTCTAAGCATTTTTTACAATTCCTCATAAAAAAATAGATTATGAAGTAAGAATTTTTTTCGCTTCGTTAACTCTGTTTAATAATTCTTTCAGAAAATCACTAGCAAATTGTTCAAATGTTTGAATATCATTTTTATTTTTTTGATTTGTTTGCTGTTTTTTGTATTCTTCAATTAACCATTTAAAATCTGAAGCTTTTAATTTAATAACATGATTTTGAGCATCTACTTTTGACTGAAACAAATTTACTAAAAAATAACTTAAGAAATTTGCAAAACTTTTTACTCGATATTTTTTCTTATACTCTTCACCAAAAACATTGTAGTTTTCTTCAAGCCATAGTTTTACATCTGAACGAATAGTGATTGAATTATAATTTCCTTCTAAATTTAGTCTCAAATCATGAGAATTTACAGTATAATACCCTCTCTTAATCTCATTCATCATAATAATTAGTGTGCTTGGAAGAAACATTCCAGGAAAAAACTCATCTGTAATACTATGTAATTTTTCTAAAATCACGGGTTTTAAACCAATAGTTGAATATCCTTGCCCCGGCATGATATAGAAGAAATTTTTCGATGTTTATAATTTTCTATAACTCAAAAAAGATCTATGAACGTTTTTTATATGATTTGTAAGCCCTGATTATCACCCACAAACATCCCATTCCAATTGTTCCCCAAGCTGCTCCTAAGAAAAAACCACTTTCTCCGCCTTCAATTTGAGTTAAGCCTAATCCCAATAAGATTACAACTACTGCTAAACCAAATTGCATATCCATAAACAAAAATTATTTTTTGAATTAATAAGAATTTTAAATCTGTTTTAAAGAAGCTTTTTACCTAAATCAAATTTTTTAAAAAATATCATTATTTCATAAGCAAATTTTGTATTTTAGCAAAACTTGATTTTTTTGAAGGCAATGTCAAAAATTTTATTTTTCTTTAAAAAATGTACTATACGTATTCAAGATCATTTCTATAGATGTAAAGTACGAATTTAATTGAATACTTAAATAATTAATGTAAATAGCATTGTTCGGGGACTTGGCAGAATTTTCCGATTTCGGAATTGCAGTTGCAGCATTTATTGGACTTACACTTGTTGTTGGGGTAATATCTTCTAAATTAGTGAAAAAAAGTGGTCGCAGATTAATTGTTGCTGGAAAAAGTCTTCCTTTAGCCTTGGTTGGGACAATGCTTGCAGCACAAGCAGTTGATGGGAACTCTTCTTTAGGTAATGTTGCCTTAGTTTTTGAATTTGGTTTTTGGGCTGGAGCTGTAATTCCAATTGGTTTAGGTGTTTGTCTACTAATTACTGGAATTGCTTATGCTAAAAAATTAAATAAAATGTCCATGTTTACATTACCAGATTTTTACTTTAGACGTTATGGAAATGGCGCAGAAGGAATTTCTGGAGTTTTAATGATTATCAGTTTTACAATTCTTGTAGCAGGAAATCTTGCAGCAAGTGGATTTATCTTAGAGGTTGTATTTGGAATTGATTACTTTTGGGGTATTTTGATTTCAGCATTGGTAGTTGTAGCATATACTATTGCAGGAGGCTTGTTTGCATCAGCATGGACAAATTTATTCCAAGTTTATTTGGCAATAGGAGCATTCTGGGCAGGATTCATTTTCTTTGCTGGAGGATTTTCAGGTGTAGAATGGAATACAATATACAATAATGCTCCGCCAGAATTTTTGGATATTACTGGACTAACCGATATAGCAAATGGTGCTCTAATTAATTGGGCTGGGATATTGGCATTAGGACTGGGTGATATTGTAGCTTTAGACTTTATGGAAAGAGTGTTTGCTGCTAGAGACCCAAAGACGGCCCAACGTGGTGCATTTATGGGTGGTGCTCTTACATTATTTACTGTTCTTCCAACCAGTATGTTAGGTATTGTTGCTTTCTATTTTCTTCCAGCAGACACCGTTCCAGATTTAGCTATGCCATTATTGGCAACGGAACATATGCCCTTTGCAATAGGTGCTGGAATTCTAATGGGTGTGATTGGTGCATCAATGTCAACTGCAAGTGGAGGTTTGTTGGCAATTTCGAGTGTAGTTTCACGAAACTTCATTCAAAGAATTATTCGTCGAAGGTGGATGAATAAACCTGGATGGAGTGATAGTAAGCTACTCATTGCAACCAGAATTATCATTATACCTATGATGGTTGCTGGAACTGCACTAGGATACTTTTTGCCAGCACCTGGAATTTATCTAATACTAGCATTTGATGTAGTCTTTGCAGGAGCTTTTGCTCCACTAACATTTGGTTTATTCTGGAGTAAGGCAAATATGCCTGCAGCTATAGCGTCATTAATTGTTGGCTCTGTAGCAAGATTATATTTCTTCTTTGCAATTCCAGAAGAATTAGCTGGTTTAGATACTATGATTCCACCAATTATCTCATTTGCATTATTCATCGGTGTGGCTTATGCCACTCAAGGAAAATATCCTGGCAAAGCCAGACATGGTGTAGTAGATTATGTACCTCCAGAAGAAGATATGATAACGGGTAATGATTTGAAAAACTTTGCAGGAGGAAGTCAGGCCATGCCAGGTGGAACTTCGGAATCAACTACTCCTCATGATGGTAATTCTTAACATCATTTCATTAAAGAAAGTAGTTAAGCAATTTCTACAATAATTTTCTATTTTCTGATTTTATCTAAAAAAGATCTTCTATTCTTTTTTTCTATTTGCCATAGAACTTTATTTTTATGATATATGGCTGTTTGATTATCGGGTTCTATTTCTAAAGCTTGATTATAGTACTTCAAAGATTCATCGTATTTTTTTAATTCTAGTAATAATTTCCCTTTGTAACTTAGGGCATAAACATAGGTCGGATTGATAGCTATAGCTTTATCACAAAAAGATAATGCCTCTTCATATTTTTTCATATGAGCTAGCACCCAGACCATTGAGCATAACGCCTTTACATTTTCAGGTTCTAAATCTATAGCACTTTGACAGTAAAACCTGGCTTCAGCAAATTTTTTTAATGAAAATAGGGCAACTCCCTTACTATATATCGCTCTGACATTTTTTGGCTCTTTTTCTAAAATTTTATCAAAACACTCAATAGCCTTTTTGTAAAGTCCTGTACGATCTAGAACCAGTCCTTTTGTCATTAGTGCTTCTGAATAATTCGGATCAATTTCTAGAGCCTTATCTAGGAACACAAAAATATCTTTGTTAGAAAAACCAGCAAAATCAAGTGTCCATCCTTTAGCAACTAGAGCATTAAGATTTTTGGGATTTATTTCAAGTGCTTTGGTGTAAAACTTTATGGCCTCTTCATGTTTGTTTTGTTTTGCTAGTTTTGCACCTGTAACATATAGTTCCTGAGATATTCTTGAATCCTCTTCTAAACCTTTATTCAAATAAAATATCGCATCTTTATTTTTTCCTAATCTCCCTAAAACAATACTTTTGTTGTATAGAGCATTTGAGTTTTTTTGATTAATCTCAAGCACTTTATCAAATAAATCGACAGCTTCTTCATGTTTTCCTAATTGACTAAGATTTGAACCCTTGTAGGTTAGAGCATCAGCATATTTTGGGTCGATCTCTAAAATTTTATCAAAACATTTTATCGCCTCTTCGTTTTTTCCCTCCTTGTCCAAAGCAAGGCCTTTGTTGAGAAGTGCATCTATATTCTTTGGATCAGTTTTAATTATTTTATCAAAACATTCTATGGCTTCAAGCGTTCTTTCGAGTTTGTATAAGGTCATACCCTTATGAAATAGGGCCACTAGATTATCAGGTTCTAAATTATGAGCTTTATCAAAACTTGATAATGCTTTTTTCAAATCATTGTAATTAATCCATGATATTCCTTTGTTAATAAAATACCAAGAATTTTTTGATTGATCTAAGATCATACCGATCAATAATTCTTATCTCATGTTTAAATTAAATCGTACTTTACATTGCGATCATAATTGTAACCAAATTATTTCTAAAAATTTTTTTATTATCGATCAAACAAAAACGTACTTTACCTAGACATATTTAATTATCAAATAACTCACGATAGTATGAAATAAAATGGGCATGGAGTTTTATGGTGACGATTACAAAGGTGCTGATATAGCTCCATTTGTTGGAATTAATACATTTTTACACTTACCATGGATGCGTTCACATGCAGAATTAGTTGAGGCGAATCCAGATGTTGCAATAATTGGTGAGCCGTTTGATTTTGGCACAACAATCCGTCCCGGAGCTAGGTATGGTCCTCGTGCAATTAGAGCAGCTTCTACTATCCCATCCCCACCTTATGAGCGATTCAATATTGAAACAGGGGCTGATCCATTTGGTACCTTCAGAGCAGTTGATTATGGAGATGTAGCTGTTTCCCCAGGAGATGTTATTCAGTCCCATAAGATGATGACAAAAAAAGTAAAGGAGGTACTAGACTTGGAAGGAATCCCTGTAATGCTTGGTGGTGATCATTCGATTACTTATGCAAATGTTAGAGCATTTGCAAAAAAATACAAAAACATTGGAATGATTCATTTTGATACACATGCTGATTGTGCTCCTCAAGGATTAACTGGCTACAAGTATGATCATGGTGCTCACATTAGAAGAATTATGGAAATGGGTTGTATGAAAGGGAAAAATTATTCACTGGTTGGACCGCGTGGCTATTGGCCAGGACCTGACTTGTACAAATGGATGTCTGACTCTGATTTTCAATGGTTTACAATGCTGGATGTTGAAGAATTAGGAATTGATCTTATCGCAAAGGAAATAGCTGATAGAGCAAATGATGGAACAGATGCTGTTTACCTCAGTTGGGATATTGACTCGTTTGATCCGGCATATGCACCAGGTACAGGTGAGCCAGAACCTAATGGGCTTACATCAAGAGAAGGAATGAGAATGATGCGATTGTTATCAACATCATTTGATCCTGATAAATTCGCTATGGATCTTGTTGAAATTGCTCCAGCTTATGATGTAAGTGATCAAAGTTCTTACAATGGTGGAATAACCTCAGGACTAGGACAAAGATTAGTTATTGAGATGTTAGCTGGCTTGTCACTTACAAAGAGAGGTCTAAAAGAAGGTAGCCCAATAAGGCCCAAGAACTATCGTGGAAAAGGCCATACATATGATTTTGGAAACGGCCCACACGCCAAAATTCCAAAACGAGAATGATTACAATTAAGGCTGTAATTAAAGGGGAAGAAGATATTCCTCAAATTTCAAAGCTTTTTGATTACGATGATAATTCTGAAAAAATTTTTTTTAATGGATTAAAAATTATACAATCTAGGCTTTCACAAAATTTGAGAATTAACATTAATGAAACACTCATGCTTTTTTGTGGTTTAATCACTCAGCAAATCAGAGAAGGAAAATCTAATTCTGAAATTATCTCGTCTCTTCGTAAGATGCTAACTCCTGAAAAAGTAATGATAGGTGTTCCTGAATCACTTAGAATGATTTCTTTTGAAGTAAATATTGATGATAAATCTCCTAACACATTTTCAATAGTTAAACCAATTCAGATAACTGATTATGTCCTAACAAACGAGATTTAGAAATGATTAATGAGATTTTAAATCAAATTCAAACAATGACCCCAGCTTTAATTTTGACATTGGGTTTAGCTGTTGGTCTTCAGCATGCATTTGAACCAGATCATATTTCAGCTGTTACTACGCAAATTTTAAAAAGGAAACATAAAACTTTAGAACTAAAACAACTTCTTAAAGAAGGTACTTTCAAATCATCTATTCTTGGAGCACTTTGGGGTGCAGGGCATACAACAACTTTAATTATTATTGGTTTGTTGCTATTTGTCTTTTCAATTAATATTCCCTCTAAAGTTTTCTTAGGATTTGAAATGATTGTTGGAATAATGCTAGTAATTTTAGCAATTACCACATTTTCCAATAAAAAATTATTCAAACTAAAGCATTCTCATCCGCACATTCATACAAATGGAACTCTTCATATTCACCCACATAATCATGGGGGAGAACACAAACATTCTCACAAATCCTACCTTATAGGATGTATTCATGGTCTTGCGGGAAGTGGAAGTATAGTTATTTTAACAGCAAGTACACTTGGAGATCTTCAAACAGTTTTGAGTTTTATTATCATCTTTGGGATTGGTTCAGTAATAGGTATGACAATTATTAGCGGCTTAATTGGTTTACCCTTCGTTTTAACAAACAAATTTGGAAGTGCCAGTAAAACACTTCGATATATTGCATGCACTGCAACCTTACTAATAGGAATAAACATAATTTACGAAATCGGTCTATCCGAAAATCTTTTTGGTATCTAAATTTACAAATTCCATATGACAATTAGTGTTTATGTGGATGGAGCAGGGGGAGATGATCCTGGTTATGGATATTATGTAAAAGAAAGCGGGGATTCATTTTATGAAAAAAAATCAGGAATTACAAATAATCAAGCTGAATATCTGGCAATTTTATCTGCACTTAAAAAATTTGTTGAATCTAATGAGGAGGTAATAATCTACAGTGATTCTAAAAACACAGTTAATCAACTAAATCATGAATATGCAATTAATAGTGATCAGCTAAAAGAACTTGCAAGAGAAGCTTGGCCAATTATTGCTAAATTCTCTAATCTTAAAATTAAATGGGTTCCCCGCAAAGAAAATCTTGCTGGAAAAATGCTGGGAAGTTAGTTTTGTATTGATTTCAAATAGCGAAAAATGCACTTTTGAAAACTTTATTATGTAAAATCATCTGATCAAAATTCGTTAAAATGTCAGAATCAGTTTTTCTTTCCCCAAAATCTATTGCAATAATTGGTGCTTCTGACAAAACTGGAAGTGTAGGTCGTACCATCACATCAAACATTATGAATGGTTTTAAAGGAATAGTTTTTCCAATTAGTCCATCAAGATCTGAAGTCTTTAACAATAAAGCGTACAAATCAGTTCTTGATGTTCCAAAACCAATTGATCTTGCAGTGATCGTTACAAAAAATACTATCGTACCTGTAGTTTTAGAAGAATGCGGTAAGAAAAAAATTAAAGGTGCCATAATAATTACTGCTGGTTTTAAAGAGGTAGATGAAGAAGGAGCAAAATTAGAACAACGTCTCAAAGATATTGCAAAAAAATACAAAATCCAAGTAATAGGACCTAACTGTCTTGGAGTAATGAATCTTGATCCAAACACTATGATGAACTCTACATTTCTAAAAATTACTCCAAAATCTGGTCAAATTGCTCTTGTATCTCAAAGTGGAGCAATATGTGCTGCCCTATGCGAAGATGCTAGTGCACAAGGAATTGGCTTTTCTGCAGTTGTAAGTATGGGAAACAAGGCAGCAATGAGTGAAATTGATGTTCTAAACATGCTAGCGAATCATAAACAAACCAAAGTCATTGTCATGTACCTTGAAGATATGGGAAATGGACAAGAATTTCTTAAAGTTTGTAAAAACATTACACGAAAATTAAAGAAACCTGTTTTAGTTTTAAAATCAGGGCGTAGTCCTGAGGGCGCAAAAGCCGCAATGTCTCATACTGGAGCTCTTATGGGTTCAGATGAAATCTATGATGCCTTACTTAAACAATCTGGTGCTATCCGTGTAGATACAATGGAAGAATTATTTGATTATGCAGTAGCTTTTGCAAAACAACCACTTCCAACCAAAGGAGGATTAGTAATTGTATCAAATGCAGGAGGCCCTGCAATTATTTCAACTGACGCATGTTCAAAAAATGGAATTAAAATGGCAAAAATTGAAAACATTAGATCAAAGATTGATAGTGTAATTCCTCCATGGGGAAGCTCTAGAAACCCTGTTGATATAGTTGGCGATGCAGATTTTAATCGATTCCATGATGTTTTGGATAAAGTTTTAGCTCATCCAAATGTTGGTTCTGTAATTACAATGTGCACACCATCTGGAACTTTAGATTATGATAAGCTAGCCGAAGTAATTGTTGCCATGTCAAAAAAATACAAAAAAACTATGCTTGCAAGTCTTATGGGGCTTGATGAAGGAATAACAAATCGTGATATTCTAGCAAAGGGCGGAATCCCATTCTATACATACGCCGAAGGAGCTATAAGAACACTTACTGCAATGCTTCGGTTTGCAAATTGGATTTCTTCTCCTTCAGGAAAAATTTCTAATTTTAAAGTAAACAAAATAGCTGTTAAGAAAATTTTGGATAAAGTCAAAAAAGAAGGAAGACCAAATCTTCTTGAAGAGGAGGGTCAAGAAGTTTTACGTGCTTATGGTTTTCCACTCCCAAAAAGTATGTTAGCTAAAACCGAAAATGATGCAATTAGAATTGCCAAAAAAATTGGTTATCCCGTAGTAATGAAAATTGCATCGCCACAAATCATTCACAAATCTGATGCAGGTGGAGTTAAAATTAATCTTACAAATGATAAAGATGTAAAATCCGCATTTAAGGAAATAATTTCAAATGCAAAAAAATATAACAAAAAAGCTGAGATAAATGGTGTTTTAATTGTAGAAATGGTCAAAGGTGGCAAAGAACTAATCATTGGTTCAAAACTTGAATCAGGGATGGGACCAGTCATTATGCTTGGTATGGGCGGAATATATGTAGAAGTTTTAAAGGATGTAACTTTCAAGCTAGCACCTGTAACTGATAGAGAGGCTGATGATATGATAGCCTCAATTAAAATGAAAAAAATTCTAGAAGGCGTAAGAGGAGAAAAACCTTCAGATAAAACTAAATTATCTGAATGTATACAAAAATTATCTCAACTTGTTACAGATTTTTCTGAAATAAAAGAATTAGATATGAATCCAGTATTAGTCATGGAAAAAGGGAAAGGCTGTAAAATCTTAGATGTTCGAATTGGATTATAACTAGAAATTTCTCAAAAATTAAAGTAAAAATGATCTGTATATTTATACAACTTCATTGAACATTTCTTATGGTCATTAGGACAGGGGAAGATTATATCAATAGTCTACGTGGGAGGAAACTCAAAATTTTCTTATTTGGTGAAGAAGTAAAGGATTACGTAGATCATCCTATAATACGTCCATCAATTAACGCTGTAGCTGAAACATATGATCTAGCAGTTAGAGAAGAAGAATTAGCTTCTGCACATTCCTCAATTACTGGAGAAAAAGTAAATCGTTTCTTACACATAGCAGAAAGTGCACAAGATTTGGTTTTACAAAATAAAATGCAAAGAAAAATGGGCCAAAACACTGGTACATGTTTCCAACGCTGTGTTGGAATGGATGCTTTAAACTCACTTCACTCTACTACTTATGAAATTGATGAAAAACATGGAACAAAATATCATCAAAGACTACTAGAATTTATAAAAATGATGCAAAAAGAAAACTTCGTCATTGGTGGAGCAATGACAGATCCAAAGGGTGATAGGAGTAAGGGCCCCGCGGAACAAATTGATCCGGATATGTTTGTACATGTTGTAAAAAGAGATGATAAGGGAATTTATCTAACAGGAGCAAAAGCACATCAAACTGGTTGTATTAATTCCCATTGGATTATCTTTATGCCAACTTTAAGATTAACAGAAAATGACAAAGATTATGCAATAGTTGGAGCTGCCCCTGCTGATGCTCCTGGTATTACCTACATTTATGGTAGACAATCTTGTGATACTAGAAGCATGGAAGATGGAGATCTTGATTCTGGAAATGCTCTATATGCAGGACAAGAAGCAATGATAATTCTTGATAATGTGTTTATTCCTTGGGATAAAGTTTTCATGGATGGTGAATACGAATTTGCATCTATGTTAATTGAAAGATTTACTTGTTATCATAGAAGAAGCTATGTTTGTAAAACAGGACTGGGGGATGTTTTAATAGGCGCAGCTTCAACCATTGCTGATTACAACGGCATTCCAAAGGTTTCTCACATTAAAGACAAACTAGTGGAAATGACTCATCTAAATGAATCAATTTTTGCAGCTGGCATTGCATCATCTTATCAAGCACAAAAAATGAAATCTGGAGTTTTTATGAATGATGATATGTTAGCTCAAGTTTGTAAACATAATGTTACTCGATTTCCTTATGAAATAGGCCGACTAGCACAAGATATTGCAGGTGGATTAGTAGTGACAATGCCATCTGAAAAAGACTTTAGACATCCTGAAGCTGGCCCATTATTAAAAAAATATTTGGCGGGGAGAAAAGGCGTTGATGTAGAAAATAGAATGAGAGTTTTAAGGTTAATTGAGAATATGACTTTAGGTAGAAACGCTGTGGGATATCTTACAGAATCAATGCATGGGGCAGGTTCTCCTCAAGCACAAAGAATTCAGATTGCTCGTCAAATGCAACTAGGATATAAAAGACAACTGGCAAAGAATTTAGCCGGAGTAAAAAATGATGATGAGGATATTCATGAACCATCAGAATATTTTAAACGAGTTTTCAAAATAAATTCTAAAGAATAATCAAAATTATTAAAAAAAAAATAAAAATATTAGATTAGGAAACTTGAACTTTTCCTGTCATCCATGGATGTACCATACAATAGTAATCTATTGTTCCTGATGAAGTAAATTTATGTTCAAAAGTACCTCCTGCAATTAGCAAGCTACTATCAAACACTCCACTAGGACCATTTGTGGCACTACCACTTGTAACAGTGTGTGCAGCAGTGTCATCATTAGACCATTTTACAGTATCACTTTTTTTGATAGATGCTGTAGATGGAAGATAACAGGCATTTTTTTCTTCACAACCTGGAACTGCCGTTCCTTTTGGAATTGAAACCTTCACTGTTTGAGGACCTGTCATAACTTTGGGTTCTGGGACAACCTTAGGCTGTTCCATAGCTTTAGGTTCAGGTTTTGGAGCAACATCTGGTTTAATCATTTGTTTTTGTTCCTCCATACTCTTTTCCATTTTATCCATTGCTTCACTAGTCTTTTCCATAGAAGCTTCCCGTTCCATTATACTAGCTGAAGGAGTCTGTAATTGATCTCCTACAGAAGCAATGGCTACTCCAAAAGCAACAATGGCAATAGTCCAAGCAATAGCTGCCTTATCGATTGCTGTCATGGAATACGATGAAATTAATCTAATTATAAATGATCTTATGAATCCAAATGATTTAGAATTAGAAATGCTTACGATTTAGTATTTCATTTAATCGTTTTTAGATTTTGCGTCTTCATCATCAATTAATTCAGACTTTTTTTCTTCAGTAAAATCATTTTCTGAGTGATCAGTTTTTTTAATTTCTTTTGAATATTCCCCATCTTTAGGTATATCTAAATTAGTTGTATCTTCTACCATTTGATTTTTTTCATTCTTAGATTCAAAGTCAAATGATTCAGATAAGGCGTGCTCTTTTTTACTCTTGAATAATTGTTTTCCAATCATTGCAGAAATAATTATTGCAATTATTATGTAATTGATTGGAGGGGTGAGAATTCTTGTTACATAGCCTACTTGAGGTATAACATATGCAACTTTTCCAATATACTCTTCTTCTGTAATAGGAAAGTCAGTTCCAGGAATGGAGGTTGGATTAGCATCTCCCTTAGTTCTTATAGTCAGTGGGTCTTGATCTGTAATTGCAGCAACTCTATGAACAATCACTCTATCTTGACCTTGAGGCCGATTAAAAACAATCACATCTCCAACCTTAACAGATTCAAAAGGATCATTTCCTTGAACTACTAATACATCAAACACTTGTAGTTCTGGTACCATACTGCCGCTTGAAACTACATAGAATGGATTCTCTGTACCAAAAACAACTCTTAGACCCATCCAAATTATTAAAACACCAATTGCTACTATAATGATATCTTTGATAATCCCCTTAGGAAATTTATTTTTCGTCATGTTACTTTCAATCCTTAACTTTCATGAAAAACCTTGCTTGATACCTATTAAACTTTAGAACCACAACTTTGGCAGAATTTAGAACCTGGTTTATTTTCAAAACCACAACTAGAACATTTTGATATAGAAATCATTTGATTTGAATTCCCAGTTTGACTATCCCCTAACAAAATAATTTCTCCAATTTTTTTAACCTGACTCCACTTTACACTAATTTCAGTTGCATCATTTCTTGTAATAATTAATACAACACTTTGAGTTGAATCAACTCCTACTTGTTTTACCGTTCCAATTTTTTTTGCATTTTCATCAAAAACAGTCATACCTGCAATTGCATTAAAAGATGAATTGGTTTGTGGTTGAATCACATTTTCATCTTGAAAACTTACATGGGGAAGAATTTCTTGTTCAAAATCAGGAATAGTTACAGATGGATTTGGTGGAGTAAATGATTGTTGGATTGGTTGAGTTGGTGGAATCATAGAGTTTGATGGTTGAGCGATTGGTCTTGCTAAACCAGAGTCAGTTGATTCATTAGGTTTTTTGAATTCTCTATATTCGGCTAGAGTTGAACTACATGTAGTACAAATGTACTGTCCTTTTTCTACAAGAATTAAATTTTCTGCAACTTCTTCATTTGGATTTTCGAATTGTATTTTAGGTGCACCCTCATAATCCTTTTCACAAGTATTACAATAAAATTTTGAAATCTTTTCGGAATCTATTCTTCCAACAGGTGCTAAAAATAAATCTGGTCCCCCTAAATTTCCTTTTCTTTGTAATTCATCATTAATTGAGGCTAATATGTAGCCCCCAGATCCTCTTAATTTTTTAGTTTTTAACTCGGAGCTCATGTTTTAGATTATTCAAAAAGGTCATTTAAGTATATATTCATTAAATTTGGAAACACAGTAAATTTTTTGAGAACGATTTGATTTTTCTTTTATCCTAAATTTGGTGTAACATATTTAGGGATGTTTAAATGAATATTGGCTACAATGGGAATAAAACAAATATCCGATACAAAGAGTTGGGAAACCGATGTTATGAGCTCTCGAACTCCCGTTTTTGTAGATTTTTGGGCTGAATGGTGTGGTCCTTGTAGGATGGTAAGTCCAGTAGTCGAAGAACTTGCTGAAGAGTATGATGGTAAAGTAAATTTTGTAAAGGTAAATGTAGATGAGGCAAACGAGCTTGCATCAAAATATAACGTATTTAGCATTCCTACACTTGCAATTTTCAATAACGGTCAGATTGTAGCTCAACAAGTAGGTGCAGCATCTAAAGAATCATACAAAAATATGATTGAAAAAGCTTTAGAAAAAATCTAACAAATTGACAATTTACTCATTTTTAATCTAAAGTAATTAATATTCGGAAAATCAAACTAAAACACATGTCATTTGGAGAAGTTGATACATTAAATCTTCTTACGGATAAATTAAATGCCTTATTTGAAGAATCCCAAGGATATTATGAATCATTTCTTGACGCTAATAATCTATACAAAAATGGAAAATTAACAGATACTCAGTTTTTTCAAAAGCTAGGAGATTATACTGTTGCTTATTCCGCACTAGAATTTCTTTCAATTAAAGTTCTATTTGAATTAAAAAAAACTATTGATAAAATGGCTGGCGGTGCAGCACCTGGTGGAACACACTCTCCAGGATTGATGCCTGGTATGGGTTCACCAGGGATGATGGGTATGCAACCCCCACCTGCACGTTCTGGAACAAGTGAAAATCCTGTAGGTGCACCTCCATCAGTAATTTCAGCTCAACAAGGATTCAGCCAACCAGGTACTCTTCCAACACCTGATCCTTCATTAATTTCTCGTCCACCCGGAAACAGAATGCATTGCACTAGCTGTGGAGATGAATTAAGACCAAACGCAAAGTTTTGCACAAAATGCGGTAATAAAGTTTAAAAATTAAACCTGAGTTGCTCCACATTCAGTACAAAATTTAGCTACTGAAGCAATTTTACTTCCACATTCAGAACAAAATTTAGTATTAGAACTAGTTTGAGGTGCGGTATTGCCATATATCCCAGAACTTCTTACAGCTCCTGTTGGTTCATATTTTTCATCGTCGATGATTTGAACAGGTTCAAAATCCTTTTCTTCAACAAATGTCATCAATCTTGGCATACTATTTTCTTTATTAGATGGATCCGGAACCATATCTCCTAACCAAAATGAATATCTCATCAAGGTTAATTCTGGAGTAGAAAATGCAAGTGTATGACTTGACATATAATCCTCTGCTGCCTGTTTTCCATTGAAAACCTTCATCTGATTCAATATTACGAGTTTATGTATAATAGTTTCTAGAAAATGTGGACCGGGAGGGAATTGAACCCTCGACATCCGCGTTGCGAACGCGGCATTATACCACTAAACCACCGGCCCTCCTCTTACCACAAAAGAATCTGTTTTTATTCATTTACTCAACGAATAAAACCCTCAAAAACTAATTTAAAAAAATAGATGACGTATGATACTGTAATTATTGATTCACACGTAATTCTTCCTCAAGGAATGGTTGAAAAAAATATAGTCATAGACAATGAAAAAATTGTTGATATTACTAATGATGTTCCAGCTTGTGATCATAAAATTCAGGGAAATGGTTTAGTTTCAATTCCAGGTATAATTGATACTCATGTACATTATGGGGTATATTCCCCAATAGAAGAAGCAGCTAAAACAGAATCTCACGCAGCAGCGATTGGTGGGATAACTACGATGATGAGAATGCTAAGATTAGATACGTCATATAAAAAATCACTCATACCTCATCTCATTGCAAGCTCTCAAAATCACTATGTAGATTATTCAATTCATGCTTCAATTTTCAATAATGAACAGATAGATGATATGAAATTCTGTCTTGATAAATGGGTTACATCTTTCAAAATTTACATGAATCTTGGAGGCGATGTTGGTGATGTTTACATGGATATGGAACCAGGAATTAATGCTTTATGTGAAACAAAAGTCAATATGACTTTAGATTTAGTTCAAAAAATAGTACAGAAAGCTGCATCACTTGGCTGTCCTGTTTTAGTTCATGCTGAAGATTATGAAAGTTGTGCTTGTGGAATTAAAACTGCAAAAGAAAAAAACAAAAACGGTCTTGCAGCTTGGTCTGAAAGTAGATCCACTCAATCTGAAGTAAAATCAATTAAAACTATTTCAAAATTTGCCAGAGATTTTAATTGTACATTATATTTTGTTCATATTGGTTCAACAGATGCACTTAATCAGATTCAAGAGGAGAGAAAAAATGGAACAAAGATTTTTGTTGAAACCTGTCCGCATTATCTAACTCTGTCTTATGAAAAACAAAATGGATATTTGGCAAAGGTAATGCCCCCAATTAGAACTTCTAATGATATCGAAAATGTTTGGAAGGCTGTTAATAACGGATTAATTAATACAATAGGCACTGATCATGTTGCAAATCAATTAAAACTAAAACTTCGTGGAAATGATGTTTGGGAAGCCCTTGCGGGGTTTCCAGGAATTGGAACTCTTTTACCAATAATGTTAAGTGAAGGAGTAAATAAAAATAGAATTACTTTAGATACCCTAGTTAAGATAACTAGTACCAACGCAGCACAAATTTTTGGAATGTATCCTAAAAAAGGTACTTTAGAAATAGGTTCTGATGCCGATATTACTTTGATAGACTTGAAAAAAGAACAAAAAGTTTCAAGCGAGTTGTTTGGTGGTTTTTCTGATTATATTGTATATGAAGGATGGAATCTAAAAGGCTGGCCAGTAAAAACAATTGTTCGTGGAACAACTGTTGCAGATAATTTTGAAGTTATTGGAAAACCTGGATTTGGAAAAATGGTTGTACGTAATACTCTATTAAGTTAAAATCTCAAACTTACCATTAGTTTTTGCCTTGTAAATTACATCAGGTTTTTTTGAAAAAATGCCAACTTCCATTACTCCAGGAATTAATTTTATTTTTTGAGAAAGAATTTTTGGATTTTTTATTACTCCAAAATTACAATCTAAAATCACATTTCCATTTTCTGTTATGAATGGATAACCACGTTCAATTGTTCGAATCTTTGGTTTACCACCTAAATTTTGAATTGATTTAAGACATGTATTTCTTGCAAGTGGATGAACTTCAACTGGAACTGGTCTATTGAAATTCTTTACAAATTTTGATTTATCTGCCATAATTACAACTTTCTTTGCAGCATTAATTAGAATATTTTCCCGAAGTAATGCTCCACCCCCACCTTTGATGAGATATCTTTTCTGATCAATTTGATCTGCTCCGTCAAAAACTACATCAATTTTTTGAACTTGATCTGCTTCAATAAGAGGAATTCCTCCTTCTTCAGCAATTATTTTTATTTGTAATGATGTTGGGACTCCTCTAACTTTGATTTTTTTTTCTTTTAATAACACCGATAAAGATTTTACAAATGTAGTAGCTGCTCTTCCACTACCTAAACCTAACACATGTCCATCTTTAACAAATCTCAAAGCATCTGTTGACAATGCCATAATGGCATCATCAAATGACAATTATTCTACCTCTGCCTGGTCTAATTTGGAGAGTGTTTTCATAATCTCTCCTTTAATCCTGTCAAGATCGTCATCATCATCTTCGATATTTTCTTCTTCTGGAATTTTTATAGTTGGTTTTGGTTTTTGTTCTATTGGAGTAGGAAGAGTTTCTTGAACTGTTTCATCTATTCTTTTATTTGGTTTTTCTAAACTGGTTAAAGTAACACTAGATTGAAGTATTTCCTTTTTATCCTCTGATTTTTGTTGTTGGTTATCAATTTGTTCTTGTATTATTTCCATTTGAACATCTCTTGGTTTTTGTTCTATTAATGGAAATTCTATTTGCTTTAATGGTAATTCAGTAAGAGTTGTAATTTCAAGCGGTCTTGAAGGTTTTTGTTGTATGATTTCTTTTTGATCATTTTCCTTAACTACCTCTTTTTGTATTTCTTCTACCTTCTTGAATGCTTCTTTTAATGGCATCTCAGATTTAGGTTTAATTTCCTTGATTTGTTGATTTGATATGTTAATTTTTGATGTAAGTTCGTATAATCTCTTATCTAATTGTGAGAGTTTTTGATCCATTAATGTAATTAATCCATCTCCCAGAGGTCCTAAATCCGGATGTTTGCTAGCAGCATCTAGTTTTTCTATTTTTGCTAAAACTATGCCAAGCTGATGTTGGTATCTTATTAGCAGTCTATCGCGCTGAATTTTTGACAAATCCATCTCATGTTGATATAATCTAGATATGGTTTTAGTTAGAATCTCTTTTTCAATATTTAGAGAACTTAACTGATTTTTAATGTGAGCATTTGCTCCTATTGATTGAATTTTTGGCTTTGAAAATAATAATTTCATGTGTCTAAGTATACCATTTGATCCAAGAGTACTTTCTTATTTTTGAGTCTGGAAACCCACAACTTGCGCATTGATGATGACGCTTATGAAATGAGTTTTTCCCACATCTTCTACACCTAATGTGAACCTTCTTTCGTGTAAAATTTCCCATCGAGGTAGTGCCTTTTACCATATTAAATCACTCTAAGATGGTGGTGGTGAAATCATAACCACATTGTCTCCACGAACAACTATGGTTCCAAGACTCTTTGAATCGCCTTCAGAAGGGATCTCTTCTGATTGGTCGAGTAGCAGGTTCATGTGTTGGTCAAATCCAAGTAAATTTCCTCGAATTGTCTTACCCCCTTTGATTTTTATCAATACGACTTTATTGATACTTTCTTCCAATACTTTTACTGCCATGTCAACGGACATCTATTTCACTTATTAGATCTCATATTGGGGGATTATATTAAAATTTCAATGGTGTAACTTTCGGCTTTTAGCTGTAAGGCATGTTTGACTCTTTTTTGCTAAATTACGCACAATTTCATTAAGAAACATCCTGCCATCTTTTGCAGTTGATTTAGTGGGATCCCCCCATACCCCATTCTTAGTCACAGAAGGAAATGATTTAGAAGCTAGTTTGCTTAATCTTGATTTTTCACTTTCTGATAAATTCTTTGTAATTAATCCTTTTTTAGCACGTTTAATTTTAACTTTTTTTGATATTGCAAGCATTAATGATGTTTCAACAAATCCTGCATGATCAAACTCATGTTTCATAAAATCCCAATATGAAAAAACAAAAACTTTGATTCTCTTTTTTGAAAGTTGATTAACCTTTTTACTTAGGTTTTTTAGGCTATTCTGATTTCCATGATGACCATTAATTATAAAAATTGTATTTAATTTATTACTTAAAAGCGAAAAGCAAATATCAATTAAGATTTGTTCTAATGTTTTTTCCTTTAGACTCAAATTAAAAAAAGGAGCATGCTCAAATGATATTCCATATGACAAAGTAGGAAGTAAAAAAAAATTACACTTTTCTGATACACGTTTTGAAACCTCTGATACTATATCTGAATCTGTTGAAATGGGTAAATGTGGACCATGTTGTTCAATAGAACCAACAGGAATTATTACAGCTTTTTTTTGTTTGTTAATAATTTTTCTTAGAATTGGATCAAATTGATCCTTTACAATCACCATTCAATTCACTTGAAATGTACCTTTCTCCAACGAACTTCAATTTTATTTGCTAAATGCATCTTTACTGCTTTTAGTAAGGTATTGGCTTCTAGTTTTTGACCCTTCTTTCTAATGGATTCAAGACTATCTTCTGGATTCACATTAAAAGAATCTTGGAATATGATGGGACCTTGATCTAAATTTTCTGTTACATAATGTGAGGTTACTCCTACAATTTTTGTGCCTCGTTCAAAAGCCTGAGCATAAGCAAGTGCCCCAGGAAAAGCTGGTAATAAAGATGGATGTATGTTTATTATTCTATTAGGATAACGCCACACAAAGTTTGGTGAAAGTATTCTCATATAACGTGCTAATACAATTAGATCTATGTCATACTTTTTACAAACATTAAGAAGTTTAAATTCTGCTTTTAATTGATCTTTTTCATCAATTAAAACAAATGGGATCTTAGATCTTTTTGCAATAGATGAAAGGTTTTTTTCTGTTCCGACAATAACACATATTTTTCCTTTAATTGTTTTTTTTGAATCAATCAGTGCCTTTAGACAATGTTCTTCTTTAGTAACAAAGACCGCAATATTTTTTTTAGAGTTAAATTCATGATGCGTACTTACATCCATTTTGTTCCTTTTTGCAACCTTTTGTAACTCGTTTTCAAATTTCTTAATGCTAATTTTTTTAGTAAATGAAATTTCAAGATACATTCCAAATAATCCTTTAATTACATTTTGATTTATCTTCTCCACATTTCCCTTCTGTTGAAAAACAAAATTAGTAAACGATGCAACTATTCCTTCCCGGTCTTTTCCAACTACTGTAATTCCAATAATGGTTTTTTGCACGAACGTTGTTAAAGTCAGACCCTTATAATTTTTGAATTAGTGCGGGAAGTGGGATTCGAACCCACGAACCCCTGAGAGACAGGGTCCTAAACCCTGCGCCGTTGACCAGGCTTGGCGACTCCCGCACTCCACATCACTCTTAACACAACTTAACGGTTACGCGATTATGACGAACACTACTATATCGCTACAAAATATTACTTCTGATAACAAGATTATTTGGTAAGGTAAATCACTCAAAAAGATGAATTACATTAGAAATAACTTTATTCACAACACAAATTTAGTCTTTAATTAAATAATTATAGAATGGCAAAATTCTTTGGAACAAATGGAATTCGTGGTATTTTTGGTCAGGATTTTACTTTAGAATTTATTCATGATATTACACTTTGTATTGCTGAATATTTCAAAAAGGGTCCCATACTTGTTGGATATGATGGAAGAGATACAAGCCCTATTATTGCAAAAATAGTATGTTCTACACTAAATTTTGCTGGATTGAACTGTAATAATGCAGGACTAAATCCCACACCATGTATTGAATATGCAACAAAAAAACTTGGATATTCAGGTGCAATAATTATTACAGCATCTCATAACCCTCCTCAATACAATGGAATAAAGCCTATCGCAGGTGATGGAGTAGAGATTTCAAGAGAAGATGAATTAAAAATTGAAGATATATTTTTTAAAAAGAACCGGAAAAATGGTTCCTCAAAATTTGGTTCTACTGGAAAAGAAAAATCAATTATTGAAGAATATTATAATGGAATTAAATCTCTTGTAGATTCATCTAAGATTATTGAAAAAAAATTCAAAGTTGTATTAGATCTTGGAAATGGTGCACAAGCTGTTACTGCACCAAAACTTTGTAAGGAATTAGGATGTGAAGTAACTACAATTAATGAAAAAATAGATGGCTCGTTTCCAGGTCGCGGGTCTGAACCCACTCCTGAGAATCTTTCTGAACTTTCAGATTCTGTAAAAAAAACTGAATCTGACTTTGGAATAGCATTTGATGGAGATGGTGATCGAAGTCTTTTTTGTGATAATAATGGGAATATATTATCAGGCGATAAATCCGCTCTTTTATTATCAAAATATTTACTAGAAAAAAATCCTAATGCTATTGTAGTTACTTGTCTTAATTCAGGAGCAAGTATAGAAAAAATTGCTGCAAGTTCCAAAGCCAAGGTAATTAGAACGAAAGTAGGAAGTGTTGAAGTTTCAAGAAAAATGGTTCAATTAAAAGCCCTTATTGGTTTTGAAGAAAATGGGGGTTTTATGTTTGGAAAACACAATCAAGTTAGAGATGGGGCAATGACTATGGTATTAGTTTTAGATTTACTTGCTAAAACCAATAAAACTATGTCAGAGTTAATATCTGATTTACCCCCATCTTTTACTACAAAAACTAAGCTTACATGTTCAAAAGAAGATGTGCAAAAAATTATCAAGGGATTAAAGGAAGAATACCCAAATTCTGATACAACTGATGGCATTAAAATCACTTTTGATGAACAAAATTGGGTAATGGTTAGACCAAGCGGAACAGAACCAATCATTAGAGTTTACGCAGAAGGAAACTCGCAAGAAAAGCTTGATAAGCTAATTTTTGAGCACGTAAAAAAGATAAAGTCATTTCTAGACCGATAACACTTTTAAAACGAATCAGGTGGTTGATGAGAATGGCAAAAGGGTATTACGTAAAATTTGAGACTCCTCAGGATTTAGTAAATCCTATTTTAGAGGCTCTTAGAGTTGCTTCTCAAAGTGGTAAAGTAAGAAAAGGTACCAATGAGGCAACAAAGGCAATTGAACGTGGTATTAGTAAACTAATTGTAATTGCTGAAGATGTTGAACCTCCAGAGGTTGTTGCACATCTTCCAATTATTTGTGATGAACAAGGAGCTGCTTATGCATTTGTTCCTAGTAAACAAGAACTTGGAAAATCTCTTGGCATTGATGTTACATCAGCAGCTGCAGCCATTTTAGATTCAGGGGATGCCCAACACATCGTTGATCAAGTAATTGAGACAATTTCTAAAATCAAGGGTGGCAAGCCAGCTAAATGAGCGCCCCACAATCCGAAGTACTTACTCCTGCTGAAATTATTCAAATTGTAGGTAGAACAGGAATTGCTGGTGAAGTTATTCAGGTTAGGGTAAAAATTTTAGAAGGAAAAGATACTGGACGTGTTCTTACAAGAAATGTTAAAGGCTCAGTAAGAATGTCTGATATTTTAATTCTTAGAGAAACAGAACGCGAAGCAAAAAAAATAAGGTGATAGATTATTGAGTCTTTTAGTAAAACCGTGTAGTTTTTGTGATAGACCTGTAGCCAAGGGGTCAGGTACAATGTTAGCTAAAAACGATGGAACTGTGTTGTGGTTTTGTTCTGCAAAATGTAAAAAGAACATGTTAGAACTTAAACGTGATCCAAGAAAATTAAAATGGACTAAAAAATACGTTAAAGGCGGAATTAAAGTCAAAAAGTAAATTGACTGAACAATCATTATTCATTATTAAACCCGATGCAGTTAGTAGAGGGCTAATAGGAGAAATTATTTCTAGATTTGAAAAAAAAGGTTTTAAAATTATTAAATTAAAAATGATTAATTTTACAAAAGAAAACGCAGAAAAATTTTATTCAGATCACAAGTCTAAACCATTCTTTAACGAACTTGTTTCTTTCATCACATCGGGACAAGTTGTTGTTGCAGTTATTGAAGGTAACAATGCAATTGCTACTACACGAATCATGATAGGTTCTACAAAGTCTTTTGAAGCATCGCCAGGTTCAATACGTGGTGATTTCGGACTTGGGCTAACAGATAATATTGTCCATGCTTCTGATTCAATAGAAAGCTTTGAAAAGGAAGTGAAGGTAGTATTCGAGTGATTTGGGTTGCGTATAAGACAACCAATTGTAGCTGTACTTGGTCATGTAGATTCTGGTAAAACTTCTATTTTAGATAAGATTCGTGGAACAGGAGTCCAAGGAAGAGAAGCGGGTGGGATTACTCAACATATCGGTGCTAGCTTTTTACCCACTGAAATAATAAAAAAATTAACTGGACCACTTTATGAAAAACTTAGCAAAGGGGAACATACTATCCCAGGTCTTCTTGTAATAGATACCCCTGGACACGAAATTTTTACTAATTTACGAACTAGAGGTGGTTCTGCAGCAGATATTGCTATTTTAGTTGTCGATATTAATCGAGGTTTTCAACCTCAAACTAACGAAAGTCTAAAAATCTTAGAAAGTAGAAAGGTACCTTTTGTTGTTGCATTAAATAAAACCGACATGATATCTGGTTGGAAAAAAACTGATATTCCCTTCATTTCAAAAGCCATTAAAGAACAAGATCCTTTTGTTCAGACTGATATTGATGAGAAACTATACAATGTGGTTGCTGCTTTATCCGTTTTAGGTTATCAATCTGAGGCATTTTATCGAGTTCACGACTTTAAAAAAGAAATTTCAATAGTTCCTGTTAGTGCAAGAACTGGGGTCGGAATTCCAGAGCTCTTAGCAGTTCTAGTGGGTTTAGCCCAACAATTTTTACAAAAAAGATTAGAGCAAGATGAAAAATCTACACGTGGCATAGTTCTTGAGGTAAATGATGAGATTGGATTAGGGCCAACAGCAAATATGATATTAATTGATGGTCATTTAAAAAAAAATCACCAAATAATAGTTGCAAAAAGAGATTCAGTTGTAATTACTAAAGCCAAGGCATTGCTATTACCTAAACCTCTTGACGAAATGCGAGATCCTAGGGACAAATTCAAACCAATTGATGAAGTATATGCAGCAGCTGGGATAAAAATTGCATCACCAGATCTGGAAGGTGTTTTACCTGGAAGTACTATTTATGCTACAGAAAACGCAGTTGAGGCTGAAAAATTAAAAAAATCCATTGAGTCGGAGATGAAATCTGTTTTTATAAAAACAGAAACAAAAGGAGTTATTTTAAAATGTGATACAATTGGATCACTTGAAGCTTTAACTGAGATGTTAAGGCGAAAAAATATTCCTATTTCTCTTGCTGATATTGGTCCAGTTACTCGTCGCGATGTAATGGAGGCAAAAGCTGTAAAGGAAAATGATAGACATCTAGGAGTAATTCTAGCATTTAATGTAAAAATCACGCCAGAAGCACAAACTGAATCCGATAATTACCATGTAAGAATTTTTGATGATAAAATAATTTACAGCTTGATTGATAATTATACTCAATGGGTTGATGATGATAGTTCAGATTTAGAAAACTCAATTTTCAAAGAGCTAACTCCAATAGGGAAGTTTACATTTCTGAAGGGTTATATCTTTAGAAATAATAATCCAGCTGTATTTGGGATTCGAGTAGATGTAGGGAATTTAAGGCAAAAAATATCATTTATGAATAAGGATGGAAAAAAAATTGGAACTATTCATCAATTACAACATGAAAGCAAAAGTGTAGACTCTGCAAAGATGGGACAAGAAGTTGCTTGCTCTGTACAAAATATTACCATAGGAAGACAAATCAAAGAAGAGGATATTTTTTATACATTACCACCTCCAGATGATGCAAAACAATATCTAAAAAAATTTAAGCATAAACTAAGTACAGAAGAACTTCAAACACTAAATGAAATAGTTGAGATAATTCGTAAAACAAATCCTATCTATGGATATTAAATAAATAAGATAAAAAATGAGTTAAAGTAAAAAGTGTATTCTAAATTAATAAAATATTTTCTTACTTATGCTGTTTTCTTTACGTTTGTAGCGTTAGGACCTTTTTGTCCTTCTCCAACTTCAAACTCTACTTTGTCTCCTTCGTTAAGATTTCCTTCAGCAACTTGTGATTTGTGAACAAACAAGTCGTCTCCAGATTCTCTTTCGATAAAACCAAAGCCTTTAGTTCGGTTGAACCACTTTATGGTACCTTGTTCCATTTTGTATTATTCGATTATTTTGCTGTATATTAACATATCAAGAATATTTTTGTGCAATTAAGTTTATTCCTGGTTCTCCCACCGCACCTACTACTTTGTCTACAGGTTTTCCATTTTTGAACATAATAAAAATTGGAATTGATTGAATTCCTAATCTGGAGGCAATTTCTTGATTTTGATCAATGTTTAGTCTTGCAAATCTAATTTTTTTAAATTTTTTTGCCATTCTTGTAAAAACTGGATGCATTGCTTTACATGGTCCACACCATTCAGCCCAAAAATCTATCAAAGTTGGTGTTTCAGTGGATATTATTTGTTCAAAATTCGATGAATCTAATTCTATTACCACTGTTTCTTGTAATTGGGTCATCTCTTGCTGCTTTTTTATCATGTCAGCTAATTTTTTAGCTTTAATTTTTTCTATTTCTTCATCAGTCATTATCGAAATTTTAATTATTTGTTTTTAATACGTTTTTGTTATTTTAATCTGTATCAATAAATATGGGTAAAATATCACTTCGATCATGTCAAGTATGAAATGTGTTTCATGTGGTATTGGATTTTTTTCTCCAACAGGTTCTGACAAATGTTCTAAATGTGAAAAAAAAGTTCCTCATACAGCTGAGTCAAGTCATGATTCTTGTGGCTGTGGACATTCACACTAATTTTTTTCTTAATCATTAGTTCATTTTTTGAACTTTAGTATCTTTTCTACGTATGCGTTAAATACTATTTTCATTTTGAGGGTAGGGGGAGTCCTGCACGCCCAAAAAGTGAAAGATAATATTTTTCACACTCTCAGTGTCTGGATCCCCCTTTAACTTTTTTAAACTCAATAAAAAAATTAGAACATGCAACCATTATTTCAGCTAAGTACCCGAAAATATAATGAAGAAATTCCAAGAGTGAAAAATGCGTTAAATGAGCTTGAAAAAATTTGTAATGTAAAAAATGGATGCATTGTTAGTGAACCATTTAGCAGAGCAGGTTGGACCTTTTTTAATATTCAACTTAGCTCTGAACTATCTTCAATAATTGAAACATCAGGAATGATGGAAGGTGCAGGAGGTTATAGAATTGCAGAACAACTAAAAAACTTTCTTGGTCATTTTTTAGAAGCAAGAGGAGTTCAAGCTAGAATTGAAAAAATTGATTATTGAATTAAAATGCTAATGCAATGTAACATTCTTTTGAACAACATTCTTCATCATCGTTTTCTATTTCTTTTCCACAAATTTTACACTCGTGCATTCAAAATTGATATATTCGAATATATAATATTATAATTTTGTTTAGTCTGCACATACAGTACAATATACGTTTACTAACAAATTATACGCATCATTTAAGTGGAAAAATGAGATAAGAGAGTATGGAAGAACGTGAATTCAAAGCAGATTTAAAAGATGTTTCAAAAATCGTATCATTTGTAAATCTTCCTGAAAATGCTATAAAGTGGGCTTTAATTCTTAAATAAAATTTTATTAAAACTAAAAACCAGTTTAATAATTCATATCTGATTTTTGTCTACATATTTGATTTAATAGTTTTTAGAACAACAGTAAATATGAAATCAAAACTTAAAAGATGTTTACTATGTTCCAGCCCTGATTTTTCTAGTACCCAATACGGGATTTGTTGCAAAGATTGTGGATTTTTATTTGATTAACTAAAACCTGCTCCAAACTGATCACCTTCTTTTATTGGATCAGCATCTTTGGACTCTTTTAGTTTCAAATACAAAAATGCCTCATAAACTAATTGCGTTGCTTGTTCACCATCTAGGTGATAATTATTTTTTACATAATCAAAGTATTTTTGAAGATTTTGTGGATCTTGTTCATCAATTGGAGTTTGGTCAAGAATAATTTGATTAGCTAACTTTTCAATTCTTAGATTATATTCATCTTCATTCATACTTTATTGTATATTATACTGATTCATAAGTGAAACTTGTGTTTTCTTCCAATGGAGCTAGCATAGATTAAACTACCTAATTCTTGACATGTTGGACATCGAACATTTTCAGTGATTTCTTCCTCAGATGCTATTTTGAAAACCTCTAACATATTCATTCTATGACATTTTTTACAAATTACATTAATGTTATACTGTTTCATGATGATGATTTTTTGTATTGAAATACCTAATAGTTAGACGCTGTTTAATTTGAACAATCAAAAATCATTAGTTATATTAAAAACAATTTTTTCCACCTTTATCTTTATTATCTGACTAAATTGTCTATGGTAATATTTTTAATTTTTACAAATCCAATAAAAATTTCATTTTGATTTCTTTCCCTTCCAAAATACTCATTTCATGAAAAGTAGGTGCCTTAATTTCTACTTTGAAGTTATGTTTTTTAAGATCAATAGGTTCTCCATATACTTTAGCAAAAATATTATAATCATCATTTTTTTGTAAATCAAGCTGAATTCGTTTAATTGCAAAACCTTCTGTGATTAACATAAAAATAATAGATTCCAACCAATTTAACAAAAGATATCGAAGGTCTCTTCCCTTAACGGTGATAATTTTCTTCTCTACTTCTTTTACTTTATCTCTATCTAGAGTAAGTTCTACCACTGAATTTGCTGCTATGATAAAAGCTTCATTTAGATCTGAAGCAGTTACCTCAATAAACGCATCAGTAACATGTTCCAATATTTTGTAGCTCAACTTACTTCTGTTAAAAATATCAGATATTAATAGATAGAAAAGTATGAGAAATTGGTATTTATGGCAAGTACAAATTATCTAGAAAAATATAATTTTTTTAAATTAATTAAGGTTCTAATGTAACTTTTGTCCCATTTTGGATTTTTTCTATAGTCTCTGATGGAATTTCTAAAAATTGTTCTGTTCTAATTGCGCTATTATCGGAAGGAATTTCTCTTAATTGAATTGATTTATCCTCAGTAGTTTGTTCAATTTCAAAATTGGAAGCAATTTCATAGGGATTTACAATTCCAACTACAATTAGAATAAAAAATCCAGCAATAAATAATGGTGCAATTATTTTCTTTTCAGCTTTAAGATTTTGAAATATTCTTTTTTCATGTTTTATTTGAACATTATCCACTTTTTTGTTTTCTTCTACAACGTTCTCTTCTTTTTTATCTTTAGTTATTTCTTCCTTATTCTCTTCTAATTCAATAATTTCTCTAGGATTTTCTTTGGGTATATCAATTTCATCTATTCTATCATATTTTTTTCCATTCTTTTCGTTTTCCTTATGTATTAATAATGAACGAGTAATTTCTTTCATTGCCTCTTTATCTGATAGATGGCGATCATTCCAATCTAATACAATTCCTATTACATCACGGACTATCCTAAATGCCCGTTTTTGTAAACTCATGCCATCCTTCCAAATCTAAAGAAAGAAACCTTTGAAAAATAGATAAAAGGATGTTTGTAATTATTTTCGAACAGAAATTTTACCTTTGTGACTGTTCCTAATTTTTTCTAAAAACCAATTCATAAAATATCTTCTAGCATATGATTGTAAACTATAGCAAAGTCTAAATCACAAGATCATAATCACACATTGATTTGGATCTCCCAAGAGGTATGAAGGATTTTGATGGTGAGGAAATGTTTAAAATTAAATATGTTAGAGAAAATTTCGTCCAAACGGCTAATCTATTCGGATTTAAATTCTTAAATCCCTCTCCAATTGAGCTCCTCTCTACTTTAGAGACTAAAAGCGGATCTCAAATTAAAGATGATATCTATTTTTTTAAAGATAAACACGATAGGGATGTAGGATTAAGATTTGATTTCACAATGGGATTAACTAGGTTTGTAGTTTCCCAAAAATCCCTCAAGCTTCCTGCAAAGTTTGCAAGCTTTGGAGGGGTTTTCAGATATGATGAACCCCAAAAAGGAAGGTACAGATATTTTCATCAATGGAATATTGAGATTTTTGGAAAACCAAGTCTGGCGGCAGATGCAGAACTTATAGAGTTCACATCTGTGCTTTTTAAAAAACTATTCCTGAAAAATATTATCATCGATATCTCAAACCGAAAACTAATCCAATCCTTTGTAACTAGTGTCTTTAAAACTGACGATCCAAAGATAATCTCCGATGTATTTAGAGCAATGGATAAGACCCAAAAGAAAAGAAAAGAAGACATAATATCTGAATATGAAAAAAAAGGAATAGACAAAGAAAAACTAGTAAAAGTTTTAGAGTTTTCGAAAATTAAAGGAAGTCCTGAAGAAATTCAAAGCAGATTTGACACTACATTAGATGGCTGGGATGAATTAAAGGAATTATATCTTTCACTTTCAGATAGGGATATAAAAAATATTAGAATAAACTTTGGAATAGTTAGAGGTTTAGATTATTATTCTGGAATGGTATTTGAAGCGTTTGATAAATCACTAGATATAGGTGCTCTAGTTGGGGGTGGGAGATATGACAATCTGCCAAAGGCATTTGGACGAGATGATCTTGGTGCAACTGGAGTAGCTGGGGGAGTAGAAAGAATAATTCTCTCTTTAGAATCTCAAGGGATAACACCAAAAAAGGAAATTGTAATTACATCTGTCTTATATACTAATGACGAAATGCATTCGGAAGCTCTTGCAATTGCATCAAAATTAAGACAAATAGGTGTACCTACAATAATTGACTATTATCCAAATAAATCCTTAAAAAAACAGATGGAGTCATCAACAGAATCTAAATTTACATTAATTGTTGGCCCAAAAGAATTTGCAGAAAACAAAGTTGTGCTAAGAAATATGATTAACAGAACTGAAGAATTGATTTCAATAGATGATCTTATTAAAAATGCTAACACTATTCTGAGAAAGCCCTAGTTAACATCATTATTTCTGGACCAGTTGTGTGAGTCCCAACTACCATGCTATGATTATTAGCTAAAATCCCTGAATGAACATAAGGAATTCCACCATTAATTGTTGCAGGTTCAATATTCACACCTAATACATTTGAAATTGTATTGATATCATCCTCATCTGTTTCTGGATGAATAACTCCCCCTTTCATAGTAGCTACAATTACTACTCCTACTTGATGATATCCAGCCACCTTTTTTTGAATTACTTCTACTCCCAAGACATCCTCTATTTTTTTTATCTTATCTTTAGGAATCATTGTAGACACTACTGCGCCTTTATCATTTGCACAAATTAAATTTCCAAGTGCATTGTGCTTGGAATCTAAAACATCAACATTTAGACCAGTTGTTTTTTTAATTACGTCATATTCATGTTTAGAAGCATTATTTGGGAGTAATACTCCTTGATTATTAATCACCATCATTGCTCCAATCAATCTTGTGTTTGCCATTGAAGTAAAGACAGTATCAACATCAAGATAGCTGGACAATTTTTTTGCCTTTGTTTTTGCAAAACCATTAGGCACAAAAACATGTTTATCATTTACCGCTGTATAAAGCCCAATATTTGGTCCACTATACACATCATATTTTATAATATCCAATGAACACCGATCAATTCAAAAACGATATGAACGTAAGGAAAAACTGTAAAAACACTGTTATATTATAAAAAAACATTTAAAAAATTTTTAGTTCCAACTAATTTTGCCTAGATTTAAATAATATACTAAAGACTAGACTCCATATGCCAATTAAAGAAGACTTTTGTCATAACAAAAAGCCAATTGGTAAGATCATGCATTCAGATGGTGAACATTTCCATTGGGTTTGGCCTTCTCAAGGGCTTGCAGAAGCTTCAAAAAATGAAGATGTTCTAGCAGCCTACAAGAAAAATAAGGAAAAAATGGAGCCTATTGGCGTCAGTGGAACAATGGTCGCAGTCGATTGGGATTCCTGTGTGGCAGATGGAGCCTGTATTGAGGCTTGTCCAGTACAAGTATTCCAATGGTACAGAACAGAAAAAGATATTCCAGCAGTAAAGGCAATTAAAGAGACTTTTGCTGGAACTGGAAGTTCTGTAAAAGAAGAGCGACATGATTATTCTGACAATGCAGATCCTATTAGAGAGCATGATTGCATTTGGTGCATGGCCTGTGTTTCAGTATGTCCTCCACAAGCAGTTCTTGTTGATCAAGGAAACCAAGAATGGCATGAAAAGGCACTTGGAACATACCAAAAACTAGGTTCTGGTCAAGCAAACCCACACGCTCACGACTAAACCAATTTTCTTTCTTTTTCAATTATCTCTTTCATTTTTAATAATTATTTCATTCAATAAAACAAATTTTAATCAGATACAATCAACGAACCTCGCAGAGGTCGCCTAGCTCGGTAGGGCGCGGGCCTTGAGAGCCTGTGTGGTTCGCCATTCGGGGGTTCAAATCCCTCTCTCTGCGCTTTTTTATTTTCCATACTTTGTTAATTCTGCTAAAAGTGCTGATAATTGTATTTCAGGATTCGCACCACTTAGAATTCTAAAATCGTATTTGGCAATTATTTGAACAATCTCACTTAAATGCGTGTTTTTCGTTTTATACACTGCACTATTGATATATTTTAAAAAATCTGATTCAGACATTCCATAAACTTTGATAAGCTCAATCATTTTATTTCTAGCATCAGAAATTTTTCCAGCCAGTGCAAGCTTGAGAACATCATCTACGTCACTGATTTTAGTAAGTCCGGCTGAAGACTTTACATTGTCTTCAGTAATTGCTCCTAAACTAGCGGTTGCTTGTAGCAAGTTAATCGCATGTCTGAGATCACCCTCTGAATATTCATAAATTGCTTCTAATCCTTTTTCATCGACCTTTATTTTTTCTTTTTTACTAATTTCTTTTAGATGTAAAATCATATCTTTTTTAGGAATTATTGAAAATTTGAAAACTGCACATCTACTTTGAATTGGAGGTATAATTTTTGAAACGTTATTTGCAATTAAGATAAACCTACAAAATTTTGCAGTATCTTCGATTATTCTTCTGAGTGCGGTTTGAGCATCAGCTGTCATTTCATCTGCCTCATCTAAAATTATAATTTTAAATGGAATTTCTGTATCTAGACCCCCAAATCTAGAAAATGTCTTTACCCTATTTCTTACCATGTTAATTCCTCGCTCATCGGAAGCATTGAGCTCTAAAGTGTTATCCCTCCAATGATTTCCTAAAACCTCATGGGACAAACACAATGCTAGTGTTGTTTTACCCACCCCTGCAGATCCTGAGAATAAAAGATGAGGCATTTCAGACTGGTTCTTTAAAAGAGCTTGAATACTGCCTACAATTTCTTTCTGATCTATAAGATCGGCAATCTTATGTGGTCGGTATTTTTCCACCCACATCATATCAGAAATCGACATTCCGATCTCACTCTTCCTCAATATTAGGTAAATACGTTCACTTTTATCAGGATCAATTGATCTCACCATTTTGTGAATAGAATTGATCGATCCGGATTCATCACGATCCTGAATGCGTGTACTGATCTACCATGTTAAGTAGTAATGAAATATCAAAAGTCCATCATACAGGTTTTGAGTTAGAGGATGTCAAAGTCACCTTTTTGCACGATATTAAGATTAACGTAGCAGATATTGATGTTGAAGGAAAACAAGGAGAGATTCTTAATATTCCACGGTGGGTTGCTAATGTACTCGAGTCTGAAAAACATGTAACAATAGATGAAACTGATATGGTAGTAGAACTAAAACAGGCAACTGTTAAGGAGAATGTTCAAGGCGAATTTGAGCTTGCTACATTGGAACCTTATTTTTACGTGAGATTAATTTCATTTATGAAAAAATTACCAAAAGATGATTACGATAAAGTTGAAAGTATGTTAAATTCACTTATTCGTAAGAGACAAGGAAAAATTATCCATTTGGCTGATTCTTCACAATTAACTGCAGATCTTAGTAAAAAGTTGACCTTAGAGGAGCGTGCTTTCTATGAAAAAATTTACAACACATCAAAGGACTTTAAAAAACAAATTCTAGGTGATAAAAAATGACCGCACTTGAAATCAAGACAAAATCAGCATTATCAGATGAGGTTAAGGAGTTTTTAAAACAATGTAAGGATAAACAAGGCTCTTTCAAGTATGTTGAGCAAATAGACCAAATGATGTCAAAAAATGCTAGATTCATTGTAATTGACTATAATGATCTTGTATCACTTCCTATAATTGAATCAAAATTTAATGATAATCCTGATGAAATTCTAGCTGCTTTTTCTAGAGCAATAAAAGAAATACTTCAAGAACGGTTTCCCCAATACGCTGCAAAAATTAAAGATGAAATTAGAGCCAGAATAATAAATTATCCTGTTCAGCGAAGCTTACGTCAAATTAATGCCGAGATAATTAACAAAATGACTAGTGTTTCTGGAATGGTAGTACGATCATCAGAAGTAAAACCACTCGCAAAAGAAATTACTTACAAGTGCAGTAATAATCATGAATTCCATATTACTTTAGAAAAAGGAATGACTGTACCACCACTTTATAGATGTGGAAGCGATCCAAAATGTTCAAGTAAAGAATTTACAATTCAACCAGAAAAAAGTAGATTTATTGATTTTCAAATAGCAAGATTACAAGAATTACCTGAGGATTTACCGCCAGGCCAGTTGCCTCACTATGTAGATGTTACAATAAAGCAAGATCTAGTTGATAATGCCAGACCTGGTGATAGAATTATTCTTTCAGGAATAGTTAGAATAGAACAAGAATCTCTAATAGGTGCTAGAACCACCAGTGGTCTTTATAGATTAAGAATTGATGGAAACAATGTAGAATTTCTAGGCGGGAGAGGCTCTAAGACATCTAGAAAAACTGAAAGAGAAGAAATATCTCCTGAGGAAGAAAAAATAATAAAATCTTTGGCAAAAAATCCTGGAATCTATGAAAGATTAATTGATTCATTTGCGCCACACATTCAAGGTCATACTTTGATTAAGGAAGCAATTTTGTTATTGGTAGTTGGTTCTACTCAAAGATTACTTCAAGATGGAACTAAGATTAGAGGCGATATTAACGTATTTTTGGTAGGTGATCCAGGTACTGCAAAAAGTGAGATGTTAAAATTTTGTGCAAGAATAGCTCCAAGGGGTTTGTATACCTCAGGTAGAGGATCAACTGCAGCTGGATTAACTGCCGCAGTAGTCAGGGATAAATCTGGAATAATGATGTTAGAAGCAGGGGCAGTAGTTCTTGGGGATCAAGGTTTAGTATGTATTGATGAATTTGATAAAATGAAGCCTGAAGATCGAAGTGCGTTACACGAAGTCATGGAACAACAATCTGCAAGTATTGCTAAAGGAGGAATTGTTGCAACACTTAATGCAAGAACATCAATTCTGGCTGCGGCCAACCCAATGTATGGAAAATATGATCCATTCAAAAACATCACTGAAAATGTAAATCTTCCAATTCCGCTTTTAACTCGATTTGATTTAATTTTTGTAGTAAGAGATATTCCATCAAAAGAAAAAGATTCTAGAATTGCAAAACACATAATTAATTTACATACACCAACTGGTAATGATACTCGCTCTCTAATAGATTCAGACATTCTTACAAAATACTTGGGTTATTCAAAGAGAATTAATCCGGTTCTTACAAAAGAAGCCGAAGAAAAAATTCTTGAATATTATATGAAAATGAGAAATGTAGAATCTGAAGAAATGATAACTGTAACTCCAAGACAATTAGAAGGTTTAATCAGATTAGCTACAGCAAGAGCACGTTTATTGATGAAGGATCAAGTTGAAGAAGAGGATGCTGAACGAGCCATATTTTTAATTGAAAGTATGCTTCGAGATGCAGGTGTCGATGTTAATACAGGTAAAGTAGATCTTGGAGTTCTTCAAGGAAGAGCACATAGCGAAGTCTCAAAAATGCAACTATTTATGGATGTTTTAAAATCTTTAGAAGGAGAAAACAAAACTGCTGTAGAAGAGAAATTATTCATCACAGAGCTTGTAAAATCTGGGAAATTTACTGAAGAAGATGCTAGAAATTACATTAGAAGGATGCTTCGTGAGGCATCTATTTATGAATCAAGACCCGGTCATTATAATCGTGTATGAAGATATCTGAATTAGACCTCCCAAAACAAGCTATCGAATTTCTAAAAAATGAAGGTTTTTCTCAGCTTTATCCCCCCCAACAAGAAAGTATTGATTCAGGATTATTAGACGGAAAAAACATTCTAGTTTCAGCTCCCACTGCAAGTGGGAAAACTCTCATTGCATCTTTGGCCATTCTAAATTTTCTTTCAAAAAAAAAGGGAAAAATAGTATATCTTAGCCCACTCCGCGCACTCGCAGCAGAAAAATTTTCGGAATTTAAAAAATTTGAATCAATAAATTTTGGACGAAAGATTAAGGTACAAATTTCTACTGGTGATTATGAATCATTAGATAAAGGATTAGAAAAAAGTGATGTCTTAATTCTAACAAACGAAAAGATGGATTCCATTATTCGTCATGGTCCCGAATGGATTGATGAAATAGGGTTAGTTGTTGCTGATGAGATTCACTTGATTGGTGATCAAGACCGAGGTCAGACATTAGAAGTTGTTTTAACAAAATTAAAACTATCGGAAAATAAACCTCAGATTTTAGCTCTAAGTGCAACGATAACTAATGTAGATGAGCTAGCTGAGTGGTTAGAATGTGAAGTGGTAGAAAATGAATGGCGGCCAGTTCCGCTTTATGAAGGAGTTTATGATGGTGACTCAGTCATAATGAACGATGGTCGAGAATTTGAAGTTCAAGCAAGTATTCGTGGAAAACCTGTTGATTTAGGAGTAGAATCAGTAAAGCAAGGTGGCCAATCATTACTATTTGCTGAAACACGAACTCGCTCATCATCGCTTGCTACAAAAGCAGCTGATGCCATCTTAAACTCCTTAGAGAAAAAAGAAAGAGAAGAACTTGAAAATATATCAAAAAAAATTCTTGAAAGTAATGAACATACTGAACTGGTAAAAAATCTTGCATTCTTAATAAAAAAAGGAGTAGCCTTTCATCATGCAGGACTTAATCCACATTGTAGACAGACAGTGGAAACAGAATTTAGAAATGGTAGAATAAAACTTCTGGCAGCAACTCCAACACTAGCAGCTGGAGTAAATCTTCCTGCTAGGAGAGTAGTAATATCTAGTATTAGTCGGTATAATTCTCGTGTTGGAGCTAATCGACCAATAAGTGTGTTGGAGTATAAGCAACTATGTGGACGAGCTGGAAGGCCTCAGTATGATGATTATGGTGAAGCAATTATTGTTGGAAATTCTAATAGTTCTGAATTAATAGATTATTATGTTAATGGTGAACCGGAGCCAATTGAATCAAAGATTACAGATGATAAATCACTTAGGATACATGTATTGAGTTTAATTGTTACTACTCCTGGAATAAAAAAAGAAGAAATTTTAGATTTCTTTTTGCAAACATTGGGTGGTTTACAATCAACAAAACCTACAATAAAATTTGGAATTGATATTGCAACCAAATTTCTACTTACTGAAAATTTCATCATAAACAAAGCTGAACGGTTTGTTGCAACTGACTTTGGGAAAAAAGTTTCAAAACTTTACATTGATCCAATGACTGCAACATATTTTAGAGATTCGTTAGAACTTGTTTCACCTGGACGAAAACATACATTTGGATTCTTACATTTAGTTTCTAACTGCGAAGAATTTTTTCCAAAATTCTCCTTGAGAATCAAAGACCATGAAAATCTTAGTTTAATGCTTGAAAATTATTCTTCAGAATTAATTGAACCAATTTCAGAATATGACTGTTCACGCAGTTTAATGGCTTTACAATCATGGATTACAGAATCATCCGAAATTTCGCTAGCTGATAAACTCAAAATTGAATCAGGGGATATGCACAGAATGGTACAAACCGCGGACTGGTTATTATATTGTCTTCGCGAATTAGCAAAACAATCTGAAAAAGTAGATCTTTTAGAAGAAATCGACATTTTAAGAAAACGGGTAATCTACGGAATTAGAGAAGATCTAGTTGAACTAGTAAAAATCAAAGGAATTGGACGAGTTAGAGCCCGGAAACTGTATAATCATGGAATTAAATCACTTGATGATTTATCAAAAATTTCAGTTAAAAAATTAGCCGAAATTGATAAAATAGGTTCGACACTTGCAGATAACATCAAGTTACAATTAAAAAAAAGGTAGATAATTGGACCAACATATCATAGTAGCTATTCTTGTTTCAGCAATTGGATTTTTTACAGTATTTTTAATTACTCCTTTTTTGATAAAATATCTTGAAAAACGAAATAGTACCGTTAAAGATTATCATAGAAAAGGTGGTGCAATGGTTGCAAGACCTGGAGGCCCAGCTCTTATTGTAGGAATTTTATTTTCAGGAATAATTTTGTATTCATTTTATCCGATGATAGAAATTATTGCTATTCTATTAACTACAACATTGGCATTTCTAGTAGGACTGGTTGATGATAAAAAAGTCATGGGTGGGTGGTTCAAGCCTTTAGCACTTGCAGCTACTGCCATTCCAATTCTTTTATTTGGTACATATGATTCAGATCTATCTTTTCCACTTTTTGGAGAAGTTAAAATCCCACTACTTTATATGGCAATAGTTTTAGTCATGATACCAATTACAGGTAACACCATTAATTCAATTGATGTCCTAAATGGAGTAGCAAGTGGCTTTATGATCATTGCGGCCTCTGCATTAACAATCTCTTTAATTCTTTTACAAAATTATGAAATAGCTATTGTAAGTCTCTCACTCGTTTTTGTATCACTTGCATTTTACAAATATCATAAATTTCCAAGTAAAATTTTCCCAGGAGATTCAGGTGCATTAACTCTTGGTGGAATTTACGGTGCCATTGCTATCGTTGGTCAAGTTGAAGTAATTGCCGCAATTGCTTTAGGGCCTGCAATTTTAAACTCTTTTTTATTTTTATCTAGTATGAAACGTATTGTTGAACATCGAGAAATTAAAGAGAAACCTGTTGAATTAACAGATGATTTTAAACTAAAAGCTACTTCAAACAAAAAGGCTAGTGTTACTCTTGTAAGATTAATACTTGCTGGAGGAAAACCATTATCAGAAAAGGAAATTGGATATACAATTTTTAAATTAACAATTTTTTCCGGTATTTTGGCTATAATTACCACACTTATGATGGGGGTTTCAATTTGAGTGGTTCATCAATTTTTGTTTTCATCTTTGCAATGTGGATTTTAATCATTATTGGAGGTGGTATTGCAGTTTTAATTCTAGCACCAATTACAATCTCTGGATATGGCGAATTCGATTTAATCTTCTCTTCTGCCATTAAGGCTGTAATTTCAATTGGTTTAGTAATTACTTGGATTTTTATTTTATCAAAAGTGAAGAATTGGATTTTTCGTTCTCAATTAAAGATTTAACCATTGTTTTTGTTTTGCATTATATTCTTCTCTAGAATATTTTACTTTGGCAGGAACTCCAACAACAACTTTGTTAGGAGGAACATCTTTTGTTACAACGGATCCCATTGCAACAACACTGTTTTTACCAATTGTAACACCAGCTTTGATAACTGCCCGAGAGCCAATCACCGCTCCATCTTCTATAGTGACACCAATCATTTTCTTACATGGTGGATAAGGATCATTAGTTAGAGCAGCACCAGGGCCTATGAAGACATTTTTTCCAATTCTTGATAGTGGTGGAATATACACCGTACCTTCAATCATTGAATTTTCACCAATTTTAACATCATAATCAATATGAACAAGGGAACCAATTTTTACATTATCTCCTATTTCTGTTCCATCACCAACATAGGTGTAATGCCATATTTTGACATTTTTTCCAATCTTTGCTTTTTCAGAAATAAAATTCATTACCAAAACTATTCACAGATGCCAAGGTGAAGCTTTTTTAATTATTTTTTCAGGTAATTTATTTTGATTTTTATTAAGAAATTCTATATCTTTATTTTTATCTCTGAGCTCATCAGGTAGCATAATTGGTATTTCCTCAATTATAGGATAAAATCTAGAACAATCCGAGCAATACAGTGCTCCTTCAATAACAATTTCATCATTTGAAGTAGATTCATAAATTTCAAGAGGAGAATGTTTGTCTATTGGACAAGCAAGAATATCCATCATTTTTTTATTCATTTTAACTCGAGATAAATTGGTGTACCTTTCTGGCTAGATAAAAGTGACGCCTCTGCAATCTTTGTTACATTTACTGCTTGCTCGGGTTTTACTCTCAACTCATTTTTACCTTCGATCGCTTCAAGGAAATTTTTTATTTCTAACATTAATGGTTCTTGTTTTTCCTTTCTAGGAATTTCCGTATCATTTTTAGTTTCTATCCTTATCTCTTGTGAAATAAAGTCTGAAGAGATAATACCTTCAGTACAAACCGCGTTAAAGTTTCTAACTCTTGTAGGAGTTACCCAGTTTGAAGATATTATTGCGACCTTATTATCTTTAAAGCCTAGCATTATAGTTGCAAAGTCTTCATGTTCATGATTTATTCTTCCGGCTCTTGCAAAAACCACTTGTGGAGTATCATCAAAAAGCCACATAGCAGTATCAATATCATGAACTGATGTATCATAGATAATTCCAACATCTTTAATGTGTAAAGGCATTCTATTTTCCCGATGAAATTCAAGCATAACTAATTCCCCATATTTTTTAGATTTAACATAATTTTTTACCAAATCAACTGCTGGATTGAATCTTTCTATATACCCACAAGTCATTAAAACATTATTTTTCTTTGCAAGCTCTAGTAAGTCTTGGCCCTCTTCAGAAAGATAGGTAAGTGGTTTTTCAATAAACACATTTTTCTTTTTTTGGATAAGTTGATTGGCAATTTTTGAGTGAGTTGAGGTTGGAGTACATACAAACGCAGCATCAAAATCCTCTGAATCTAATAATGCATCTACAGAATCATAACTATTTACAGAATATTTTTCAGAGTATTCTTTACTTCTTTCTAAATTCGTATCACATACTGCAGTTAAAACTCCAAGCTGAGATAAAATCCTAGTGTGGTTTTTACCCCAACCTCCAGTTCCAATTTGTGCCACTTTCATTTTAGTACACCGGAGTTAACCATTGGAAATATTTTTCGTTTTTGTTCATAACTAAATTTGTATAATCATCCATGATTTGGCTAGTAATTTTTCCTACATGTCCATTTCCTATTTTATTTTGATCAATTTTGATAATTGGTGTTATTTCTGCTGCAGTTCCAGAAAGAAAAACCTCGTCAGCTATGTATAATTCACTCCTCATTATTTCTCTAATCTCTACGTTATAACCTCTGTCTTCAGCTAAATTGAAAATAGAGTCTCTTGTAATTCCTTCTAATGCTGAAGAGCCAAGCGGTGGAGTAATTAATGTATCATTTTTTACGATGAAAATATTTTCTCCAGGAGCTTCACTGACGTTTCCTAATTTATCTAAAAGAATTGCTTCATCGTATCCATTCCGTTTTGCCTCTTGAGTGGTTAATATCGAATTGAGGTAATTTCCTCCCATTTTTGCTTGAGGTGGAGTAGATAAAACACTAAATTTTCTCCAGGATGAAATACCTGCAGTAATTCCTTTTTTGTTGAAAAGATCTCCAAATGGGAACATAAAAATTGCAACATTAGTAGGCGCTTTTTCAGTTACATGAAGATTAATTCCATAATTTCCAACGAAGTAAAATGGTCTAATATAACATGATTTTTTCATTTTATTTTTTTTACATAAATTAATTATTGCGTTTTTAATTCGTAAATCATTAAAATTTAAAGAAATGGAGTAATACTTTCCTGAATTTCGGAATCGTTTAATATGATCATCCAGTCTGAAAACAAATAGATTCTTTGAATTCCAGTATGCCCTAATTCCTTCAAAAACAGAAGTTCCATAGTGAATGGCATGAGTTGTAACTGGAACTTTGGCTTTATCTAAGGTAACGAATTTTCCATCAAACCAAACAAATTTCGAAAGAGAAAATTCCACAGCAAATATGAAAAATCATCTATAATTAATCTAATCCTTTAGATTCTGAATATAATTAAAAACATACTTTAATTCTTGATATATTACTAGTTTGAAACTATTATTTAGACCAATATCCATTTTTAGGAAATTTCATACCGAAAACACTTGTGGTCTCATCTTTCATGTTAGCATACTTTTCAACAATTTTCCAATTATACTTTATAATTTCAACTACTTTATGAGGAACCCCTCCTTCCCAATCTATCTTTTTTCCTAGAGCAGCATCATATAGTTTATTTTTAATTGATGTAGCTGAAATTGTCTTTCTAACACCAATTTTTGGATGAAGACGATAAGCTTTTAGCATTAACCCCTCAACCTTATCCCCCGTGTAAGTAAAAAAATCATCTGAAATATCTCTAAGAATTTGTTTTCTTAATACCCACGAATAAGGTGATATCAATGGAGGAAGATATCTCCAAAATGGAGCATGAAACATATAATTTTTTGAAATTTTGATTGAATCCCCAAAAACTGCATTAAGCATTTGTTCTCTTATTTCAAAACTAAATGGAAATCTTCTACTGTTTACCTCCTCACATTTTTTAAGAAATATTACCGGCATTACTATAACATCTGATTCTTTTTTTAATTCTTCAATGATTTCTACATGTGCATTAGTTACTGGGTTAAGATGCGCAAGATAGATAGAAACTGTCAATTGGATATCTAAATTATCTGTCCTATTTCAATGAATTCTAATTTTTAGGGGACGATGGGACTTGAACCCATGACATCCAGCACCCGAGGCTGGCAGTCCACCAAGCTAACCTACGTCCCCAATGTATAACTAAGATGTGTGGTATTATTTTTTTAGAATAACAAAAACTGTGTATTAGCTGGCGCAAAAAGGGTCAAGGGAAACATTTTAGAAAAATAAAGTGGACCGGGAGGGATTTGAACCCTCGATCTCAC
>JBHIUZ010000004.1:0-79656 GCA_042138025.1 Nitrosopumilaceae archaeon | reverse complement strand
ATTTGGCAATTATTTACCATATTAAGGGTTTTTACAACCATTTCTTCTCATTTAGATCACGTTCCATTTTGAAAAGAAATTGTTGTGAATAACCTGCATAAGGACCAAAATGTTCTACAATTTGATTGTGCAAATCTTCATAGGTTTTTTCAGTAATTGTTTTAGTTTTAATTGAAAATTTATTTGAATAATATTTCTGTAATACTCGCATCATCCATCTATCTAACGGAAATGAATCAAGTTTATCTAGTGAAAATAACATTATACAATCTGCTATTTTATTACCAACACCAAAAATTTTCAAAAGAGATTCTTTTGCCAAATGATAATTAGTTTTTTTCAAATAATCAAAATCAATATTTCCAGAAATTACTGCAGATGCTGCTTCTTTAACTGCTTTTGTACGATACCCTAAACCACATTTTATTAAATCAGCTTTTTTAGCCTTAGCAAGAGTTTCGGGTTGAGGAAATAAAAAAAATTCTCTTTGATCAAATCTAATTTTACTTCCAAATTTTCTACATAAATTTTTTAAAACAAATCTAATTTTTTGAATGTTAGAGTTTGATGAAGAAATAAATGAAATATAGCATTGGAAAGGATCTTGTCTTAATAGTCGAAGTCCTTTATAGTGATTTACAGCAGATTTTACAATCTTATCACGAGATATACTTTGAATAATTTTTTGAGAATTATCTTTTTTCCTAAATATATCAATAGGATTTTTTGAAAATGACCTTACTTCATTTGAAGAATCTGTGACTGATATTACATCAGATCCATTAATTCCATACCATGTATTTTGAAATTTTTCCCACAAGAAAACCTGACCACTGTTAATACTATATTCTAAATTAATTTCAGAAAATTTATCCATCTTATAACGAAATTGTTTCATCAATTTTTGGAGAGTATGCATCTAAACCAAACCTTTCATGAATTTCTTCTGCAAATTTTGTGCATGATTCATCATCTCCATGAACGGTTAATACTTTAGGATTTCCTTTAATATTTTTAATCAAATCAAAAAGATCATTTCTATCGGCATGTCCAGAAAATTGAAATTGTCTTACTTCAGCTGTAACTTTTAGTTCATGACCTTGTGAAGATACCTTCCCAGTATCAAGAAGTTTTTTTCCTGGTGTTCCTTCTCCTTGATATGAAACTAATGCAATACCATTCTTACTATCAAAAGCTAAGTGCTGTAAGTAAAAAACAGCATTTCCACCAACCAACATTCCTGCAGGAGATATTACTACACAAGGTTCAGTTAATGCTTTTTTTCTTTCACGTTCATTTTTAATTGCAACTGAATGGTTAATAGCTTCAGCAAAAACTTTAGGATCTCTAAGATATTCTGGATAACGAAACATTATTTCGTTTACCTTAAGCGCCATTCCATCCATTATAATTTTATGTTTAAAATTCGCACTTCTAAAAACACACGCAATCTCTTGTGAACGTTCTACTGAAAAGGCTGGAACAAATAAGACTCCTTTTCTATCCATTACCTCATTTGCAAAATCAATCAAACCTTCTTCGGATTCTTTTCTTGGTTTTTGTTCTGTTTGTGAATAGGTACTTTCAGTAATTAGTAAATCAATTTCGCCTATATCAAGATCCGCTTTGGGAAGCATCCTAGAACCATTTGGGTTAATGTCTCCAGTATAGAATAGTCGTTTTTTATCCGATTCTACTATAACTGTGCCTCCACCTAAAACATGTCCAGAAGAACGTAGCTCAAATGATGCATTTCCCTTCTGAACTTTTTCTCTAAATCCTATCTCTTTTGAATTACGAAGCATATTGTAAACTTCAGGGATATCAAATGGGTGATATGTTTTTTCTATCTTTAACATATCTTCTATTAAGAGTCTGGTTAATTCTAGGGTGGGTGGAGTAGCATACACTCTACAATGCCCACTGACAAATAACGAAGGTACATACCCTGAATGATCTAAATGTGCATGAGTTATGATTATCCCATCAATATCTTTTGGTTTAACATGCTGAGGATATTGAGGGGGTGTACCCCGTCTACCAAACATCACTCCATAATCTAAAAGAAAATTTGCTCCATCACAATTTACTAGAAATCCCGATCTACCTACTTCCCTTGCCGCTCCAAGAATTTTTACATTCAAGAATTCAATTTCTTTTAGATCTACCTTAAAACCTTCTTACTTTTCAGATTATGATTCTTTTTGTGATATAATCTTCAAAAGCTTTAATTAGTGCTAGCCAAGATCCGATCCACATGGGTAGAAGTTTTCAAGATTGGCTAAATTCACAAGACCAGTCTGTTGTGGCAAAGGTTCGTGCAGGAGACGAAGCTAACAAGCCACTTCTGAACCAGATTAACTGGATATGGGTCAAAAATCTTATGGATAAAAAGGCTGATCTTAATCCAACATCAGCAGAGCTTTTGGACTGGGTAACCTCAGGTCAAATCGATGCAATGAGAAAAGCGTGAGTAACACGTTATTCTTTTTTGTTTTTTTCTAATTTTACTATTATAAAATATAATCAATTATCTGCTAATGCATTGATTTGTCCAGTTTTAACCCAATCAAATAACTCATCCACAGTGGGATTCAACTCATCAGGCCAATTATCCATTAAATTTGTAATCCAGATGTAATTTACTTGATTTAATCGTGGTAAATTATCATTTTGATTATTTTTTCCTTTAATATCAGGGGGTAATGATTCCCACCATTCATGATATGATCTTATCACAAATTTGTTTCTTAGCTTCGACTAATTAAGTTGTATTAGAATAATTTAGAATCAAAAAATAATAATTCAATTATTACCTATCTTATTTTCTATAACCCTGTTATGGATTTTGATTATCGTTTAAATAGCAAATGACCAGTAAATAGAATACGTGAAATAAATGCCAATAGCAATACTTCCAGACATAGATGAACAGAGATGTATTGGATGCGCACTTTGTGTTGAAATCTGTACTACTCTTGGCCCAGACGTACTTCGTGTAAAACCTGTTGAAGGTTGGAAGAGAGGAAAAGCATTTGTCTTTTATCCAGAAAGATGCATTTCTGATGGTGCATGCATTGGAGTTTGTCCAACAAAATCAATTTTTTGGATGAGACCAATGAATTACACTGCAGGACAACCTGTACCTCTTCACAAAAACGGAGTATTCGTTAAAGGTTGGGCAGAAGACGCCGCTTTATAGTCGGTATATCTTCGCACTCTTTTTTTCTTTATTTTTAATACCTTGAGATTTTTTAATAATATTTTTTGGAAGTTTTTTCAAAAAGAATTTTAGAAATTCATCCGTCTTATCACAATAGATTTCAGTAAAATGATTTTTCTCAAAAAATGTTTCCCATGTATTTAAAAAAACAGGAAAATCATTTGGATTAAAATTTAATCTAGCCATTACATAATGAGAAGCAGGAAAAATATCTGAAATCTCTAATGGAATTAATCCTAAAAATGGATTATATTGACAAAATTGAATTCCATTGGATTTAGTAAATTTCTTTTCTGCCAATGAATATTCGGTGGATAAGTAGAATGGCCTTCTAGTGGAATCACCTAATATTACAAGTTTATTCTTCCTTGTCCTAAATTTTCTAACCATATCATGATAAGATATAATTTCAGGTCTATACTGGTCAATTTTAGAAAAAAGGAATATTGCAAAATCCTTGAATTTTGGAGTAGTTTTTACAAAATAATTATGGTTCTTTGTAAACACATCTATTGACTCAAAAAGTTTGGGATGAGAACGAGCTTTTTTCATGACATATTCCCATAATCTTCCTTCATGAATCGCATTTTTTACCCTATCAACCTCAGATTTTATTGCAAAAAGATTATGGAGTGCAATTTCGTTTATTTTCTCCTCATTATCTATCCCAAGTAGTTCTTTTGGAGTATACTTTGAGCAAACCGGACAAATACATGAAAAGCTTTGAATTTTTGATAAATGTAAAGTTCGATCTTCAGCAATGTATCTTTGATGTTTTGCGTATAACATGTATGATGCAGAATCAAATGTATCACATCCTAATGCAACTGCAAGTGGAATTGTAAGCGGATGACCTGCACCAAAAAGATGTAAAGGAATTGAATGGGGAATTTGTTTTTTGGCAGATACTATCATATTTGCAAGTAGTTTGTATTCATATGCCTCCATAAATTCAACTGGACTTCCTAATGCTAACATTTTGAATCCATAATCAACCAATTCCCTTGTAGATTTTTTTACTAAATCCATATGTTCGCCTCCTTGAATTGGACCAACCCAAATTGATCCTGGATTATTTTGTTTTTTTAGAACCTGTTTGGAAATTTTCAAAGTATGTTCAACAAATGAATTAGCCTTCTTTTTAGAAAGACCATATCCGGTAGGTTTGTCAAGAGGAATTGCAATATCTGAGCCAATTTCATTTTCAAATTTCCATATTTCATCTGGAGAAACATCAACTTTACCATATTCTAAAACTTGATAACCTCCAGAATCAGTCATTACAGCTCCATCAAAATCAATAATTTGATGAATTCCACGCTTTGTTGCATCATTTCCATAATGATTGAGTGTAATGTATGCATTTGTAATAACTAAATCAAATCCTAATTCTCTAATTTTTTTTGAGGGAATAGTTTGTTTTACAGGATGAATAACTGGAACAAAGGCAGGAGTTTCAATCTTACCGTGATTTGTATGTAATATCCCAAGTCTTCCGGCTAAATCTGATTTTATTATCTCAAACAATTCATATTTCATTCGTTTAATGTATTATTTAATTAATAGGAAAAGAATTTTTTTAAATCATTTTTATTAGAAATTAAAGTCAACCAATCTATTGTATTATTCTCAGTTTTACCATTAATAATTTTGACAATCATTTTTGTAATTTTAGAAACAGTTTTTGATGTTGTATCAATCTGAAAGCATTTATTTTTACCAAATTTTTTCATAGCATCATAAGCAATAATTCCTAAAATCTCACTTCCTACATTTTCAGCTATTTTTTCTCTAGAATATTTTCTTTTTTTGTAAATTGGAGTTAGCTTATACGGATTTTTTCGGAGTATGATTGCTTTAGTGGTTTGTTTTTTAGTTACTACGTATGGTGCTAAATGTCCAACCACAATAGATTCTTTTTTGATTTTATTTTTTAAAATGCTTTTTAATTTTTTTACATCTATATCATATGATTCACCTTTTTTTTCAAAAATATTTGAATCTAAAGCAATTTTATTAATATCAACGATTTTAAGATTTAAAATCTTTGATAATTTTTTTGCAATTGTATGTTTGCCAACTCCAGGATTGCCAGTAATAATTATTCCCATAATATACCTCCAAAAGAATTAGATTAAACGATTTCTGCAATACTAATATTACAACAAAAATCTAGTTTTTCATGCAAATAGGATTACTCGGCAAAACCAATGTTGGAAAATCAACATTTTTTTCAGCTGCTACAGAGGCACCTGTTTCAATTGGAAACTTCCCTTTTACAACAATAGAACCTAATGTTGGAGTCGCTTATGTAATGTCTGATTGTGCTTGTAAACATTTTAAATTAAAACATGAAAATTCACTATGTAAAAATGGAACGAGATTTATTCCAATAAAACTAATAGATGTTGCAGGTCTTGTTCCAGGTGCACACCAAGGCAAAGGACTTGGAATTAAATTCTTAGATGATGCAAGACAAGCAGAAGCATTAATTCATGTTGTAGATGCTGCTGGAGTCACTGATATCCAAGGTCAACCCGTTCCACTTGGAACTCATGATCCTATGGAAGATGTAGAGTTTGTAGTGAATGAATTTGATTTGTGGTTTAAAGCAATTTTGGAGCGTGAATGGCCAAAACTAACTAAGGAGATTGAACAAAAAAGGACTAAAATTCTTGATGGAATAACTAACCGATTTAGTGGTCTATCAATCAAAGATTATCAGGTACACGAAGTTTTACAAAAACTAGATCTTTTATCAAAAAATCCAACAGATTGGACTGACTCTGACCTAACTTTATTTTCAAAAGAATTAAGAAAAAAAACTAAACCAATCTTAATTGCAGCAAATAAAGCAGATCTTTGCAAAGATCTTAATATCATTGAAAAAATGAAAAAAGATTTTCAAGTAATTCCTTGTAGTGCAGAAACTGAATTACTTTTGAGAAAAGCTACCAAGGCTGGGTTGGTTGATTATATCCCAGGAGATAATAATTTTATGATTAAAGAAGGTGTTAAAGTCTCTCCACAACAACAAAAGGCATTAGATTTAGTAAAATCAGTTTTTTCAAAAATTAATACAACTGGTATACAAGAAGTATTGAATTCCATTATTTTTAATATATTAAAATTAATTGTAGTATACCCTGTAGAAGATGACACTAAATTGTGTAATAAAGATGGACAAGTTCTTCCTGATGCAAGGCTTTTACCAATTAATTCTACCGCAAAAGAGTTGGCACAAACGGTACATGCAGATTTAGCTAAAGGATTTTTACATGCAATAGATGTAAAAACAAAGCAAAGAATTGGTGCAGATCATAAATTAAAAAATGGGGATGTCATTAAAATCGTCTCAAGTATGAGTAGAGGTTAAAATGCTCTGTTTAGGAATTGAAAGTACTGCCCACACTTTTTCTTGCGCTGTACTAGAAAAGAAAGGAAATAAAGGTAAAATTTGTTCAGATGTTCGAAAAATCTATCGTCCGCCAGAAGGTCAAGGAATCCATCCTAGAGAAGCTTCAAGGCATCATATAGAGTCAAGTGCACAAGTACTTTTAGAATGTCTACGAGATGCTAAAGTAAAAATAAATGATTTAGATCTTATTGCTTATGCAGCTGGTCCAGGTCTTGGACCATGCCTTAGAGTTGGCGCAGTTGTTGCTCGTTCCTTATCCACATATTACCAGATTCCTATTTTTCCAGTAAACCATGCAATTGGTCATATTGAATTAGGAAAATTACTTACTGGTGCAAAAAATCCTTTGGTTCTTTTAGTTTCTGGCGGTCACACGATGCTTCTTGCATTTATGATGAACAAGTGGAGAGTATTTGGAGAAACTCTAGACATTACACTAGGTCAACTACTTGATCAATTTGGTCGTACTGCAGGATTTGCATCACCATGTGGAAAACAAATTGAAACATTAGCTAGTAACACTTCAAACTATTTTCCATTACCGTATACTGTAAAAGGAAACGATGTTTCATTTTCTGGATTACTATCTGCAGCTAAATCATTGATTCCAAAAGGACTCGATGATGCATGTTTTTCTCTACAAGAAACCGCATTTGCAATGATTGCCGAAGCAACAGAGAGAGCACTTTCATTTACCAAGAAAAAAGAATTATTAGTTGTAGGAGGAGTAGCAGCAAACAAAAGACTGTCTGCTATGTTAAAAAGTGTCTGCAAAAGACAAAATTGTAAATTCTTTGTGACTCCGATTAAATTTTCAGGTGATTGTGGTTCACAAATAGCCTGGACAGGATTGTTAGAATCACAAACAAAAAAGAGCTCTCATATCGAAAATACTTTTGTAAAACAGTCTTGGAGATTAGATACCGTCCAAATAGATTATTGATTTTTAAAATTCTCTATTGCTTCTTGTAATGTCTCAAGCCAACTTCCATTATTAAAAACACCAAATTTGTAATCTTTTTGCTCATCATTTTCTTTGATTTTAATGCATACTTTTTTCATAAGCCATCCTTCCTTCCAAACTTTAATTACATCATTTAATGGCGCATTAATGACGGTTTCATCAAATTTTTTTGAAAAATCCATTATACGCCCACGCGTTTTATCAAAAGCTATCCTTTTGTTAGTTACAGTTAAAATTCCTGCTCCTAATGAATCCTCATTACAATCCTCTTGTCTAATTTTCTTTTCATCTTTTTCCATGATAAGACTTGAATCAGACTTGAGGTTATAATTTTAATGACTTTGAAGGATAAAGATGTCTTCTATCGTGACCAAAACTTGGAAATAAACTCTAAATTATAATATCTTAAAGATGTTTTAATGAAGGCTTTAGTTTATGAAAAATATGCACCAGATAATGATTTTCAAAGAATTTTAAAAATAAAAGATATTGATGAACCAAAACCAAAATCAAATGAAGTAATATTCAAAGTAGTTGCTACTGCATTAAATTATGATGATATCTGGGGCATGCGTGGAAAACCTTTAGAAATTCCACTACCCCATATTTCTGGAACAGATGCAGCAGGTGAAGTAATTGCTGTTGGTAATGATGTAAAACAAATTAAGATTGGTGATAGAGTAGTTTCCAATGGAAATCTAACCTGCGGAGTTTGTAATTATTGTACCAGTGGTAGAGAATTTGATTGTCGCCAAAGGCGAATTTGGGGTTTTCAAACCGGTCCACTCTGGGGAGGATTTTGTGAGGTAACACACCTTCCTGAATCTAATGTGATTAAAATTCCTGACATTCTTAGCTATGAAGAAGCTGCTGCAGCATCAATGACCCTAATGACATCTTGGCATATGTTAGTTGGCAGGGCTAAAATCAAACCAGGACAAACAGTTTTGATAATGGGTGGAGGTTCTGGTATGGGAATTTTTGGAATACAAATAGCAAAATTATATAATTGTGATGTAATTGCTACAGCAAGTCTAGATAAATTAGATAAATGTAAAGAGTTGGGCGCAGATTATGCAGTAGATCATAGAAAAGAAGACTGGCATAAAGAGGTAAGAAAAATTTCAAAAGAAATTTCACAAAACAAAGGAAAATCTTTTGGTATAGATGTGATTTTTGAGCACATTGGAGGTACTCACTGGAATAAAGAACTAACTTTACTCAAGTATGGAGCTACTGTAGTTACAACTGGAGCAACAACAGGGTATAATGTAAAAACAGACCTACGTCATATTTTCTTTAAAGGAATCAATGTACTTGGTTCAACTCAAGGTACTAGAGCAGAGTTAGAATTAGGTCTACAATGGATGTCCAAAGGAAAAATAAAAGCAATAATTGATTCTGAATATCCTATGAAAAATGCAGTCGAGGCCCATAATAGAATGTTAAAAGGAAAAGGACTTTTTGGAAAAATCTTAATGAAACCTTAAGGTTATGAAAAACTTGGTACTGAAATTACTTAAAAAAGGTGCAGAAGGCGATATTTTCCTTACTTCTTGGAATAAAAAAAAGGCAATTCTAAAAGCAAGAAAGAAAAAAGATTATCGAAACTCATCTTTAGATGAGAGAATTAGAAAACAACGAACTATTCGAGAATGTGAAATTATTTCAGAAGTAAAATCTTTTGGTATTAGCACTCCATTAATTTACAATATGAATACAAAAAATTGTTCTATAATCATGCAATATATTGAAGGTACATTAGTAAATGATCTTTCTGAATCAAAATTAATTAAAACTTGTTTTAAGATAGGTAAAATTGTTGGTACAATGCATAAAAATGGAATAATGCATGGTGATTTAACCACATCAAACTTTATAGAATCAAATGGAAAAATATTTGTTTTAGATTTTGGTCTTTCAAATAGAACTAAAAAACCTGAAGATCACGCAGTTGATTTAAGACTATTAAAAGAAATACTCAATAGTGCTCATGCAAAAATCATGAATAAAGCTTGGTCAAATTTTTTGAAAGGCTATAAATCAACTATAGGTTCATCCCATTTTATTCAAGTAACTAACTTGGTTAAATTAATTGAAAGTCGTGGGAGATACGCAAATGTCGTATGATGTTTTATTTGTTTCATCTAACAAAAATAAATTCAATGAAGCAAAAAATATACTATCCAAAGATGGCATAAATTTAGGATTTTTTAAAAATAGTTTAAAAGAAATTCAAGCTGATTCTCTTAAAGAAATTGCAGCACAAAAAGCAGATGAGGCATATAGACTAATACAAAAACCTCTAATTATTGAAGATGCAGGACTTTTCATTGAATCATTAAACGGATTTCCTGGGCCATTTTCATCTTATGTATTTAAAACGATAGGTAATTTAGGAATATTACGTCTAGTTAAAACAAATCGTAAGGCCAAATTTCAATCAGTAATTGCTTATTGTGATAACAAACATGGTGTAGTATTATTTGATTCTAAAGTTGAGGGTAAAATATCAAAAAGCTCAATGGGAAAAGGATGGGGATATGATCCGATTTTTATTCCTCATAGCCATAACAAAACATATGCAATGTTAGCTAACAAAAATGAAATTTCTCATAGATACAAAGCTTTAAAGAAATTTTCTAATTGGTTTGTGCGTAAGTAGGAATAAAACGTTCAATGAATCTTTCTTTATTTTGAAGAACAACAATTCTTGAAACATAGCTTTCATCCATTAGCGAAAATATTTCACTTTGTTCAGCTAATTTTGTAGCAAAATTACGTACTTCATCCATATCTAGCATATTTTCATGTTCTAGTCTATTTGTAGAACGGCCTATGTGCATGTATGATTTTATTTCAATAAAGTTAGGGCTAGCATCTTTAATCATTGATGCAAATTCAGAAATCATGTTTTTGTCGTCATTATAATCTCTGATTAATGTAATTCTCAAAACTGTTCTAGTATCAAGTTTTGATAACATCTTAAGTGAACGATTCCATCTTTCCCAAGAATCATCATATCTTGGTCTGTTTATTTTAAGAAATGATTTATGATCAGCTGCATTTGTAGATAAGTACAATTGAGTGGGTAGCGCATCTTCATCTTTTAGTTTTTGTAACATATCTGGTTCTTGACCATTAGTTACTAGGAAAATTGATTTTGTTTCTGGAAGTTTTTTCAGATATTTAATCAAATCTGGTAACTTTGGATACATTGTTGGTTCTCCTGATAGAGAAATAGCATAATGCGCAGGCAATAATGACTCGTCTAATTTCTTTTTTTCGTGTCTAGCATCACCATAATGACCCATGATTAATTTTCTCCTTTCTTCCATTAGTTTTGTGACTATTTGTTCAGGTTCAGCTACTTTTTCTGGTTGCATCTTCATTGAATTATAAAATTCCATGGGGCGCCAACAATACACACATCTATTTTCACAATACATGCCTGCTGGAGAAAATTCCATGCATCTATGAGTTGAAATCCCATAGAATTTGTGCTTGTAGCAATCTCCCTCATTTTTGAAGGATTTTCTAGTCCAATGACAAAGATCTACCGTAGAATGATCTGCTACCCCATACTTTGCTTTTTTTAACTGTTGAACTATTTTTGGTCTTATCTGAATTAGCTCCTCCTCTTGACTAATAATTTCTCCCGAACAACTCATACTAGTAGACCTTTCTAATTTTTAATAAGTTTACATAAATCTTAAAAATCAAATTTTCTAATTTCCTACCCATCCAAGCTTTCTAAAATAAGCTAGCATTAACAAAGCAGGGATTATTGATGCCAATAATATGAAAATCAATGTTGAATACGGTCCAAAAATATTCAAATTCCCTGTTTCAATTCCACCAGGCAGGTTAATGTTCATTCCATAAAATGTTCCAATCACTGTAGCTGGAATTGCAAGGGTAAAGATAATAGTTAACACTGCAAGAATTTTGTTTGATTTTTCTGTACTTAGCATAAAGTCTGTATCTTTATAAATTTCCATAGTCTCTCTTGATTCTTCTAAAGTTTCTAAAACCTTGTCAATATGATCTATTACATCATCAAAATAAAGTGTAATCTCTTCTGCTGATTTTGAAAACCTCTGTATATTTTTTGCAGTTTCTAAAACAATTCTTTTTAATGGATTAACTAGTCTCTTCAGAGTAATAATTTCTCTTCTTAGCAAAGAAATTTTTCTTGCCGCTGATTTATTTTCATCAAAGACACTATCCTCAATATCCGTTAGATTCCCAATAATTCTTCTTGAAGTATGGAGTAAATCATCAACTAATACATCAATAATATCATGAAGTAAATATGCAGTAGATTTTCCCATAAGACGTTTTTTTCTTTCAGAATCAATATTTTCTTTACAAGCATTAACCATATCGACTAATGGTTTTAAATCCCCCTGATGAATTGTTACAAGAAAATCCCTTCCAATAAAAATTGCAAGCTGGCTCACCTTTGGCATTAAGCTTCTTGATGCTAAAGGAGGGAAATGGAGAATAATAAAAACATGATCATCATAACTATCAAGTTTAGGAAGTTCGAATTTAGCTAGAGAATCTTCAATGTTTAATGTATTAAAGTTATATTTTTTTGCTAAAACTTCAACATCACTACGAATTGGATTTACTAAATCAATCCAAGAAAAATTATCTCCAGTTATAGTTTCAAAATGTCTTTCAGTACTAATTTCCTCAAAGGCAGCTTTCCTACCTGGTCTAAGCTTACTAACAAATGAGTCTCCTTTCATTGTAATTTTTTTGAATTTTTACAAATTTAAAGGTGGTTATGATTATTTAGTAATCTACAATATATCCATTCTATTTGAATGGAAACAAGTAATTTACTCCTGTCCATACTAAGGCTACAGTAATGGCCATGGCGATAAACCAACCCTTTCCTTTCATGTAATTAGTATTTTTTAGGATAATAATAAATCTAAAGGTAACTTCTAATTGGAATAATTTCTAAAATTTGTTAAGATTAATAGTGGAAGTATAAACTACCGTCTTCGTGGCCTTCGTAGTATAGTGGTAGTATAGGGGACTGTGGATCCCCGGGCGGGAGTTCGATTCCCCCCGAAGGCCTCTTTAATTTATTAATTAATCAATAAATATTTGTGAAATTAAAAAATTCCGTATTTACTTGATTCCATCTCTTCTTTAATTGCAAGTTTTATTTTTAGATTTTTTTCTTGAACTTTATTGGTTAACCAAGTAAGAAATTTTTTTTCGATTCCTTTTCCTTTTAATCTTTCAAAATCAGAGCCCATCTGATCTGATAACTTTTGTACAAGTTCCTTATTGACACATACCACATAAAAATGCCAACCAAAAGCAAACTCAGAATCAGTAATGATAAATCCATCTTCAGAATGAACCATTTCTTCCAGTAAAGAAAGAGTTGATTTGATTGTGTCACTTGTCTTGTCATAATCAATTGCTGAAACGTTAATGTTAATTCGTTCTTGCATACAATTATTGTTCATTTATTAAATAAAAGGTTGACTAGGAATTTTTACTTTATTAGATGTTCCACTTCAATATTAAAAAAATTTCTTAAAATTCCCATATAATTTTTAATTGCTGGAGGAGGTTCTTCTGTACATGCTATTCCAAGATTTTTTGCATTGATCCAAATCACTAATGATTGAAGAATAGTTAGAAATCTATCGTTTCCAACTTCTGAGGCGCCAATTGCTTTGGTATATCTTTCAGCAAACTCCCAGGCATTTACAAAATCAATACAATTTGAACCAAATACTGCCATAAGTTGTTCCTTAAGATCTTTAGCTTGTTTGAAAGGAACTTGATTTATTATGTATGGGAAATCTATCTTATTGGGAAGACAATCAGGTAAAGGACCCCATATCGTAATAATCTTACAACCATTTTTCAATTTTTCAAACTTTTTCATCATAGTTTGAATTATTTCTGAATCTGTAAACCAAAATAATACTACCGAGGCATCATCTAATTGAGAATTAAGAATATTTTCATTTATGACCTGAGTATTCGATAATTTCTCATCTTGAATTAGTTTTTTAGCTTCTTCTATTTTTTTTGAATCTAAATCTATACCAATTGCTTTCTTTACTCCAAATTCTTTAGAGGCAATAACTATTCCTTTACCGTTTCCACACCCTAAATGATAAAAAATATCTTTTTCATCTAAATCTACAAATTCAAAAATTCGTCTAAGAGAATGATCAGGAAGCTGAACTTCATCTCCTGAAATAATTCCTTGGGGTAATGATGATAAATAATCTTCTAATTTAATTATTTTTGGATAATTATTCCCTAATGTTTTCAAGAGTTGAAACGGCCTGCCATAAAGTTACTCTTACATAAGATGGAACATTAGGATCTTGTGTAATATCATCTAACAAACTAATTGCGTTAGATGCACGAACGGACAACGAATATTCTTCACTTTTAAGATCATTTGCTAAATCCTGAATATTTTTTCTAATATTTTTTGGTGTAGAAGGATTTGAAGCAATTTGGTTTAATGTATCAAGTGAGCTTTGAAGAAATTCTTTATTTTGATTTTTTGTATCTGACATATTATCTCCATATTATTAAAACATCAACTAGTTTTTAATTTATGCCTCAACAAAAACTTGATCTGATTCTAAAACGACATTATATGATTTTAAATCATTAATTTTAGCTGGAAACTTTGATAGTTTGCCAGTATTGCAGTCAAATTGAGCTCCATGCCATCCACAAGTTACTTTAGAATCTTGTAAACTTCCTTCGGAAAGACTTGCTCCAGAATGAGTGCATGTGTCATCTATTGCAAAGAAATTTCCACCGTTATTCCCAACAAGAATTTCTTTTCCATCAACTGAAATCTTCTTCATTTGGCCAGGTGGGATATCTGATGCCTTTCCAGCATTTATTTTACTCATAAATTATCTCAAAAGATTATTCTTAATAGTTTTTCTAATTTGTTATTATTTGTGTTAATTCGTAAGGCTAAAACCCGTGATAAAAACGTCGTATTAGATTTTTGCAAAAATACATTTTCTTGGGGTGATTACATTGAGGATGTATGGGATTATTGGACATTAGAAGGAAGTTTACTAGTTTTAACTGAAAAAAACACCCCTGTAGCAATTTGCCATAGTTCCTTTTTTGATTCTCAAGTATGGATTGAAGGAATACGTGTTAATAATAAATTTCGAAAAAAAGGATTTGCAAAAAATCTTGTTTTAAAATCTGAATCATTGGCAAAAAACAAAAAATGTACGATTTCTAAAATGTTAATTGCAACAAATAATAAAAAATCTCTAAACTTAGCTTATAAATTAAATTATAAAAAAGAATCAACATGGAATTTTTATTCACTGATTCCAAAAATATCTCTTAAAAAAACTAATGTAGTTATTGCTAATAAAAAAATAATTTGTTTTCTTTTATCTCACTTATCATCATATGTAAAATCATGGAGATGGTTGCCTTTAACAAAAAGTAATATTAATTTATTAATTAAGGAAAAAAGAATTCTTTATACTATTCATAAAGATTCAATTGATACATTAGTTATATTTACAGAATCTGAGCATTTTGAAAAAACACTAATGCTAACATTAATTTCTGGAACAAAAAATGGGATTGAAGAAATAATTCATTATTTTCAAAACTATGCAATTAAAAATAATATTAAACGTATTCAAATTTTGACTAAAGCAAAAACTTTTCCACAAATTAAAAATTTACAAAAAAGATTTTCTTTTTATTTAATGAAGAAAGAACTATAAAAAAATTAATTAATAAATTTAATAGTATTTTCTAACTTACCTAAATTTTCAATCTCCATTTCTATTTTGTCCCCATTTTTTAAAAATTCTAAATTAGGATTATTCAAAACAACTCCTTGAGGAGTTCCAGTAGAAATAATATCTCCTTTTTCTAATGTCATCACTTTACTAAGTTTTGAAACTATTGTAGGAATTTTTAGGAACATCTTTGATGTTGATGAATTTTGTCTTAATTCTCCATTGACTTTTGTTGTCATTTTGAGATTTTGGGGGTCTGGTACTTCATCTGCAGTAGTAATCCATGGTCCACAAGGTGCAAATGTATCAAATCCTTTAGCTCGGGTAAACTGCTTGTCTTGAAATTGTATTCCTCTAGCAGATACATCATTGAATATCATATATCCCATTATTGCCTTCATAGCTTCTAATTCCCCTAGATTTTTACATGTTTTACCTATAATCAAAGCCAATTCAACTTCGTAGTCTAGTTTTTCTACAAATGTTGGACAACAAATTTCTGACCTTGTACCTGTAAGTGTAGTTCTTGGTTTCATCACTATCACGGGTTCTTCAGGAGGAATCATTTTTTGTTCAGCAGCATGATCCATGTAATTAAATGCAAGACAAATAATTTTGGGAGGATTATTAATAGGAGCTAAAATATTAAATTTTGATAATTCGTCTTTGTATGAAATTTGAGAAGATTTTTTCATTATTTCTTCTAACCATCCATCAAAAAGAAAATCTTTTATTGTAAATGGTAATGGAACTCCTGTAGAATATTGGATTTCTTCTCTAGTAGCAACTAATCCATCCTTTACAAATCCAAAAGTTTCTTTTCCAGATTCTTCAAATCGTCCTATTTTCATCCTGAATCACTTGTGTGTGTAAATCGCCTGGTTTACTGAATCTTTTCTGCAATATCCAAATCGTACAAATTGAATCTCTGAACCATCTTTTAACTTTAAATAATGAGGCTCGGTAAAAACATCTAATTCTTCAAGACTATTTTCATTAAAACTTTCATCAATAAACAATTGATTAGGAATTAGGATTTTTAATTTGTGAGAATTTTTTTGTGGAACCCACTGCATTTTTGGAAAATCAACTTTAACATCATCGCCAATATATTCACCTTCAAGATCATTATTCACTTGATTAATTTTTACATTTCCTAATCCCATTAGCCGTATCTTGGAGCCTTCTGAAAAGTTTTTTACATCATCAGAATCCAAGAAAATATTTCCGTCGTGCTCTACAGTTCTTTTTCCCAAATCATTTGCAGGATGATTAGGTAATTCTACTTTATTAGAGGGTAAATTTTTGACAAAAAGCTTTCGGGGATTTTTTACAAGATATAGTCGAATACTAGTTGGATCAACTTCTTTTCTGTTAAAAGATTCTAATGTATCAAATGGGGCTAGTGTATCTGCTTTTGTAAAACTAAGAGATAAGGTAAATTTTCTAATTGCTTGAGGTGTAATTCCTCGTTTTTTTAGAGCCTCTAAAGTTGGTAATCGAGGATCATCATACCACGAAATTTTTCCTTCCTCAATGAGAGGTTTTATTACCCTTTTTGAGACTGGCATTCCCTTAAATTCAAGCCTAGAAAATTCCAACACTTTCGGCTTTCTCATTTTTAGAGCATCTAAAATTGCATAGTATAACTCATTTCGTAATTCATATTCTTTTGATCTAAATGCATGAGTGACTCCATCTAGACTATCTTCAATAGCTACTGCAAAATCATAGCTAGGCCATACTCGATATTTTCCTGCAAGTAATGGATGATGTCCTTCCACTATCCTAAATAAAACTGGATCACGCATTACTGTGTTTTGAGATTTCATATCTCCACGGAATCTAACTATTGCTTGACCCGATGAATAACCCTCAAAAAGCTTTTTCCACCTTTCCTGATTTTGATTTGGTTCTAACTGACTACACTTACATGATTTCATTTCATGTCTGTTTTTACTGATTGCTTCTCGCTTGCAAGTACAAACATACGCTCTGTTTAAATTGATTATCTCTTCTCCTTTCTCATAAAGAATTTCTAAATCATCTGAAGTATTTTTTATTTGATCATATTTTATTCCAAGCCATTCAAGGCCAACTTTAATTGCAGCATAAAACTCTAATCTTTCATTCTCTGGATTTGTATCATCCATCCTTAAAATTGATTTTCCACCATACATCTTTGCATATTCTTCATTAATTATAGCAGCTTTTGCATGACCAATGTGAGGATATCCGTTAGGTTCTGGAGGAAATCGTGTAACTACTTTTCCTTGTATTGCATCTTCTAGTGGAGGAAGGCCTTCTCTTTGTTCAATAGTTTTTTTAGCAGTTGTTAATAGTTCAGGAAACTTAGTTTTTATTTCCGACTCTTGCTCACTTAAAGAAATTGAATTGATCTCTTTAACTATTTTAGCGCATTCAATTTGAACTTCTTTAACATTTTTGCGAAGATCAGCTCTGATTCCAAGAATTTTTGATAAAACTATTTTATCATTTGTTTTGCCATTATGTTCAACAGAATTTTGCAGAGCAAATTTTCTTATTTCTTTTTTTATTTGATCATCCAAACTACAAACTCCTTTTTACAACAAAATTTAAAAGATTGAGTAACTCTTTTTTTGCAGGACTCGAATAATTACTAAGAGATTTTTGAGCTTTTTCAGAATACTGTAGTGCCTGTTTTCTCACAATTTTTTCAATTCCTAATGCACGAATAGAATTAACTGCTTTTTCGATATCCCTTTTTGTAGCCTTTGAATTTCCAAAAGCCTTCAATATCATTTTTTTATCATTTCCTTTAGATTTTGTAATAGCCAAAACTATGGGTAATGATTTTTTTCCTTCCCGTAAGTCATTTCCTACAGGTTTTTTTGTCATCTTTGAATCCCCCATTACTCCTATTAGATCATCGGTAATCTGAAACGCAATTCCAAGATTTCTTCCAAACATTGATAATTTAGTAATATCACTCTGTTTTGCCTTAGCACATATTGCTCCCATGGAGCAAGATACATCAAAAAGTGCAGCTGTCTTCTTTTCTATCATTTTAATATAATCTGATTGAGACGGAATTTTTTTAATTTCTGCCATTCTTATATCTAAGATTTGCCCTTCGCATACATCCACACATGCTTTTGCTAACCTTGACACAAGTTCAGTTACTTCTTTTGAAGGAAGATTAGAGTTAGAAAGAATCTGATATGCTTTTGAAAATAAAACATCCCCTGCTAAAATTGCAATAGGTAACCCAAATTTTTTGTGAACAGTAGGAACTCCATGACGTATTTCATCATTATCCATTATATCATCATGAACCAAAGTGAAGTTGTGGATCATCTCAACTGCACTTGCAGCTGGCAATGAATCTTTTAGTTTTCCACCTAAAATTTCACAGCTTTTCATCACCAAGTAAGGTCGTAAACGCTTTCCCCCATTTACTATTAGATATGCTGCTGCATCATACAGTAATGTTGGATCTCCCTTTAGTTTTGATGCAAGAAAACGGTTTACTTCTTTTGCATTTTTTAACAGCAATTTTGAATTCATTAGTTAACTAGTCTCCAGTTATTGTCTGGGAAATGATGTTTAATTGAATCTTCCAAAGCTTTTTTTATTTCAGGGTTAATCCATTTTGAAAATATTTTTTTGTATTTGGAAATCATGGATTCTTCTGATTTAGGAAATAAGTATAAAGCAATTATCATCCATGGACAGTAAATTTCTGGCCTACTTCTTAACTCATCAATTAATTTTTCAGGTGTAATAGCTTTGACTTCGCTAATCTCATCTTTTACAAGATTTAACTGCGAAGAATCATCAATTATTCCTATTAATGTTCCACAGATTTCATTTTCGGAACCTATATTCTTGTATGGAACATGGTATTCAAATTTAAAAAGATAATCAAATTTACAAGATATCCCAACTTCTTCAGGCATCCTTCGTTCGGTAGAAGAAACATATGTCTCTCCTTCCCTTGGATGACTTGCAACTGTTCCATCCCAATCTCCAGGCCATAACATTTTATCTGAACTTCTTTTAGTGATGATTAATCTTCCTTGTTTATCAAATAATAAAGCAGTAAACGCTCTATGTAATTTCCCATCTGGTAAATGGCATTTCACTTTTTCCTCTTTGCCTATTTGATTGTCATTTTCATCAACAAGTATTACGTATTCTTCAGACAAAACTCTCACCGAAACAATGTTCCCTCAAATCTATTTTTATTTACTGCGTTGATAATTCTTTCAGGTTTCTTACCATTAACAAAAAAAACTTTTAATCCCATTTTTGAAATGTTTAATGCTTCTGTTACTTTTCTAGTCATACCACCAGTGACATCTATGGAATTTTTTTTAAAAGCAATCTTTTCATTATTGAATTCAGATATAATTTTTTTAGTTTTCATATTAGAATACAACCCATCTTCGTTTAAAACAAAAATTGATAATCTAGGTCTTAATTCTTTAGCTAGCATTGACATTATTTTATCCCCAGATAAGATGTATGATTTCTTGTTTCCATACCATAATGCATCTCCATAAGTTACAGGAATCAAGCCCGAACTAGAGATTTTTTTAATTTCTAAAATTTTTTTTCTAATTGGTTTATTTCCCATAACAAAATCAGTTGGTGGAAGACAATAGGGATTCAATTTATTTTTAATTAAAGTGTCTAAAATGATTTTGTTTAGTTCAATCATAGAGTTTTTTACAATTGAAACTCCTTTGAGACTGTATTTTTCTGGTTTAGTATGCATGTCGAATTTTACTGACCAATAATGTCCGTAAGAACCACCACCATGGACAATTACAAAATCTTCATTAATTTTCCTTAAACTTTGAACAATTTTGTTGATTATTTTTCTATTTGCTGCTAATGGTTTTTTCTTATGGGTGATAATTGACCCACCAAGTTTGATCAAGAGCATATGTTAATTTCCGCAAAAAAGGAGATTAAAAAGTATCCATTCCTTTTGAATCAATTTGTACTGAAAAACATTCATAATTTTTCTTTTGAAGATTCTCCAAAGTTTTTTCTAGGTTTGATTTATCAACAATTGCAATAATACATCCTCCATCCCCCGCTCCAGTGATTTTAGAACCAAAAGCAGTTTTATTTGCATCATCGATTAAACTTCTAAGCACTTCATTTGATACTCCAATCTGTTCGAGATATTTTTGATTCCTATTCATTGCATTTCCTATTGATTTTAGATCACCAGTTTTTAAATCCAAAATTACTTTTTCAATTAATTTATTTTCTTCTTGACATAGATTCGAAAATGTTTTTTCATTCTTATCAATGAATTCTTTAACTTTAGTTACTACTTTTTTAGTAGAATGAGGAATTTTTGTATTCACAATTATAAGATGAAGATTAATTGGTGTATCTAGTTTTTTAAATCCACTTTTTTTATCATATTCTATAATTCCTCCATATGTTGACACAGTACAGTCTGCACCAGATGTTTCCTTGAAAATTGTTTTTTCTGCTTCTATAGAAAGCTTAAGAATTTCTTCTTTAGAAAATACTTTAAAGAGTTTAGATATAGAACCTGCAGCAGCTACACAGCATGCCGAAGATGAACCTAATCCAACACCTGATGGAATATCTGATTCTATAGTTATCTGGATTCCTCCAGAATAGTGAAATTCATCAATCATTTTTTTTGCAATATAAATAAACGGGATTAACGGAGACTTTAACCCTTCAATTGATTTGGTAGCAGATACACTAATTTCGCCTAGATTTGATTTTACTGATATAGTTGGTTCATCTATTTTAATTGAAGTAATCTTAACTCTTTTGTCTATTGAACAAAGTATAGCTTTTTGTCCGTAAACGACAAAATGTTCTCCAAATAAGATTACCTTTGCTGGTGCAGATGCTATTGATTTCAAGTGAATATTATTGAGCCATATCCTACTACTGAACTCTTATCCCCTGTAACATCTCCACTAGTTGCATATTTTAGTAATTCTCCTTTTGTAGCGCCAAGCTCTTTACTTGCCACCATTGTAGTTGCTATTGCTCCATACCCACAGGCTGTAATTTTTTTTGAATTTAATACTTGATAAAATTCTTCTACATCTAAGTTCAAGATTGGTTTAATTAATGCCATGTCTTGTTTGTGTGCAAAATCATTTTCTTCATAATGTGTAAAATCAGAAGATCCAATTAACATTGCATTATTTTTTTTGATAATTTTTGCTATACATTTTCCTAGTTCAACTGCAGTATTTTTGGTTTGATCAATCATCGAAATTGGAAGAATTTTAAATTTATTAGAAAAAACTTCTTGTAAAATAGGTATCTGTACTTCCAAGCTGTGTTCTTTAATATGAGAAAAAAAATCTAATTCTATTAAATCGGAAATATTAGTTAATTCCTTAACTGCCTCTGAGTTAATTTCTACAATCCCTAAGGGTGTTTCCCAATTACAATCTTTCATTGAAGCTATATTGCATCCAATTCCCCAATGATTTGGACCAACAATTATGAATAATTCTATTGGATTAGATGAGATTGCATAAATTGAATGTGCAGCTATTGGTCCAGAATAAATATAACCTGCATGTGGACATATTACACCATAAATTTTTTTTGTATTATTTGATGGTGGTAACTTCCCTGGGCCATATTTATTTAAAAAACAATTATGTACTAGGCTTTTCAATTTCTCTGTTTCTTTTGGATAGAACATTCCGGCAACTGCCGGTGTTCTAATCTGCATTATTCTATTTCCTCTTCTAAAATTTTAGTTTCAAAATCATCGATTTCATACTTCATTTGCTCACCCTCTTTTAACTCTCCTTTCTGTATTAGAATTTCACGCGCCAATAACCAATAGGTTGTTGCCAACGCTTTTCTTCCTCTATTATTTGCGGGAATTATTAGATCGACTTTTGAAGTAATGTTATCTGTGTTTGCTACACCAATAACTGGAATTCCAGCATTTGTAGCTTCAGTTATTGCTTGATCATCAACTTGAGGATCAGAAATTAAAACTAATTTTGGTTCAATGTAATATGGCAATGAAGGATTAGTTAAAGTTCCAGGCATGAATCTACCCAATTTTTTAACTGCTCCAGTTAACTCACAGAATTTTTCAATTGGGGTATTTGCATATTCTCGTCCAGAACACACAATTACATCTTGAATATTTTCTCTGTTGATAAATTTTGCAGCTGTTTGAATTCTTTCAATTGTAATATCTAAATCAATTAGATAAAGTCCTTCTGGACTAGCCTGAGTTATGAAAGGTGTCATGAATTTAGTCTTAACTGCAGTTCCTACTCTGATTCCGGTAGATAGAATCTTTGTCTTAATAGACGAAATTTCACTTTGTTGACTCATAGCGATTTTAAAATTGTGCCATACCGCGTATTAAATCATGCTCTGATAATCTAATGAGTTCATTCACTTTAGCTACTCTTTCACCACCTACGACTCCAACTTTGAGCATTTTTGAGTTTGTTCCTATGCCAATATGTGTAATATGAGAATCTACTGATTCCCCAGAGCGATGGGATGTAATTAATTTAATTCCATTTGAGCTAGCCACTCCTGCAAATTCAAGTGCATCATAAAGACTTCCAGCTTGATTTACTTTAAGAATTGCTGCATTACAGGATTTAATTTGGATAGCCTTTTTTAGAATTTTAGTATTTGTAACAATAAGATCATCACCTGTTATCAAAGTTTTAGGAAATTTTGCAGTTAACTCAGCCATTTCTTCAAAAGCTTCCTCATGTACTGCATCTTCTGCATAAATTAATTTGTATTTTTCAATAATATTTGAGACAAACTCTATTTGCTTTTCAGGAGTATTCTCAAAACCACCTCGATTATATAGATATTTTTTCTTGTCCTCATTCCATTGTGTTGATGAAGCAAAATCAACCCCGATAGCCACTTCTTTTCCTAAAGTAAATCCTAAATTCTCACAAGCTTTTGCTGATAATTCCAATGCCTTTTCATTGTTTAATTTAGGAGCCCAACCACCTTCGTCTCCTCTTCCATTTGTAAAGCTTGGATCATCCTTTTGTAATACTTTTTTTAATTCTTTGTGTACTGAAAGATTAGTTTCTATTGCATCTCGAATAGTTTTTGCTCCTATAGCACAAATTAAAATTTCTTGAATATCAGGGGTTCCAGGACCAGCGTGTGCTCCTCCTCCTAGAATATTTCCTAATGGAAACGGAAATCTATAGTTTTTTTCTTTTGAAATTAATTGGAATAAAGGTTGATCTAGTGCTTTGGCAGCTGATTCTAACGATGCAATGGTAACTGCAAACGCAACTGCGCCACCTATTTTTGAATAGACCTCACTAGAATCAATAGAACGAATAACATCATGAATTGATTTAAGGTCAGTAGAATCAATATTCAAAAACTTTTCTGAATGTTCCAATAACAATTGGAAACTCTTTCGAGGATCACCATCAGGAAAATTCACAGCTTCGTATTTACCTACACTTGCTCCTGATGGGGCACATACTCTTCCCAGAAATTTTTTATCAGAGGTGACATCAACTTCGATTGTTTTTGAACCTCTACTATTGTAAATTAATCTAGCCTTAATTGATGTAATTTTTGGCAAACTACTCTAACTCAGATTGAACTTCTAAGTGTCTCCTTCGAATTGCTTCATAAAAAGGAACAACTTGTTGAATTGTTTCAACCGATGTTAGCAACATTCTTCTGCAACAATATCTCTCAATGCCCAAAGAGTTTAAGACTTTGGCTGGTTCTTCACCTGACTTGATTCTATTTTGATAATCTTCAAATTTATCTGCAATAAGATTTCCACAGGTAAAACATCTTACTGGAACAAGCATATTTTCGAAAAGTAATCAAGGATTATAAAAACCCTGCATGACTAGACCGTTGCGGGTGTAGCCCAGCCTGGCCAAAGGCGCTAGCTTGAGGGGCTAGTCTCTTAGGAGTTCGTGGGTTCAAATCCCATCGCCCGCATTCAGATATTGATTGCTAAAATTTTAAGAAGATTTTTTGAATTTACTCATAGATTCAATCAAATTTGCTCTTCTAATTTCCTCAGTTACTGCAGATCTTGCATCTTCAATTAATTTTCTATTAACATCTAATTTTTTTCTAGCTTCTTTTACCAGCTTATCATACATTGCAAATGGATACAAATACAAGTATAGATTCTCCATTATTTCAAAAATTTTAGAGGCTTCTTTGGATTTACCATTTCTTATATTATCAAAAACGGTTCGCTTTAACTCCCCAATTAAATCCAGCAAACCAAGAATGTATGATTCATTTGATACCTTAAGAGAATCAATAGAGGGAATTGATTTATTTTCTATAATAGCAATGAAACAAGATGCCTCGACTAGTTCTTGTTCTGGTGCTATAAGATAACGTCTTGACTCTGAATCTGCTTTTTTTCTATTTTCTACTAGTAATTTCTCAGCCTTTAGCAATTTCTTTTTTGCATCGGCTAAATCACCTTTATGAGCAGCGATTATTGATTGACTACAGGAAATAATCACATCGCGGGTATTTTTTATTAAATATTCCCTTGAGTTCTGAGCAGCATCAAGTGACTTTGATACTTTAGTCAGAGATGATTTAAGATTTCTTAACGACACAATCTCTCATAATAAAACTGGGATAAAGTCGTTTGCCAAAGCCCTTAGGCGATTCCATAATCCTATGGCTAAATCTTGAGTTTTACAACTAATTTCCAAAGGAAAAAGGATGACAGTCACAACTACATCCATTAACACAATTTATTCTCTTACAGTCATCACATACTTTTTTGCTATAATATGAGTTGTTAGGAGATTTGTAAAATGTTTTGTGCATATTTTCTAAATACCTTTTATTTCATAAAAAGTTCTATCTGTTTTTCTGAACAAATTCAATATTCTAATTTTTCTTCATTTATTCTCATTTTTTCTCATCAATTTTTTAAAAAAATGTTCAAACTGCACACAAGTCATCTTTTGTCCCAATTTATTTTCAATCTAGTTAATGAATCGGATTGGTAAGGCAGACCACAACTCAAAAAGAGTCACATTAAGTGAAATTGCATTACTGACTGTAGCATTTTCAATGATTACAGCAGCTGCAGCACTGAGCTTAGATGGTGACATCATGGCAAATGCAGCCAAACCACAAAAAGTTATTGAATACAGCAATGGTTATCCTAGTGGAGCACATCACAATCTCAACATACATGGAAAAGATCCAGACACATTCAACTGTGATTCAACTCCAGGTGGAAACTCTGTATTTATTGATGAAGAAGGAGATTCTACAATAAAATACATCTCAAACAAGAAATCCTCAGTTACTGAACTAATTGCACAGGATCCTTGTGCAGAAGTATTTGATGGAAATCCAGTTGAGGTACAAATTCCTTCTGAAGATCAAGGATACTATGTTTTTGGAAGAGTACCCAGTAATCACCAAAACACTGGTGGTGAAAGCTCACTAATCATGGTGCCAAATCCAAACATTGAAGCTTGTAATGACACCGTGGAAGGAAATCCTGACTTTGGAGATCTAACATCATGTCCTGATGATGATCTACTTGCACTTGGATTAGTTACATCTAATGGCGTATTTGATCTTCAAGACCAAGAATTTGTTCCAGTAGATAATTCTGCAAACGAACAAGGTAAAGGTCAAGGAAAAAGCAAAGCAGTAGACATTACAGGTCTATTTCTATGGACAGGTGATGTTTGTGATGATAGCTTTGATACAAACGGCGATGGTGAAATAACTATTGATGATCTTCCTGATGCAGATGGTGACGGATTTGTTGATGATCTAAATGGTGATGGCGTAATTGATGAGCTAGACTTGGCAATATACCTTGAAACAAACTGTGCCCATATTGATAGCAAATGGGTTTTCAGCGTAGCTGACTTGGTAGTTGTGGATAATACAATCACAAATGACAATGTAAAATTGTTAAAACTTAGATTCTATCCTGTTTCAACAACAGAATTTATCAGATAGATCTAACCCAATTTTTTCTTTTTTAGACCCAAAACATATTTCCAAAGCCCTTATTTTATCCACATTTTCTGAATAGATTATGGAAATTACAGTAGATCAAATGTATGAAATTGAAAATAAGGGTCATGAAATGGGCTTTTTAAAAAAATTCATGATGGAAAATGCTGGTGCTGCTGCTGTAAGAAGATTAATTGAAAAATTTGGAAATGTAGAATCAAAAAATATCTTGATTTTTGTTGGAATGGGAAATAACGGTGGAGATGGTATGGTTATGGCACGACATCTTGTTGGTTATGGTTCAAAAGTAACAGTAATGTTATTAGGCTCACCTGAAAAAATTAAAACTGAAGAAAGCAACTGGAACTGGTCTTTATTGCAAAAGATGCCTTCAGTAAAATTACTTTCAGGAGGAAACCTTGATTTTGATTTTACTCCTGACATTATTATTGATGGAATTTTGGGAACAGGAATAACAGGAGAAATAAAAGAACCATATGCGTCTGCTATAAACTACATCAATAATGCAAAATGTTTCAAATTTGCAGTTGATGTTCCATCTGGTATGGATCCCCAAACTGGAGAAACCGCAAATATCTATGTTAAAGCAGATATGACTGTAACATTTCATAAAATGAAACAGGGAATTCCAAAAAGAAAAGATCTTTGTGGAACAATTTACGTAGAAAAAATTGGTATTCCTCCTGAAGCAGAGGAAGGTGTGTTATGAAAGTACATCAAATTGAGGTTGGAAATATGGCTAATTTTACATATATTCTAGTAGATGAAGATACCAATGAAGCATTACTAATTGATCCATCCTGGAATCTTGAAGAAATTCACAAAGTAATTTCAAGATATGATCTAAAAATAAAATACATTGTAAATACTCATTATCATTTTGATCACACATTAGGAAATAAAGCCATGGCTCAATCTACCGGTGCAAAAATCATGCAACATGAATCATCAACCATTGATCATGATATTGCTTTAAAGGATGGAGAAAAAATTACTTTTGGAAATTCAGCATTAACTGTATATCATACACCAGGCCATTCCAAAGATAGTATTTGTTTGGTTGGTGATGGAAAAATTTTTTCTGGTGATACACTTTTTGTTGGAAATTGTGGACGGGTTGATTTACCAGGAGGGAGTGCAACAGAGCTTTATCACAGTCTTTTTGATATTTTGTATAACATGGATGAAAATCTAGTTTTATACTCTGGTCATAATTATGGTTCATCACCCACCTCCACATTAAACAAAGAAAAAGAAACTAATTTTGTTCTTCAAAAAAGAAGTGAAAAAGAATTTGTGGAGATGATGGGTCAGTGATTTTTAGTGAATGATATAGAAATCAAAGGAAATCAAGAAAAAGGTCAAGAGTTTGTAAAATCAATTGAAAAAAAGAAATTTCTTTTCTCCCTAGTAATATCCTACACGGAAACTAGTGAAATTCCAGGAATAACTGTCGCAGGCTCTAATCCAGATTTCATAAAATATACCTCCCCAGCAGATTCAGAATATCTTCATTATGGTTCTTGCAAATGTATTGATTCTGTTCCTATGACTCCTGATGGAAAACCAACTCCAGCTATTCTTACAAAAGTTGCACTTGAATCTGCAAGTATTCCTCATGTTGTAATTAATGCAGGAAGCAAAATTCTTCCAGACATTCCATTTTTTGAAACTGGATTGGATCATGGTAAAAATATTCAAAATGAACCAGCTCTTGATCGATTTTATGTGTTAAGGGCAGTTGAATATGGTAGAATTATTGGAAGAACCCTTGGTGCAGTAACTGACTGTCTTGTAATTGGTGAGAGTATTCCCGCAGGTACAACGACTGCTATGGCAGTGCTTAAAGGATTTGATATTGATGCTAAAGTTAGTTCTAGTATTCCTGAAAATCCTCTTGAGTTAAAAAATAAAGTAGTAAATGATGCACTAAAAAGATCAAAATCTAAAGATGCATACGATGTTATTGCAAACTTAGGGGATCCTATGATTCCTCTAGTAGCAGGGATGGTAGGTACTGCTTCACAAACTTGTAAAGTTTTGTTAGCAGGTGGAACACAAATGGCTGCAGTGTTAGCACTTGGTCATACGACTGGATATGATGAAAATAACATTGCAATTGGTACAACGTCTTACATAGTTAATGACGATTCTGCAAATTTTTTGGATATGATAAAAGAAATTAAAGATATCCCAATTTTGGTAATTAACCCAAAACTAGAAGATTCTGTAATTCAAGGTTTAAAGTCATACTCTGAAGGATTTGTAAAAGAAGGAGTAGGTGCAGGAGGCGCAATGATTTCTGCAATATTAAAAACAGGACTAACTTCAGAAAAACTATTACAAAAAACTGAGGAAGAATATCAAAGAATTACTACTTTACAGTAACTGATTTTGCTAGATTTCTTGGATAATCAGGATCTGTATCTTTTACTATAGCAGAATAATAAGCTAGCAATTGTATTGGAATGATTTCAATTAATGGAAACATTGATTCTTTAATGCTTGGAATTTCAATCCAATGATCATAAACATCACTATTCTTATCAGATATTCCAATTATTTTTGCCCCTCTAGCTTTGATTTCACTTGCACTAGTTAGAGTGTCAGTATAGGTTGAATCATTAGGATTAATGATTATCACATAGACATTTGAATCCATCAAAGCCAATGGTCCGTGTTTTAATTCTCCACCAGGAATGCCTTCTGCATGAATGTAAGTGAGTTCCTTCATTTTTAAAGCCGCTTCTGAGGCTATAGGATAATGAATTCCACGACCTAGGATGTAAATATCAGAAACCTCTTTCAAATCTTTTGCAATATTTTGAATTTTAGAATGATTAGAAAGAATTTTTGAAATTGAATTTGATACTTGATTGAAATCTAAACCCAAACATCCATCACATAACTTTTCTGTAATTTTATAAAGAATTGCTAGCTGTGAAGTAAAACTCTTAGTTGCTGCTACTCCTATTTCTGGCCCACAATTCATTCCAAGATAAAGTGAAGACTCTTGAACTAGCGTTGAGTTTTTATGATTTGCAATTGATAAAATCTTTGCATTTGATTTTTTTGCAATGTTTACTGCTTCAAGAACATCTGCACTTTCTCCACTTTGTGAAATTGCAATGAGTATTGAATTTGATTCTATTGAATCAGGTAAGGTTGGAAGTTCACTTGAAATAATTGGTTCAATTTTTATTTTAGCATATTTTGACATCAAATATTTTGCGACAAGTGCAGCATTGTAACTTGTGCCACTACCTGTTATGTAAACTGTTTTCGCATGTTTAATAAAATCTGAAGTCTGTTCAATTGCTGATTCAGTTTTTTTACCTGCATTTAATATCGTTTCAGGTTGTTCTGATATTTCTTTTAATGTGAAATGTGCATAATCTCCTTTGTATGCATCAGCAAACTCCTTTGATACCTTGGTGATTTGATGTTTGACTGGTGTTCCTTCAAAATCACAAATCTCTAATCCTGATGTATCTAATAAAATAAAATTTCCGTTATCAATGTAAATGGCATCATCTGTTTGCTCAATAAATCCCAAAACATCACTTGATAAAAAATAATCATTTTTTCCAATTCCTATAATCAATGGTTCATGAAATCTCGCAGCTGCCAGTATTCCGTTATCAAACATTGCAACAAAAGCATAATGGCCTTTCAATTTTGAAATAGTATTAATCATTGATTTTTTTACATCAAAAGTTTTACTGTAGTTTTGTTGTAATAGATTTGCTATTACTTCACTATCAGTTTCAGAAACAAAAGAATAATTATCTTTTTGTAATTCTTCTTTTAATTCTTTAAAATTCTCAATTACCCCATTATGAACAATTGCAATTTTTCCTGTAGTGCTGGAATGTGGATGTGCGTTTATTGTTGTTACCTTTCCATGGGTAGCCCATCTTGTGTGACCAATTCCTATATGTCCAGGTAGTTTATCTAGTCTTTCAGAATCATTTACTTCGGCTACTTTTCCAACGCCTTTTCTAACCTCTATATTCTGGTCAGATTTTGTAGCTACTCCTACGCTGTCATAACCTCGGTATTCCATTCGTTTTAAGCCCTTTACCATTATAGGGGCTGCATCATCTTTGCCGTAGTAACCTATTATTGAACACATAGTCTATCTATCTATTATTGAAATATTTACAGATAAGCTTACTCTTGTGGTTTTTCAGTTGAAGAATTCTCAACCTTGGGCTCTTCATCAGTGCTTTGTTCTTTAACTTGCTCGTGTGTTTCAACTTTAATTTCATCAGTAGATTCAGTACCTAGGCTTTCTTGAGAAGGTTTACCTTTTTGTTGGTTTTCTAACAACTCTTTTAGAGTTGAATCAGGAGATAAACGTACATCTTTTTCTTCAATCAAACTAACAACATAAGATGGCACATTTACAATTCTATCTCCAATCATAACGTGACCGTGCACTACTGCCTGTCTTGCTTGATATGGTGTCTTAAATGAAAATTTCTTCTGTACAATTGTTTGTAATCTCCTAGATAATAAATCAGTTACCTGTAAATTTAGTACATCATCGAGAGTTGAGTTTTCTTCAACCAACCCTGCTTTTGATAATGATTGCAAAAGTATTGGTTCTTTTGTTTCTCTAATTTCTTGTCTGAGTGCAAGTAAAGAACGAGCTTGATGTCTCAATCTTGAAAGTTCTGTATGTGCTTTCCATAACTCTCGTTTAGTTTTTAATCCAAAAGTTCCCAGTGTTTTCAATTCTTCCATTTTTAAATCATAATTTAATGGACGTTTTGGTTTTTTCCAAACTCTTCTTGGATTTTTTGGATCTCCCATTTTAAATGCCTACTTTTTTGCTCCTTTTTTATCATCTTTTGCTGCTGGTTTAGCTGCATCTTTTGCTGCTGGTTTAGCTGCATCTTTTGCTGCTGGTTTAGCTGCATCTTTTGCTGCTGGTGCTGTTTCAGTTGCCGCCTCTCCTTCAGCTGGTGCTGCTCCTTCTGCGCCTGGTGCACCAGGTGCACCAGCTGCACCAGGTGGTAAAACTTTTCCACCTTTTTGAACTCCTACAGCGCCACCTTTACGTCCTGATGTTCGAGTACACTGTCCTCTAACTTTTAATCCATACATGTGACGATAACCCCTCCAACTGTAAATTGTTTTTTCTCTTTCAATATCATTTCTAACAGTTAATGCAATATCTGAAGTAATCAAATGCTTTGTCTCTCCGGTTTCAACATCTTTTTGTCTATTTAGAAACCAATTAGGGAAATTTGATGATCGAGGATCGGTAATAATTTTTTCAATTGATTTTACTTGAGAGTCTGTAAGATTTCCAATATTACTATTAGTATGAATTTTTAAAGATTCTAAAATTGCATTTGCAAAAGTATAACCAATACCCTTAATTTGAGTAAGGCCTACTATCACTTTTTTTGCTCCTGGAATATCATTTCCTACAATTCTTACAATATGCTGAAATTCGCTTGAACTCAAGTATGCAAGATTCAAAATTACCGGGATAAAAACCATGCTGAAAATTTCATAAGAAAAACTCTATTATTCCTTTAACACTTACTTTTTTAGAAAATTCTATAAATGCATTAAAAACAAATGTATTTTGTGTCAGAACCATCTACAATTGTAAGACAAAGCTACTCTTCAACTCCAAAATATACTGAAATTGTAGCAGGATTACCTGAAGATTTCAAAGAGATTAAAACTCTAAGGGATCTTTTAGAAATCAATTACAAAATAGTTGGCGTTAAAGAACAACTACGAAGAAATTTAATTTCTAAGATAAACTCTAACAGCTTAAAATATCCTGGGATTTTAGGTTTTGATGAAGATGTTGTTCCTGCATTAGATAGAGCCATTCTTTCATGTCATGATATTTTTCTAATAGGTCAAATAGGCCAAGCAAAAACTAAGATTGTAGAAACGATCTCAAATAATTTGTTATCTCCTATACCAATAATTAAAAAAAGTATTACTAATGACTGTCCAATGGATCTGCCTGAAGATGAATTGATTTCATTAATAGAAGACAGAGAATTAAATAATAAAAGTCCCACATTTTATGTTAGTCCTGAAAGTTCAGAAAAAATACGTGATAATAAACTAGATACTCCTATTGAATGGATTGAAGGAAAAGATCGATACAAGTATGTTATTGCAACACCAGATATTTCGGTAAAAGATTTAGTTGGTTACATTGATGCGGTAAAAGTAGCAAAAAAAGGAACAGAGATGTACAAAATTGATTCTTATTCCCCAGGACAACTAATGCAGGCAAAACATGGAATTTTTTGTATTGATGAATTACCTGTACTTGATCCAAGAAAGCAAGTTTCACTACTTTCAGTGTTACAAGAAGGACGATTTACTACAGGTTCATTTCCTGTAATTTTTAAACCAAAAACGGCGTTCTTTGCTACAGCTAATCCGATTGACTACACTCATTCAGGAAAAGTGATTGAACCTTTGTATGACCGACTCAAAAGCCATATTCATACACATTATCCAAAATCGTTGGATGTAGAAATGCTAATCATTCTTCAAGAATCCAAAATTACAAAATCCTTACTTATTACCCCAATTTTGAAAACTTTGGCACGAATTGTCCACAAAGCAAGACAAAGTCATGAAATTAATCAGGAAAAAGGAGTTAGTGTAAGATTAGGAATACACGGCCTTGAACTATTGGTGGGAGAATCAGAAAGAACAAGAGCTTTATCTCATAAGATATTACCATCTCCTAGATTTTCAGATATGCATTGTCTTTATCAGGTTGCCAAATTTGAACTTGTAGATAGAGATGACACTATAGAAAACCGCCAAAAAATTTTTCGTGAATTAATTGAAGAATCAATACAAGAAACCTGCTTGGAATTTATTAAAGATCTAGATTCCACATTATTAGAATCAATCAAACAAGAATTCCAAGGTAAAACTTTTCAGGTTTCACAAAAAATGATTTGGAAAAATGGGCAGGTTTCTTATAAAAATCAACTTGAAAATTTCCAGAATTTAAAAAATCTCATTGAATCAAAAATTGAACAAATACATTTAGAACAAAAATCTTTTATAGAAAAAACAAAGTTATATCATATTTCTTCCAATTCATTAAATTTAGATGATGAAAAAGATTCTGAGTTATACTCTGCTCTGACAGAAATAATTCTTGAAGGTCTACGCTGGGTTAAACCAAAAATTTTAGACAGAAAAGACGTAGGATATGTCCCAGCCTAATATAGGAAATTTTGTTTACTATGCTAACGATAGTAAAAAGAATCAAAGTAAATTAGAAAATAAAATCCCTAACGATAAATTACAAAAAATTCTCCAAACTCTATCCAAATATGCAATGAAAGAAAATTCTCCTAAATTTGAGGAACTCGAGGATTTACTTCAAAAATCCTTAAATGAAAATGAAAACCAGGATTCAAAAACAAAATCTGAAAATGAAGAGAATCTATATGAAAACGGGTCATCTTTAACAAAATTCTTGAAAGAAAATGGATATTTACGTGATAACAAAAAATGGCTAACTAACAAAGGATTTTTTGAAATTGGTTCAAAGATACTTCAAGATGTGATGAAGGATCTAAATATGGCTGAAGTGGGTTTACATGAAACCAAACTTACTGGAAGTGGAAATATTGTATTGGACACTACGAAAAAATTTGAAGATGGTAATGATCTAAAACCGCTTAGCGTATATCAAACATTACTTAATAGTATTAACAGGATTTCAAAAACTACTCAAAAAATTAGTTTTCCATTATCATTGGAAATTGATGACTTTGAAGAATTTGAGACATTTGAAGATGTTAGAGTGGCCGTGGTTTATTGTATTGATTTAAGTTCTACAATGAAGTATCCTGTAGGAAAAACAGGGAAGAGTAGAATTGAGATAGCAAAAAAGGCACTTTGGAGTCTATATGTATTTAACAAAAAATTTTTTCCAAATGATTCAATTTCAATTGTTGGGTATGGTTCTATGGCCTCACAAATTATACCATATGATATACCTTTTCTAAAAACATTTGATGCAAATGACAATTTTCTACATTATACAAATTATCAGGCAGCATTTAGATTGGCAAAAAAAATTCTAAGAAAAAGCTCAGCTCAAAACAAAAGAATTGTTATGATTACTGATGGACAACCCAGTGCCTGTTTTATAGATAATATTCATCAGAAAAATGAAATTATTTCTGAGAAACCATATTCTAATTTCTATTCTCCTGATAAAACAATTCTATCTAAAATTAAAGAGGAAAAAGATATGAAACTTGATATTAATGATGGCAGTTTAGTTTATCTTTGTTATCGATACAAAAAGGTGGATCCAAAAATTAATGATAACACCATCATAGAAGCAAAAAAATGTAAACGCGAAGGAATTGATATAGATACAATAGTGGTTAGTGATGAAGAAGAACTTTTGAAATATGCTCAAGATATTGAAAAAGAATTAAAGGGCAAAACATATCATATTAATCAGGAAAATATGGATAAGATTCTTGTACATGATTACCTTGCGAAAACAAAAAAAGTTTTAAATTCGCATAATAGTTTGTGATATTATTGGATTCTACATTCGATAGAGAAAAAATTCTTGATTGTATATTTGATCCAGATATTTCTGAAATTTTAGCTGAATTAGAAAATGGAAGTAAAGAATTATCTTATTTGATGGAAAAGCTAAAAAAATCTGAAAATGAAATTAGAGATAATCTATCTTATTTAGTTCAACATTGTTTTGTAAATGAAGATAACAAAAATAATAAAATTATTTATTCTGTTGAAGCTGAAAAATTAGCCAAAATTATTGAAGATGATAAAAATTTTACAGATGTAGAAGATGGTTTAGCAAAAATGGATAGCTATCTCAACTAAGCTTGTGTTTTTTTCTATTTCGAATTGAATAAACTCCAACTCCCACTATTCCAATTAATCCAATAATTAGCAAATAAAACCCAGTAATTCCTATTGATAAAGTTCCAGCATTTGGCATGTACCCTAAACCTGCTACAATGTGGTATTCTTCTAAGCCAGAATTCTCCAATTCAAGTTTATAGGTTCCACTTGATACAATTTCAAACCTATCTTCAGTAGACTCTTTTTCGATTATTTTTGAAACAAATTTGGAACCAAAAGGGTCATACACAGAGACAGAAATAGAGTCTTCGACATATTTCTCTAATAATACAACATACACACCTAATTCACTAAATTCTGGGTTAAGGTCTATGGAAACTTCTATGGAAGATCCTGGAACTAGGGTTTCTTCTTTAACTATGATATCTTGAGTTGTTAGTTGAGCCCCATAAAATGATAGAATTATTCCTGAAGCAATTAAAGCACCTACTAATAACAAGAAAATCAAAGATTTTTCCATAATGCTTTTGGAAAATCCCTCAAGTTAAAACTTGGTTTTTTGTCTCCTTTAGGCATTTGTGACATGTTAGTCTTGACTAATAAATTTAGATTAGACTAAAAAAGTTAGTCTAGGCTAACTTTAAATAAGAAATCGCTTAATTAAAGTTAATTGAAAAATTCTAAAACAAGTTTTATGATCTCAATTTTAGCTGTTGCTAGCCTTGCTTCAATATTGTTTTTCTTAATGCCTGGAGGCATCGTAGCTGAATCTGAAGAAAAAACTTTTGTGACTCATACCGGAGGTGTGATCAAGACTACAGGAGAAGTCCTTGATCCATTGTATACAATATCTACAATGGATTTTGATCCAATGAACTATCTTAGAGATTTTAATTATGGTAAGACATCTCAATTAAATGATGGAACTACTCTTCGAGAATTTACAATAATTGCAGAAGACGATAAAGTAATGGAAGTTTCACCTGGTGTTTTTTTTAATGTATGGACATTTAATGGAACGGTTCCTGGTCCAACCATCAGAGCCACTGAAGGTGATTTAGTCAGAATTCATTTCATAAATAATGGTTCTAAATCACATACTATGCATTTTCATGGAATTCATCAAGCTGAAATGGACGGAGTATTTGAAATAGTCGGCCCTGGAGGTGGACAGTTTACATATGAATTTAGGGCAGGACCTGTTGGTGTTCATCCTTATCATTGTCATGTAATGCCACTCGAAGAACATATTGTACGAGGTTTGTATGGAGTTTACATTGTTGATCCAAAAGAAGGTAGAGCACCAGCTGATGAGATGGTAATGGTTTTAAATGGTTTAGACACTGATTTTGATACTGAAAATAATTTCTATGCTGCAAATACCATTCCATTTTATTATCAACATCACCCAATTCAAATTAACACTAATCAATTAATCAGAGTTTATGTAGTCAATATGGTAGAGTTTGATCCAATAAATAATTTACATTTGCATGGAAACCTATATCATTATTACCCAACTGGAACTGATACGGTTCCTTCATTTTATACTGACATGATTACTTTATCACAAACTGAACGAGGAATTATGGAATTTGAGTATCAATATTCAGGAAAATATCTTTTCCATGCTCATAAAGTAGAATTTTCAGAAAAAGGATGGGTTGGACTATTTTTAGTTAAAGAGAATTCAGATTCTAACTTAGGAACAGAATATGGAAATTAATCAAAATTCTAGATCAAAATTTGTAGCAAGTGGATTAATTCCATTTGTCCTGGTAATCCTACTTATTGTGTTTATTTTTGGACCAGGCTCAGATATCCTAGACCTAGGTACTCCATTACCAGACATTATAATTGAAAAAGTTAATTTTGTAGATAGGGAGATTCAGGTAACTGTACGAAATACAGGTCCAATTCCTGTAGAAGTGGTAATGGCAGATGTAAATGACCGAATTCAACCATCTGCAATTGAGCCTGATAGATTTTTGGATAGATTTGAGACAGCTCTTGTAAGAATTCCTTTTGAATGGAATGAAGCAGAGCCTTACATAATTGGCTTAACCATAGAGGATGGAACTCGTTTTGAAAAAGAAATTGAAGCTGCAGCTCTTACTTTAGAACCTAATGGTGATCTAATTGTTTTCTTTGCAATTATTGGAACTTATGTAGGAATTATTCCAGTAATGATAGGCCTTCTTTGGTTACCTTTTATCAAACGAATAAGCAAATCAAAATACAATTTCTTTTTAGCTATAACTATTGGTTTGTTATTGTTTTTAGGAATTGATGCTATTGAAGAAGCTGTTGAAGTTTCTGATGAATTTTTAGCAGGAAGTTTTAATGGCGCATTATTGATAATAACTATTGTAATTATTTCATTTCTTGGATTATATTACTCTGGAAATAAATTAGTTGAAAGGACAAAATTATCACCTTTTTCAAAACCTGTTGCCTTAGGTTTGATGATTGCAATCGGTATTGGTTTGCATAACTTTGGTGAAGGTTTAGCAATTGGCGCTGCAGTAGGTCTTGGTGAAATTGCATTTAGTACATTTTTGATAGTTGGATTTGCATTACATAATACATCAGAAGGTTTTGCAATTGCAGCTCCTATGGCCAAAGGAAAACCTATGATTGGAAAACTCTTTGGTTTAGGATTGATTGCAGGTGCACCTGCAATTTTTGGAGCATGGGTAGGTGGATTTTTATTTTCACCATTTACTTCAATCATTTTTCTCTCAATTGGGGCTGGGGCAATATTTCAAGTAGTTGTGTCTATTTTGAAATGGATTAGAGAAGATGACAAAGGACTTTCAAGTGCTTCAGTTGCGGCAGGAATTGGTATTGGTTTAGTAATAATGTATTTGACTAGTATTCTAGTCTAATTAGGTTCTGGATGAATTGTAATTATTGCATTTTTGAACTGATTTCTAATCTTTCTTTCAATTTGTGACGTTAAATCATGAACCTTTTCAATTGAAAGGTTTCCCTCAAACGAACAATCAATATCGATTTTTTGAATATTTTTGTATTGGAAAATTACTATTCTACCAATTTTTTTGATTTCAGAATATTCCCGAAGTAACGAATCTATTTTTTCTTCTGTAGTTTTCCCTCCAATTTTGAGATTCTCAGGAATGGTAACAAATGGTTCTAGATGAATTGTAATATGATGTATTTCAGGTAAGCTTTTTTGAATTTTTCTTTCTATAATTTCCGAGATTTTGTGTGCATCCTCTAAATTTTTTTCACGGTCAACCATCACATGCAAACTAACATAGATTTTTCCCTCAGATGAATACGATGAAATATTATGAACCCCTTTAACCCCGTTAACTGCTAATACAATATCATTAATTTTTGATTCTTTTGGAACATCTTGCCAGCTGGGTTCAAAACGAATTAAAGTTTTACAGTTTGGGATTTGATTTTTAATATTTTTTTCAGTTTGAGCTGAAATCTCATTAGCTCTATCAAAACTAACATCACCTCGTAATGAAATTGTTACATCACAAAAAATTGTATCTCCTGATTTTCTCATTAGAATTTGTCCTACTTCTAAAACCCCTTGGGTATTTTGAATAATGTCTCCGACCTTAGACACAAGTCTTGGAGAAATAATATCTGTAAGATCCATCGCTGTTCGATAAATTAGTTTTAAGCTTAACACTGCAAGTAAAATTCCTAAAACAATTGCTGCAATAAAATCTCCCTGATAATATCCTATGGTTACTAACAAAATTCCAACTATTGCAACTAATGTGGAACCTAGATCCATCATCGCATGATAAAGATCCGCCTTTAGAACTGTCCCTCCTAACTTTTTAAGAGATTTTCCCAGAATAACAATTCTAAAAATGTCCACTCCGATAGTATAGATTCCAGCTGTTATAGCTAAGATTCCTGGTAGTATTTCAGGCTCAGGACTTTGAAGACGGTTTATTGCCTCAAAAATAAAAAATGCAGCAATCAGTAAAATTGCAATTCCTCCAAACAATCCCCCAAGCGTTTCAATTTTTCCATGACCGTACGTGTGCTCTGCATCAGGAGGTTTAATCGCCATTCTTGCAGCTAAAAGTAGCACAACAGTGACTACACTATCAAGTAGTGCATGAACACTATCAGTAATTAGTCCTAAACTATTAAAAATTAAACCAAATGCTAGTTCAACTACAAAGGCTGATAAAATAGCGAAGAGCGAAATTTTGAGAACTTGGGTTCGTTGTACAAACATGTAATCTTATCATTTTCAGATCGCTACTTATCTTATACTTGTCTTCTTATTACGAATAAATCATACGACAATGTTATTTGTCTGGAACGACATATGCTAATTTACGAGTAAATTTGATAAAAATATACCTCATTTTTATTGCAACAATTCTAGTTATTCCAATTTATACTAGTTTTGAAGCGGAGGCATCTCATAATCCTCATCTTTATGTTTCTGCAGAAAATCCACTTTACAATAATCATTTTGCAGGTTCGATGGTAATAGAAGTTGTAGTAAGCGATAATGATTTTAGTGATATCGGAGAGGCAGAAGGTGAACCAGATGTTACTCTAAATGGAAATGATCTAAGAATGGTTCAAGCAACAGATGGGAAATGGTACGCTTATTTTGCAAATGTAAACCTAGCAAAAAAAGCAGATCAAATTGTAGCAAATGCTGGAGCTTTAGCAGAAGGAAATAGTTTGGACTTTGGAGTTTTTTGTAGCAAAAATACTGCCCCTTCAGTTTTAGGAACTAGCTTTTCAAATACCGAAGGAGTAGCAGTTCCACGATCTGGTGCTCTAGCAGGTTATACAAACGGTGAAGCTTCATTTACTGCATGTATAAATTCTCCAACAGGATCTGTTCTAAACAATGTTGTTAGAAATCCAAGATCAGTTAACACAAATCCATCAGTGCCTCCAGGACAGATAGGAATTGATCCTAACGCTTGGCCAATTATTCAATTATTCTCTTTTGATAGTGTAACTATCAAATTTAATAGAGCTGGTGGAACTGAAAGGGTAAATCTAGAATATGATGAGATCCCTAACATATCAGCAAAACTAGATAGAAAAGGATACCCTACTAATGCAGAAGTTTTTCTAACAATTAATGACTTTCAATTAAACCAGGATCCTACCGATGAAGATTCTTGGACATTTAATGTTGTTTCAAATCCTTCTACATTTTATCAGGCCTTTACCGAATCGGGTTCTGATTCTGGTAACAATAGCCCTGGATTGATTAATCTTGTCCCACATCTTTCAAAGCTAGAATTTGATGACAATGGAAAATTAACTATTGATATTGGGAATGTTGCAAAACTAAAAACCAATAAACATCAACCGGTAAATTCTGTTTCAGATACTGTAAACACATTTTCACAAATAGTTACACTGGTTGAATCAGAACGAAATACAGGAATTTTTGAAAGTTTTGATTCTAGTAACATATCTACAATAGGGATTCAGCCAAATGCCCCTAGGGGTCAATCTGCTACTATAACCTACAATGATCAAACCACTTCAATACTTTCAGGTTCAACAACGGCTTCAATATCCATGAGTAGTGCTAGCGGGAAATTAATCCCAGGACAACTAAACACCATTACTTTAACTGATAATGATCAAAATACCAATTCTGGCTCTAGAGATATTTTGAATGTGTTTAGAGATACAGCCATTATTCCAACTTTAAAACTTGGCCAACCCATAACTCTAGACAAAGCTTCAAACCTAAAATTCTATACACTATCTACTGATCCTCTCTCTGGTGGTTTCTCAGTTGGTTCATCAGTACCAGATAAAAATTCCAAAAGACTGATAGTAGACACTATTCCTATTGGGGTTAGCTCATTTGATGCAATGTCATTAAACATGGGAATTAATGCCGAAGTTTTAAAAAATTTATTGATTAATGTTAACACTCCAGATGATGCTGGTACAAATTGGATTAACTATGATTTAAGATCATTTGAAAAACAATTAGGCATAACATCTTTTTCTGATACAAGTATGACTCTGCATTTTGGTGGTCTTCCCGGTGCAACACAAATCCAAATACTTGATCCTGGTGATATTTCATCAGGCAAAGGTCTTTTACAAATTGATGATACTGATGTGTCTGCAATAAATCTTGTATCAAATTCTGCTACAGTATTTTTAGTGATTAATTTTGATTCTTCTAATGATCCAGGTTCTGAAGGAACAATTTCAAATGAAATAGAATCCCAACCAATAGTAATTGATCTTTTTTCATTTGGAACAAAAAATAACCAAAACATTAACAACGCAATTTATAGATTTGAACTTAAAGAAACTTCAAATAATTCTGGAATTTTTGTCGGGACAATGGAATACGCTGTTACAAATCAAATAAATCAATTTGATCCTAATTTTATTAAAACCCTTAGAACTATTGATGAAAAAATAAAATTTTTAGTAACTGATAGATTAATTGATGAAAAAGGAATCTCAATTTCGTATTCAGATCTTGCTGATGTGGGTTTAACAATTTCAACATCTACGAAATCAGATATTAGAACAAATTCTGGAACTGCATCTTTTACTTCAAACACTTATCGTTTTGGACAACCAGTATACTTTGTTTTAAATGATCCAGATCTTAATTTGAAACATGATAAAATTGAAATATATAATGTTGTAAATGACCCAGCCTCTCCTAATGTTGACACAGTTGGCACTTCTTCAGGTGAAATCTTAGTAGAAATTTTAATCAAGGATATTCGTTATAAAAGATGTACAATAAACGGTGTCGAATATGGAGGATTAGGATCTACAGGTTTTTCTCTCGTCGAAACTGGTCCTGATACAGGAATTTTTGAGGGGAGTTTTAAACTTCCAACCCAAATTTGTGATAAAACAGGCACAAAATTGATTTCTACTGCAGGTGGAAATCTAGATGCAAAATATCATGATTTTAGTGATTCATCTGGAAATAAAAATATTTTCAGCTCTACTAGTTTGAGTTCTTCATTTTCTGGAAAAAAGCCACCAACTTTAAGCACCGAAAAAATAATTCTTCCAAAGTATAAACAAACATCAGATGTAATTCTAAGTGGAACTGTTGATAATTATATTCAAGGTACAACACTAGACATCAATTTAATTGGTCCAGACAAATCATCAGAAAAATTTAGTGTATATGCAACAAAAAATGGAGAGTACAAGGTTGTTTTAACGATAAAAGATACTTCATTAACTGGAAAATATAACATTGACATCAATTATCGTGGTTCTAAAATAGGTGATGCTTCATTTCATATTTCCAAACATTTGGTTGCTGAGTGGATTAAAAATAATGCTGGATGGTGGGCCTCAGATCAGATATCTGACTCTGAATTTATTAAAGGAATAGAACATCTAATAAAAGAAAAAATTATCATAATCCCAAACTCTTCTAAATCATCAAACACAGAAAACAATATTCCATCTTGGATTAAAAATACTGCCAAATGGTGGTCACAAGGAGATGTATCAGATGATGAATTTGTAGCCGCTCTGGAATTTTTAGTTAAGAATAGCATAATAAGGATATGATGAAGTCAACTTTTCTTTCATTGAATACATAAATACCAATGATCCTTCATTAAATCCAGAAAATGAGGCAATTAGGAAACTTATCCTTAATCATATTGTCATTTACAATTTTATCATATGGCTTTATGGGGACTATTCAAGCACAATCAGGTACAATTCCACCTCTTTCAGTTGAAACAGAACTTCCCTTATATTCTCCAGATTCAACAGTGGTAATTTCCGGCTTTGTAAAAACTCTAAACGAAAATTATGAACAACCAATATTGATTCGAATTGTTGATCCCGGAAATAACATTGTATCCATTCAACAGGTCCCGGTGAATCCTGATGGAACATATTCAGTTGAATTCATTGCTGGTGGAACTTGGAAAACAGCTGGGGAGTATACAATATTTGTTAATTATGGTGCACAAAAGGCAGAAGGCACTTTTGAATTTACAGGAGGCGCTGGTTATACACCACCCCCACCACCAATTCAATGTGGTTCAAATGAAATTCTTATTGATGGTGAATGTGTTAAAAAAGAAGTAACGCCACCTCCACCCCCACCTCCACCAAAATGTGGAGCAAATCAAGAGCTGGTTAATGGAGTTTGTATGGATAAAGAACCAACTACGACACCTCCACCCCCAGAATGTGGTCCTGGAACCCACTTGGAGAAAGGACAATGTGTTCCTGATAAGACAGGTGGCGGAGGATGTTTAATTGCTACTGCAGCATTTGGTTCTGAATTAGCTCCTCAAGTTCAAATGTTAAGAGAACTTCGTGATAATACTGTGCTTAATACTGCATCTGGCACTGCATTTATGACCGGATTTAATCAATTCTATTATTCATTCTCTCCTACTATAGCAGATTGGGAACGGGAAAATCCAATATTCCAAGAAGCAGTTAGAATTACAATAACTCCATTATTGACATCACTTTCCATTCTCAATTATGTTGATATTGATTCTGAAGAGCAGATGCTTGGTTACGGAATTAGTCTAATCATCTTAAATCTCGGTATGTATTTTGTCGCACCTGCAATTGTAATATTAAAACTTAAGAAAAGATTTTAATCGGACAATAATTTTTCTCTAGGTTATTATACTCAAATATATCATATCTAATTAATGCATATTGAATATGAAGAGTTTGATTCTGTTGAAGATATATTCATGTACATGTCATCTGTTGCTCCTCCAATGAAAAACACACTTCCAATTAATTCTTACAAAGGTTTTGTTTTTTCATTTATTCCACTTAGCCCTTCTACTGGTGATGTTTATTTGTTGATTTATACTAAAGGTTCTCTTGATGGCAGAATTTTAGAATATGACTTAAACACTCATTCTTATAAAAAAGTTGAATCAATAGAAAGAGCAGATAAAAATTATTTTATAGTTCTAACGCCAAAACGTAATACAATTGCAGATACTGCTTTAGAAAAATTATAATTTTTTAGTTTCAATTTTTGGTGCACTGACGGATCTACTTCTTGCATATTTTTCAACAATCTCATCAGGCGTTCTACCATTGAAAAGATCTTTACACAAACCACGCAAATATCTCATAATTGCCCACGTACCTGCCTTGATAATGCCATACATGAAAACTTTCATTGCTGGACCATAGGTCTTATTTCTTAGAATAATTGGAATTATATCATTAATTACTCGTAAATTATTTTCCCAACACTTCCAAAACAATGTAAATTGTGCTTCATTTAAATTTCCAAAATGCATTGAATTTTTCTCACTAAAATCTTGATAAAGCAAAGGTGCTACTAAACCTCGAAAGTCTGTTGCCCTAAAATCTTTCATCATGTCTATAGTATATTGAACTTCATCTGGTGTCTCGTCAGGCCAACCAATAATTATTGTCGCTGCTGGGAACCAGTGGTTTTCGTTTAGAATTTTTGCTCCTTCTCTCACTACGCTTCCCCATTCGTCCGTAGAAAACGGTCTAGTCTTTACCCCAAGATGTTTTTTCACCATCCTTGGAGCAACTGTTTCTATCCCTAAATTTGTAGAAAGCCATCTGCCACTTTTTTGCATTTCATTAATCTCAGATATGTTCTGAAGTAGTTTTGGATCTGCTGCGACTGCTGAAAAAGTCATATGAGTAGTTCCAATAAAGTTAGCTCCTAGACTTTTGAGACCTCGCCATAAATCGGTGATGGCATCTCTGTTTGGGATGAAATCTTTATTATCACAACCATAAAGCAACATTTCATCAGAATGTAACCAAACTGAATCAAAACCATAATCTAGATTAACTTTTGCTTCAAGTTTTAATCTATCAAGTGGTAAATCCTTTTTAGATCTTTTATTAACATCACAAAAGTCACACCCCCTTCCACAACCCCTCATTGCTTCTATTAGCGAATTTACTGTTGGAGCTTCAATAATTGGAATGTTTTGAATATTTTTTACAAAACAATGCATTAATTCTGGTGCATCGCCTTTCTCTAAATCATTAAACAAATCTAAGGCTAGTTCATCTGCTTCTCCAACTACAACTGTATCAATCCCATGAATTTTCATTCTATCTGTTTTTGCAAGTTCCCATGCTCCGTTACCACCTACAACCACATGAAAATCATACTTTTTCTTTAACTGAATAATTTTCGCACACATTCTTTTGAATTTCATTGCTACGTAAGATAATTTTTCAGGTGACATGGTAGTAGTTACCGGAGCCATTCCAAGTGGATCCATCACATTAATTCCTACTACTTTAGTATCAGGACCAATAGATTTTTCTAGATAATCAGGATTGGCCACAAAAACTTCATCCCTTTTGTATCCTTGTAATAATGCACTTTCAACTCGTCTTAAACCTACTTGAGCTACCTTTGCTTCACCAGTTATTTGATCAGTTTCAACTGGTGGACAAAAGACCTTGTCAAAAACCCATTCTGGGAGAACTTCGTATGGGCCACATGCAATAAAACCATAAAGAAAATTTCCCCTATAATTTGTCATTAGACTACGGTCTGCAGTTAGAACTATTCGTTTGCCAGACAACTGCTCAAATCTCTCTAAGCATGATATAAATCATTTACGAATAGCATGTTGACTTTTATTGGTTATACGCAATATGAGAAGAGGAAATACGTATTGAAAGAAATCGGCGAACCTCGACATATTGAACCTCATTTGAGTGAATCAACATCTATGCGTGATTTTGTATTTGGCTTTGGTGATGGAGTAAATACTTCATTGGGTATAGCAGCTGGGGTAGGGGGAGCAGAAGTTTCTTCTGATATCATCATACTTGCAGCTCTAGTTGCAATGTTTACAGGAGCCAAAGCTATGGCAGTTCAAAATTATCTTGCCGTTAAATCTCAACGTGAATTATTAAATTCAGAAATTGCTAGAGAAAACTGGGAGATTGAACACAAGCCCGAAGATGAACGCAAAGAAATTGAAGAAATCTACAAAGCAAAAGGTTTTACCGGAAAAGATCTTGAAATGATAGTAAACAAAATTACATCTGATAAAAAAGTCTGGTTAAATACCATGCTTACAGAAGAATTAAATTTAAATTTAGAAATTGCTGGGCATCCAATCAAAAGCGCACTTAGAATGTTTGGATCATTTTTAGTTGGAGGAATATTGCCTATTCTTCCTTTTTTCTTTAGTTCTGGACTTACTCCACTATTAATTGCAATTGGTTTTAGTCTTACTGCATCATTTATTGTAGGTGCAGTAAAATCACGAATGGCAAATACTAGTTTGATTAAGGGCGGAATAGAAATGGCAGGGTTAGGAACAGGAATTGCTTTAATTGGGTATGGAATTGGAACTGAATTAGCTAGTATTGGAATTATTAATGTCTAATTTTTTCTAGATGCACGATTTGCAATACTTGCAGCCATGGCACCTGCCCCTATTCCATTATCAATATTTACCACTGCTAATCCCAAAGCACAACTTTGTAGCATTGATGCTAAAGCTGCTACTCCTTTTTCTCCATAACCATATCCAACTGATGTGGGTACTCCAATTACAGGCACATTTACGCAAGAAGAAACTAATGTTGCCAAGGCTCCTTCCATACCAGCAACGACAATAATGGAATCCACCTCGTTTTTGATAAAATCTTTCAATACAGGCATTACTCTATGAATACCTGCAACACCTACGTCATAACTACTCAAACATTTACAATTCATAGCTTCGCACATTAGTCTAGCTTCTTCTGCAATTCCGATATCAGAGGTACCTGCAGTTAATATCCCAACTACCCCTCGATTTTTTTTCAAAGATTTTTTATAAATTAAGATGGATGTAGAATTTTTTCCTAGGTGTGTTTTAAATTTATTTTTCTTTGAAAAAGATAATATTTTTTTAAAATCATTTGTTGTGAGTCTAGAAATTAGGATTGAATTTGATTTTTTTAATGTTTTTTGAATTATCTTTTTTATTTCGTTAAATTGCTTTTTTTCTGCAAATACAACTTCTGGAATTCCCCTTCTATTTTTTCTTCCAGTGTCTATTTTAGCAAAATTTTCGATTTTTTCAATAGAATATAGTGATAATAACTTTCGTGCCGATGGAAGAGTAATTTTGCCTGATTTTAATGATGCTAGAATCTCATCTAAATCCATAACAGTCATTTTTATAATTTAGTTAAAAATCTAATTAGATATTCACATTTGAAATGGCGTTTTTTACACTATCTGCTGATTTTTGTAAATTATTTTTTTCTTCATTATTTAATTCAAGCTCAATAATTTTTTCTACTCCGTTTTTTCCTATTACTGCAGGAACTCCCATTGTTATTCCTGAATATCCATATTCTCCTTCAAGTGCTGTTGAAACTGGAATGACCTTCTTTTGATCTCTTACTACTGCCTCGATAATTGTTGAAATTGCATTACCTGGGGCATGTATTGTAGCCCCTTTCTGCTCAATAACTTTAGCTGCAACTTGTCTTGTATCTTGAACTAATGTATCAAGTTTGTCTTTAGAAAGTAGTGAAGGTAGTGGGATTCCAGAAACTGATGAGAATCGAGTTAAAGGTAACATATTTTCTCCATGCTCTCCAATAACTAAAGCCCTAATCGAGCTACGTGAATGACCAGTCGCTTCATGAATAAACTGAATAAATCTTGAAAGATCTAACATGCCGCCCATTCCAAATATTTTATTTCTTGGAAATTTTGAAACTTTGTTTGCAACATACACCATAGGATCAAGTGGATTTGTAACTGGAATTATTATTGAGTTGTTAGCATATTTTTTTATGTTCTCAACTACATCTTTAACAATAGTTGTATTGATTTTCAAAAGATCCATTCTAGTCATTCCTGGTTTTCGACCAGAACCCGCAACAACAACTACAATCTTTGAATCTTTCATATCAGAGTAATCGTTTGACCCAATTATTTCCACATCAATTCCCTTTTCAGATAGCATATGATTCAAATCCATTGCTTCTCCTTGGGGTAAACCCTTGACAATATCTAATAATAGAATTCGGTCATCTACTTTTTTTAAAGCTGAAAATAGAGCTGCAGCTGCGCCTACTTTTCCTGAACCAATTATTGTAATCATGGGTTGCGATTTTTTTGTTCAATAATTAAATCTAGTGAATTTTGAAATTTTCATTAAAGAGAATTTATATTCATTTTAAACATTTGAATATCATGGTGATTGTAATTGATTCTCAGATTGCAGGAATATCTGGAGATATGCTACTTTCAGCATTAGTTGATTTGGGAGCAGATACATCAAAAATTATTAAAGCGATAAGAATTGCAGAAGATGAACTTGATGGTTCTTCAATAAAAAAAATTGAATTTGGAAAAATAAAAAAAAATGGAATTGAATCTACTGAATTAAATCTTGAAATTAAGGAAAATACTAATGAACGCAAAGGAATCGAAATCCAAAATTGCATTCAAAATACTTTGAAAAAAATAGGCATTTCTGAAAAAGCAAAATTATTTGCATGGAACAGCATTTCAGTTCTAATGAATGCTGAATCAAAAATTCATGGTATCTCGCTTTCTTCAATTCATTTTCATGAGGCCTCAAGTATAGATACTGTAATTGATATAATTGGAACGGCAGTTGCTCTGGATAATTTAAAACTACTTGATGATGAAATTATTACTACTCCAGTAGCTGTAGGTGGAGGAACCTTAACATTTTCTCATGGCACTACAACTAATCCGGCTAGTGCAATTTTAGAAATTTTTAGAAACTCAAATATTTTAATTTCAGGTGGTCAAGTTAAAGAGGAGCTTACTACTCCCACAGGAGCATGTATGCTAACTAGCATTACAAAAACCTGTATGGATTATTATCCAAAAATGAAAATAAAATCAATAGGATACGGAGCTGGAAAGAAAAACTTTGATGGTTTTTCCAATGTTTTAAAAATTGTTATGGGTGAAAAATCAACACCCTTCCAACATGATTATGTAAAAATTTTAGAAACAAATGTTGATGATGTGTCAGGTGAAATTTTAGGAAATATGATTGAAAAAATTATGAACGCAGGAGCAAAAGATGTTACAATTAGCTCTGCAATTACTAAAAAAGGAAGACCAACAAATTTGGTTTCGGTGATATGTGATTCAATCTCAATGAACAAAATAATTGACTTGCTTGTTTCTGAAACAGGAACCCTTGGGATAAGGGTTCGTACATCTGAAAGGTATATTGTTCCCCGCTCAATTGAAAAAATACCAATTATCATTCAAGGTTCACAATATGTTGTTAGATGTAAAATATCATATGATGGCTCTTCGATCAAAAACTTCAAAATTGAATCAGAGGATATCAAAAAAATCTCAAACTCAATTTCCCAATCATTCAAAAAAACCGAAGAATTAGCTAGAATTGCAATTAAACAAAAGCTTGGATTAAAATGAATAAAATTTATGAATTAATAAATTGGTTTAATGACAAAAAGAAAGTTCTAATTGCACTATCAGGGGGAGTTGATAGTGCTTTAGTGGCTTATGCCGCATTTCAAAAATTAGGTGATTTAGCAATTGCAGTAACTGCTGATTACAAAACCTTATCCAAAGATGAGCTTAATTCGGCTCAAAAAATTTGCTCAGAAATTGGAATAAAACAAATTATAATAAATTATAATGAATTAGAAAACGAAAATTTTGTTCGTAATGATAATAAGCGTTGTTTTTATTGTAGAGATGAACTAGCGACGCATCTAATTCAGCTTGGTGAAAAATTAAATGCTAAAACAATCGTTGATGGAACTCAATTAGATGATTTAGGTGATTATAGACCAGGAATAGATGCTTTAAGATCAAATGGAATACAAAGTCCTCTTGTAGAAATCGGATTTACAAAAAATCAAATTCGAAACGAAGCAAAAAAAATTGGATTATCAATTTATGATAGGCCCTCCAATTCTTGTTTAGCATCTCGTATTCCATGGGGGCTAAGGGTAACTGCAGAAAGATTGACAAGAATTGAAGTTGGGGAGTCGTTTGTAAAACAAATACTAAACGTAAATCAAGTACGTGTGAGAGATCTTGATGGAATTGCTAAAATCGAAATTGAACCCCAAGAATTAAAACAACTTTCTGATGAATCAAAAATAAATGAAATTACTGACAAATTAGAACAAATTGGATTTAAATCCGTATTAATTGACCCAGAAGGATACAAATCTGGGAAGATTAACGTTATTGCTGATTGATTTATCTAGATAACGCCGCTTCAACTCCAATTCATGAAAAAGTTTTACAAGAAATGATTCCTTTTTTACAGGAGCAATATGGAAATCCATCATCAATCCACAAATATGGAAGATTAGCCCATAGAGCAATAGAAAAATCTAGAAAACAAATAGCTAACTTGATAAATGCTGAACCTAATGAAATCTTAATCACTTCCGGTGGTACTGAATCAAATAATACAGCTCTTTTTGGAATAACTAAAACAAAAAAAGAAAATCACATAATCATTTCTTCTATAGAACATGACGCTATTTTAGAACCATGTAAAATACTTGAAAAACAAGGATTTGAAATCACTCGTATTTCAGTTAATGATTCTGGACTGATAAATCCAAAAGATATTGAAAACTCAATATCTTCAAAAACCTGTCTTGTAAGCATAATGTTTGCTAATAATGAAGTAGGAACCATTCAACCTATTGAAGAAATTTCTAAAATATGTCATAAAAAAAATATCCCAATTCACACTGATGCTGTACAAGCAATTGGCAAGGTAGATTTGGATGTTAAAAAATTAGGAATTGATATGTTATCTATTTCATCTCATAAGATTAACGGTCCAAAAGGTGTAGGTGCGTTGTACATCAAAAATGGTACACAAATAGAACCTTTCGTTTATGGAGGAGGTCAAGAATCAGGTATGAGATCTGGTACTGAAAATGTTGCAAGTATAGTCGGATTTGGAAAAGCATGTCAACTCGCTAAAGAAAACATGCAAAAAAATATCTCACATTTGAAAAATCTTCAAACAAAATTAATCACTGAAGTTCTTAAAGAAATACCACATGTTACACTTAATGGACATACAGACCAAAGAATTCCTAATAATGTACATTTTACATTTCTTGGAGTAAATGGAGAAGATCTAATTATCAAATTAGATGAATATGGGATTGCAGCGTCTACTGGCTCTGCATGTTCAGTTCATGTTCAAAAAGAATCTCATGTTCTTAAAGCAATGGGGTTCTCTCATGACCAAATTTCTGGTTCATTAAGACTCACGGTTGGAATTTTAAACACTGAACTTGAAATTGAAAAAACTGTGGAAATTTTAAAAAAAGTTGTAAAAGAGCTTCGAAGTTTTTCTCCACTTAAAGACAAATATGGTTTTTAATGATTATCTGACTTTATGATTTTATAGTTGGTACTTTGAATTTTGTTGAAAATAATATTGTTGAAATAATTCCTACTACCAGAATTATTATGACTATATTTCCAAACTCAGGAACTACAAAGGTGCCAATAATTTCTATATCCGAATCTCCCTCTTCAAACTCAATAGTAATAGTTCTAAATTCTGAATTCGTGGTAATTTCTTTGTAAGGCACCTCGACACCATCAATTAAGATGATAAAAGTATCATCCTGATTATTTGATTTTTTTGCATCAATTGACTCTCGAGGTAGTTTTAATGTAATTGCCCCATCATCAACTGTATCTATTATAGCAATTAATGCAAAAATATCTGAATCGACAATCATATCTTTTATTGTTGCTCCCCTAATTGTATAATCAATATCAAATGTTCCATAACTTCCTGCATCTACTTCAAAAATATCTGTTGTATCAATTAATGCTTGTTTACTAAAAAAATCAAAACTTGTTTCAATTGTCGCTGTACCATAAAATGCTCTAACAGTATACTCTCCATCTTTCTGCCATAAAGGACCTTGAGCAATAAAGGTATGAGCATAATTGCCATCTTGTGCAACTACCACCTGAGCAATATCTATTAAGTTTCCTTGATGAAAAATTTGTAATGTTACTGGAGTATCTGCAATGATTGCTGCAACTTGACCTGATACAACAATCCTTTCACCTTCTTCATATGCTTTTTGAGATGTATCAACAGAAAATGATTGACTTTGTGCATTCACTGTCACCGTACTAAATAATAAAGAAACTACGACTAGTGCTATTATGAAATAGCTCTTCATGATTAAATAATCTTGAGACCGTATATTTCCTTTACTATTTAATTGTAAATAAAAAAATAAAAAATGAAATAGATGTAGATTTTAGTATTTTGGTAATACGTTCAATCTTGTTCTTGAAGATACAACAATTATTGATATAATTGCGACTGCAAGAATTAGTGCTGCAATAGTGCCAAACTCTGGGATTGCGAAGGTACCAATGATTTCTATCTCGTCAGTTCCAGCGGGGAAGTTTACTGTTACTTCATTTCCGTTAATTACTACGTCATCCCATTCTTCTCCATCGACTAGTACCATGAAGATACCTCTTATTTGATCAGTTGATGGCTTGACAGTTAACATTCCATCATTATTACTGCTGATGTGAATGATTAGAGATTTGCTTGCGCTGCTAAACATTGCACTTTGTACACTTCCACTAGTGATGCTGAAAGGTACGCATTGTTTACTTGCAGATAGTTCTCCTGGAGCACATGCGGTACCAATACCAGATATGCCCCCAGTTAGTTGAACTAGAGCTCGGTTATTGATATTTTGACTTCCGTATGTAACTTTGATAGTATAGGTACCGTCGTATTTCCATGCATTACCTGCAGTATTTAGAGTCGTTTTATATTTTCCATCACTGCCAACATTGAGTTGATCAATTGCTACAACGTTATTGAATGGAGGTGGACCAATTACAACAAGACCAATCTGAGTGTTTGGTTTTACATTGGCTACTTGTCCCTCAACTACTATTGTTGATTTGTGATCATATGTTGCTTGATCTGTCCAAAGTCTAATTGGAATGTCCTTTTGCGTCATTTGACGATTTTCGGTTGTTGCTCCAGTTCCACCTGGGCAATCAGGACATGCTTCTTCAGAAAAAGCCCCTTCTGCAAAATGTATTGTAGAAGGAGTTAGTACTGCAGCTAGTATGGCTATTACCACATACGACGTACGTGTATTCATCTTGTTTGCGGTTGTGTAAACTGGCTATTTATGTATATTTAAAAAATGAAAAAAGATGAAGATCTTAGTATTTGGGTAAGATGCTTAGTTTTGTCTTTGACGACACTACAATTATGGAAATGATCGCAATTGCCAGAATTAAGGCTGCTATAGTGCCAAATTCAGGTACCACGAAGGAACCAATTATCTCAATTTCTTCAGCTCCATCAGGGAAAGCAATCTTCAAAGTCCTATCCTTGGTAGTTTTTGTTTCCTCAAAATCTACCTCTTCTCCATCAACTAGAACGAAGAAAGTATCTTCTTCCCCATTAGGGCCAATTGCATCAATTAACTCTCTTGGTAATGTAATGGTTAACATTCCATCACTAGTTGTAGAGATGCCAATAATCAATGAATTTGCTTCATCGTCTGGGGTTACACTGAGGACTTTGCCTCCGGTAATTGTATAGCTTAGCACAAAGTTGGTTCTATCCACTCCTATAGTTGGTGCAGATGGCTTACCAGTTGAACCACTAGAACCTCCAAACTGAAATGTAGTTTCAGCTATTCTAGATTCTGTTCCATATTGAACCATTACAGTATAATCTCCTGTAGATTTCCAAAGTGGTCCTCCACTTGTAAGTTCAGTACCAAAAGTCTTGTCAGCATTGACATCCAATTGAGCAAGCGTTACTATGTTACCATTAGCAGCTATAACTCGTAAGGTTACTGGAAAACCTGACAGAAGCTCTCGGACTTGACCAGAAATTACTACAGTTTCTCCATCAGAATAAGATGTTTTGTCTGTTGTAATTACTATTGGTTCTACCATTTGTGCAAAAGCAGATCCTCCACCAATGCTTGCAATTAAAATTGCAAGTAAGGCGAATGCCTTTACATGAGTACTCATCGAGAATATCGGGCTTAATAATACTATTTAACTTTACGCAAAAAAATCTTGACTAATTGGCGATTAATGATCCCTATCCTCAGATTAGATATATATTAACCTCTCGGTGATTTTTTTCAGTTTGTGTAAATTATTGATACTTACAGCTAATGTTGCTCATGGGGGCGTTGGTTTTGGCAACTAAGAAAAATCAGGTACTTGTCCCAGATCATGTTTATGTTCCAAAACATGAGATTATGACAAAAAAAGAAGCTGAAGAAGTCTTAAAAAAATTCAATTGTATGCCAACTGAATTACCATTAATCTATGTTAACGATCCTGCAATTTTAGGACTTGGAGTAAAACCTGGTGATATGATAAAAATTACTAGAAAAAGTGCAACAGCTAGTGAAAGCATCTATTACCGATATGTGGTTGAAATCTAATGGCAGATTCTTCTAACAACCGATGGCCAATTATTCAAGACCTGTTAAAAAGAGAAGGAATAGCACGTCAGCATCTTAATTCATTTGATGAATTTTTAGAAAGAGGTTTACAAAGTATAATCAACGAAGTAGCTCAAATTGAAATTGAAAATGCAGAGTATCCGTACAAAATTCAACTTGGAAAAATAAAACTTCAACAACCACGAATGATGGAGCTTGATGGTTCAATTACTCACATAACTCCAGCTGAAGGAAGATTACGAAACGTATCATATTCTGCTCCAGTAATGATGGAAGCTAGTGTAGTTGAAGATGGCAAAATACTTGAATCACGTTTTGTGCACATTGGTGATATTCCAGTAATGGTAAAATCAAATGCATGTATCTTGCATAATTTTTCTGATCAAAAATTAATTGAACATGGAGAAGATCCTCACGACCCAGGTGGATACTTTATCATTAATGGTTCTGAAAGAGTAATTGTTGGCTTGGAAGATCTTTCTTACAATAAAATTATTGTAGACAAAGAAACCGTAGGTGGAAACATTGTATACAAAGCCAAAGTTTATTCATCCATTGTAGGGTATCGTGCAAAACTTGAATTGATGATGAAAAGCGATGGTCTTATTGTTGCAAGAATTCCTGGATCTCCTGTTGATATTCCTGTAGTTACTTTAATGCGTGCACTTGCATTAGAATCAGACAAAGAAATTGCAGCTGCAGTATCTCTTGTAGATGAAATTCAAAATGAACTAGAAGGATCTTTTGAAAAGGCAGGAGATGTTCCAACCTCAAAGGATGCTATAGTCTACATTAGTAAAAGAATTGCCCCTGGAATGTTAGAAGAATTTCAAATTAAACGAGCGGAAACTTTGTTAGATTGGGGACTATTACCACATCTTGGTAAACATCCAGAAAATAGAAAAGAAAAGGCACAATTTCTAGGAGAGGCTGCATGTAAGCTTTTAGAATTAAAGCTAGGTTGGATTACTCCTGATGATAAAGATCATTATGGTAACAAAGTAATCAAATTCGCAGGACAAATGTTAGCTGATTTGTTTAGAACTGCATTTCGAAATCTGGTAAGAGATATGAAATATCAATTAGAAAGATCAGGACAAAAAAGAGGAATTAATGCGGTTGCTGCTGCAATTAGACCTGGAATTGTCTCTGATAAACTCAATAACGCAATTGCAACTGGAAATTGGGGAAGAGGTAGAGTAGGTGTTACACAACTTCTGGATAGAACTAATTACTTATCTACAATTAGTCATCTTAGACGAGTTCAATCCCCATTAAGTAGAACCCAACCAAACTTTGAAGCACGAGATTTACATGCAACTCATTTTGGAAGAATTTGTCCAAGTGAAACTCCTGAGGGGTCTAACTGTGGATTAGTAAAAAATTTAGCACTTTCTGGAATTATTTCAGTTCACGTTCCTTCTGAAGAAATAATTGAAAAAATATTTGATTTAGGAACAGTACATTTTTCAGAAGCAAAAAGCGATCTAAAACAAGACGGTGCAAGAGTTTTTGTTGATGGAAAATTAATTGGATATTACCGTGATGGTGAAAAATTAACAGAGTCTTTACGGGAATTAAGACGAAATTCAAAAATTCATCCACATATAGGAATATCTTTTCATAAATCAGAATTTGAAGGGGCTACAAAGAGAATTTATGTAAATTGTAATGCAGGCAGAGTTTTACGTCCCTTGATAATTATTAAAGATAACAAGTCTCAATTAACTAGTGATCTTATAGATAAGGTTTCAAAGAAACTATTGTCATGGACTGATTTACTTCGAATGGGAGTAATTGAACTCATTGATGCTAATGAGGAGGAAAACTGTTTCATTGCATTAGAAGAAAAAGATACTAAAAAACACACACATATGGAAATTTTCCTATCTTCAATTCTTGGAGCAGGCGCATCAATTATTCCATATCCTGAACACAATCAATCTCCAAGAAATACGTACGAGTCTGCAATGGCAAAACAGAGTCTGGGATTTTCTACTCCAATGATGAATACCAGTACATATGTTCGACAGCACTTTATGCTTTATCCACAAACCCCAATTGTAAATACTAAAGCCATGGGATTGTTAGGCTTAGAAGAAAGACCAGCAGGACAAAATTGTGTTGTTGCAGTATTGCCTTTTGATGGATATAACATTGAAGATGCCATCGTTTTGAGTAAGGCCTCAGTTGATAGGGGACTTGCACGAACATTTTTCTATCGAATTTATGATGCAGAGGCTAAGCAATATCCTGGTGGAATGCGCGATAATTTTGAGATTCCAAATGCAGAAGATAACATACGAGGATACAAAGGCGAAAAATCTTATCGATTATTAGAAGAAGATGGTGTAATTGCAACAGAATCTCCAGTTCTTGGTGGTGATATTCTAATTGGTAAATCTAGTCCTCCAAGATTTATGGAAGAATATCGTGAGTTTGAAGTTAAAGGTCCATACCGACGTGATACATCAATTGGTGTTAGACCTTCAGAAACCGGCGTAGTTGACACAGTAGTAATGACCCAATCAAACGAAGGAGGTAAGATGTATAAAATTAGAGTTAGAGATATGAGAATTCCAGAAATTGGTGATAAATTTGCTTCACGACATGGACAAAAAGGAGTTTTAGGAATTTTAGCAAAAAATGAAGACTTGCCGTATACTGCGCAAGGAATTTCTCCTGACGTTTTAATCAACCCTCATGCATTTCCATCAAGAATGACAGTTGGGATGTTTATGGAATCAATTACCGGCAAAGCAGCTGCATTACGTGGAAAACAATTTGATGGTTCTGCATTTGTTGGAGAAAAAATGGATGAGGTACGAAAGGTAATGGACGCTACAGGTTTCAAATATTCTGGAAAAGAAATCATGTATGATGGAAGAACTGGAAGACCTTTCCCAGTAGAAGTTTTCATAGGCGTTGTATATTATCAAAAACTGCATCACATGGTAGCTGATAAAATTCATGCGAGAGCAAGAGGCCAGGTTCAAATGTTAACTAAACAACCAACTGAAGGAAGAGCAAGAGGTGGTGGTCTAAGATTCGGAGAAATGGAACGTGATTGTCTTATAGCATATGGGGCTTCAATGATCTTAAAAGATAGATTGTTAGACGAATCAGACAAATCCGAAATTTATGTTTGTGAAAGGTGTGGACTAGTAGCATATCATGATGTAAAACAAAGACGGTATGTTTGTAGAGTATGTGGTGAAAAAGCCAAAGTTTCCTCTGTTTCAGTTGCCTATGCTTTCAAATTATTACTTCAAGAAATGCAGAGCCTTAACGTTGCTCCAAGATTAATGATTAAGGAGAAGGTATAATGTCTCTTCAAACAATTAAAACAATTAACAGCATTCGATTTTCTGTATGGTCTCCGACTGAAATTAGAAAATATTCAGTAGCTGAAATCACTGCTCCTGAAACATATGATGAAGATGGAATGTCAGTTCAGGGAGGATTGATGGATGGAAGACTGGGCACTTTAGAGCCTGGTCAAAAATGTCTTACATGTGGAAACACTGCTGCTAGATGCCCGGGTCATTTTGGTCACATCGAATTAGCCGAGCCTGTTTTACACATCGCATTTATAGATAATATTTACAAACTATTACTTTCAACATGTAGATCTTGTTCAAGATTACGACTTCCACAAGAAACCCTAGATGAATTTGCAAAAATTCGAAAACGTGAAGCTGCGTACACTGTAATTTCTCAAAAACGAATACCAGAGCAAATTTTAGAAAAAGCAAAAAAAGCTAAAGAATGCCCCCACTGTGGAAAGCCACAATATGACCTTATCTTTACAAAACCAACTATTTTTATTGAAAAAACAGAGATTGGTGAAAATAGATTACTTCCAATTACTGTAAGAGAGAGATTTTCCCAAATAACAAATGATGATCTTAAACTCTTAGGATATGACCCAGATACTGCAAGACCAGAATGGTTTATCTTGCAAGCATTACCTGTTCCCCCAGTCACAGTTAGGCCATCAATAATTTTAGAAACTGGAATTAGATCTGAAGATGATCTCACTCATAAAATGGTCGACATTATTCGAGTAAATCAGAGACTAAGAGAAAGTAAGGAAGCCGGAACCCCACCACTAATTGTTCAAGATTTAGTTGATCTACTTCAATATCATGCTACAACATATTTTGATAATGAAGTTTCAGGAATTCCACAAGCTCACCATCGTTCTGGAAGACCACTAAAAACATTAACTCAAAGACTAAAAGGAAAGGAAGGACGATTTCGTGGATCTCTTTCAGGAAAAAGAGTTGACTTTTCAAGTAGAACAGTAATCTCTCCAGATCCTAATCTTGATTTATCCGAGGTAGGAGTTCCTGAAGCGGTTGCAATGAAACTAACAATTCCAGAAATTGTTACAGAGTGGAATATTGAAAGAATGAAAAGAATTGTAGTAAATGGACCAACTAAATTTCCCGGAGTTAATTATATTGTAAGACCTGACGGTGTTAAGATAAGATTAGACTTTGTTGAAGATCGTCAGACAATTGCAGATAGTTTAGAAATAGGATATTTGATTGAACGACATTTAGATGATGGTGACATTGTTATGTTTAACAGACAACCATCACTTCACCAAATGTCCATAATGGCTCATTATGTTAAAGTCTTACCAGGTAAAACATTTCGATTGCATCCATCAGTATGTCCACCATATAACGCAGACTTTGATGGTGATGAGATGAATTTGCATGTTCCGCAAAGTGAGGAGGCTCGCTCTGAAGCAATTTTGTTAATGAGAGTCCAGGATCAGTTAATCTCTCCTCGATATGGAGGACCAATTATTGGAGCACTAAGAGATTTCATTACAGGGGCTTATCTACTAACCAAAGACAGTACCACTCTAACTAGACAAGAATTTTCTAATCTTGCCATGCTAGGTGGTTTTGAAGGAAATCTTCCAGAACCTGTAGAAAAAGGAAAAGGAGGACCTATGTATACTGGAAAGCAACTTTTCTCACTATTTCTCCCTGAAGACTTTAACTATGTAATGACCTCAAAGTGGTCAAAGGGTACCAAAGGAACTCCTAAAGATGTAGTAATAAAAAATGGTCAACTCATTTCTGGAGTGATTGACAAATCATCCATAGGTGCCGAAGAACCAGAAAGTGTTTTGCACAGAATTGCAAAAGACTATGGAAATGCTCAAGCAAAAAAATTTCTAAACTCTGTTCTAATTATTGCAAAACAGTTTATCACTAGTTATGGATTTAGTTATGGATATGCAGATCTAGAATTACCTGACAAAGTAAAACAACAAATTCTAACTGACATTGAAAGCTCCTATGAAAAAGTTTATGATCTTACTTCCCAAGCAAAGAAAGGTACACTGAAACTTACAAGAGGTCTTTCTGCAAGTGATGCACTTGAGGCATACATTGTTAATGAATTATCAATAGCAAGAGACAATGCTGGTGCAATGGCCGACCAATCTTTTGATGAAACTAATGCTGGAAGAATTATGGCTACAACTGGCGCTCGAGGTTCTTCACTAAACATTGGTCAGATGGCAGGAGCTCTTGGGCAGCAATCAAGACGGGGTCAAAGATTACTTAAAGGATACAATAATCGCGCCTTGACTCATTTCAAAGAACATGAAGACAATCCAGATTCTAATGGTTTTGTTAAATCAAACTATCGTGAAGGATTGTCTGCAATTGAATTTTTCTTCCATGCAATGGGTGGAAGAGAGGGCCTGGTAGATACTGCAGTTAGAACACAACAGAGTGGATACATGCAACGTCGATTAATCAACGCACTAGAGCATATTAAATTAGAATATGATGGAACGGTAAGAGATCCTCACGGACATATTGTTCAATTTGTTTTTGGTGAGGATGGAATAGATGTGGCAAAAAGTGATCATGGCGAAGCATTTAACATTAATAGGTTAATCGAGTCAGAAACAATAGTAGATACTGGTAAAAAAGCTTCAAAAGAAGAAATTAACGAAATTATCAAAAAATACACAAAAACTTACAATCCACGACTAAAGCAATTAGTTACAGATGCAGTTTTAGATGCAAAACTAAGCAAGAATGGAATTGAAAAAGTATGCAAGAAAGGATTAGAACTTTATAACAAAGCTCAAGTCGAACCAGGTCAAGCCGTAGGAATAGTTACTGCTCAATCAATTGGAGAACCTGGAACCCAAATGACTCTAAGAACTTTCCACTTTGCAGGTATTAGAGAACGAAACGTAACACTGGGACTCCCACGTTTAATTGAATTAGTTGATGCAAGAAAAAAACCAGTAACTCCAACTATGGATATTTATCTTGAAAAAAATTCAAAAACATCTAGGGAAAAAGCAATTGAGGCAGCCAGAAATATTTTACAAACCAAAGTTAGTGCTTTAATTTCTGAAAGCGAAACTGATTACTCTACTGAAATTAAACTTCATTTGAATGCTAACAAGCTAAAAGAGAGAGGATGCTCTGTAGAAGATGTAGAAACAATTTTAGAATCAAATAAGAAATTCAAAATAGAAACTAGTGGATTAACTTTAACGTTAAAACTAGTTGATGAAGTTGACGCTCCAACTGCTATAACCATTAGAAATAAAGTTCTAAACACAACAGTAAAAGGAGTTCCAGATATTGGAAGAGTTACCATTGTTCTAAAAGATGATGAATGGGTTATCCAAACTACGGGTTCTAATTTGGCTAAGGTTTTAGAAGTTCCAGGAATTGATAAGAAAAATGTAAGAACAAACAATGTTTTTGAAATTGCAGCAACATTAGGAATAGAGGCTGCAAGAAATGCATTAATTAATGAATTAAGCTCAACTCTAGAAGATCAAGGATTAGAAGTTGACATTAGGTATTTGATGTTAGTAGCTGATACCATGTGTTCTAAAGGTTACATGCAACAAATTGGTAGACATGGAATTGCTGGCACAAAAGATAGTGTACTTGCACGTGCAGCATTTGAGATCACTGTTCCAACAATTGCAAAAGCCGCACTTCAAGGTGAAATAGAAGAATTAAAAGGAATTACAGAAAATGTAATTATTGGGAATAACATTCCTATTGGAAGTGGAACTGTAGACCTCTACATGCAGGTCTCAAAAAAATCCTAAATACTAAATTAGTTCAAATCTTCTGAAAAACACACAAATTATTTCATTAACATTCCTACTTTAATTTTGAATCTAAATAATTTCAAAAGGATTATGACTGGAGAGTTTTGGAGAATGGCATGGTATTTGAGGCTATCCTATATCTAGCTGTATTGATAGTAGCTGCCAAATTATTTGGTGAAATTATGCATAGAATAAAACAACCTACTATTCTAGGACATGTCTTAGCAGGAATAATCGTAGGTCCTGCACTTTTTGCAATTGTTCAACCAATTGATGAAATTGAACTTTTTATTTCCATTGGAGTATTCTTTTTGTTCTTTCTTATCGGTCTTGAGGAAATTGATCTCGCAGGATTATTTGCAGTTATGAAAGGAAGAATCTTTGCAGGTTCTGCTGTAGGATTTTTAATACCATTTTTGGTAGCAGGTTTTTTTGGATTAGCTTTAGATATGGATTTTGTAAAATCATTTGCAATTGCCAGTGTAATTGCTGCATCAAGTCTTGGTGTTACTGCCAAAGTACTCAGTGATCTTGGAAAGCTAAAATCAACTATAGGTCTTGAAATTTTTACTGTAGCTGCAATTGTAGAATTTATTGCAATTATTGTTACTAGCGTATTGATTCAAATAAATTCAAGTGAGACTCAGGAATTTTCAGAATTTTTGTGGTTATTTGCAAAGATGATTATATTTTTTGTAGTTGCTGGACTTGTTTCAGTCTTTATTTTGCCACGTTTTTTCCTAGTAGTAAAAAAACATCTTCGTGCACAACAAGTGTATTTTGGAATGGTAGTTGGAGTGATCTTGCTTGTTGCATATTTTGCAGAAATTAGTGGAATTCATGGGGCAATTGGTGCACTTCTTTTAGGAATTGCCGTATCTAGAATGAGCAAAGATGATTACACTGAAATCTCAAAAAATGTAAATGCCATCGGAAATGGAATTTTTATTCCAATCTTTTTTGCAGGTATTGGTTTGCACTTCAGCATAGCATTTCTTGATTTAGAATTGTGGATAATTGCTAGTTTTCTTGGAATAATGATTGGTGTAAAATTTATCGGCTCATATCTTGCTGTACGAATTGCAAAGATGCGTCCAGCTACAACTGTTGCTTATGGAGTTATGTCAAAAGGTGCAGTTGACTTGGCTTTGATGTTGTCATTACTCCAATTAGAAATATTAGATAATAGTCTATTTTCACTTTTAGTACTTGGGACCCTGATGACTATGATAATATCTAGCGTAGAGCTTCAGCGCAAATTAAAGAAAATCATTCATGTTAAAGTAGGTACATTAGAACTTGGATTGATTCCCGTCTATTTTAGAAGGGTTGTATCTGATTTACATGCAATATCAGTAATTAATACTGACTTTTCAAAGACTCTCCCTAACATTACCATTAAAGAATTTTTAGAAAAAAATGAACTTAACAAAAAACCATTTCTGGTAATTAATGAACAAAACACACTTGTAGGAATTGTATCAAAACGAGAAATTGAAAGATTCCATAAAAAAACTTTTCATGTTACAACAATTTCAGATGTGATGTATACAAAATTTCATACCGTCTTACCTCAAGATTATCTTTTTTCAGTAATCCAAAAAATGAATTCACATCCATTTGATATTATTCCAGTCGTTGATCCTAAAGACGGCAACGTACTAGGAATTGTAACCAATGAAAATATAATGAGTTTATTAACAGAAACTAAAACCTCTTAAATCTTCTACAGGCAAATCTCTTACTGGATTAATTTGAAAACTCATTATGGGATGTTACCCTACTTGGCTTAAAAATTTGGTCCCAAAAAAAAGCCACAGCAAAGTACTTAGTATTAATGTGAGAAAAAAAATACTGAATTGTCTTGAGAGTTGCACTAATTTATAATGAAAAAGAAATTGATCCAAATGATGTAATCAATGTTTTTGGAATACCAACAAAAGAGCATTACAGTAAGAAAGCCGTCGACCGAGTTGCTACTTCATTAGAAAAAGGTGGTCATACAGTCAAAGTTATTGAGGGAGACATGCATGTAAGTGATGAAATTCGTGAATTCATGCCAAAGGTAGTATCTGGAGAAGTTCCAGGAATGGTCTTTAACATGGCATATGGCATACAAGGACAAAACCGTTACACTCATGTTCCAGCCATGATGGAAATGCTAGGTATCCCATACTTTGGTTCAGGACCAGAAGCTCATGCAATTGTTCAAGACAAAGTCATGACAAAAATAGTTTTACAACGATTTAACATTCCTACTCCAGGATTTTGGGTATTTAGAACTGCTGAAGACAAATTCGATGATGTACAATTTCCAGTAATAGTTAAACCAAAACTAGAATCAACATCAATGGGTATGGAAGTAGTTTACAATTGGGATGACTTACGACCTGCTGTCCAAAGACAAATTGATAAATTCTCTCAAGATATTTTAGTAGAGCAATTTATTCCAGGTAGAGAATTTGCAATAGGAGTTGTAGGAAATGGGGGAAATATAGAGACACTTCCAATAGTTGAATTAGACCTTAAAGGAGATCCTAACAAAATACAGACAATAGACGATAAAATGAAATCACCCTTGGAAAAAATATGTCCTGCACATTTATCAAAAGAGCAAGAAACTGAATTAATCAAGTTGTGTAAAGAGTCATACATCAAACTTGGGCTATATGATTATGCTCGTGTAGATGTCCGAATGGATACAAACGGAAATTTTTTCATTCTGGAATTAAATTCAATGGCAAGTCTTGGCTTAGGGGGTTCATTATACTTTGCTGCAAAAACTGCTGGCTATACTTACGAGGCATTCATTAACAAACTCCTAGATGTAGCAACAATGCGTTATTTTGGGGAGCATTCAGAACAACTCAAAAAAATTGAAGATTATGACCCTTCAAAACCTCTTCGAACAGTAGTTAGAACTTACATTAGAAGTAGATTTCATACAATAAAGGACACTCTACATGAATTTGTTGGATATAACACACATGTGTATAACATTAACAATGTAAATTCTCTAGGAAAACTTATCGCAAAAAGACTAAAACATCTTGGATTCGTAGAGAGAACCTATAATCAGTTTGATATTGGAGATTTTAGATATTTTACCAATCATGGTGATGAAAAAAATGATATTCTTATTGTATCTCATTTAGACACTCATAATGGTCCTCGAGATTTTGTACCATACACTGAGGATGATGATAGAATTTATGGTTCAGGAATAGCTGAAAGCAAAGGTGGATTGGCTATTATGATAGGCGCTTTGCATTCATTGAGATTTGCAAGACGCCTAAAGAAGGTAAAATGTGGGATTTTACTTACCACAGATGATAGTCTGGGTGGAAAATATAGTAAAAAACTAGTTGAAGACTTTTCAAAACAATCAAAATTTGTAATTGGTCTAAAATCCGCAAGCATTGAAGGGGGTCTAATAACTTCATGTTACGGTAGAACCGACTATAATGTTAGATTCTCAAGCAAAACATCTGGATTACGTGATCTTCATGGAATTATTCCAGTACTTGGGAAAAAAATTCTAGCTTTAGAAAAGCTTACTTTAGATGAAAAAGATTATCGAGTTAGAACTACATCAATTCATGCAGAAGGCTCTCATGGAAGCACTCCAGACTATGCTACGTTATCTTTGGTTAGCAGCTACAAAGATTCTAAATCCGGTAATGATCTTGATACAAAAATAAAAAAACTAATGACAAAAAATGAGGAAGGATTGGCAAAATTATCTGTGGAAATTGCCAAAGGACAAACGAGAACTCCTGTTGAAGAATCTGAATCTGATGCAAAATTTTATAGTATAGTTGAAAATGAAGCAAAAAAATTAGAAATTAAAATTAAAAGACATCAACAGTTTGTTTCATCTGATATTAGTAACGTTCCATCTGATATTCCCTCAATAGATGGATTTGGTCCTATGGGTCATAACTATAGAGCCCCCAATGAGTATATTTTACATGATAGTATAATGGATAGAACTGCACTAATGGCATTAGTAATTTATCGATGCTCAAAAATTGAATAATTTTAAAGAAGGCTTAAATGAAATTAAGATCAAATTTACTGAGAAGATTTGGCGTTAGAATTTGAAATAGCTGCGCTTGCAGCATTAATTGGTTTATCTGGTTTTTTTAGTGGTTTAGAAGTCGCCTTGGTTGGAACAAACAATGCTACCATTGCAAGATTAGTAAAAGAAAAAGTAAAGGGTGCTAATACACTACAGAAACTAAAATCCAATCCTGGATGGATGATGTCAAGTGTTAACCTTGGAAATAATCTAGTTAATGTAGGTTCAGCATCCCTTGCAACTGTAGTATCCATTGAGATTTTTGGCGAAAATGGTCTAGGGATAGCTGTTGGAATTATGACATTTTTAATTATTATTTTTGGGGAGGTAACTCCCAAAACCTACTGTAACGCAAACGCGACTAAAATCTCACTACGATGCAGTGGAATTTTACTTGTATTTAGTTATGTTTTTTATCCCGCCGTTTGGGTTTTAGAAAAAATAACAAGGGGTATTATTAGAATTACTGGAAGTAGCTACCATCCTCCTGCTCTAACTGAAGCCGACATTTTGGGTATTGTAGAACAAGGTCATAAAGATGAAGCTATAGAAAAACAAGAAAGAGATTTAGTTAGAGGGGCGCTGAAATTTGATGATACTGTTATTCGGTCAGTAATGACTCCTCGAACAAAATTATTTACATTAAATGCAGACATGACTCTAGATGCCGCTGCAGAACCAATTTACAATAGCGGACATTCTAGAATCCCAATTTATGGAAAAAATCTTGATGACATTGTTGGCATCTTACATGTACGGGATATTTTTGCACACCTTAAAGATCCTGAGCTTTCAAAAATGAAATTAGGCCAATTAGTACGTGAACCAATTTATGTTTCTCAAGAAAAAATGATGAGTGGTCTATTAAGAGAGATGCAATCAAAGACCACTCACATGGCAATAGTTGTAGATGAATTTGGTGGTGTAGAGGGAGTAGTTACGTTAGAAGATCTTATTGAAGAAATAGTTGGAGACATTCGAGATGAGACAGATGTGAAAAAAATATTTTTTGAACAAATTGATGAAAACACTATACTTGCAAATGGGGAAATTGAGATTGATCAGATAAACGAAATTTTTAAAACTTCAATTCCACCTGGTGATGATTATTCCACTCTTAATGGATTATTGCATGAACGCCTTCATGATATTCCAAAAAAAGGAGATAAAATTGAAATAGAATCATTAATGATAAATGTTGAAAAAGTAGTAAAGAATAGACCTACAGAAATACGTATTAAGAAAATTCAAAAACCCATAGCGGAAGATAATTGAAAGACAAACTAGGAATTATCATTAATAGACTTAGTTTGGGTTTTATCTTTGCATTTATTTATCAAATTGTAGTTGCAATAGCTACCTCGCTATTTTCTCTCCCACTAACAGGAAATGTTCAGGACTTGTTATCTGGAATTGATAAAATAGATTCTGGCGAAGGCCAGCTTTTTATTATCTGGTGGATTATCTCAACCGTAATCATTACTGCAATTGCATTGTTTATTGTAAAAAACAGAAAATTTATCTCTCCATATAAGGAGGAAAAAAATATCGACATCCCACCTAAAATTACTATTTTATCAGCTGTAGTAATAGGTGCAATTCTATCTTTTTGGTTTTTCCTACTTGATACAGTCATTGGATTTTTTACAGTACCAGGTTCCCAGACAGATTACAACGCAATATATGAAGCAGCATCAGCTGGAGACTTTGGACCTTTAATACTGAGTATTATTTTTTCAATTGCTGCTGGCTTTATTATAGTTGGAATTTCATCTAAAATTTCTATTGTAAAAGAAATTACAGAAGATATTGGAATTAAAAAATTTGCAGAACTTGGAAAACTACTTACGAAAAAATCTAAAGATACCACTACTTTTGCAGATACAGTTGGATTATCCCCTGGGGCCTTAGTACATGTAGGAGAAAAAAAAGTTGAAAAGATAAAATTTTCCATTATTAATTATGATGAAAAAGAAATTAATGAAAAACAAGATGCTTCCTTAGAAGAATGTCTTGATGTGAAAGGAAAATCAGGAACTACTTGGATAAATATTTCAGGTATACATGACCCTAATGTAATTGAAAAATTTGGAAAATATTTTGAACTGCATTCTCTAGTTCAATCAGATATAATGAATACTGAAATAAGACCAAAATTTGTAAACCATGAAAATTATCTACAGATAATACTGAAAATTCCCTATTTTAATAATAATGAACATGAGTTAGAGCTTGAGCAAATTACTTTGATTGTTGGTAAAAATTTCTTATTGAGCTTTCAGGAAACGGAGGGTGATATTTTTGAACCAATTAGAAAAAGATTACGTGAAAAACTTGGAAAAATACGAAAATGGAACAGTGACTATCTAAGCTATGCAATAACCGATACTATTGTAGACTATTTTTATGTAATAATGGAAGATATGGATACTCAAACAGATACCTTAGAAGAAAAATTAATTAGAAATCCTAATCCGGAGACACTGCAACATATTCAAAGATTAAAAAGAGAGTTGGCAATGCTTCGAAAAACCATCTGGCCCACCAGGGAAGTAATTGATAATCTAGATCGCTCTCCATCCACCTTGATTGCAAATGATACTAGAACATATCTCAAAGATGTTTACAGTCATACAATTCAAGTGATGGATACAATAGAATCTTTACGAGAAGTTGTTGGAGGTATGATGGATACCTACCTCTCAAGTCTTAGCAATAGAATGAATGAGGTAATGAAAACTCTAACAATTATCGCCAGTATTTTTATTCCAATAACCTTTATCGCAGGAATATACGGTACTAATTTTGAATATATTCCAGAATTATCCTGGCATGGAAGTTACTTTGTAATGTTAGGTGGCATGACAATAATTGTCATCATTATGATTGCCTTCTTTAAGAAGAAACAATGGATATAAAAAAATAAATGACAAATAAAGCACTTCAAAGAGCATATGAAATTTTAGAAGGAACAACTAATGATTGTGTTACAAAAAGCTTTCAAATTTTTATTATTTCCTTAATATCGGCAAATGCCCTCATTGTGGAAAGGATCTAAATTAAAGAAGATGGTAAGCTAATGGATTTAGAAAAAATCGAAAAATCTTTCAAATCTACTGCAGATAAAAAATGTTCTTCTGCAAAACATGGAATGGTTGCATCTGCTTTTCCAGATGCTACAAAAGCCGGAATTGAAATTCTCAAAAAAGGTGGAAATGCTGTAGATGCAGCATGTGCAACAGCATTTGCCTTAGGCGTATGTGAGCCTCAGGCTTCAGGTCTTGGAGGGCAATCAATGGTTATTTTGCATATTAATGGTAAAACAATAGCAATAGATGGATCTAGCCGTTCACCATCTCTTGCTAATTCTTCAAAATTTGAAAAGAAAAGAAGTCGATTAATTGGTTATAGGGCAACTACTGTCCCAAGTACTCCAGCCGTATTAGGATTTTTACATGAAAGATACGGTTCATTAAAATGGAAAACTATTTTAAAACCAGCTATCCGAATTGCAGAAAATGGATATAGAATAACAAAACTTCAACATGATTTACAAGTAAGAGAACTTGATAATTTTCTTTCTGTTAAATCTCGTTCAGGCGCCAAGTATTTTCTTAAAGATGGAGAAGCTCCTTATGAGATTGGAGATAGATTTATTCAAGAAGATTTAGCGGATGCTTTAAGATATATTTCTGTTCATGGTTACCGTACATTCTATCAAGGCCAAATTGCAAAAAAAATTGACGCAGATATGCGAAAAAATAGAGGACTAATTAGAGAAGAAGATCTTTCCTACATCCCAGAACCTATAGAAAGAAAACCAATTAGTCGAAGATACCGTGATGTTAATGTTTATACCATTCCTCCACCAGCTGCGGGAAGAACACTATTGCTAGTTTTAATGATGCTAAACCATCTTCCATCTAGTTTTTTACGTAGCTCAAAACATGTTTCATATCATTTTGTTGCAGAAACATTTCGAAAAGCTTTTTTGCATAGAGTACAAAGACCTTTTAATCCAAATACTTATCATCAAATTCTTGATAAAATTCATTTAAAGCGTTCTTTTGCAAAACAAATGGCAGAATCCATTCACAATACAATGGATGCAACATTACCAATGAGAGATCCATTCTTTGGAGGCGATGATACTACTCACCTTTCTGTAATGGATGATAAAGGAAATGGTGTTGGAATTACACAATCCTTAGAATTAGCTTATGGGTCTAAAGCGGCTGCAGATGGTTTAGGATTTTTATATAATAATTACATGTCAGCATTTGAATTCTCCAATCCAAATCATCCTTATTACATACGACCAAACGCCATACCTTGGACCTCTGTAGCTCCTGCCATAATATTTCATAATAAAAAATTATGGATGGTTATTGGAAGTCCTGGAAGCCAAAGAATTTTTTCTGCCGTCAGTCATTTTCTCTCACGAGTTATAGATGGAAATCAACCCATGAATGATGCAATCTTAAAACCAAGGTTTCACTGTTCAATTGGAGGAATAATTAGCATTGAAGAGGGTGGATTTTCTGATGAATTACTTGATTACTTGGCAGATATTGGATACACAATTACAAAAAAAGAGCGCTTTTCTTTTTATCACGGGGCCATTCATGCTGTTTTAAAGAGACAAACTGGAGAGGGATTCCAAGGTGTGGCTGAGGTTAGGAGAGACGGAACTTCGGGGGGCCCTGATTGACATTACCAGTTTTAATTTCCATTCCTCATGGTGGGATGGATATCCCATCCGAACTTGAAGAAGATGTATGCATTACCAAATTAGATTTATTTGATGATATAGATCCTTTTGTGCGAGAAATTTATGACATTGGAAACAAGGCCAAAAAAATCATTTCCACAAACATTGCTAGAACATTTGTTGATTTGAATAGATCAATGCAAGATCTTCCACCAAAAAACCCAGATGGATTAATTAAAAGTATGACCTGTTATGAAAAACCTATCTATCATTTAAAAAAACAACCAAATGAAAAAAAAATTGCCATTTTAATTGACAAATATTATAAAACTTATCATAGAGAAATTCAAAAATCATTAAAAGAATTTGATATTCAACTATGCTTGGATTGTCATTCAATGGCTTCTGAAGCTCCATCGATATCTCCAGACGGTAATGCTAAACCCAGACCATTATTTTGCATTTCAAATCAAAAAGGAAAAACTTCTTCAGAAGAAATGCTTCAACTTTTAGGTGAATGCTTAAAAAAATCTTTTTCATTAAACGAGAAAGATTTAAAATTCAATGATCCTTTCTTGGGTGGCTATATAACTAAAACATATGGAAATAATCCTGTACCTTGGATTCAGATTGAAATGAATAGAAGACTTTACTTGTCAGAAGAATGGTTTGATAAGAGAACTTTATTAGTAAACCGAAAACGATTAGCAGAATTAAATAAAATGTTTAATGAGGCATTAAGCCTTTTATTTGATAATCTAACTAAATGACAGTTCATCAAACAATTTTTCTGCATTATTGATTATTTTTTTATCATTAGCATCAGGATTAGCTGTAATTAATACAAGATAATCTTGAATTGGTACACTAATCATAAGAAGTTTTTTTCTTCTTGATGCAATGTAATCAATAGGACCTAGAATTTCATCTAATTCTTTTCGCATTTGATAATCAAGCTGAAGCTGCATGTATACCATTCTAACTTTTTGCTCATTTATCATTGGTACAATTCCTTTTTTTGTTCCACCAGCTACGATATTGCCAAGTTTGTTGATCACCGATACATGTCTTACTTCATTAAGCTTTGATAGCTCATTACACGAAGCTTCTAGTGACTTTATTTTTTCAGGTGTTAGAATACTCATGGGATATTTGTTATTTTATTAATCGTATATTGTACTTTTCGAAGAAAAAATATTTGATTATGACTAGTCACCATCAATTATGACTATTTAATATCAATAGCATCTAGCATAGTATTTTTATGAAAACACAAACAATTCCAACCAAACTCCCAAGCATCTGGGATAAAATGATGCACGCTAGATTCAAAAAAGTTATTGCTTTTGACCTTTTATTTTTAGGCCTAGGAATAACGATAGGAGCTGGTATAGGAGTGTTCCTAGCTTCTTAGGGATCCATCTTCTTTTTTATTTAAGAATGATTTTTAATTTCGTATGGCAGACCTTTACGAAAGATCGGCAAAACACTTTCTTGAACTTGCTAGTCCCCAAAGACTCCAAATTCTTTTTAATTTACTTGAAAAAAAATATACAATAACTAGTCTGGCAAAGAAACTTGATACAACAAAACAAGAAATGCATAGAAATTTTACCAGATTAGAAGATTCTAAATTAATTCAAAAAGATTTCGATGGAAATTATACTCTCACTACTTTTGGAAAGACAATGTGTACTCAGGTACCATCTCTTGTTTTTTTATCTCAAAATATGGAATATTTTGAAGATCATGATTTTAGTGACATTCCAACTAAATTTATTATGAGATCAGGTCAACTTGCTAATGGTAAACACATCAAAGGAGTAGTAAAAGTACTAGAACAATGGAAACAAATCTACAAAAATGCCAATGAATACATTTACGAGGCATTGTATGAAGTCCCATTAGATCTAATCGAACCTCTAATAAAAAAAGTAAAAACAGGAGTTAAATTCAATTACATTTTTTCTAGTACATCTGTAACTCCTAAAGGTAGGAAAGAACTATTAAAAAAATTAGGTTTCCCAAAACTAATAGAAAAAGGACTAGTTGAAAGAAAAATGAATGAAAAGGTATCAACAATTGTAGTACTTAATGAAAAAGAATCATGTGTTCTTTTTCCCAACACTCAAGGGGAGGCTGATATGAGTGAAATGTTCTATGGAAATGATCCAATGTTTCATGAATGGTGCTTAGATTATTTTAGATACTGCTGGTATGGTTCGGATACTTTTGAAGAAAGTAAACTCAAAGAATAGAAATTTATTTAATTTAAGTAATTTGAAATTTAGATTTAATTTTTAAGAATAATAAACTAGTTTTTATTCAATTTTTATCTCCAAACAACATTCATTGAAGCAACCGTTTGGATTTTTTTAAAGACAAATTTTCTTTACATTCATAATTTACATATTTCATTAGTCTTCAATCTTGATTGCACTAGACAGAAATTTTTTAATAATTTTTGAATTGTTCATTAGGGTTCTATCTTGATTTATCACAAATTTTCTATTTTGATTAGTAAATACTAAAGGAAGATTCTTTTACATTTGCCAGAAAATATACAAGTTTCTTCATCCCAAGTTATTCAATTTGTTATTCTCTTCACAATGCGTATTATAGATTCAAAAAATGCCAAAATTACTTTGGAAAAAGCAAAACTTTACAATTTATTGAACCAAATCTACAGTTAATAACAGAAAACACTGATGTTATTTTCTTTTTTTATGTGAGATAAGTGTCACACTTTCACTAAATTTTAAATTTGGAATAAAAAAATGTTTTCCATCTTCTGTTAATGCTGTAGTTTTCATTAAATGAAATTCAATTATAACTCCTTTATGTCCATCAATTTCTATCATATCTCCAATACTAATTAATGGATTAAGGTACAAACCAATTCCAGATACGATATTTTTTAAGTGGTTTTGTAATGCAAAAGTTACTAGAGCGAACGCAACACCTACTGATGCAATAACCCCTGAGACTATTTCATAAATTTCAAAAACAAGTCCTAGATATACTGCTTCAATAGTTATGATAATGAAGGAAAGTAAACCAAGTAACTTTGTAGCTCCTTCAAGATTTGTTAATTTTGTTTTAAAAAGAATTTTAATCACTATTAATATAATTAATGAGATTATTACTGAAGATATAGCTAAAATTATTTCATATATGCCTACCATGATTATTAAATTAAATCAAGGTGATTACTATACTATGTTACTTTATTACAAGTTACACTCAGATAAAAAATTATTAAATTCCCTAGATTTCATGAGATTTTAGATGACTTTTTGGCCTACAATTCTTTGAAATTACTTTAATCCACTAAAATATGAAAAACAATTTTAAGAAAAGGTTTCTTTTTTGAAACGTATCAATTCTACACAATTATTATATATTTAATTGCAAGTCGTAGCTTTGTGTTGGGGTCCAAAATACAAGTTTTCGTATTTGTAATATTGTTTATTCCTGTAATGACAATTCCAGTTTTTGCAGAAGGTGATTCAATAATACTTGAAACTGATAAGGATGCATATGAAATAGGCGATTCTATGGTAATATCTGGCATCGTAGAAGAAAAAAAAATGCCTGTAGTGGCTTTGCAAATTTTTGATCCTGATGGAGGAATTCTTTCTGCAAACCAAGTAGACATTCAAGATGATAACACTTTTTCAAAAACCATAAAACTTGATTCCCCATTTTATGATACCCCTGGAACATATGCTATTACTTTGGATTATGGAAAACTTGAGGCTGAAACCAATTTTGAAATGGTAAATTATGATAACCACGAATCTATTTTAGAAGATGATTTTGATTTTTTCTTACCTGAAATATTAGCCATGTTTACTGACCAAGAAGTCTATCAGGATGGTGATACTGTAACTATCATAGGATTAGTATCAGTTAAAGATCAAGATTCAGTATTAATTGGAATTTATGATCCTTTTGGAACTCCTACTGGATTTTATTTTGGGGACGTTGATTCTGAATTAGAATTTTCAGTTTCATTTTTAGTAAAAGACGGTGTAAATTTTAAAACTGAAGGAACTTATTCCATTTCGGCATTTTATGGGGACTCTGAAGAATACACTAGCTTTGATTATGTTAAAACAATTGAAACTGTGGAACAAGATCCAATTGAAGATAAAACCTCTGATAACGAAGTTCAAGAGGTTAAAAAAGAAAAACAAGCTGTTGATGACAAAAAGCCTGTTGATAAAAAACCAGTCACATCAACTGAAAAAATAATAAAAGAAAAAGATACTCTAAGCACTGAACAAAAAAGAAATTTACAACCAACAAATGAAAAAAAACCAGCTTCTCCAAAAACACAAGATAATTTATCAGTTGAAGATATTGAGCTTGGAATAATGCTAAACCAAATTAATCTAAGTTGTGATAAAAATGAATTTGTTGATTCAATTTCATATTATGATAGTATGGGACCCGCACTGATTCGCCTTTGCAAATATGCAGATGCAATTTATTACTATGATCAGTCTTTACTTGCAGATCCACAAAATGTTGATATTCTAACAAACAAAGGTTCAGCTCTTGCAAAAATGAAATTTTATGATGAAGCGATTATTCATTATGATTATGCATTATCGATTGATCCAAAGAACCCTCAAACTCTCAACAATAAAGCAAATGCACTAGCAAACTTGGGTAAATACGATGAGGCAATAATGACATATGATAGAGCCCTAGTTTCATCCCCTGGGAATTTAATTATTTTAAATAATCTTGAAGAGGCTAAATCACAATTATCCAGTTATACAAATATGAAAAAACTTCAATTTGAAGAATCGCCCTCATTAGAGCAAGAGCAAAACTTGGTTAAATCCAATAATCGAGAAACAACTGACCTCTTTGAACAAATTGGAAATATTTTTTCGTCACTTTTTAGTTTTCTAACTTAATGCTAGTTTTTATCCACTGTAAGAAAATTTAGACTACTAAATGGTAGCTTGTGACAAAAAGCTTCCATAAACCTATAAAGGTCACCTAACTGATTCAAAATTAGTTAGATAATGAGTAAAACATTAGAAAAAGCATTAAAAGATGCCAAAAAAGAAAAAAAGAGTATCATAGGTAGTAAGCAAGTACTCAACTCATTAAAAAATTCCAAATTAATTGTTCTTTCACAGTCAGCACCAAAAAAAATGGCTGAAAAAATTATTGAGGGTGCAAAAAAAGAAAAAATATCCACTGTTCAATTTGAAGGCTCTTCTGTTGCGTTAGGAAGATTATGTGGATTACAATTTAGAGTATCTACCATTTCACTTACCTCGGTAAGTGATGCTAACATCAAATCAATAATGAAAGAATCAAAAACTGACTGAAGATGAATAGAAAATTTATTGTGAATATATTTCATGAAAGTTTAAATGAGAGCGAGAGGGCTCGTCATAAATAGGAATTTACCTTGCCACAATCAATTAAATTATCTACTGATCAAATGCGATTAATGTCGTTATTTCAAAATGTAACTGGTGCTACCGCAAGAGATTGTGTTGAAGACGAAAAGCAAGATAGAGTCATTTTTGTTGTCAATGAAGGAAAAATGGGTCTTGCAATTGGGAAGGGTGGCTGTCATATTAAAAATCTCCAAAACATTGTCAAACGAAATGTAGAATTAGTTGAATATTCTGACGATGCTACAAAATTTTTAAAAAATATTCTAAATTCAAAATTAGTTACTGAAGTTAAAATAAATAAAAGAGATGATGGAACATTACAAGCAATTGTTTTAGTTGATCCTAAAAAGAAAGGTATTGTTGTTGGACGCGAAGGTCGTAATGCAGAAAAAGCAAGACTATTAGCAAAAAGATATTTTGAAATTTCAAGTGTTTTGATTAATAGTCCTGCACCTACAATGGAGTGGTAATATTATGGCTAAATCTCCACTTGGATTATTTGCAGGACGAGTTCTAAAAGCAAAAAAGAAAAGACAGAGATGGGCTATAGCAACTTTTAAGAGAAGAAAACTTGGTTTAGACAAAAAAGCAAATCCATTTGGGGGTTCTCCTCAGGCAAGAGGAATTGTTTTAGAAAAAGTTGGAATTGAAGCAAAACAACCAAACTCTGCAGTTAGAAAATGTGTTCGTGTTCAATTAATAAAAAATGGTAAATCAGTAACTGCATTCTTACCTCGAGACGGTGCAATGAATTTCATTGATGAACATGATGAAGTAACCCTAGAAGGAATGGGTGCAACTCAAGGTGGTGCAATGGGAGATATTCCCGGTGTTAGATTCAAAGTTTTTAAAGTAAATGATACTTCATTGCGAGAACTAGTACGGGGTAAGAAAGAAAAACCAAGGAGATAATTTTGGAATCACAAAATTTACTTTTATTTAGAAAGTGGGATCTTTCAGGTATTGAAATACATGACATTGGTTTGAAAAACGCAATTTCTTTGAAAAAAACTATAATGCCTTATACCTTTGGTCGCTCAGCTCTTAAACGATTTAACAAGGCAGATGTCAACATAGTTGAAAGATTAGCAAACAAAATTATGCATTTTGGAAAAAAATATGCTAAAAATACTGGCAGAATGGGTGGCAAAAAAGCTCACAGCATTAACGTTGTAAAGGCAACACTTGAAATTATTCACCTTAAAACTGGTAAAAATCCCATAGAGGTTTTGGTTAGGGCTGTTGAAAACTCTGCTCCAAACGAGGATACAACAAGAATTGTTTATGGTGGCACAGTTTATCATGTTTCAGTTGATGTTGCACCTCTAAGGCGAGTTGATATGGCTTTACGATTTATTGCAGAAAGTGTAAGAGATGCTACATTTTCTAATCCGAAGGCAATTGAGGAGCATTTAGCTGAACATCTTATTAGTGCATCAGAAAATGATCCTAATTCGCCATCAATTAAGAAAAAACACGAACTCGAAAGAGTTGCCCAAGCATCTAGATAATTAACAAGTAGCCCGAGGCAGATTCGAACTGCCGTCTCTGCCTATCCTCTCATTAGATCCAGAGGGCAGAATCCTTAACCTAAAATTATTTGGCCACTAGACTATCGGGCTACCAAAAACCGATAGCCTTGGGTTGGAATATAATTATTTGGTATCACAAATTAACCTGTCATTCTAACTTCATGAATTGCCGTTGCATAATCGCAATCAGCTTTTAATCTCATATATGCAATCAATCTAAAATGAATAGAATAAAGATCATTTTCTTTAATTAAAATTCCTTTTTGTAGTAGTGATACTAATCCTCGAGATGTTGTTGAAATTTCGACATTTTTTTTAGCACATACCTCATCACGTTTTTTTTGATATTGTTTGAGAGAAAATGATACATCATTTACCTGTAATATCAGGGGCCACACAATTTCATGCCAAACAAATCTCCTATTTTCGGTAGCTGATGCATATTTTCCTTTGTCACTCAACATTAATAATAACTTTAGATCTGGTTATAATTGCATAGTTGTCTCAAAAAGAAATAGAAGAATCATTGAATCTTTTGGAAAAAAATTGGGAGATTGACCCTATCATTAAAGAATTTGTTTTAGGAAAACGTAATGATGTAGCAGATCATGCTACAAAGATAAATGATGTCGTTTTTCATATACCATTTTTAACTGGAGAAAAAAAATTTGTTTTATGGAAATGTTATTGGCCTGATTGCCATAATTGCTGTGATAGACAAGGACGTTTGCCATTAACATCAGATGACTTGATAACTATTGGAAAGGGTTTAAAATATCAAAAAATTTCAGAATTTATTAAAAATGAAACTATACTTACTACATGGAAAGAACCTGGACCTTCTGGACAATATACGAGCATGACTACAATTAATCTTAAAAGAAAAACTGATGAAACAGAAGCGGATGATGGAACCCACATCTCCTGTAGATTCTTAGATGACAAAGGAGGATGTACAATGCATCCTGATAGACCAGGTGTTTGCTATCTTTACCCATTTTCAACTTGGCTTGAAAATGAAAAAGGTAAAGCTAGAGTACATGCGACATTTCAATTTACTGGTGACTGCCCAGGATTTTATTTGGAGGACACTTTAGATTCGATGAAAGATGTTCTAAAGGAATACTCTCCAATCATATATGATTATAACATGAAGTCAAGCAGAACGATGCGTGAAAGCTTTGGCTCTGTGAACTTTAACTAGTTTCTTAATTGTTGGAAGAAAATTACAAACACAAAGATAACTTTTCACATATCCATTATACCCTAGGTTTTCTCACACTCAGTTGCTGGGTGACATTCCCACTTCGAGTGTGAGGATTCCTAACTAGATTTTTTTAATATTACGTAGATCGAATCATTTTTTTCCATTTCTGTAAAAATTTTAATTTCTAATATATCAAAATTTTTTCCAATAATTTTTTTTAACTGATTTTTTTCATAATATACAAATCGAAGTCCCCTTTTGTATTCTGTTTTGTTTCCTTTCCAAAAAGAATGAAAAGCAATTCCACCAGGATTTAAAATCTCTTTTTGTCTTTTAATTGATTTTTTAAGATCTCTTTTAGTTAGGTGCTGTAAAACCTTGTTGGTGTAAATTCCATCAAATCTTTTAGATGTTCTTAATGTTACCGCATCAATCTTTAGTAAATTAGCTTTTTTGTTTAGTTTTTTGTAATTATCTAAAAACGCCTTTGAACGATCTGAACCAGTTACATTGTAAATTTTTTTTAAAATATTAATATCTCTTCCAGGCCCCATGCCAATTTCTAGCAATGTGGAATTTTTTGGGAGATATTTTTTTAAAATTTTGATTAGTTTAATTCCGCCCCATTTTTGGGATCTTTTTGTATACTCTTGTATACCTTTTTTTGTATCATAATATCCCATCTTAAAAAAATTTATTTATTCCTGATTTAATTATTCTTAAGAATAGAAATAAAATAAAAAGTAAAGATTAGGCTGCAGGAACTGCAAGACCTTTTTCAATTAATCTTTCAGCTGTTG
>JBHIUZ010000003.1:33329-89156 GCA_042138025.1 Nitrosopumilaceae archaeon | reverse complement strand
CATTCCAGGCATCATTAGATCCCAGTTACTCATTTGTGCTAGCTGGAAGTTCTGAGATACTTATTTCTTTTGACATTTGATATTTCTAGTCGAAGAAATTAAATGGCTATAAAAGCCGCCTTAATCGAATTGGGCGTTAAAGAAGTCATAGAAATATCTAAACCAAGAATTGTCGTTTTGCTTGTAATTACTGCAGTAACATCTATGTTTGCTGCAAGTAAGTTAATTGGACCAGATCTTGATTACTTTGGATTGTTACACATTATTATCGCCGGATCCCTTGCTTCAGCCGGTTCAAGTGCACTCAATCATTACTATGATAAAGATATTGATCCTTTGATGAAGAGAACGAGCAGCAGACCTATCCCCTCAGGAAAGATGAAGGCAAATCATGTTTTAGTATATGGAATAGGTGTTAGTGCATCTTCAGTAATTTATGCTGCTTTTACTTTGAATTTAGTTTCAACATTTTTTATTGCACTTGGAATATTTTTCTATGTAATAGTATACACTGCATGGTTAAAGAGGTTAAATTCATCTAACATTGTAATAGGTGGATTTGCTGGAAGTGCAGCTTCAATGGCGGGATGGTCGGCTGCAACTGGGTCAATGGACATTTTAGGATTTTTAATTGGATTTCTTGTTTTTGTTTGGACTCCATCCCACTTTTGGTGCCTTGCTATGAAAATACGTGATGATTATGCTGAGGCTAAAGTTCCAATGCTTCCAGTAATTGTTGGGATGCAAAAAACCTCAAAATACATTCTTTTGAACACGGCTATTCTCTTGCCATATTCCCTAATTTTATACACATTTGGTTTAGGAATAATTTATCTAGCTGTTGCAGCAGTTTCTGGAGGATTAATGCTAGTATATCATTACAAATTAACAAAAAATCCTACAGCTGAATTTGCATGGAAGGCATACAAGGTAACTGCTCCATATCTAACAATAATTTTTGTAGGAATTGCTATAGATGCAGCTTTTAATATTAGATTCTAGATTTTATGAATTATTTTCAGTACCTGGAAAACTAGCTTCATAATCTTTTTCCATCATTTCTTTATTTTTTAATTCTATTTCATCCTCATCCTCTTTTTCAATTACCACCTCAATTCTTCGAACATCCTTTGTTAACCAGGAAACTTTAACTAACCCGAGAATTTCTAAATCAAGCAATAATTTATTGAATACATCTTCTGGAATTAGTAATCCTTCCTTAGTTAATTTTTTTGATAATTCTCCATCAGTTAACGACTCATTCTCCTTTATCGTATCATATACTAAATCTTTTAGAGGTAAATTTGTCATTTTAACCGTAAAACGTCTTATCTATTGTTTTTGGAACTACATTTGAAATACTTTCTTTAATGTTACTATACCATTGTTCAACTTCTTTAGTAATTGATGGTTTAACATTCTTTAACCCTGCAGCAAAATCACTGCTAGTAATTTTTGCTGAATTATTTTGCATTGCATGTACCGCTGCTTCTCTACAAAGCGCTGCAAGATCCGCCCCAGAATAGTTTTGTGTAGCCACTGCTATTTCTTGTAATTTAATGTCAGCAGCTAAAGGCATTTTTTCAGTTAAAATCTTTATAATTTCTAATCTACCTTTTTCGTCTGGCTGTTGTACAAATAACATAAGGTCAAGTCTCCCAGTCCTAAGCATTGAGCTATCCAGTAGATCTGGTCTATTTGTAATCCCTACCACAACAACTCGTGAAGAAATACCCTCTTCCATTTCAGTTAATAATTGACTTAGAATAGTTTCCCCCACCCCATTCATTTCACCGGTCTTGTATCTTGCAAGTGAATCAAGTTCATCAAAGATTACAACACATGGAGAAGATGTTTTTGCTTTTCTAAATATTTCTCTGATTGCTTTTTCTGACTCTCCAACCCATTTTGATAAAATTTCAGGCCCACGAACTAAGATCATGTTTGCTCCACTTTCAGTAGCTAAAGCTCTTGCTAGTAATGTTTTTCCACATCCAGGTGGACCATAAAGTAAAGCACCTTTAGGAGGTTTGATACCCATTTTCAAAAATTTGTTTGGTTCCTTCATCGCAAGAATCAAATTATCACGAAGTGCTTGTTTGGTTTCTTCTAATCCTCCGACATTTTGCCACCAAACTTTAGGCCTCTCAACATAGAATTCACGCATTGCAGTTGGTACTACTTCATGCATGGCATCGTAAAAGTCCATTAATCTAATTTCCATTGATTTGAGAATATCTGTTGGAATTTTTTCAGTTTCTAAATCAATTTCAGGAAGATACCTTCGAATTGATTTCATTGCAGCCTCCCTACATAATGATTTGATATCCGCTCCTGTATATCCATGAAGCTCAGAGGCCAAATTTTTCAAGTTTACATCATCTGCAATGGGCATTCCATTAGTATGAATTAAAAGAACCTCTAATCTTCCATCCTCATTTGGAACAGATATCTCTACTTCTCGGTCAAATCTACCTGGTCTTCTTAATGCAGGATCAACACTGTCAGGTCTATTAGTTGCTCCTAAAACAATAACATTTCCTCTATCTGTTAATCCATCCATCAAAGCTAAAAGTTGTGCAACAACTCTTTTTTCAACATCTCCATATGCTTCTTCACGTTTAGGTGCTATTGCATCTATCTCATCAATAAAAATAATACTTGGTGAGTTGTCTTTTGCTTCTTTGAAAATATCACGTAACCTTGCTTCAGTTTCTCCATAATATTTATTCATAATTTCAGGTCCATTTATTGAATACATGTTTGCCTCTGACTCACTTGCCAGTACTTTTGCAATCAATGTTTTTCCACATCCGGGTGGACCATATAATAAAATTCCACTGTGAGGCTCAATTCCCAATCCACTAAAAAGTTCTGGATGTCTTAATGGCAGCTCTACAATTTCTCGCATTGCTTTTATTTCTGATTTTAATCCACCGACTTCTTCATATGTTACTCGAACTTTTCTATCTACAGATGTTTCTTCTAGAATTGTAAGTGATGTTGTACGATCAATCTTTACAATTCCTTTAGGAGAAATTTTATTAATTTTAAAATCCATTGAGTTTCCTAAAATCATTACTGATATTTCATCTCCTTGAGAAAGAGGAAGTCCCTTTAGTCGATTTTTCACAAAATCTGTAAATTCTTTATCAACTGTTACTGCATCATTTACAGGCATTAGAATAACTGTTTTTGCAGTTTTTGTGATTACTTTTTTTACTTTAACAATATCATTTAATGCCCCTCCTACGTTTTTTCTTGTTTGGCCGTCAATTTTTATAATATCCGGAAATTTTTCGTCTTCATCAGCTGGCCATACGATTGCACAACTAGATCTCTTTCCACTTATTTCAATTACGTCCCCAGGAGCTGCCTTGAGATAATCCATTGCATCTGGTCCAATCCGAGCTCTTTTTTTCCCAACATCTCTTTGCTTTGCCTCTCCAATTTTCATTTGTAATTGATCTTCTTTTCGTGTCATTTCAGAACACCTATTTCATGTCAACTGACATCCGGCTCATATTCAATACTTCCATCTCACTTACTCCTTCTGTATTTCTGACCGTATTTTCCAATGAATCCATTTGACCTTCCTTATCATCTAAGACAAACTCCCCTTTAAGGAAGTGTAATCCAAAAGCTAACGGTTCTTTCTCAAATCTTCTTAATACTATGCCTTCTTTAAGCGTCGATTGTATTTTTTTAGCAAGCTTATCTAAATCTACTTCTGTTCCTGTAGGGAGTATTTTCACTATTAACAAAAGTTGTGCCATTTTTATTAAGGTCCTCTAAAATTACATGAACTGCAAGTATATGATCTTGCTGCTTCTCTGCAACTCTGACATCTCCAAATGAGAACTTCTCCACATTTAGGACAGTTGAATTTTACGCTTTTATCATTTGGCATAATATGTCTATGACAACAACTACATACTGGTAAAGATATTGTAGACGACATAATCAGCTGACTCTCCAAGTTGAATTTATAGGTTCCTTACAATTCAAGGATTTCCCAATAGAAGGTTTTTCATTTCACTAGTAATCATAATCTTTGCTGCCTTGAATGAACCTATTGCACCAAGCAGTTTTATAATTGAACTTGTATGAAAATCAAAATCATCATGATTTGATATTTCATTTAAGATTTTAGGAGTTATGGACTCAAATAATTTATCAATACTATCATTATCTAATCGTTCAAGTATCTTTCTTGCCAGTAACTGTTTTTTAAATTCATTACCAAATTTTTGAAGCCACAATTTTTGATATTCTTCCAGATCTTTTTCGTTTTCTGACATCAAGTATTTTGAAATCGCTCTACCTGCCAAAATGCCTCCCATTCCACTAGAATAGATTCCTCCAGCTGTAGTTGGTTTTGATTGCCCTGCGGCATCTCCTACAATTACTATATTTTTTGATACAAACCTTTCAATTGGTCCTTTAATCCAAATAGGCGCAAAAATTTTTCTTATAGTAGAAAAACCTCCTCTTTGCTTAAGGAAGGATTCCAATGCACTGGATGCATTAATCCCCCTTCCAGCTACTCCCACTTTACCAATTCCATTTGCTGAAGGTATTATCCACGCAAAAAAGCCGGGATATTTTTTTTGATCAAGATAAACTTCTACATTTTCTTTTTTAATCCAATCAGCATATACCTCGAATTGAGCTGATGAAAGAATACCTGTTCTATCTTTGGAAATCAGAGAAGATACTCCCCTAGCATCAACTAAAATCTTACATTTTATTTTTCCATCTGAAGTATTTACTTCATCACCTACTATCTCTTTGAAACTTGTATTGACTCTAATTTCTGCACCATTTTTCTTTGCTTGATGCGCTACATGTTTGTCTAATTCCCTCCTGTTAACTTCTGCAACTTTTTGTTTTTTAGATTCAATAGAAATTTTCTTACCTCTCGGGGAAAAAATTTCAGCTGATTCAATATAATGATCAAAGATTTTTCTAGTTGGGATAATTCCAAGCTCCTCTAAAGCAGTATTACTAATTAATCCCCCGCAATGCTCAGGAGTCCCAATCTCATAATCCTCTTCTAAAACTAATACACTATTACCATTTTTTGCCACTTCTCTAGCACATAGTAATCCAGCAATACTTCCACCTGCAATTACTACATCATAATACATAATGAGTCTTAAAAAGACAATAATTTAATTCAAAAGTTTTTCATCTACCTCTTTTACATTTTACCTATGAGTGACATAAAGCAAGTAATCGTAGTTAGAACCGACCTTGAAATGGGTAAAGGAAAGATTGCCGCTCAAGTAGGACATGCCTGTGTATTAGGAGCTGAAAATGTCAGAAAGTCTCACCCTGAATGGTTTGATAAATGGTGGATTGGACAAGAAAAAATCGTCCTCAAGGTTTCTGGCCCAAAAGAACTTGAAGATATCAAAAAACATGCTATTGATCTTGGATTACCTTGGTCTGAAGTTACTGATGCAGGTCATACTCAAATAGCTCCAGGCACTACTACTTGTATTTCATTGGGTCCTGCTCCTGAAAACATGCTTGATAAAATCACCGGTAATTTGAAATTATTATAATTGATTTTCTTTGATTAGTTAATTATTTTATTGGAATAAGATATAACAAGGCTATCGTGAAATTTCTCCTGTGAAGAAAAAAACAAAGGGAATCATTATGTTTCTTTTTCTTGGTGGAATAATGATGACATCTGGAGTAGTAATTGGAATTCCTGGTATTCTTCCTGAGAATTCTGCTTCAGTTAATACCAAAACAGGTACACCATTAGATAATTATCCTGATGTTCAACGTGCACAATTTTGTGGTTCTGAAGATATGGCGAAATCTAATCATTATGTTACTGAATATAAAATTCCAACTCCATGTACCCAACCTTTAGCAATTACTTCAGATCCAATTGGGAATCTATGGTTTACCCAAACCAATACTGGTAAAGTCGCAAAGTTTGATCCTATAACAGAACAATTTACCGAATATCAAAATCCGCGATGGCCACTAGGAGCGCGTTCAATGATGTGGGGTATTGATTATTCTCCAGATGCGAGTATTTGGTTTACAGATGAAGCAACTGATGGAATTTGGAAATTCTCAATCCCCGATGAAAAATATGAAAGGACAGACTATCCAAAATCTGCAGATTCATTACCTCAACGCTTGTCTATTGAAGGCTCTAATATTATAGTTAATGATTTTACCGGTAGCAAACTAACCTTATTAGACGTAACTCAAAATACAGAAGGAATTTCCTTTTTGAACATCCCTTCCCCAGTTGAGGGTTCTGTGACTGCAGGATTTACTGTAGATCCTCAAAAAAACATCTGGTATACTAATTGGATTTTTAAAACTGGCGGAGTTTTAGCAAAACTAAATCAAGAAAAAATATTTCAAATAGGCAATAACGAAACTCAATTATTTGATTTAATCGATATTTACAATTTTCCTCCTGGTATGAATACCCCAAACGGCATTGCATCTGATGATGACGGAAAAATCTGGATACTAGACACGTCAAGTAATTTTTTCTTTAGTTTTGACCCGGAATCTGAGTCATTCACTAAATACATTACTTCTAATCCTCAATTATCTTCTTATGGAAATTCATCAGGAGTGATAAAATCCCCTGTCTCTAGACCTTATTGGGCTGCTTTTAATCAAGATGGAAAACTTGTTTTTAATGAACAAACTGCAAATCGAATAGCTATCTTTGATCCAATTAAAGAAACATTAGTTGAATACATGATTCCTTCAAAAAACCCCAATTGGGCAGACTGTGAGGGAATACCTGATTGTGGACTGGCACAAGTATTTGATTTTACAATTTCAGGTGGTAAAATCTGGTTTACCGAATGGGCTGAAAATAATATTGGCTTTGTAGATACTACTTTACCAACTTATGTTGATGTAGAGTCTGATAAAAATAAACTGATTTTGAAAAAAGGAGAACAGACACAAATTAATTTATCATTAATTCCCAACACAAGAACTGATTCTGATTTTTCATTTACATCTTCATCCACTGCTCAATTTTCAGATCTAATAATAAAACATGATGCCCCAAATTCATTTAAACTTAATGATGATTCCACAAAAAAAATTGAGATAACAATCTCTGCTAATGCAAATGCAGTTCCAGACATCCATAAAATTCTACTTAGTATACAAACAGATGACTTAGTAGTTTCTAAATTTGTAACTGTGATTATTGAGCAGTGATTCCTACAATTGATTCTGAAATAGGAATTACTGTGTACAGTACTGATTTTCAAGGTTGTGGAGGAAAAATTAGAACCAATCCAGAAGATTTTCAAGTTTTTGAGGTTTTATCAAAAAAAGCCACAAATTCTATTTCTACACAAGGGAATTATGCTATCTATAAATTAAAAAAATCAAGAATTGACACTAATCATGCACTTTCAAATATTTTTAACAAGTATGGCATACGTTTAAAATCTCTTGGACTAAAGGATGCATCTGCAGTTACTGAACAATTTGTTTGTTCTGAGCAAAGAACTAAATCACTAGATACCATCTCTGAAAAAAAATACTCACTTGTAAAAATTGGTTTTGTAAACAAACCTCTTTCTAAAAAAGATATGATTGGAAACCGTTTCCAAATTAAAATTATTGACATCACTAGTGCTCTAGAAGAATTTGATGAGTATGAAAAAATTTTAAATTTTTATGGATATCAAAGATTTGGTTCAAAAAGACCTGTAACTCATTTAATTGGAAAAGCACTTTTACAAAAAGATTATGATAAGGCGGTTGACCTTTTACTTACATTCACTTCAAAATATGATTCTAATGAGAATTCTAAATTAAGAGAAAAACTACAAGATAAATCAAAATATGCTAAATTAATTGACGAGATACCGTATCAAATGGATTTAGAGCGTATTGTTATTAGAGAAATAATTAAAAATGATAATTCTAAAAATGCAATTCGAGCAATTCCTTTAGCAATAAGAAGACTTTATGTTCAAGCTTATCAATCATTTTTATTTAATCTAACTTTGAGTGCAGCTTTTAACGATGGCGAAGATTTGTTTTCCCCTCAACATGGTGACGTTTGTTATGATAAAGATGGGATTATTGGAAAATATTCGAATATTTCTACCCAAAGATTATCGGTTCCAGTTATAGGGTACTCATATTATAAAAAAACTCGTTTTCATTACCAAATTTCAAAAATATTAGAACTTGAGGAATTAAGCCCAAAAGATTTTTTCCAAAAAGATATGCAAGAGATTAGTAATGAGGGAGGATTTAGAAATTCTTCAATAAAATGTGATGATGTCAAAACAAATCAAAACATTATTTCCTTTACCCTCTCAAGAGGTTCTTTTGCAACAATAGTTTTACGGGAAATAATGAAGCCTAGAGAACCATTATTTGCTGGATTTTAATTTTCAGATTTTAATAATTTTTTATTACGATTTTTGTCATTTACCATCGTATGGTATAATTTTTCCATCAAGTAAAATTCTTGAGCTGATGGTCTCTTTCCACGTCTTTTATCATCTCGCATAACTTGGTAGAGTTTTTCCATGAGATAAAATTCTTGCATATCCAAATTTGAATTAACTCTCATTTTTTTTTGACTGTCTTTATTACCTTCTGAAGGTTTTAGAGCCATGAATAACCAAAACATATCTGTATAATACCATGGTTTATGTGTAAATTGAACATACAACTAATCGGACAAGAATTTATTACGTTCGTTGTACGAATAAATTTATGAAAGCCACATTTGCTGCAGGTTGTTTTTGGGGCGTTGAAGAATTATTTAGTCAAATTAAGGGAGTTGAATCCACCCAGGTAGGATACACCGGCGGTCATACTGATAATCCTACGTATAATGATGTTTGCTCGGGAACAACTGGGCATGCTGAAGCAATTCAAATTGAATATGATCCCTCCGTTGTGTCTTATGAAGAACTACTAATGATATTTTGGAACAATCATAACCCTACGACAATTAATCAACAAGGCCCAGATGTAGGAGAACAATATAGATCCGCAGTATTTTTTCATAATCAAGAGCAAGAGGTTTTAGCCAAAAAGTTGAAAGAAGAATTACAAAATGCGGCAATAAAAAAATTTGGCAAAAAAATCGTGACTAAAATTGTTCCAATAAAGAAATTTTTTAAAGCTGAAGAGTATCATCAAAAATATTTGGCAAAAAATAATCTTGCTCATTGTAGTAGCAAGTTAAACTAATACCTAACATCAGTCTTATCATATCATGGAAAAAGCTTACATTTTGTTAAGCTGTGATATTGGTAAGGAACATGAACTGGCATCTCATTTACGTCAATTTAAAGAAATAAGATCTTTAATGATTACTTATGGTGAATATGATATAGTAGTTGAAGCAGAAACAGAAAACTCTGCTCAAATGGATAATCTTATCACTTCTAAAATTCGAAAACTTGAAAAAATTCGAAGCACTATAACATTAAGAGTTACTGTCTAACTATTTTTAATAACTTTTAAAATTATTCCAAATCCAAAAAGGATAATTCCAATTACCGTCATTTGAAATCCGTAGGTAATCCATTCTGGATTTGAATACATAAACGATGATTCAGGACCAATAACTGATTGCCCCTGGAAATGAAATATGATTCCAAAAATTGTTAAAATTACTCCAAATATGATTAATAGAATGTAAATTTTCACATACATTTCACGCTTAATTCTATTAATAAGGTAAACAGAATTGATAATTTTAACAAATCATTTTTTACCTTTTTCTTTAATCTATTTTTTATTAATTCATAATGTGTATAATTGGGATTATGAAGTAGATTCATCTAGACATCATTATGGAAATTTGTTAGTATTTTCAAGTGCTGCCATTAGTGCATTTTTGCTATTTTTGATATTGCATCCTGAAATCTCAAAAATTTCTAAAGACTCTCCGATTATTATTAACATTATGTTTATTCCAATTTTTGTTATTGGTGTTATCTATGGAATGAAAATTGTTGAAAGAGTCATTAATCCTTCTGAAACCAGAGGAAGATTAAAACGAATCATCACAAAAATATTTTTGTTATTTTTTATTATAGGTGGTCTTTTTAGCTCAGTAAATTTTGCACTTCAAGGCGGGTCCTCAATGCCAATCTCATCAATTTTAGAAGATGGACTAATTGAATGGACCACTGAATTTGTAAAAAATAACGGAGGGATTACTTTTCTAATCATATCTAGTATAACCTTAATGGCTGCAGCTACAAAAAAAATTATTAGTTTAGATGGGATTTTTAATAAAATAATTACTTTTGTTGGAACATTCTTTTTTTTCTCAATGATTACGTTGAGCTTAACTAATAGTGATCCTACCGATTCACAAGTTTACTTGTATGTTTTTTATCAGGCAGGAATTATTACAGGTGCGCTTTATCAAATGAATAAGCTTACCTCTAATCTAAATATGTGGGAAGATCTTGCTAGCGGCTATCGATAAATTATATATTTTTTATTTATTTTTCTATTTATGAAAACCCCACATCACTCATGGTGATAATGGTTTTCCAGAATCTAATTGATCAACTTTTAATCTAGAATCAAATTTTCTGCATTCTTCTCCAACAAAGTTAGTTTCTTTACACGCTTCAAATTCTTCTGTTTTTCCTCGTTGAATTTCATCAGCAAATAATACATTTTCTCCTATAGCTAGTTGTAAAAGTCCTATTATAGCTAAAGATGCTGATACTGCGATCATAGCATAACCTACTTTTCTATGATGATGAGGTTCTACCATTTGTTGAAAAACTCTTTAGGAGGCATTTATTCCTTTATGGTAAACATTAATTAAAAATAATTAAAAACATAATAATAATTTTTTTTCAATCAATTTATCTTTTTACTAAATCTGTCTGTATTAAATAATCAAACCCCTCATAAACTCATTAAGTAAAATAATGACTTTTCTTATATAAAAAAAAACATTATAGCTTGTCCGATTTAGTGGACAGTCAATTTATGAGGTCATTTTTGATAGTTTAGACAACATGTTGGAAAATGGATCTATAGTAGATGATAATCTCTCTACTGGAAGTCAATCTGACGATTGGGCTGAATTGATACTACAATTATCTTCAATTTTAGATTTAGAGACAGTTGAGGCTAGAATTTATCTGAATCTGCTTAGATTAGGACCCGTTACCGCAAGTGCCTTGGCAAAAGAACTTGATGTAGATAGGACAAAAACTTACAGAACCATTGATAAATTACTTAACATGAGCATTGTGTCCACCACTATTTCTAATCCGAAACTATGCATCGCGACAAAGCCAGAAGAAGTTTTGAAAATAGTTTTACAAAAAAAACAGGATGAAATTAATAGAGTTGAAAAAATTGGACAAGAGGTAATTAAAAAAATTAACCAAATTGTTCCAATTACTGACGGGCACTACGTGCCAACTTTTAGAACAGTTCAGGGAAGAGCAAATATCTATTCCCATATTGAAAAACTTTTAGAAGATTCTGATAAAACAATTTACATTGTTACAACGTCTGATGATATATTGAGAATGTATCATACTGCAGTTCCCGAAAAAATTAAAGAATGTATTGATAAGGGAGGCACTGTTAGAATTTTGACCTCTACTGAAGATAAAAAATTTATTCCATTAATTGAAAGATTAAAACCAACTGAAACTAGACTTGGTAAACTTCCTTCAAAGGGAAGAATAATCGTAGAAGAAGGAAAACAAATGATCATGTCAGATATGATGAATGCATCAGATTTAACAAACATGGAAAACTCTAGAGTCTCTAATGATTCATTCAGTGTAGGTGCAGACTCTGATTTTGCCTTGTGGACAAATTCTGCAGAAATGGTAAATAACATTTTTAGTTTATGTAAATTTTTATGGCGAACATCAAAACCCTTAAAAAAATTAGATATTAAAAAATAATCACAATAAAAATTATTATACTTAAATCTTAAACTCTTACCACTTATATGAACATGAAAGCGGCTACAGCCATAACAACCATTACAATAATATGTTTAATTCCTGAAACATAATTTCCAGAACCAATTTTACCTGCTGCTAATCCTCCAAAAACTGCTTCAATTATGGACATGTTAAACAAAACAGAATTTAATGCTTCGATATCCATATTAATGATAGAAGAAAACATGCCCCCTTCCCCTGCTCCTCCGGGAGAAGCAAGAAGCATTTCTTGAACTTTTAAAAATTCGCTAAAGAATTGTGATGACAGAATTACTGAGATCCCTAGAAAAACTGCAAATGAGATATAGATTGTATAAGTATATGGAGCAAGTGATGCTTTTCTATCTTTTTCTAAATTTTGTAAATCTGTAACATGCTGTTGAATCATTTCTAAATTACTTCTAATATCTCCACCTATTTTCAGGGCCATTTCTAGTAGCGTAGATACCCTTCTTGACATTTTTGTGCCTGTTCTCTCAGCAAAATTCTCAAATGCGTCCTCAATAGGCATGCCCCAACTGATATTTGCTCTAAGATTTTTCAATTCAGGAGTAAGCGGGCCCATATTACGATCCGCGGTAGTTTCAATAGCTCGAATTAGATTTGCACCACTTTGTACTGCACTGGATAAAGCTAACAAAAATAAGGGAAGATTTTTGTCAATCCCATCTTTTCTTTGAGACTCTTTTAAATGAACCAAAGTCACAGGAACAATCATTGCTAGTGCTCCAAATACAATACCACTAGTTTGTACGGATGAATCTTCAGATAGTGGTGGATAGTAAAGGCTTAGAGAAATAATTATCAAACCTGCGATTGCGGTAGGGATGATAGTTCTTAATTTTTTTGAATGAAGTATAGATGGTTTTGGCATCTTTACTTCTTTTCTTCTTTTAGTTGGTCTTGCTTTAGCTTTTTGCATTTTTGTTACCTCTTAGGTACCATCGAATCCATCATAAACAACAGTAGAAAACCAAAAAATGGAACCATCACATATGTCAATAAATTCATAATAGTCATTAAATCAAATCCAGCCAAATCAGGACTCATTATTGCCATAATAGATAACATGATTACAGACATTAATGGAAACACAATCAAAAGAATTGTATACATTTCAGCCATAACTCCTAGTGAATCAGTTGATTTTTTTATCGCCATTTTCTTTTCTTCGAGTTGGACTTTTCCTGTAGCTATAAAGTATTCTTTTAATTCTCCTCCTGATTGTACAGTAATAATTGCACCTTCTAACAAATCAGCATAAGGACCTGGAGGGCTTCGTTTAATCAAATCATTAATCGCAGTAACTAAATCCATCCCCAACACATCAATATTTCTTGTAATGAATTTTGCGTCTTTGACTATTTCTTCTCCCGAATCTTCTGCTGCTATTGATTTGAAAATACCTTCTAATGACAAACCACTTGTTGCTAAAGTGGCCATATATCCAATAAAATGTGGAAGCTCTTCAATCAATCTTGCACCTCTATTTTTAACATTGATCTGTGGCATCATTTGTAAAATAAAAAATACTATCTGTGCCATGCCTGCACTAGCTATAATTGGAAGAATAAATGCAAATGCAATTGGTTGTATATTAATTACCAACGCAATAACAATTCCTGATGCTAATCCAATTATGCCTGCAATAAGACTAAAAAATACAATACTACAAACATATACCTCAAATGGTATTGGCATCATCGAATGTTTGAGGGCTTTTTCTAATCCAGAAAGTTTGGGATATAAAAATTGAATATGCTTATTGAGCAATCTATAACTTAAAACATGTATAGAGCCTGCAGAATCACTACTTATTTTATTTTTTTTATTACTGCCAACTGAATAATCAAAAGACTTTTGCAAGTTTTACACCGTTAATCTTTTTCTCTCCGAGAATCTCTCCGGATCTGCATAAAATTCCATAATATTTTTTGATACTTCTTTATGATCTCGAATGTTATTTTTTACCATCCATTCAATTGCTAATTTCCTTTTACTTAGCTCATAGTTTATTTGTTCATCACTTTCTCCATGTCTCTCTTTAATTTTTTCTAAAACAACACTATTTCCTGCAAAGATATGAGTATCTGTATGTGGATCCCATTTGAAAATTTCATGAGTTTTAATCTCTCCCGTAGCTTCATCTAGTCCAGCAATTTCCGAAATTTGAATAATTCTTCTCACCGATTTGTCTTTAACCCTTAATTTTAGTTGAAGATAAATTAAATCCAAAGTATTTGCGATTAATGTTTTAGGTATATCCATTGGGGATGAAGCAAGTCTAGTTAATGTGGCTTCAACAGAGTCAGCATGAATCGATGAAAACCCTCCATGTCCTGTAGCCATAGCCTGAAATAATGTATATGCTTCTCTACCTCTTGTTTCCCCTACTACAATAATATCTGGTCGTTGTCTTAATGCTGCTCTAAGCAAATCGTATTGATTGATCTCTCCAATTTGTCCATCGGTAAAGTTTTGCCTTGACACTGCTGGAATCCAATTGTCATGAGGTAAGTTAAGTTCTTGAGTATCTTCAATTGTAACAATTTTCTGTCCTGGTCGAATAAAAGATGCTAAAGCGTTCAGTGCAGTTGTTTTTCCACTTGCAGTTCCTCCAGCTACTAACATTGTAGAATTCTTTTCTGCGACATACCACAAGTATGCTGCTATATCTGAAGTCATTGTTTGGAATTTTATTAAATCAACTATTGTAATTGGGTCTGCTCTAAACCTTCTAATGGTAAATGTACTGCCTCTTTTTGTAATTTCATGTCCTAATGTTAAATTGATTCTACTTCCATCTGGAAGAGCTGCATCTACAATTGGGTTTGCCATTGAAACATGTTTGCCTGACATGTAAGATACTTTTCTTGCAAAATTATTCAATTCTTTATCTGTTTTAAAAATAATATTTGTAGGAATTGATTCAAACTCTCTATGCCAAATGTACAATGGAATGTTTGTACCATCACAACTAATCTCCTCTACCATATGGTCTCGCATCAAGGGCTCAATTTTTCCTAAGTAAATGAAATCACGAATAGCATAATAGGTAATTTTTGATACATTTTTTGCAGGAATTTCTAATTTATATTTTTTAATTAACTGTGCAATCTTTTTAGTTAATCTTTTTTCTGCGTTTTGTTTTGATTTGATATCTTGTAAAGAAACGCTAAGCTCAGTCATTAATAATTTTTTAATAATTTCAAATTTTTCTTTGTCTCTCTCACTTAGAGTTGGTTCAATAATTGTATATTTTAATCCTCCTTTTGCATTTGGATCTTTAGTTACCCCACCATGGATCTCAGCATTATCAAAACCTAATTTTGAAACAGAAATAAATTTTGGAATTAAAGGTTCATTTTTTTCTATTACCGATGATTCAGGTAAATTTTGAATAGTTAATTTTTTTTCTTTTTGATTTGTAATTTTATGAAAATCTGTTTTTAATACATTTACGGGATTTAGATTTAGATTATGGAGCTTATTATTTAATCCATTTTTCAAAATTGTAAATTTCATATGTAAATTAAATTAAATTGTAAATATTTTACTCATTGTGCGTCCAAATGCACAGCATACCTCTTTTACTTTGAATTATGCCTATTTTTTGATAATATGGTGCGTAGTATGCATACTAGTAAGGAATTATGGAGAAGATTCTATGTTGAAATTTGATTTAAAAAATAAATTCAAATTAGAAAATAAGAGCAACGACTCTAAAAATAATGAAAATAACATAGAATCTGATACTAATTCAGAAAAAGAAAGAGGCGAATTATTAAAAACTGAGATGATCTCCTCGATTCTCAAAAGTGGAATGTCAGGTGATGAAGATAAAACTGTAACTTTTGCTGATATGAATGCAATTGAACAAGAGCTAACAAATGGAGTGCAGACTGAACAAAAGCAAACCCAGTCTAACCAAAATAAGATAGAAATTACTGCTCCTCCTACTCCACAAGCATCTCAAAAAAATATTAGTCCTGAAAGTGAAAAAATTTCTAAGTTAATTACTGCAATTGAATCTTCCCAAGAAAAAATGATAGTTCCGTATATTAGTATGGATAAAGGAAAAATCTCTTATCCAATTTTAAATAAAATAGGTGTTGGTGAAGATAATTTAGATTTTCTTGAAAAACTAACTTCCCCTAATTTTGATATTCTTGAAAGAGTTGTTTGTGAAAGATTAGCAGTTTGCCCTGAACATCCTGAATCATTTTCAACAAATGTTCGTTTAACTTGTGCTCGTTGTAACTCACTTGATATAACTAAATTGCATTTAGTTGAGCATAAAAGATGTGGTTATATTTCAGAGAACACAAAATTTGAAATTTCAAATGATGGCACAATTAAACAATGTCCTTCCTGTAAAAAAACTATTCAAGATGCAAAAAAAGAAATATCAATTCCTGCAATGTGGTACACATGTAATGAATGTAATGAAAAGTTTGATGACGTATCTGTAAAATTACATTGCAGAGCATTTAACCATGATTTTCAAATATCATCTGCAAAATTCAATATAGTTCCTGGTTTTAAAATAAAAAATTTGGGTGATACATCAAACGCAAGTATTTCTCCAATCTTAAAACCTTTGAAAAATCTTTTAAGCTCTTTTGGATTTAGTGCAGAAGAAAATCATACCGTAATAGGAAAAAGTGGAAACCATTATAGAATTAATATTTATGGAGAAGACCAACATAAGAGAACATTATTTATCTTTATTAGAGATCCAAATGCTGAAAATGATAACACTGAATTAAATTCAAAAATTATTGAAGTTTTAGATACTTCCCCCACCGTGACTATACTTATAGGATTCCCCTCAATTTCAGAGAAAGCAAAAACAATTACAGCCAATTATAATATTTCAATATTAAGTGATAAAGATCCTGACAATATTTTAGCCTCAATTAAAGATGTACTTTCCAATAAAGTGCCACCTATAGAGGGTTGATTAAATGCATTATGATAATTTTGTAAATAATACCTCTATGCCTCTAAAGAATAGACGAGGAATCTCTCAAATAATGGGGGGATTGTTAATGTTGGCCATTGTTGTCCCATTAGGCTCTGTTGTACTTTTTAGTGGAGTTACAGAAATTACTGCTTTTAACAATAGCATGTCAAATACAATTGAATATAGAAACAATGGAATACAAGAAGATCTAGTTTTTGAACATGTTAGATTTGATCCAAATTCAAAAAAAGTTACCCTAAGTACGTTTAACACAGGTTCAGTGGAGATAGTCGTTGATAGAATCACTTTAGTCAATATGTCAAACCAAGACATTCTTTTTAAGATGGACTCTGTGAGTTCATTTGTTCCAGTTGTTTTAGATGTTCAAAATAGTACTGATATTGAAATTGAAGCTGATCTTTTAAGATATGGTAATCCGCTTTTTAATTGGAGTGATGGTGCAAATCCTACTAATTGGGAATATAAAATTTCAATAATAACTGCACGTGGAAACTTCTTTGATACTGTTGCGAGGCCATACAACACTTGAACAAAATAATTTTTAAAACAAGAAGAGCTGTTTCTGAAACAATAGGCACTTTATTGTTACTTGTAATTACTGTAGTTGGGGCTGTAATGATTTCAACTTTTGTAAGTGATGGCTTTTTTTCTGGAGTAAATCAAAATCCTTCTGGTGTAGATGCTAGTTCTGATTCAATACAATTAACTGGTTATGATACTCGTGACTCTGATACGTTAATTAATGTAGTTTCTTTAGATAATTTTCTTAATAATAATCCCACTCTATGTGCAAATGGAAATGATGCCGAATGCACTATTACTATTGCAGATGACATTCCAATTGATGATGGCACAGAGTTTATTGCTTTGCAACTACGAAACATGAACACTGATTCAGTATTTTTACAAAATATTCAAATTAATAACGTATTACATGCTTGGGATGCAGGTACTGCAGGTATTATTTTTGATGCTACCTCTAGTCTAGATGCTGGAACCAAATATCCTAGAGCTGGATTTTTTAGTATAATTCCATCTCCTGATAGACCAATCCCCGAAAAACAATTTTCATCTCAAGAGGTACAAGGAAATGAAGAAGTTCGTGTAATTATCAAACTAAGTGAGAACTTATCAGATATTAAAATGGGAAAGTCAATGCAAATTGTAGTTAATTTTGGGGCTCCTCAACCTGCCAACTTTATAATTTCAAGTGGTGATGCAAAATGGTAAAATCCTCAAATAAGAATTATCTAAACAGAAGAAGAGGAATTTCAACCATAGTAGGAGGTATTATTTTTGTGGTATTGCTTACTGCAGGTTTTTCAACATTTTTTGTGGCTATGGATGTACAATCAGATACTATAAACGCTCAACGAACAATCTCGAATTCAATTATTGATAAAACTCAGGAGAAATTTACAATAGCTGCCGCTACTGATGATAGTACCCCTTGGCCTACGCTAGGGCTTCAGGTAAAAAACGAAGGATCAAACCCCGTTCAGATCTCAAATATTTGGATAATTAACAAGAGTCTTCCAGATCAACCAGTAAAAAATATTCCAATCAAATACAGTGATTCCTTTATTCCTCCTGGATACGGAATTTCGATACTTGAAAATCAACCTTTGAAAATGAAAGACCCTACACTAACTCCTGGCTTTCCAGATCTTTATGACATTAAAGTAGTTTCTGCATTAGGTACAATAAAACAAACTGAATTAAACGTTGGTGGTAACAACTATCTTTTAGCAGAAATGTTTACAATTCCTCCAGATGTTCGTCTAAATGAAAATGTTACAGTTGCGTTGCGAATAACTAATGTAGGTCCTACACTAATTACAGGAATTGCTCCAGACGTTCTTCTTGCAGATGATGTTGCATTACCACATGCATGGGTAAATGGAATTCCACAGCTAGCTTCTCAAAGCCCTGTTAATCTTAAACCATCCGAATCTGCTATTTTTTCATGGCATACAAAACTTAATGCTGCTGGTACTATAGGTGGTAAGATTAAATTTTCTAACCATGCTACGGGTACGGAATCACTAACTGGTTTTATTGTTAATAGCAATACAGCTTCAGACAAATTAACTGTTAGGGACCCAAAAGGTGGAAGCGGTGAAGAAATAGTTCTTAAAGATGAATTATTTGCCCAACCTGGAATATTTATGATAGCTCCTAACACGTTTGGAGATGATGATAATGAAGCACTATGGGCAATTACTGTAGCAAACCCCACGGAAGCTCCTATGGAGGTTAGTAAAATCACTACATCTGTACTTTTTGCTGGGGCAAACGATAATCAAAAAATTCTTGATGTTGGATGTGACCATACCAATGTTCCTCCAACTTTAGATTTTTGGGATTGCCCAAATCAAAACCAATTGGTATGGTATGATACTGTAGGTCCTCCTTTTGATACCCAAAGTATTCCTGCTAGATCTGCTTTTAGCTTTATTACGACAGTACTTCCAGGTCAAATTCAAGGAGCATCTGGAGGTTTGGACTCTGTGGTGCTTCACACTTCCGTATTTACATCCTTAGGCGCATTTGGAGAAACTAGCTGGACTACTTCGATGGCAGATGGGAACGAAGCGCTAGTCAATGTCTATGTTTCAAATGTTGTAGATTCTACCACTCCTACTGATGTAGAAGCTAGTAGATTGGGAATTCCCTCTGGAAGTACTCAGAGATTTAATGTAGTTTTAGCAGATTTTGATACAAGCGTTACTGATTATATTAGACAAGGGGCTCAGTTAATAATTAACATTCCAAAAGAATGGACTTTAATCACTCCATTAGTTGGAAATACTGGTTTTGATAATCCTATAACGATTAACCTATTCCCTGATGGTTCATCCCAAATTGTTGGTGTACTTTCAGCTGATCTTCTTTCAGGTGGAAAAACAATTTCCTTTGATGCAGTAGCCCCCTCCCCCTCTTGTGATAAAATGTATGTTATGCATATACTAGCAAATGGGGTAACTGGTGATGATAGGCCAATTGGTCCAATTGCTGAAACCGTTTTACAAGTTAATCCAGTTGGTGCTTGTCCATAAATTACTTTGAAGAGGTTTTAAATGAATGATAAATATCTTTCAGGCTTTGGTGCTGGACTAATCCTGATATCTTTTGGAATTATCATTTCATATTTTGTAGCTACTAGTGTAGAAAATAAAGCAATGGAACATAATCAGACAATTAGTTTTGAACAACTTGGTGAGTTACCTCAAAATAGCCATGAAAAATTAAAAAATAATCCCACTTCTCAGGAATTTAGAAAATTTGTGGGAGACACGGTTGATGAATTAAAGGGCAAAGTAGTTTTAGAAAATTCTACATTGCATTTTGCACTAAAAAATTCAACTATTAAAGCTGATGATTAGATAAATCTCGCATTCTTTTTAATTCATTTTAAGATTTTTTTTTAAGAAAAAATTTTTCACTCTTTCTCACTTGAATTCTCTAAAAATCACACTTTTTTCTAATTAATGTGTAAACTGGACAGAAGATTATATTTTTACTTTATATCGTTTGCAAAAAGTATTGGAACAAATTCATAAAATATCTGTCATAGGAGTACTTGCAGTAATTGTAGGAATTATAACTTTAGGTCCTGCTATGGCTGATAAAGATTCTATATCGGATAACAATAAAATTAACATTTGTCACTTTAATAATGAAGATAAAGAATTTTCTGAAATTACTATCCCAGAAGAGAAATCCAAAGAGCATGCTAAAAACCATGCAAATGATATAATCCCTGCTCCTATAGATGGATGTCCTGAGCAAAATAATCTAAAAATAGATACTAAATCAAATAATAAAATCAATATGGATGAATTCATAGAAGATCTAGCAAAACATGATGAAGTAATATCCGAAATTACTAATTCGAAATGTTCAGTAGGAGAAGTCGTAACAGGATTTGGACCTAATGGCGAGCTTCTTTGTTCCCCTGATAATGTAGGAGAAGCAAACCCTATCAATATAATTTCTAGAACCGATACTACTGAAATTCAATCAGGTCAACGTCTGATTAAAGAATATTATTGTGATTCTGGAGAAATTATTATTGGAGGTATAATTGAAATGCCTTCTATGGCATCTCCCCTCTCTAATAGCGGAAACATGATAAGTAGCACAGAACAAAGTTACAATATTGTTACAGGTACAAATAATACTCCAGAACCAATTACAGTAAATGTAACTTACTTGTGTTATGTAATCTAAATAATTTATTATTAATTAAATTACTTTTTTTATATCTATTATAACTAATCGTCTTGGATTCCAGTTTTGATTGTTCCAATCCAAATACTTCCACCAGCAGTAACTACTCTGAACTGAAAGCTGCGGTCAAGCTTTATGGCTTCATCTAAACTGCAAATAATTGTCACCTCTTGACCAGACAAAATTTGAGGTGATGGGTTTTGCAAGAATTTTTCAGGTGAAGAGTAGGGTAAAATTGCATAACTTCCTAATGGGATCCAAGTTGTAGTTGGATTTGAGTAGGGATATACATCTCCTGCAACACTTAGCTCTGATATGGTAATTGTATTAGGACTGTCATTTTTAACATAGATTACTAGTCTTTCCAGTTTTCCTTTTTTTCCATCATCTACAAAATTTCCTGACATTTGTGCAGAAATATAATTTCCATCATGAACCTCCAAATGAGCTGCATCTCTTCCATCAAAACCAGGAATTTGTACTAATTCTATCTGGGGATAACCACTAACTTGTGTAGCATTTACTAATCCTTGCGCAAAAACCATAGTAATTGTTCCCCCAACAATAGTCAATGCAACAAGTATTACATTAGCTATCACTGGTGCTGTAGCCCTACTCTGGGATCTGAAAATACTATTCATTCTAGTACTATTTATTGCCAAATTGATGTAAAATAGACTATGGAGTGCAATATGCACGCACATTCTTCACTCTAAATCATCAATTTCTAAGAAAATCTCAAAATGCCCTCTGTTGTAAAACAAGAATTACAGAGTATAGATAGTCTAATTCATAATTAGTAAAAAGTAAAAAAATAAAATTAATTATATAGAAAATGTCAATTAAAACGAATTATGTTTTTTTAGGATTCATAATTTTTACTCTTGTAGGTTATACTCCAAGTATTTTTGCTTCTGGTCACTTCACTCTAACAAATGCCCCTGGAGATGGAACAGTTACAGTTGGAGTAAATGGATTTGGTGGCTTTGGAAGTTTTAATGGTCCAAATGCTGAAGATGCATTATATGATCCAGTAGGGATTGGTGCTCCTGCACAAACTACTCTTGCATCAGCTATTGCTATTCGTGGTGGCACTGGCGGCACGTGGTTCTTCTTAACTTCTGGAACTGATATGTTTGGTTCAGGAGGTTTGACAAATCCTACATTCGATCTTGGAAGCACCCCGACAAGTGCTACTAGCTCTTTTTCTAGTAACGGTTTAAATTTTAATCTAGTTCAGACTCTAACAAAGACATTTAGTGGAACAACACTTACTCAGACATACACAATTACCAATCCCACTGCATCAACAATTGATTTTGATCTTCTAAGGTATCTTGACGGCGATCTCCAATTTGATTCTAGCATTGATGATGGGGGCGGACGAATCATTAATTTAGATGGAGTAGAAATTCTTTTTGAAACAGATGCATTAGGAACTAGCTCATCTTCTTCAACCTTTGTGGGTATTACTGCTGAAGAGGAAACTGCACTCACAACAAAAAACTTTGAAATCAACAAGTTTCCTGATTTAGGATCAAACATTGTTTTTGTTGGAAATCCTCTTGGCAACTTTGTTTTAAATGATCTAGATGCTGATGAATTTATTGATGCGGCTTATGATGTATCTCTTGCTTTAAGCAATGAAGGGTTTTCTCTAGGTGCCGGTGAATCAGTAGTTTATGTAACAAAGACCGTTTTTGGAGATGGATCTCCAGAAGATGTAGAAATTGATCCTCCAACTGAAGAAGTTGTTGGCGGTATTACCCTTCGAATAGATACTTTGGCATTACTAATTGCTGGAGCCCAATCATTTACTTGGATTATTCCTTTATCATTATCCATTCTTGGAGTTGGATTATTTTTAGTTAAAGGAAGATTACATTAGCAAATTAATAGTCCTCTAAAGGTTTGTTATTAGAGGTAATTTTGTCAAAGAAAAAAAGAAATAATATAATTCTAGGAATTATTGGAATTGTTTTAATTGGTTTGGTTATAGGCTACTACTACGCCGCAGAGCAAACTAGAATCCAAGGTTTTACATTTGGAAATAAACTACAGGCAATTCAAGAAGATCTAAAAATGTTAGAGATCGATTTTCAATCAGAAATTACAATCTTTCTAGAAGGCGATTCTACAAAGGACGAATTTATTGAATTATCTAATTCTCATATATCAAAAATGGAGGAATTAATTTTAAGATATAATGATTTAACCCCCCCAGACGCTTTTGTGGGTTCTGTAGAATTATTCAAATTATCTGCCCAAAGTCAGTTAGAGGCAGATAAACAAATCATACTATGGATAAAAAATGATGATGAAAATGCAAAAATAAGATCAGATTCATTAATTCAAGACTCGTTTGAATATGAACTTGCTGCGTTGGCAAAATTTAATGCAGCAAAGGCAGGAATTCAACCATAATCTCTTTAATTATGGAAAGATAATTGATATTAAATGAAAAAATTACTCTTGTTGATTTTTCCTTTAATAGGATTTTCAAGTGCTTGGGGGGAAATTTCAATTCAAAATGATCAACAATTTTTAGGAGATGATGGAGTTTTACACATTGTTGGAGAAATCCAAAATAATTTTAATGCTCCAATAAATCAAATTGAAATCCATGCATCACTATATTCCGGAGAAATTTTAGTAGATACAATCAAAACCACTCCAATGCTAAATACCATAATGCCAAATATGAAAAGCCCATTTGATATTATCATTTTTAGAGATACTGATAAAATTGATGAATACTCACTTATGGTAAACTATGAAATTACAAAACCCAAAAGTCAAGTTATAGATATAATTAGATCAGATTTTACTCAAGACAGTTCGAATAATTTAATGATTAGTGGTACAGTTGCAAACAAGGGAGATATCACTGCAAATACCATAGTAGTAGTAGCTACTTTGTATGATAAATATGGAAATGTTGCAGCAGCTTCTAAGACTCACGTTGAACCTGATTATTTAAGAGCAAATGATGAATCATTCTTTTTTGTTTCAATTCCAGATAAAACGCAATCAAATTCTATAGTTGATTATACTTTAGTTGCAGAGTCTGAAGAATATACTGCTGTACCTGAATTTCCATTTGGGTCTATGTTATTGTTAACAATATCTGTATCAGCTTATGTAATATTAACAAGATATTCAAGTAAAGTCATAGCAAACCTCGTCTCTGCAATAAATCTAAAGTAGGCTGTAAATTTTCAAGAATAGATTTTTTATCCAGCGCAACTGGAAAATCAAATTTAATAGGCAAAGTTATGCTTAACATATCTTGGTCAGTATGCGAAACACGAATGTTATAAAATCCTTTTTTTGATTCTAAAAGTAAATTTTTCCATATAGATATGCGTTTTTTTACATCATCTAATTTTTGTTCCAATTCTTCAATTTTTGTTACTTGGTCAGTGTCAAAAATTCTAAACTTAACCATTGGAACCATTAAAAATCCACCAGGTATTTTATCATGATTCTTATGCATGTTGTCTATTAATTCTAGTTCTTTTTCTTTAGGAAATAAATCTCCATAATCTGGATCAAAATATCCAGCTATGTCTTTTTTGGAATCAAATATTTTAAAATATTCTTCATCACGTTCAATTTTCCACATGTTTTGTTATCAAAGAATAGAAATTTACAGGTTATGGATAGTGCCAAAAAATTAATGTTATATGTATCATGAATAAAATGATATTAAATGGCAATTTCTAAAAATACCCGAGATTTTATCGATAGTCTAATAGACTATTACATTAGTGAAGCCCCCTCATACAAGCAAATAGCTGAAGAATATGTTCCAGAAATAGATTCTGTAGTAGATACTGCATTTGGTATAATTGCTGGTTGTGTTTACTCTGGTTTTTTGCAAGCATATAAAAATCAAAAATTATCTCCAAGTCTTGAAGATACCCAAGAATTTACCAAAATTCTAAAAGATAGAGCACCATTAATTAAAAAAGCTATGATAGATGATTCGCAGAATCCACAACTTAGAGATAAAAGTAAGAAGATTGAAAAAATGAATTAGCGTTTAATTTAGAATGACTAGTGTATGTTTACGACGCCCATTCTGACCAAATGTTCCACCCCGTCAAAAAACACTTTGTCGCTGATTCTTTTTTCTGACCATAATAATGCCCTAGATTTAAACCAATTAGGCATTTCTTTCATTTCCAAATCCATATTATTTTCCTTCATATTAAATGGAATATTATCTAGTAGTAGATTGACATTTTCTTGATTAATATCTTTAGAATTTAAGTATTTATCCCATGTTACATCTTTAGGCTTTGAAGATTCAGCAATAACAAACCCATTTTCTATTTCCATAAATGGTACATGCTCTTCTTCAGTAAAATCAATTGGCGTATCAATAAAATTTTTTAATGTATTAACATATGCATTATCATCAATTTCGTTTAATATCCACATTTTCGCAATGCTTCTTTGTAGATCTATGACATGAGAATCAGAAAAATCATCAGGAATGTATTTAACTAATTTTTGACCCACTGCTAATTCATAAGGTTTCATTACTGGAAACTCTTCTGAAACATTATCTGGACGAATAGTAGTTTTAAAATCTTTGCAATAATCATCTTGGAAGTTAGTTCCAATACAATTATCATACTCTTTTTCAATTTCGTGAATGGCGTTTTGAATAACAGACTGAGGAAATCCTTTCAGTGATAAAACAAAATGAGAAAGCTCATGAGATAATATCCATGATGGCAAAATTTGTTCATAACTTGATTCAAAATCTGAGCAGTGGCACAATATCATTAAATGATTTTTGCTTCTGTCATTTCCGGTATGGACATATATTCCATCTACTTTATTTGGTTGTAAAATTTTTTCAGCAATATTTTTGTCATATATTAATATTAATAAGTCTACATCTTCGCTCATTTTATAATTAGAATATTCTAATTCTGTCAAACAAAGTGTTTCCTGCTTTGTATTTTCTAATTGATACATTTCAAAATATTTGCTTGTAATACTAGAATAAATTTCATTGAGATTATCATTTGGATTACACTCGGCTTCTTGAATGAAAATTAATTGCCAGTCAAATACACTTGTAGTTAAAGCATATGATTCAGATAGTGTAAAAGGTGAAAAAACTAACATTGCCATTCCCATTAATACTAGACTAAAACTAATTTTTTTTCCAAGTACGATGTTTTTATTTACAACAAACTTATTCATCTGAAAATACCACCACTAATTCTGGATTATTTGTCTTGGCTTCTCTTGATGCAAAATTAATCTGTCCTTCAATATCTTCATTTTCCTTCATAATTATCCAACCATAATTTTCATTTGTATCTTGATAATTGAGAATATCTGAAGTAACATCAAACTTTATCCAATACCCTTCTACCTGATTTGAAATCCAGACAGAATCAGTTGGATTTTGATTAAAAACTCCTCCATCCCAATTGTAATCACATCCGTTATCGTTAATAGGGCAGCTCCATGTTACTCCCTTACTTTTAATTAAATTACTAACGGGGGCATTGATTTCATTTCCTTCATCCCATTGAGTTTGTAAACTATGAATGTTAATTAGTTGCCCATCGCCCCATTGATGATTATTTTTTTCTACATACATCTTAATAACTGCCGATTCTAAAGATTTTCCAAAACCACCTTCTTTGAGATCATCAAGGTTAAATGAAATTAATACTCTATTGTTAATGGGTCCAGATCCCATAACTCTTAAAACTTGATTAGAACCTTCGTTAATATTTTGTACTCCCTCGCGGATAAAACTATCCTTTTCTGAATACAAAATTAATTTATTTCCTGATTTATGTGATTCTTTTACAGGAACATTTTTTTGAAATTTAACATTTGTAAAATCCTCATTTTTCAATATTTGAACAGAGTCAGAAACGTCTTCATTTTGTTGAATTGGAATATTATTTGATATTCCCACGGAGTTTTCAATATGACATAAACCATTTTCACAAATACTAGTAGGTTCTGGTTTTATTTCATTTCCAATAAATACATTTTGAAGACTATCATCTAACATAAAATAAGTAATTCCAGAGAATATCACTCCAGTGATTACAAGTACACTAAGCATCCCCCTTCCTATGAACTCATTTTGATACATTTGACTCATTTATCCACTTGCCCCCAAATTCTTTATTAGGAAAAATGCATTTGCAGAACCATATCCTGCAGAATAATCAAAATCATTTTTCATTGAAAAAATAGATGAATCTGTATTTTGTTGAATCTCATTTAAGATCTGTTGTGGCGACATGTCTGGATTAGATTGAAGAATTAGAGCTGCCAAGCCTGCGATATATGGAGTTGTAGCTGAAGTCCCAAAGAATGGTTTATCTCCTAAGGCTAAAGTCGTAACTCCGTCAGGTCCTACAACATGTGGCGCTAATTTTCCATTATTTGTAGGTCCTCTTGAACTAAATGGCTCTAAGACCCCATCAAGATGATTTACAGCTCCTACTACAATTGCACCGTCAGCATCTGCAGGTACAGTTACACTGCTTTGACTAATTGGATGCTCTAATTCATCATTAATTGAAAAAATTTCAAGTGATGCTTTAGGTCTTTTTGATACATCTGCCATATCGCCGGCATACAAAACTCCAATAGAATAAGTTCCTTCAATATCTGGAATGTGATAAATATACTCAAATGGGGTATCCGATTTAGTAGCTTGCTCGTTTGCAGAATAATCAACAATTTGACCTAGAGGATCAACTAAAACCATTTCAAAGTCTGCCACATCCCCCATCCCAACATCCCACATTAGATAAGCAACTATTGGTTTTTCTTGAACAATTCGTTCTTCAGAGATTTGAATCGATAATCCTTCATCTAAACCCGAGTACTCATGCCAATTATTGGTGTTAAGATCAACAAAATTTCCTTCCCAGTGTTTGTTAGCGAAGTTTCCTGAAGGAACTACGAACACAATTCCGTTATCTACAGCTTCTTCAATTTTTTGCGTAATGTGACTCGTTCCATCGGTAGGGAAGTTTGGCCATCCAGCTGACATTGCTATAATATCCACTTTTTGAGAAATTGCCTCATCAACTGCTGCTATAAACTCTACATCAGATTCCATTGAATACAGATAAAGTTCTGCGTCTGGTGCAACATCTGTAATAATTTCTGCAACAGCTGTTCCATGTGATGCTTCAGCTCCATTTCCTTGAATTGGTAAATATCCTAATCCCTGTCTGAAAGATTTTACTTGAACTATATTATCTGAAATTTTTTTGTTATCTGTAAATGCTAGATCAAGTACAGCAACTTTAACTCCTTTGCCTGTGATGCCTGCAAATTGAACTAAATCAGCATTAATGAAGTATACCCCCTCTGATAACTCTTCATAGTATTGTATTGCTGAGAACGGATGTCTTATTTTATCAATTCCGTTAACTGATTTGAGTTTTGAAATATCACTTACATTAATAGTAAGTTGAACATGTTTATCGTTTTTTACATCTATTGTTCCTAATGAGTTGAGATAATCTATAATTTCTGGGTTATCATCAGAAAGTTTTATTACAATTTTTGTTTTACCATCTTTAAAATCAAATCCTAATTTTTTTGCGTCTCTTTGAGGATTATCACTTTTTGATAGACTGTAAACTTTGGAATCAATTTTGTGTTTGAATAATTTTTCTTTTGTTGTCATCTCTTGCTCGATTTTTATTTTTGTCTGTTTAATTTCATTTTTTAGAAGCTGTTTAACTTCTTTATCATATTTTGGATTTTCATATAATTTTTTGACTACTTCTTTGATTTCATTAATAAGATTCTTAATTTTTTGTTTTTCAATTCCTTTAAACTCTTTTTTAAGATCATTTAGATCTTTTTTAATTTCTTTAAGCTCATTTCGTTTTTCTTTTAATTCATTTTTTTGTCTGATTTCTTTTCTTTGTTCTTTGATTTTAATCAGTTCGATTTTATCGTCTTCATCATCAGAACATGTCCCTACTTTGTCTCCGTGAGCTTTATGTGCAGTTAGTGCACTAGGGCTAATTGTTATTTCATGGAAATTATTTGGATTTCCAGGTGGGAAATGACAGATTAATGTTTTTGAATCCCCTAAAATTGGTGGTTCAGGAACAGTGACTGAAATTGTAATGAAATGAGAAACCGTATTGCCATCAGAATCAGTTACCTCTGCAGTTATAACATGTGTCCCAATTGGCACAGTAGAACTTGAGACTACATTTCCAATTCCAATTAATCCATAAACATCCGAACTCCACGAAATGTTGTTTGAAATATCGCCATCCTCAGGATCTATTGCAGACCCATCCAAAGTAATTAGGGAACCTTCGGCAAAACTATCGCCGTCTGAAGGTGAATTAATTGAAATTGTTAGAATAGCTGTGCACGAACCTGTGTTAATGAGATTAATTCCAGAACCGCCATCTATTACATCCCCTGGTTCCATTCCTGAATTTATACAATCATCTCCACTTCCTCCAAGAATATGGTCATCCCCATGACCCGTCCATATTTCATCATTGCCGTTATTTCCTTCAACGTAATTATTGCCATCTACTGCATTAATTATATCGGCACCATTTCCGCCATATACTTGATCATTTCCATCTCCTGAAGTAATTGTATCATTTCCTGAACCGCCATAGATCTCATCATCTCCAGAACCTGAAGTAATGACATCATCCCCATCTCCAGTTTCAATGTAGTTATTACCATCGCCAGCAATAACCACATCCTCCCCATCTCCGAGAAGTATGTAATCATCGCCTGAACCTGTAGTAACTATATCTCCTTCAATACCAAAATCTGCATCAATCATGTTATCTCCATCTCCAGCATCAAATGAATCAAAACCTCCTTCACCATGAATTTCATCATTGCCAGAACCAGTTGTTACAACATCATTGCCATTTCCTGAGCAAACTATGTCGTTTCCCCCATTACCATTTATGATATCATCTCCATCTAGTCCTAAAATCACATCATCCCCAGGAGTTCCATCAAGAATGTCATTTCCAGGTGTACCGACTATTGTAGCGGGATGACCATCACAGTCCAAAACTGCGTAAACAGGACTAAAATTTGCAAAAGTACCACCTGCTAATAATATCATTGAAATCATTACTGATAATATCCTTGATTTAGTATTCACTGCACCCAATTACTTTTACCTGAAATATCTATGGCTTAGAGATAGATGATACTGTGTTTGTAATTGATTACAAACCTTTTCTTATATCTCAAAAATCCGCAAAAAAAACATAGTATGTGTTGGTTGGATAATGGTCTTAGAGAATCAAAAATGGAAAATAATGAGGAGGATTTGACTTGAAATTAAAAACAAAATTTTCATTAGAAGTTATTTTGTTAATAGGCCTAATTGGAATGGTATCTTCAATTGCAATTGTTAACACCATTACCGTACAAGATAGTTTTCTTGATCTTAGCTCTGAGACTTTGCCTACTTGGGATGCCTTAAAAGATATGCGATTGGCAGCATCTCTAGTTTCTTCAACTACTTCAGAAATAGTGTTAATTCAAGATGATTTATTTGATAATAAAATTTCTAATGAAAAATTTGCATTAGAAGAACAATTAGAATTTGAAATGTTTGAAATGGAGACTTCAAAATCATTATTCACTGAGGCATTTACTAGATATTCTATTCTGATGGCAGAAAATTTTCCAGAAAACAATATCTATGGAAAAGATATTTCTAAAAATTGGAATGATATAATCATCACTTCCAGCAAAATGATATCCTTAGCTGGACGTGGTGGAACATCACAAGATATCTTAGAATTAAAAAATCAATTTGCAGCAAGTGAAATTGAATTAAATAAATCAATTCTTTCAGCAATGTCTTTTATTGAACCATTTATAGAAGATAGAAAAAATACCGTTGAAACACTTGTAGATAATACTACTTTTCAAATCATTATTGCACTTAATGTTTTTATTGCCTCAACATTAGGGATGAAATACATTATTACAAAATCAATCTCCCGTCCTCTAATAAAACTTAGAAGAACTACTCATAAAATAGCTGAAGGTGAATTTATCAAGGCTAATCTTAATGGCGATGATGAAATATCTGAACTTGGAAAAGATATTGATAAAATGTCTACAGATTTAGAAAAACTTAATCGAGAAATTATCACATCGGAACGACTATCATCTATTGGAAGCCTGGCAAGTAGATTGGCTCATGATCTTAGAAACCCTCTCTCTGTAATTAAAAATTCAATGGAAATTTTAAAAATGCGATTAAACGAAAACATGGATGAAAAAATTAATCACCAATTATCAATGGTTGGGAGGGCGGTATCAAGAATGTCTCACCAAATCGAAGATGTCCTAGATTTTGTAAATATTGCAGCATTAAAAGTTGAATCAAACTCAATTATTACTATAATAGAATCTGCGATACTAAATACAGATATCCCAAAAACTGTAAAAGTCAATTTACCAAAAAATTCTGCTACCGCAATGTGTGATCCTTTTAGGTTAGAAGTAGTTTTTTCTAATTTATTAAAAAATGCATGTCAGGCTGTTGAAAATAAAGGAGAGATAGCAATTAGAATTATTGATAAAATTGATGATGTTGTAGTTGAATTAGAAGACACTGGTCCAGGAATCTCTGAAGGTGATATGGATAAAATATTTGAACCATTATTTACCACAAAACAGACTGGAACTGGCCTTGGATTGGCAAGCTGCACTAGCATTATCAATAAACATGGAGGTACTCTATCTGTCAGAAATAATCCTACTACATTTGTAGTCACAATCCCTAAAGTGCCAAAAAAGACAATGCCGCCAAAAAATCAGATAGAAAAACCTCTTCTTAACGAATAAAATTCCTCAAAAAGTTCGTTCGATCTACCCACACATGGGCAGATATGTCACAAATTATCAATATTTTCATATGGAGAACCAAGAACTAATCCTGCCTGAGCAGGAACTAGTAATGCCACTCCTTGAGGATTATGGAATTACTGAGGAAGAGGCTAGAGTTTATGTTGGTTTATTGAGGATGGGTACTGGTAAAGTTAGCGAAATTAGTCATTTTACAAATACTGATAGAGTAAAAGGATACAAAATCTTAGAAAATTTAAGAAATCTGGGATTTGTAACATCTACTCTTTCATCTCCAATCTTATTTTCTGCAAATGATCCTAAAACCACATTTGATGATTTATTAAAAAAGAAAAAATCTGAAATTCAAAGATTAGAAAAAAATCAAACTAGATTAATTGAAAATTTAGAAAAATTAAAAGGTCATACGGCAGAATCCAATCTTCCAAAATTATCAGTAATTTCTGGTAGAGATAACATTTACAACGAAATTAAAAAAATTATTGATAACACTAATGATGAACTATACCTTGTTACTTCGACTTCAGATTTAATCCGAATGTACTATACAGAAATTCCCGCAACTATTAAGAAAGCTCTCAAAAGAAATGTCCAGATAAAACTTATGACAGAATTTGAAGTTTCTGAAAAAACTGACTGTGTAAAAAATCTTGGATTAGATCATTTCAAAGTTGCAAAATTGCCCTCTCAAGGAAGAATTGTTTGTAATTCATCCCAAATCATAATGTCTGGTTATACATCTAAAACATCAAGAATTCATGCAACAGATGATTCTGCATTGATTACTAATTCAGATGAAATTACTGGAAATATGCAAAGCTTGTGTCGATTCATGTGGAAAATGGGGGCTGAAATAAAAATCGAGAAAAATAACTCTTCTAACGACACCGCACGCAAAAAACCCAAAGTTCAAAAAAATGCCACTGCATTAGTAATTGATGATGATCCTGACACTGTAGAAATGTTTTCAGATTATCTTGAAAACAAAGGAGTTGCCGTAATAGGCAAAGGTAAAGACGGAAAAGAAGGATTTGAACTTTATAAAAAACTAAAACCCGATGTAATATTTTTAGATGTAATTATGCCAAATTATGATGGATTTTATACATTAAAGAAAATTAGAGAAATTGATTCAGATGCAAAAATTATCATGGTTACCGCCGATTTTTCTCCATCTACAAAAAAGAAATTAAAGGAATTAAAGGCTAGTGACATAATTTACAAACCATACGATGGAAAAGCTATCGATAGGGTAATTTAGAATACTTTTTTTAAAATCTATATTAAATTTATTCCAAAGATGATATTAAATTATCGACTGCATTAGATAATCTACTTACATCATTATCTTTACTTAGATTTTCTAATTCCTCTTTGATTATCTTTAATGTGGATATTTCATTTGATTTTTGATATTTTACATCTACATAATTTGTCTTTTTTAGATTCTCCCTTACGTCCTCTATTTGTCGTTCTTGAAGCTCTAATTCTTTTTCAGCAATAGCTAATTCACTTTCTAGTGTTCGAAGTTTCGTTTTTGTATTGCGTTTTCCTAACAATAATTGATTCAAAGTTGTAGTAATTGATTTAATATCAATTTGATTAATGTCATTTTTATTTAAATTAATTTTCTGTAAATTTTCAGACTGTAATAATTGGATCTCCCTATCAAATTTATCATGCAATTCCTTAATATGATTAATTTCTTGTTGATGTCTATCAATTTTCATATTGACATATTTAATATACTGTCCAGTATTTCCTGCTGCATCTAATGCCCAACGAATTCCTTCTTTAGCTGCAATATATCCAGGTTTTTTTTCTTGTACTTTTTGTTTTAATTTATCTCCAAAAGTTACATATCGATTTTCAACGTCCATTACGTCTTTAATTTCAATTTTCTTATCTATCTCGGCGACATACGTTGTATCATCTTTTGAAAAAACTCTATCTTCTTTACGATTTAGATACTTGCGAACCAGAAATTATCTATATAAAAATACAATAAATCATCATGTATGTTATTTTTTACAAACATTACTATGCTCAAACTTTTACGTTGAATTTATTGTCAACACATCTTTTTTTGATATTTTAACCATTAGAGATAAATGAGAATCAATATGAATTGAATTATGGATGAAGTTACGGAATATAGAATTCAGCAAATTGTAGATAATGGTCAAGTAGTACAAATGACTCTTGCTGAAAATGTTCATACTGAACCAGTTTCCCAAAAACAAATGATAATGGAATCAGTTGCTAAGAAACTTGATCCCGAAATGAAAGAACAAGTGACGCCACTTTTAGAAGCGATTCTTCAGGCTCAACCAACAATACAAGTAAAAAGTTATCAGCATACTTCAATAACAATTACGATGCCAAAAAATCGATATGATCGAATGGGACGTCCACAGGTTGGGGCAAAACTTGAAATAAATATTAAATCATCTTAAAGATTTTTTTGAATCTCGGAGATTGATTCTAAAGGTAACGAGCATGTAAAATTTTTACAAACAAAGACTGTTGTTTTATTTTTTGGAAAATCTTTTCCAGAAAAGAAAGGAAAATTTTTTAATTTTTCAAGCTGTTCCTTGTTTTTTACATTAACCACAATTGATTCTGGTAGAAACGTGTTATTCAAATATTTTATAATCTCAGCATTTTTTGAATTTAAGACAGTTATCTCTATTGGTTTTTGTAAATACATAAAAATTGTATTTAATAAATATCCAAAACCAAAAGGATTTTCTGCAGCCTGTAGAGCTTGTGATTCCATTACTTTAGTTGAAATTTCCAGAAACTTTTTTTCTTGGGTTATATGATATAATCGCAATAAACAATTTGCAGCTACAGAATTTCCTGATGGCATTGATAAATCATAATTACTTTTTGGACGAATTATCAAATGTTCTTGGTCGTCTGATGTCATGAAGAAACTATTATGTTCTGAATCCCAGAATCGAGAAATCATATTATATCCTAATTTTTTTGCATTTTCTAAGTACTTTATTTCTGGATTTATCTCAAAAACATCTAGCAGTGAACTAATCAGATACGAATAATCCTCCAAGAATGCTGGAATTTTAGAAACCTCTTTTTTGTATGTTCGTAAAAGCTTCCCATCTCGGATTAACTTTTTTTCAATAAAATCCAGACATTTTTCAGCAGCATCCAAAAATGGTTTTTCTCCTGAAACTCTATACCCTTTTGCAAATGCACTAATCATCAAAGCATTCCATGATGTCAGAACTTTGTCATCTAAACCCGGGGGGATGCGTTTTCTTCTTATTTCTAACAGTTTATGAATACTATCACATAAGATTTTTTTTACCTCATCTTCTGTTTTTCCAAATTTGAAGGCAACTGAGGAAAGTGCAAGATTATTACACAAAATTGTTTTTCCTTCAAAATTTCCTCCATCTGTGACATCATAAAATAAGCAAAATACATCAGAGTCTTCGCCCAAAACTTGTTGAATTTCTTGTTTATCCCATACATAATATGCTCCTTCCCCTCCTTCTGAATCGGCATCTATTGCAGAATAAAATCCTCCTTCATGAGAAGTCATTTCACGTAAAACAAAATTCAAAGTTTTTGTCAAAACTGAAAGATAAAAAGGATCTTTTGTAATTTGATATGCTTCTGCATAGACTATTGGAATTAGAGCATTATCGTATAGCATTTTCTCAAAATGTGGAACCAACCACCTTGAATCAGTAGAGTACCGATGAAATCCCCCGCCTAATTGATCAAAAATCCCACCGCTCGCCATTTTTTTTAATGTCTTCAAAGCAAATTCTTTGAATTTAGAAATTCCAGATAGTTTGGAATATCTAAGAATAAATGATAGATTTGTTGAATTGGGAAATTTAGGAGCAGTTCCAAAACCCCCATATCCTTGATCTGCTAATTGCATTAGATTCATTGCCGCCTCATCAATTATTGATTTATCAATTTTTGATGGAACTGATTGATATTCTGCTGTTTGAAGATTGATGAGGAAATTCTCAGCGGTTTTTTTAATGTCCTGTGGATTTTCTTTCCAAGACTGCGAAAGTCTTCTTAACAAACTTCCAAATCCAGGACGTCCATAGGAGTCTAATATTGGAAAATAAGTTCCTACATAGAATGGTTTTTGCTCAGGTGTAAGAAAAATACTCAATGGCCATCCTCCTTGACCCGTTGCCATTTGACAAACTTTTTGATAAATATCATCAATGTCGGGTCTTTCCTCCCTGTCTACTTTGATATTAATAAAATTCTCATTCATAATTTTTGCAATTTCTTCATTTTCAAAAGATTCATGCGCCATTACATGACACCAATGACATGAGCTATACCCAATGCTTAAAAAAATAGGTTTGTCTTCATCTTTGGCTTTTTTTAGAGCAGTTTCATTCCAAGAAAACCAATTAACCGGATTTTTTGAATGTTGTAATAAATAGGGACTAGTTTCATGGATAAGACTATTTTCAGACATAAAAATCATAAAAAGTTCTATCTATTTGTATTTACTTGCATATTCCTAAAATAAATAAGCTATTTTTCATATGTGTCCCTAATAATTTTGTAATGTGTGTTGTAAAAAACAAACATCAAAAGAAATGATATGAAGACGTTATATTATTGAGGATAAAGATATGCCCTTGAACATATTGATTGCAGAAGATGAGGAAGATATTGCTGAACAATACAAAATGGGATTTGAAGATCGAGGCCACAAAGTAAAGTTAACTTCTAATGGAATTGAATGTATTAACGAGTATCGTATAGCACGTCATACGTTAAGTACAAAAGATCCCATAATTTATGATGCAGTTATTATTGATCACAATATGCCTCTAAAAAATGGTGCAATTTTAGCTGAAGAAATAAGAAGCATAAACCCCGAGCAAACCATAGTTTTTGCAACAGCATATGGGAATCAATTGATAATGGGTCTTGATAGTTTTGAAGACGTCGATATTGTTTCAAAGCCTTTATCCATAGTCAATCTAGTAAAACTTGTAGAAGATCGTTTTTATGAAAAAGTACTAGCCTAAAACTAAATTCCTTGCCTTCCTTCCTCAGTTTCATATATAGCTACATTAATTTTTGATAACAATTTAATTTTAGATTTATGAGCTTTTTTGCTATGACTGTAATCTTTTTTTTCAACTAATATCTGAAGACGTTTTAGCTGTTCTATTGACAATTCTCTCAATCCCTTTTTTGCAACAATATCTAATAATTTCACTCGTTCAATATCCTCAGAATTAAGATTTTCCCCCACATAGTTTAGAATGTAGAATTTGGACTATAATCTTTTTTCTAGTTTGAACAAGGAATCTAAAAATACCTTTTAGGGTAAAAATTACTATGACTAAAAAAATGAAAGCAATGGTATTATCAAAACTAGCTCCTATTGAAACAAAACCCCTTAAACTTACTCAAATAGAAAGGCATGAAATAAAAAGACCTAATGAAATTTTGATTAAAATTGAGGCTTGTGGCGTATGCCATTCTCAATTACATGGAATAGAAGGAGATTGGACGGATTTGGGAATCCCTCCAGGACTTCCTACTGTCCCAGGACATGAAGTAGTTGGAAAAGTAATTGAAATTGGAAAAAATGTAACTAAATTCAAAATTGGTGATAGAGCTGGGATTACTCCGTTACTTGAGTCATGTATGAAATGTCAATACTGTAAGGAAGGCAAGGAATACCTTTGTGACTCAACTGAAATTTTGGGAGAATCTCTAAAGGGCGGTTATGCTGAATACGTTACAGTTACCGAAGATTTTGCTACAAAAATCCCAAATACTATGAAACCCGAATACGCAGCTCCTCTATTTTGTGCAGGTATCACAGCATACAAGGCAGTAAAAGCAAGTGAACCATCAAAGAATAAAAAAATTGGAATATTTGGAATTGGTGGTGTTGGACACATGGCAGTGCAATTTGCAAAAAATGAGGGAGCAGAGGTTATCGCCATATCAAGAAATAAAAATCATTTAGAAATCGCAAAAAAATTAGGAGCCGCATCAACAATTATTTTTAATGAAGATCATCAAAAAGTATTAAAAAATTTAGAAGAAAAAATCGGTTTGCTAGACGCGGCGATAGTCTTTGCCCCGGCAGATATTGTAACTTATACTGCAATTAAAGCAATAAAAAAGGGAGGCATTGTTGTTATTGCTACTATTGGAAAAATTTCGAATTTTATAGCATTTGAAGAAAAAACCATTCGTGGGACATTGATAGGATCCATTAATGATATGAAAGAGGTAATTAAAATTGCAGATGAAAAAAATTTAAAAGTTATTTCGGAAGTTTACCCACTTGAACAAGCAAACGAAGTTCTAGCGAAACTTAAAACTTCAGAAATAGAAGCTAGAGCAGTTTTAATTCCTTAAATTAAGAAAAAACTAACTCAATTACTTTATCGATTCGAGAGTCTTTTTGCTTTTACAAACTTCCAAATCTTTTTAGTCATTTCGCTTGGAGTTATGGCTCCTTTGCCAAAAACTTCTTCGACTGTTTCCTTTCTTCCAGAAAAGCTTATTGCATATCCTCCAAAAGGCTTTTTCTTGCCTTTAGATTTTGCCTTTGATTTTTTTCTAGACTTTGATTTGGAACTTGTAGATCTCCTTCTCGCAGTTCTCTTTTTTGTTTTTCTTTTTGCAGCCAAATTCTTCTATGGTCAAATGCAACTGCTTGATTATAATATTTGCGAATCAGTATAGTCATAAATGATCAATTTTAGCTCATGCCTCTTCTAAAAATAGACCATTTTTCGTATTTAGATTTTTAAACATTCTATATTGATTTTCATTAGAAACCATAGATAGTATTTTTAGACATTCTATAATTTTCCTTAGCGTTTAATCCGAATTAATTTCTTCTTCAAGATACATTTTTAATTTTACCTCTAAAAAATGAGAATTCCTATGTACTTAAAACTTGTATAATTTATCGTGTGTCGAAAAAATTTTTTTTAATTTACAAAATTAATATTATTTAGATTAATTTAGTTTTAAATAAAGGCAATTCTTCACTGATGCATGAATTGCAAAAGATGCCATCATACTGATCAAGTTCATATTGATTCTGCAGATAGTGCATCAATACTAAAATTAGGTCGTTGTCAAATTCCCAATTGTTCCTGTCCTCAATATCTAGATTCAATGAAACAAATTGATGAAGAATTACTATGAGTAATTATTCATATACCTATTCCAATTTAGTTCTATAGGTATGAAAAAACATTCTCCACCTGATGAAATGAAAAATGACTTGGAAAACTTATTAGCAAAAATTAATGCGCTAGAAGTTTCTGCACCAGATGAATATCAAAAAGGCATAGTTAAAGTACTTCGTGCATTAGTTGAAGGACAAAAACATTCCATTACTGAGTTTGAACATCTTAAAAAAGCCTTAGACCTAATTACTTTGCAGCTTTTTGATGCTCAAAATAAAATTAATTCATGATTTTAATCTTGTATCGCTTATGCCACACCCGATACATTTCATTAAAATAGAATTTTTTAATTCTTTTTCTTTTTTCATTTCCGAACCACAACAAGGGCATTTCATAATTAATGTAAATTTAATCATCTGTTTTATTTAATCTTGTAAATTACAGATTGGTTTGTAATGTGAAATAACTTTTGATACTATTCGTTGTCTATCTTTTGAATCTGAATTTGGAATTAAATATATTGAAAGGTACAAATTCTTTTCAGAACCAGCATGAGCAACCCAGCATTTGAATTTATCATTTTTTGTAAAAAAATCTTTTTGGTTAGTTTTTTTAGAATCATTTACATAAATGACATTAAATGTATCTTTTTCACGCGCTAAAATTACATATATTACTTCATCCATTGGCGGTCCCCATTCTTCTAATTTTATTGGTCCTAAAAACTCATAATGTAGAATTTGAATGGTCATGTTAAATATTGATTGAAACCTCCCTTTCTCTTTTTTGTTATATATGGGTGATTTAGATAAGATTTGGGTAGACCCTGTTGCTGTGCATAATGCACACAAAACCGGTTAACAACGAACCAGTAATATCAATATCAACAAATGAAAACAACTACCCTCAAACCAAAAGAACTGACATCTAGTCATAAAGCAGTTGCCCCAGTTATAGCAACTCTATTGATGGTAGCAATCGCAGTTGTAGGAGGTACAATCATCTTTGTCTTTTCACAAGGATTTTTTAGCTCTTCACAAATTAGCGGTTCTCCACAAATTGAAGCTGTACAAATTGCAGGCTATGATGCAAGATCAGTCCCAAATCTTCAGATGCATACAGGTAATCCAATGGTAGCATCATCTGGTAACGGAAATCCAACCGTTGAAGCAGATGAAAGAGTTGCCATATACGTAACTAACAACAGTGTGCAAAAAGTTGTACTTGGTGAAGTTTCATTCGGTGGATACCAATATGAATACAAAAATGTAGCCACTAACGGATTAGGAATTTGGAACGAGCCAGCAGCTGGCCCCGGACTTAATGTAGGAAACTATACCGTTTTAACCAGTACTTCTGGTGGCGATATTTTACTGAATGAAGATGCTGGAGAAATCAAAGCAGGACAAACTGCAACCATCATCCTAGATCTTGAAAGCGACTTGAGAATAGGCCGCTCTTCACAGTTCAAAATAACAACTTCTAACGGTAATGTGTTCGTAGGAACAATTTCTGTTGGACAACAAAGTGGTTAATCCCACTCCCTTTTTTTCCTTTTATGGAGACAAACAAAAATGAAAAAAAACTACCTTCCAATTGTTTTGTTTGTTGCAGCAATATTATTGCCAGCCAATATTGTACCAGCTTTTTCACAAAGTGCACTTGATAGCTATCTTGTAAAGATTTCTCTTTCTCCTTCTCATGTAGACTCATTAGATTCAATTCACAAAGTTGGATATGTGAATTTAGTTAACAAAAATGGTTTTGCTGTAAAAGCACCTTTTGATATTGCAGTTGGTTTAGAATCAGACGATCCCTCTGTTGCTTCTGTACCAGCTTCGGTAACTATTAAAAAAGATAGTAATTATGCTTTATTTGAAGTTAAAACTGGCGACAAAACTGGCGAAACAATTATTTCAACACTATTTAATGATAAAATTGACTTTAAAACAATCAAGGTTGGAGGCTCTGATAGCTCAATGCCTGACGATGTTCGTTTGAAATTAAATCTCCCAACAAATAACATGCATGTAAATTCTGAAATGCCATATTCAGTTTTCTTGGAAACTGTGCATGGAGAAATAATTAGAGCACCACACGATATTGAAATTGATTTGAGGTATGAAGATTCCTTACTTTATACAAAAGAGAATATTCTGACCATCAAGAAAGGTGATTATTATACATGGGGAGTAATCAAAACAAACGATAACGTAGGAAATGGATTTCTAAGAGCATCAGTTGAAAGATTAGGGATTGATACTGCTGAAAATATAGAAATTACTTCTTCATTACCCGTTGGTCTTAAAATAGAGGTATTCCCCAAAAAAATTTCTGCTGATGCTGAAAGAACTATTGACGTGTTTGTGAGTTTGGTTGATTCTGAGGGATTGCCAGCCGTAACTCCTGAGGATGTACCTCTTGAACTTTTTTCAGATAAGGATTCCGTAGGTTCTAAACTTGATGCAAGAATGAAATCAGGAAATGTCATGATTGAGAAGGGCGAATTTGGATATTATTTTAGAGAAAAAATGAATCTTGCAGGGTTTGAAAATAATGAAATTTTAGTTGGAGTAAGTGCTAAAGATCTAGGTATAGCATTATCAACATTTGAGCCAGTTCAGTCATTAAACATTGATAACCCATTAGCTGCTAATCGCGCAGTCGATCTTTTTATTTTGCCCCAAATGCCAAGTAACACTACTGCTATTATGGTTTATCAGATTAGTGCAGTAAGTGCTGGAGAATGTGTAATACTTGAAGTTGATGAGGAAGGTAATAAGGCAGAATTAGCAGAGGATGATATAGAATGTCCTCCTGGCACAAACGAAAATGATGATAGACATTCTATAGAGAAAATTCCAAAAGGTGAATTATATCCAGTTCAAACAAATGAGAACTTTAAAGCTGATGGTTTGATAGATAAAATAAATATCGTTTCTAGTGATCAATCCCTTGTCAAAATAATAGAAGAAGGAAATATAGAAAGCTCCAAATCTTATGGCACTGCAATTATTTCAAGTAAAGAAAGAATTGGTAAAGTTACTCTAGCTGCAACATTAAAAGGATTTGGTGCTGGAACCACTGAAACTGAAGTAGTAGATGTATTCAAACATGTTAAAACAAAAATTTTCTCACCTACAGGAACTGATAAGATTGTAGTAGACAAAAATGGTTATTTTGATTTATTTTTGATAGCACTAGATGGAAAACAGAGACCAAAAATCTTAGATGAAAATGTAAAATACATTCTAAATCCAGTTAACGAACTTGTTGAAATACAAAAGAACCGCTCCTTTGCTAATGCAAATTTTCTTAGTGATTCATTTGATATTGGGAAAGACGCTAGAATTGTAGTAGATGCAGTCCCAATAGGAATCGAAGCCGATTTAGAATTGGAGTCATCGACTAGTTTTGGCACACAAATATCTTCAAGGGTCGAAGTAATTTTGCCTTTTGATAATTTAGATGCTAATAGTCAAACCCCTTACAATGGCATTGTTCAACTAAAAGATCTTCTTGGCAACCCTAATAGTGCAACAAAGGATATTAGAATACTACTTGGTTCTGAAGGTGCAAAAATAATCACAATCCCTGAACAAGTAACTATTAAACAAGGTAACTCATATGCAACATTTCCAATATCTGCAAACGGTCAAAAAGGTGATGCAACAATTAACGCTAACATAAAAGGAGTTATTGGAACACAGACAAAAATTAGTACAATATCAAATGATCCTAAACTAAAGATCTTTGCAGAAGGTATTGATGGGTCCTTAAACATTGGTGAACCTGCAAAATTAACGGTTTTTGTTGATGATGATGCAGCAAACTCGGTATCTGGGGCTTCAATAAAATTTGTCACTGAACCTGGAGTAACTGTAATCCCTGAAAATACAAGAACTGATGAAAGTGGTTCAGCAAAAGTTGATGTGACTGTTACTGAAGGCGAGTTAGTTTCAATTCAAATCCTAGCTAGTGCTTCTGGATATCTAGACGAAAAACAAAGTTTTGATTATGTCGTAGAAGGAGGTTCATCTTTAGGTTCTTTTGAACTTGGTCTTCCAGATTGGGTTCTATATGTTGGAATTGCCGCAATGATAGGTATTGGTGCGGTACTTGTAGTTTTTCTTAAAAAACCAAAGACAGGAAATGAAGATGAAGACGAAGAATATGAATATGAAGAAGAGATTTAATTAAAAATTTCTATCTAGTTTAAGAAAAAATAACTTCATACATTCTGAAATTAATCAATATATTTGCCCTCTGCATCAGCTTTTAATTCTATAGTTAAAACAGAACCGCTAATAAAAGACTCATTTCGAATTGTTCTCACACGACCAACATCTAAATGATAAGGCCAAATTTCAACTACAATAGCTCCAACCTTAACATTTTCAGGAGCATCTGTTAAAATAATATCCTCTTTTTTAATTCCATACTCTTGTAGCTTTTTTAACGAATGCTCTACTAATGGTTCTGGATTATTATGATTAATTGCCCAAACCGTTCCGGTATAGTCAATTTTTTCCATTTTAATAAAAAATTATTTCTTATATAACAATCTATAGTTTTTCAATCATTCAGGATTTACTACATTTAGTGTCATAGTACTCACAACCCGTGCTAGACGTCTAATCTTATTTGATACTGTTTTTTCAAAATCTTCTTGCGTTGGCGCATGAATTTCAGCAATTACATCATATGCTCCAAATGTAAGATAGGCTTTTTTTACTTCAGGAATGTGCTTTAATTCTTCAACAATATATTCTTCAGCTCCCAAATCACAATTTAATAAAACATATCCTAGATGCATTATTCTACTTTCACACGCTTTTCTATAAACTTGTGTTTTTTACTGTACTGAATTAAAAATTACCATCTGCTTTTTAAGCCGTAATATCTTTTCCCGCCCTCTCCCCTTCTATCGGATTTTTTATTTCTTCTATCGTATTGATCTCGTGCGGAACCATGCCTAGACCCAGATGCATGACTTCGTCTATTGCCATAAGATGATCTTTGATATCCACTTCGAGGGCGAATTTCTCTTTTTAGCGGATCTGGGATACTGATTTTAATTCCCATTTCTTCATTCAAATCAGTCATTTGAACTTTGGTTTGGCGCTGAATAATTTTCCAATCCCCAATTGAAGAGTAAGATACTAGTGTGATTGCCCTTCCTTTTGCCCCTGCCCTTGCAGTTCGGCCAATTCTATGAAAATAAACCATTTCTTGATTTGGAACGTCATAGTTTACAACTAAGGCTACCTCTGGTACATCTATTCCCCTAGCTGCAACATCTGTTGCAACCAAAATATCTGCTTTACCTCGTCTAAACTGCGACATTGATTTTTCTCGTCTATGTTGAGACATATCTCCTTCAATAGCAACAACATTGTAGTTACTTCGAGTAAGACTACGAGCAACATCTCTTGTTCTATGTTTTGTAGAACAGAAAACAATCGATTGTCCTTTTTCATTTTGTTCTATAAAATTAATTAAATGTTTTAGTTTATCTCTGTCTTTAATTACTAAAAACGCTTGTTCAATTCCTTCGCCGCTGAGATCATCTGCATCTAAAAGAAACTGCTTTGGATCATTTAGATAATTTTCAGCCAATCTCAATATTGCAGGAGGCATGGTTGCAGAAAATAATGACATGACTTTATGTTTGGGAGTAAGTTCTAAAATAAATTCAATATCCTCAATAAATCCCATATCTAGCATCGTATCTGCTTCATCAAGAACGACGTGTTTTACCTTATCAAGTTTAATCGAACCTCTTTTCAAATGATCGATTAACCTTCCTGGTGTAGCGACAACAATTTCCGCTCCTCGTTTTAGTTGATCTAGCTGTAATCCCATTCCTTGGCCTCCGTACACAGTTGCTGCCATTATTCCTGTATGTCTGGCTAGTTTTTTTATCTCTTCAGTGATCTGTATTGCTAATTCCCTTGTTGGAGCAATTACTAGTCCTTGAATGCCTCCTTTAGGAGTAATTGTCTGTAACATTGAAATTGAAAAAGCTGCAGTTTTTCCTGTTCCTGTATGTGCTTGGCCTACAACATCTCTCCCCGATAATAAAACAGGTATAGTTGCTACTTGTATAGGAAAAGCCTCTTGAAAGCCTATCTCCTTTAGTCCATCTAAAATGGATTGTTTAATTCCTAATTCATTAAATGTAGTCATTCTTTTTCATCTTAAGCAATGACAGAAAAAGCTCATTGCCTTACCGTCATTATTCCGATAATTTACTCGCCCTTTTTACGTCTAATAAACCCTTGTTAAAATTTAGCGAGCTTTTTTGGTTAACAACTTATCATTAAAAGCCAATGGTGGGATCTGAACCCACGACCTTTCGCTTACAAGGCGAATGCTCTAGCCAGGCTGAGCTACATTGGCATGAGGTACAAAAAGAAAGTACGGTTTAATATATTCTCTAAAAGAAATTAGAAAATTTTACGACTAGTGCAAATCGTCATTCTTTAATATTGAATACTTAGATTAACGCCATGAGACACATTTCCCCAAAAAAACTTAAAATAATTATGCTAATGTTTTTTGGGACAGGGATATGGGGAATTGGAATGGGATTATCTCAAAATTTTTTTTATCTCACCACTCTAGGTGTGATTAATTTATGTCTTGGTGGTTTTACTGGATGGATATTTTTAACACAACAATCCAAATCAAAGGATAAACGAAAGAAATAATGTAACTACGACCATTATGTTTGTAACAAAGTGCATTGCATACGAATGATTTATTCCTTTTTTATCATAAACATATTTGAACAAAAATCCAATTGGAATCAATATTAACGCCATGTGAATTTTTACTCCCATAGCAATGTGAACTAATGCCCAAACAATTACCATCTTTTTTGATTTTCTAAAATAAAGTTCTTCAACATAGTTGATATGAATAAACATGTAAAGCAATAATGGAATAAAAGGCAAAACTCCCCAAAACCCTTGATCCGCAAACGGCCCAAATGCAATATTATATCCCAACCAACTCCAATTTAGAATTGGAATAGATTCAAAAAAATCAAATGCAAATAAAACGTAACCAAGTAATATCCCAAAAGCTATCGGTGCATAGATAATAGAATTTTTACCTGCTTTTAGATCAATTAATCTTTTTTTTGTTTCTTTAATTAAAAGAAGCGAGGCAGATACTGTCAAGACATAATATCCGATTATGAATGCATCTGACTGGAAAAATTCTAAAACCAATATAATAAAAAGTCAAAGAGATGTTATAAATATACTAGTTCCTTAATCTCATAGCAGAACTTTGTTTAACAATAATCATATTAGCCAAAGGCGGTAATTTTTTAATGCAAGAAGGAGACCGCGCCCCAAATTTTGAACTTTATGCAAACAACGGCCAATTAATTTCCTTGGAATCATTCAAAGACAAAAAAAACGTGGTCTTGTGTTTTTATCCAAAAAACCATCTTTTTGCATGCCCATCTAAAAAGGTCTTTAAGATGGCTCAAAGTGTTATTTCAGCTTATCCAGACATTATTTCCGCAGATGCGGTGTTATTTGCTATATCAATAGACTCAGTTGATGACCAGAAAAAATTCGTTGATGAATACAATATTCCATTTATGCATCTTAGTGACCCTTCAAAGAAAACTTGTAAAACATTTGCCGGATTAAATATTGCAGGTTTGGCTAAAAGATCTACCTTCATTATTGATAAACAAGGTATTATTAGGAAAATTTTTAGAAATATAGATGTTGAAAGTCATGGTCAGGAAATAGGAAATTTTCTAAAACAACTTTGAATCTAAATAACTAATTTAATCAAACTATAAATAATAAAACCTTTGAAAAATTGACGAATTGTTAGACCTTGTAGCAAAAAAACTATTCCTTACTAAAGGTAAGGGCGTTCATGAGGATAGACTAACAAGTTTTGAATATGCCTTAAGAGATGCAGGAATTGCAGGAACCAACATAGTTTTAATTTCAAGCATTTTTCCTCCAGAAGCTAAATTAATTTCTAGAAGTGAAGGACTAAAATTAATCAAACCTGGACAAATTCTATTTACTATCTATTCTAGAAACCAAACTAGAGAACCACATAGATTAACTGCTGCATCAGTAGGCGTTGCACAACCAAAAGATTCAAGTCATTACGGATATCTCTCTGAATACGACTCTTTTGGTCAAACAGAAAAAGAATCTGGTGATTATGCCGAAGATATTGCAGCTCAAATGTTAGCATCTTCTCTTGGGATCCCATTTGATGTTGATAAAAGCTGGGATGAAAAAAGACAGCAATGGAATATATCAGGAGAAATTTACAAAACAGCAAATATCACTCAAACAGCAATCGGTGATAAACAAGGACGATGGACAACTGTTTTTGCTGCTGCGGTATTGCTACTCTAATTTTTACTTCTAAATCCTTTTAGATAGAATAATGATGCTCCAATAGCTGCAATGATAATTCCAACCAAGATTACAACCTGAAGAGAATCAATTTGTTCTGAATTAGATGATTGGTTTGTTTCAATATTATTTGTCTCATTAATTGGAATTACACTAAATATTAGATCATTTTTTCCAATGGATGATTTTTCCCCAAATAGATAAGTTGCTTCTATTTTTTCTCCTGAAGATTGATCAAAGAACCACCCATCAGTTGTAAATTCTGGAAATCGCTCTCCATCTTTAATTACATCAGGAACAATCTTTGTGTTTACTTCATTTAGTTTAATGGGTTCTTTTGATAATAATACCACTTTGAGTAAAGAATTTAGAGGATAGAAATTATTTGAAAAATAATTAGAGCGTATTAGATCATCGCTTTTTAATAATTCCAAAGGATTAATACTTTGGATTTTATCTGCTATATTTGGATAATCTATTGATATTTTTAACTGATACAGTGTATTGCCATTTTGTGGAATTATTGAAATAGTGATTCGGGACTCTTTATCTGTAGATATTTTTTTGGCAATTTCATAAAATCCGCCTGACTCTCTAATTTCTTTGGGAAGTAAAATTGCTGAAAATTTTTCGTACATTGTTTCTGAATCTTCTCTAGGCATAGTATAGACCACAGATACAATTCCTCTCCCTGAAATAACCCCTGAAGTTTCTAATGCCAGACCAGTCTCATCTGCCTGATGAATAAAGACAGAATGAAATTTTGTATTTATTCCAAAAGAAGTATTAATATTTTGAATTAGTGAGTCGCCAATCATTCTCCCAGTGTCTTGAATAGCTTTAATGCCTCCAGTAATCCCTTCTCTTGAGAAATTTATCATTATACAGCTCTCATTTACTACCCCTAGAACACACTGCTCTTCACTTGTAATAATTACTGCTACAACTCTTTCGGTATCTTGGATCTTATTAGAAAGTTCTACAGGAATTCTAATTTCTTGATTACTAGTACTTTGTAGTGCAATTGCAGCAGTGACATTATTTGATATGCTCTTATCGATAATTACTTGGGCAGTTTCTTGAAATGTTGCTAGTCTGGGTTCCTGGGCATAAACTTCCATAACACTAAAAATCAGTATTATCGAGATAGTTATTAAAATAGGGAATTTCTGCACATTGTGCACAATTTCATTTGAAATTATTAAGGTTGCTATATCTTTTTTCAGATTTTAAAAAATAAGTTTAAAGTTTAAATTTAGTTACATACTCTCTCATTTTGACATCGGTTCAAACCGAAGGGGAACAAAGACTGGCAGTCAAAATGCGTTTAATGGCTGTCAGTCGCTTTTAATTTTAAATAATTTCTTTTTAAGTTAATTTTGATATTTCTCTAACTTGTTCACGTACATATTCAAAGCCATCTTGCCAAAACCGTGAAGATCCCAAATCCACTCCATATTCTTCAAGTAAATGTTCTGGTTTTTTTGAGCCCCCCGCAGCTAAAATGTTAATGTAGGACGGAACAAAATCTTTTCCTTCTTTTTTGAAACGCTGAAATAGAGATAATGCAAGAAGATTTCCAAAAGAATACGCATAGCAGTAAAAAGGTGTATGGTAAAAATGTGGTATATAGCTCCATTCAATTGCAAAATCATCAGAAATGTTTACGGAATTTCCAAATTCTTCTTTTAAGTTTCCTAAATATGTCTTTGAAATTTGTTCTACTGTAGTATTCTGGGCAATTAGATCATGTGCATCAATTTCAAATAATGTAAAAAAAGCCTGTCTCATAATAGTTGCATAAAGATCATCAATTTTTTCAGAAAGCATTATCTTTTTTTCATCATCTGAAATTTTATCAGATAAATTATCATACAAAAGTAACTCTGAAAATGTAGACGCAGTTTCTGCTAGAGGTAAAGGTGCATCTGAAACTAGAATTGATTTGTTTGATGCAGCTTTACTATGAATCGCATGACCAATTTCATGGGCTATGGTAAAAACATCCTTTGATTTTCCAGCAAAATTGACTAAAACAAACGGTGTAATTTTTGGAGACAATGTACTACAAAATGCCCCATCTCGTTTACCAGGTCTTATTGAAGAATCAACATGTTTTTTTACAAAGACCTCTTTTGCAAATGCAGATAACTTTGGACTAAATTTTTTAAGTGATTCTAAAACAAGTTTAACTGATTTATCATATTGATATGTTTTTTCTTTGATTTTAGATGTAGCAGGAGCATACAAATCATAACGTCGTAGTTTTTTTAATCCGATCATTTTAGCTTTTTGTAAAAAGAATTTTTGAAAAATTGGTGCGTTTTTTTTACATACTGATAATAATGAATCTACAGTTTTTCCATCTAAGTCATTTGCAATATGTCTAATTGAAATTGGAGATTTGAATCCTCTTATATCTACACCTTCATCTTTCCAGTTTAATACGACATTTTGATAAATTTCTCCTAGTACGCCTTTATTTTGTGAATATTTTCCTAAAAGTTCTCTGTAGGCAATCTCTCTTGTTTTTGGTTTAGGACTTCTAACATATGTGGAGAGTTCCTCTCTTGTAAGTTTGCGTTTTTTTCCTTCAATTTTTACAACATATTCAAACGCGTTTGTAATTTTATCATAAATTTTGACTAATGCCGTACTTCCTGTAACATCTAATGTATTGATGATGCGTTCTTCTGGTTCCGAAAGAGAATATTTTGCTACAAGCCTTTTGTATTTGAGGTATCTGGATAACTCTCCTGACTCTTTGATTAAGCGATTTGCATTTTTTTCATCAATTTCTTTTTTCCACCAGAGATCAAAAAATAAAGTTCTATTAGAAACTTCAGAACCTAATTTTGTCATTCTTGTTAACAAAGATGTTGCTTCATCTGATTGTGTATTACTAGAATAAGATAAAGATGCATAACCCCCAATTATGCTTAATTCTTCATCTAGTTTTTCTAAATTATGTAAAATTTGAAGAAATTTTTTAGATGAAATTTTTTTGTTTAGGTTAGATTTAATTTTGGTAAATGCTATTGATTTTTTTTCTACACTCTTAATTTGTTTTTCAAAAAACTGGCTTTTAGGATCAGGAACTAATCCTTTGAGATCCCAAATTCCTAATTCATATTTTGTCATTTTAAATCAGATACAATGTCCTATAAAAAATCAATAATATTCTTTGTGAATATAACACCATTTCCAAGGATGATCCTGAACTGCAATCATTACAGAATGTCCCGATTCTTCAAAGTGTTTTGTAGCATGACGCCCAACAGACGAATCACAACATCCAACATGACCACAAGTTAAACACTGCCTTATAGCTACCCATGGCGTATTCTCCTTTTCACATTCTTCACAACCTTTAGTTTTAGGGCGTACTCCTTTTACCTCTTGTAGGAAATGCTCACATTTTTCAGGCATGTATAATCTTCAAATGTTTTGTATATATTTCATTTAGTAATTCAATTCTATAACTCCTCATCCAATTATTTTTTAAAACAATATTTTGAATAGCTGATTTTTTTTATGGTTTTATATCTGGAATTGTTGTAAATGCAGAATTTACGTTTCTAATAACGTCTTCAACGTTTACATCTCTCTGAGCAGAAATTAGAACAAGAAAGTCCTTTGTTGGAATACTAATCATTGTGACTTTGCCTCTTCTTGAAGCAATATAATCAATTGGTCCCAATCCATCGTCAAAATCTTTTCTCATTAAATATTCAAGGGTTAATTGTACATACATCATACGACTATCTTTGTCTGGCAAGTAAGATGATATCCCTTCTTTAAAACCTCCTGCAATTTTATTTCCCATTTTATTCAAAACCCCAACAAACCTAATCTTTGGAAGAGCTAAAATCTTCTTACAAGATTTTTCTAAATCTTCGTCAACAGTTGAAGACATATTTGTTATTGGCTAAAACCAAATAAAAAGTATAGAGCACAATTCAATATTAAAAATAGACCGGATGGGATTTGAACCCATGACCTTAGCGAGATGTTAACCATCTTTACGCCGTGTGAGGGCGTCATCCTAACCAACTAGACTACCGGTCCAATGGTTTTAGAATCTAGGAACTTTTTGTGTCTTTAGTTTTGAAAAAAACTACTTCTTTACGCCAAGTGTTCTATTTTTTAATCTGAGATAGCTATTATGACATTTTCTACATCTTTTAGCATCCATAGAATTTCTTGCACCACAGTAAAAACAAATCTTCATATGAAGACGCGCCTTTTGAGCAAGCTGCTTTTTTTCAGGATCTGTAATTGGCATTTATTTCCCTCATTTTCCCCTACTTTTAATTTAATCGGACTGTTTGAGCTTTTCTGCTAACAACATGGGAATCTCCCCAGGTCTTTTTGCAACTGGAATGTTAGCTTTATTGAACATTGACACCTTAGATTGTGCCGAACCATAATTCCCATAAACAATTGCTCCTGCATGACCCATTCTTTTTTCTTTAGGGGCTGCCCTACCTGCAATGTATGCAACTATTGGTTTTTTGAAATTACTATCAATTACATGTTGAGCCAACGTCTCCTCTGCATCCCCTCCAATTTCTCCAACAACTACAATTCCTTCCAAGTTTGGATAATTAACAATCATATCAAATGCATCAATTAGTCTAGTGCCATTGATTGGGTCTCCCCCAATCCCAAGTGTAATACATTGACCAAATCCTGCCTCTGACAGGTTAAATGATATCTCATACAATAAAGTCCCACTTTTAGATAGTACTGCAATATTGCCTGCTTTGAACGGACTTGCAGGCATAATTCCTAATTTGATTATGTCAGGAATTAGAACACCTGGTGTATTTGGACCAATCATGATAGCTTCAGTTTTTTTTGCAAGCTCTACTACTTCTAGAGTATCTCGAACTGGAACATGTTCAGGAATTGCTACAAGTAGTTTTATTCCAGCCTCTAGTGCTTCTTTGGCTGCCCCTAAAAAGAATTTTGCAGGAACAAACATTATTGATATAATTGAACCTGTAGCATCGACTGCTTCTTGTACAGTATTGTATATTGGAATATTTTCTTGCTTTTTTCCACCTTTTCCAGGAGTGACTCCAGCTACAATGTTTGTTCCATATTCAACCATTCTTTGTGTATGATATGATCCATAAACCCCAGTAATCCCTTGAACAATTACTGGTTTTTGGTTATAATCAGAATCATTTGGGTTTCCTTGTAATATTTCATATATGCTAAGCATTTTTTCTAACTCCAATTACAGCTGCGTTAATTGCTTCTTCAACGGAATCAAACATTTTCGTTTGTGTATTTTTTAACATCTCTTTTGATTTTTCAGCCTCTGCTCCTTTTAGTCTTGCATACACAGTTAGATCAATGAGTTTGTTTTTGTATGCTTTAATGAAAGCAGCAGCTACAGTTGTAGTTTTTACAATTCCTCCAAAAAGATTTACCAGTATTCCTTTAACATTTTCCATTTTACTAATTAGAATTAGAGCTTCATACACTGATTCTTCGGTCGCCCCCCCTCCAACATCCAAAAAACATGCGGGTTTTCCGCCATTATCTGATAACATATCTAGTGTTGACATTACTAAACCTGCTCCATTTCCAACAACTGCAATGTTTCCATCTAATTCCACAAGTGAAAAACCACTCTTTTCTGCTCTTTCTTCCAGCTCAGTTTGTTCCTGATATTTTAATAACTCTGGATGTCTAAAATTTGAATTATCATCTGTAATCACTTTGCCATCTAAGGCAATTAAAGTTCCATCACTTAGAACTGCAACTGGATTAATTTCAGCTAGCTCGACTTCTTTTTCTATTGCAATTTTTGATAATTTTTGTAAAAAATCAACAAAATCACTTATAGCTTTTTCTTCAAGACCAATTTCTTTTGCAACCTCTTCTGCTACTTTTTTATCAATTTTTCCTAAACCAACCTCCCGAATAACTTGATTCTTTACTGATTCAATCTCAACTCCCCCTTCTGAAGATGCAATGATGGTATAGCAACGCTTTCCTCTATTCAAAAATAATGACATGTACAATTCTTTTTTAATATCCGCCATCTTCTCAAGCAAAATGGCTCTAGTCTTTTCTCCTTTTACCGACATTTCTAATATCTGTGGATACTTTAGTTCAAATTCATCTTGATTGTGGCATTTTTGTATAGCGCCTGCTTTGCCTCTTCCGCCAACCGGTACTTGAGATTTTATTACAAATGGAAATCCTAATTCCTTGGCATCTATTCGTCCCTGTTCAATTGATTTAGATGTCCTTCCTTTTGGAACCTTGATTCCATATTCTGCAAATAATTCCTTTGCCTGATATTCTAATAGGCGCATGCAAAAAATTCCACGTTTCGTTCTTTATATTCTGTTATGATTATTTTAACTGCTCTTCGAGCAGATCAACCGTTTGTAAGAACAAATCGCGACTTTTTCTAAGGAGCCTATCTGGAAACTCTTGTAATGTAAAAACGAATTGTTGTTGAAAACTAGGGGGCAGTACCCCTCCTGATGTAACAAGCTGTTCAACGACATAATCTTTTGTTAAGGTACATACTATTTCTTCATAAGAATTATCCTCTTCTTCTAATGTTTGCCGGTATAGTATGATAGGCAAATTTGTTTTTGCAACTGCCAGTGAACCTTTTTTCAATAATTCCGATAAATGGTGAATCTGCCACGAATCTAAGCTTATTTGCTTAACCAATACTTTCAATATACGATTTTCTTATTTATTATCCGTCTTTTGCTAAAAGCTAACCAATTACTCTACTGAAATCCTTATTTTTTGACCATCTATATCGTCATCTTTGTAAGATTTACAGGATTCTTCAAAATCTACCTCTTTTACTCTTACAAGAAATGCTAATTCTTCTTTTTTTGGTTTAATCATTTCTATCGATTCAGAATCAAGTTCAAGAATGGATGCCTTATTCAAAATATCTGTTGGATTATACCCGCGTTCTTTTCTTAAAGTTTGTAGCCTTCTAGCAATGTCTTTAATTAATCCTCTTGCCATCATTTCAGAATTTCTTTCTGTAGAGATAAACACAACAAAGGTATTTCTTTTTGCTACTGCAAATCCGTCCTTTGCATCAAAATCAATGATAAAATCATCATTTTCTAAAATTATCTTCTCCCCATCAATATCAAAAGAAAATTTCTGATCTTTTTGCAGTGAAGAAATAATTTCTTCTGGTTTAGTTTGTGAGAATTTTTGTAATAATTCTCCCATGTGTTGTTTTGCTTTAGGTCCAATTTTTTTCCTATCCATCTCTATTTTTGGAACAAATGGTAGTCCAAGTTTTTCAAATTCTGTTACCTGCTCTAATCCAGAAAAATTTTCTATTTCAAATGCTGTAAATTTTTCTACATTGAGTTGTGTTTTTAACAAGTCAGATAACGATTCCAGTTTTGACTTTTCGCCTTTTTTTATACAAATAAGTGACTCGTTTAGGGGCCATCTTCTTTTGAGCTTTCCTTTCATTCTTGCAGCAGAAGATACTGAGACTACTTCTTTTAGCAAATCAAACGACTCTTCAATTTTTTCTGAAACTAATGATTCTTGAATTTTAGGCCATGAATCTAAAAGAATACTTTGTTCTTTTCTAAATGTGGTTTGATAAAGATACTCACTTGAAAATGGACAAATAGGATGAATCAAAATATCGAGCGTTTTTAATATCTCATGTAGGACGACATAAATTGCAAATCTTCTACTTTGTTTTGATTCATCTTCATCCCATAACTCTCCTCTGGTAATTGGAATGTATATTTGACTTAAAGAATTAATTATAAAATCTTCTAAAGATTTTGCAGCTTCATGAAATCTACACTTATCATTTAATTCATTTGAATTATGAATTAGTTTTTGAAGTTTTGATAGTAACCAAATATCTGGTGACTGTAGTAAATTATTTTCTTTTGCCCATTGAATTGTTTTTGTTTCATCAAATTTATCATATTCACTATTTTGTTTATAATACAAATGTAAATGATATAGTGTACTCAGTACCTGATAAGGCCTTGACATTAATTCTTCTGGACTAAAGTTTAGGGGTTCGATTGGACTTGATTTCCACATAAAGTAGAATCTAACTAAATCCACAGGATATTTTTCTAAAAGTTCTTTAGCATCAA
>JBHIUZ010000003.1:0-33229 GCA_042138025.1 Nitrosopumilaceae archaeon | reverse complement strand
AAGTAGAATCTAACTAAATCCACAGGATATTTTTCTAAAAGTTCTTTAGCATCAATAACATTTCCTAAACTTTTACTCATTTTATTTCCATTTTTGTCAAGAACATGTCCTTGAAACAGAAATGATTTGTAAGGAGATATTGGAGCATTATTTAGAATTACATTTTCGATTAGTAGAGTATATGCCCACCCTCTAGTTTGATCAATTCCTTCAGTGAAAAATGGGGCTGGAATGCTTTTGGAATATTCTTCATCTGTTAAGGATGAATAAGGTGCTGAACCACTGTTGTGCCAAGTGTCTAAAACATATTCTTCTCTCTTAGTATTTTCACTTTTGCAATTAGAACATTTTACAACAATATTATCTATCCAAGGTCTATGTAATTCAAAATTTGGTCCATCTGGTAAGTTTGATGAAGATTCTACAATTTCCTTTCTAGAAAATAATGCCGTTTGTTTGCCACATTCGTTACAGCTCCATATTGGAAGTGGGCACCCCCAAATTCTTTCTCTGGATATGCACCAAGGATGTTTTTCTTTAATGATTCCTAAAAATCGATTCTTTGGTTGTTCATAAAAATAGTTTACCGCCTCAGCAGCTTTTACTGCCTTTTCACCAAGTTTGTTAAGCTTGTAAAACCATCCTTTTCTTGCAAGCCAGACAATTTTGTGATGAGACCTCCAACACAAAGGATATTTGTGCTTGATTTTTCCAATTTTTACTAAGGCATTTGCTTCGCGAAGATCCTCTACGACTTTTTCATCAGCATCTCTAACAAATAATCCAGAATATTTACCTGCTTCTTTTTTGAATTTTACTTCATCATCAATAGGATTGAAAATTTTCACATTACGTTTGTTTGCAATTTTTATGTCTTCTTCTCCATTTGCTGGAGATAAATGTACTAGTCCACTACCAGTAGTAGCATCTACAAATTCTTCTGCAACTGTAACATGAAAGTTAGAATCTTGAGTATATTCTTTTAGACTAGGAATGTCTTTTAAAAGAGGATGTAGGTATCTCTTACCTTCTAGTTCTTTTCCTTTGAGAGTTTTCTGTATAGAATATTTTTCAATTTTGATTTCTTTCATTAATTCTTCTAATCTTTTTTCTCCAATGATCCAAGTTTCTGCATTAATTTTTACATAACAGTAATTTTCTTCTGGATTTAGTCCGACCATTGCATCTGTTACTAATGTAAAAGGCATTGTGGTCCAGACAATTAAAAAAACGTTCTCATCTTGTAGCTTTACTTTATAGTAAAGAGATGGATCCTTTACTTCTTCATATCCTTGGTTTACTTCTGCATGACTAAGAGAGGTTTGGCAACTTGGGCAGTAAGCTATTACGGTAAAATCTTCTTCTAAAATTTTATTTTGGTGGGCTTTTTTTAAAAATTGCCATTCTCTTTCAATAAATTCATCTTTGAAAGTCCAATAGGCATTTTTTTGATTAAATGACATTCCTAAAAGATTATCAACTTCTACCCATTTTTCATTAAATTTTTGAACAAGTTTCTTGCATTCAGATACTAATTTTTCTATTCCCACTGTTTTTATTATCTCGGTTTTACCACCTGTGACTCCTAATTCTTTTTCTGCTTGTAACTCAACAGGAAGCCCTTGTGTGTCCCATCCAGCATTAAAAACAACTTTGAACCCTTTAAGTGTCATATATCTATACCAGAGATCTTTGATTACTCTACCTCTAAGGTGTCCTGCATGTGGCGTTCCATTCATTGTTGGCGGTCCTTCAATAAACATAATTTTTTGATCTTTTTTTGGAGAATCAAAAATCAATTTTTCTAGATCTACTTCTGAGATATACTCCTTAACGATTTTTTCAATTTTTTTAGAATCAAATTGTTTTTCTAATTTCATTTAACCAAAATCAAATCTTGGATTATATTATAGTTTAAAAAACAAAAATTATTGGTTAATGTTTTGGTTGTAGGCTCTGGTGGTAGAGAACACTCCTTAGGCTGGAAACTGTCCCGAAGTCCAAAAGTTGAAAAGGTTTTCACTGCTCCAGGAAATGGAGGTACTACCAATAATGTGAAAATACCTGTTGATAAAATTGAAGAATTAGCGGAATTTGCTAAAAAAAATAATTGTTTTACAGTTGTTGGACCTGAGGCTCCTCTTGCTTTGGGGATTGTGGATTTTTTTCAAGAAAAAAATCTGAAAATTTTTGGACCAAGTAAAAAAGCAGCACAACTTGAATCTAGTAAAATTTGGGCAAAAAATTTTATGAAAAAACATAATATCCCTACTGCCAAGTTTGAAGTTTTTGATGACGCAGAAAATGCTAAAGAATTTGTAGAATTAATCAATTATCAAGTTGTAATTAAAGCAGATGGATTAGCAGCTGGAAAGGGAGTTATTGTATGTAATAGTAAAGAAGAAGCACTTTCAGCAATTGACACAATTTTGGTAAAGAAAACTTTTGGTAATGCAGGAAATCGGATAGTTATAGAAGAACGTATTGATGGTGTTGAATCTTCCTACATTGCTTTATCTGATGGAAATACAGCCATCCCAATGGCAACTAGTCAGGACCACAAGAGAATCTATGATAATGACACAGGTCCTAATACCGGTGGAATGGGTGCATACTCTCCTACTCCGTTAATTGATAACATGCTGGCTGAAAAAATTCAAAAAAACATTATTGATAAAACAATTAATGCTATGAAAAATGAACTAATTCCGTTTAAAGGATTTCTATACGCAGGTATTATGATTAAAGATGGGGAACCCTATGTTTTAGAATATAATGTTAGAATGGGGGACCCTGAATGCCAACCAATCATTATGCGAATGGATTCAGATTTGTATGATTATCTTCAAGCTAGTTATGAAGGAACACTCTCCTCTATGCCCCCGATATCTTGGAAAAATCAAAGTGCGGTCTGTGTTGTTTTATCATCAAAAGGCTATCCAGAAGCGTATCCTAAAAACGAAGAAATTACTGGCTTAGATTTTTCTTCAAAGAACTCTTTTGTTTTTCATGCAGGAACTAAAATTGAAAATGGTAAAGTTTTGACAAATGGTGGTAGGGTGTTAGGTGTAACTGCACTAGGTGATTCTTTAGAACAAGCTATTTCTAATGCATATTATAATGTAAAAAAAATTAGTTGGCCTAGCATGTATTATAGATATGATATTGGAAAAAAAGGCTTAGCAAAACTTTGAAGTTTCTATAGAATCTTCTTCTGTTACGATCCAATCAATTTTTACATCATTTTCTGACACTGGAATTGATTTAACAATCTGCTTTGAATAAGTAAGGGCAATAGTTTTTGCAGATGATTTTGAAAGAAATCTATCATAAAACCCATGTCCATAACCTAACCTGGCACCATTTTTTGTAATTCCTACGGTAGGAACTAAAACAATATCAATTTCATCAGCTTTAGGACAATATTCCTTTGGCTCCATAATTCCAAATGACCCTCTTTCCAAATCCTTTAAACCCACAATTTTTCTAAAACTTAATTCTTCATTTTCTACTTTTGGTAAAAAAATTTCTTTACCATCTCCTAATCCCTCTTGCATTATATCTTGAGTTAAGACTTCACTTCCAATAGGATAATAACAAGCAATTTTTTTTGCATTTCGAAAAATTTCTATTTGTTTGAGCCTATTGTGAATTTTTTGACTTGCTAACTTGATAAAATCATAAGATGTAGTATCTCTTCTTTCAAGCAAAACTTTTCTTAGGCTTGATTTTTCTGAATTAGTTTCCAAATCCTTTACTTAATGATGCCGCAGTCACAGTATTTTTTAATAACATTGAAACGGTCATAGGTCCTACCCCACCAGGGACCGGTGTTACATAAGATGCTTTTTGAACAATTTTATCAAAATCTGTATCTCCTATTAGTTTACCATCAACACTTGTAATGGCCACATCAATTACAATGGCCCCTTCTTTAATCATCTCTGAATTTAATACAAATTTTGATCTATCTCCTACTCCAGATATCACAATATCGGCATTTTGAGAAATTTCTTTGAGGTTTTGAGTTTTTGAATGACATGTTATTACTGTAGCATTTTTTTCTAATAACATATGATATAGCGGCTTTCCAATTAGGTTACTTCTATTAATAATTAGAACATTTTTTCCTTCTAAATTTATTCCATAATAATCAAACATTTCCATAATCCCAGATGGCGTACAAGCTTTTAGGATTGCTTTATTCATTGATAATAGTCCTACGTTATGAGGTGTAAGCCCATCTACATCCTTTATTGGAGAAATCCTAGATGTGGTTGCAAATTCATCAAGATGGCTTGGAAGTGGAAGTTGAACTAAAATTCCATGAACTGATTTATCATTATTTAAAGAGTCGATTAATTCGTTTATCTCTTTTTGAGAAATAGACTCTGAAGGATTATGATCTTTTGTGATAATTCCTACTTCTTTACATGCCTTATGTTTATTTCTAACATAAGTTGTTGAAGCAGGATTATTCCCAATTAAAATTGTAGCAAGACAAGGTTCTACTCCTTTGGCTTTCAATTCCTCAACAGCTTTTTTTACTCGCTCCTTAACAGATTTAGCAACTTCAAGCCCATCTATTTTTTTTCCAGTCAATATGATTGTGCATTTATGTTGATATTTAATTCTGATGTTCAATTTTGAATGTATGCCAATCTTTAAAGATTAAGAAAAAATAATATCTGTATTGAAACTAGAATTTGATACAAATGAATATCTAAAAGAAATTAAAAAAAATAGCCAAGAATATTTCCATACTTTTATTAACAAAAAAAGTCTTGCCGCAGGCGTTTTGTTTTTAAAACCTGGTGAACAAGACACTCAAGAACCTCATGAAACTGATGAAATTTATTATATCATTAGTGGTAACGGTTATTTGAAAATTAATAAAAAAGATTATCCAATATCTGAAGGAAAAGTATTCTTTGTTGCAAAAAATGTAGAACATTATTTTTTTGGAAATACAAATGATCTTACAGTTTTGTATTTTTTTGGAGGCCCAGATTCCTGATTATTACTCTATAAAATAATTCTGTTTTAATGCATTTGATAGAGGTATGGGGTCGCTAAGAGAACTCCACACATAAGTTTCAACAGTGTAGTTTCCACTTTTTTTAGGATTCCATGACTGTGATACCTCAAGTTCTTGATTGGGCGATAATTTTCCTTGTATCCAAGATAACGAAACAATTACCCCTGAATTTTCCTTGATTTGAATTATGAATGCAAATTCTTGATCATACTCTTGGTTATTTTGAACCTTGCCAACAATTTGTAGCTGGTCATCTGTTTGAGGACTCAAAATCTCTTTTCCAGTACTATCAGTAATTAAATTATTTTTGATAGAAATTCTTTCTGTTGGTGGAATATCCGAATCAAATTTTGCTTGGCTAGTAATTTCTAAATTATCTGATACACTATAAGGAGAAGGAAGAGTGTAATCTTCATATTTTACATAAAGTGTGTCACCCGGATTTGCAAATAATCTATTTCCGCTAGAAGTTTGTCTTTGAGTAAATGAAATAGATACTTCAAACACTCCTGAATCTAATGAAGTTTCTATCGTGCTTACATGAATTCCTGCAATATCAGAGTCAGAAGAAACCTCAATTTCAAATTGATCAATTGCTTCAGGATTAAGATTCATGTCAGGGTCAACCACTTGAATTAAAGCAGTTTCGTCTATGGCATAATTAGATTTCATGAATCTTACTTCTCCCACATTCCATCTAATTCCTACTGATTGAGTTAAAACAACTCCATCAGCAAATTCAAAAGAAATGGTTATTCCTGAATCTCTTTTTGTCTCCAAAAAACCACCCGTTGGTCCATTACCCATTGTTTTAGGATCAGTGTCAGGAATTCCATCACCATCTACATCATGCAAAAAACCCGTTAGAATCACTTCTCCTGTAAATGTTCCACTATCCGGATTTGTTTCTGTTAATCTATATGGTTTTAATTCATTATCTGATGTTGAAATTTTAATTAAGTGGCCTTCCTCAGTTCCAATTGAATCAATCCCGTATTTGTTAGAATTCCAACTTGGTGCAACTATGGTGATGAAGATTTTATCTGTCCATGAATAAGTCTCTTTATCAGTAAATATTGGTGCATATGGATTGTTATAATCCGGTATAGGCTCTGCAAGGGCAGAACCCCAAAGAAAAAATAAAAAAAACAGTCCTGGTATTATCATCACATATTATGGAAAACTGGACTGATTTATTCATTAACAATTTAACTACATTCATTTAGAATAAAATAGGAGAAATGTTTTATTATTAACGTAGACGGCTTTATGTCCCCCAAATTATTATGTATTTTTGTATTTTTTCTATTTGCATCCATATTTTTTTCTATTTCAAACATATCTGCTGATACTGAAATCAAAGGAAATTCTGCTGTAATTTTCTTTGATCGAAATGTGTATCCTATACCTGATGAATCTAATTTTTTAAAAATCAACATAAGAATTTCAGATAATGATTTTAATTTTTTTCCAAATGGAATTGATAAAATTTCACAAGATATTCCAAATGAGCCAGGGGTTGGACCTGTGAAAATTTCAATAATTCGAGGTTCAGACTCTGTTGTTTTAGGTTATGCCGGAGGGATATCGTCTAATAATGGGAAACTCGATTCAACCCCAATTGAAATTTTATCATCTGAAAAATCTCAGATTAGACAACTTGGCCCAATTCTCGAGACTGCCCCGTCATCCGGAATTTTTGAATTTGAAGTACTAATAAAAAATACCGACGGTCCGGAAAACCCTAAATGTAAAGTTTCAACTAATTCCCATTTAAGATTTGATGATTCTTCGCAATTTTCAAGACATTGTATAACACAAGGTGATGTATTGTTAGTTGAATTTATTGATCCTTCTGATGCATCAGGGAATCCTAGAAAGGTTACGGCGTCTTCTACTTTCACTCTTCTTAATCCATCTCTTTATGGTTCAGGATCTGAAAAAATTACTCCTTCAATCACTGTGAGAATTGGGCATCCTTTAACATTATTACTATATGACACCAATCTAAATTTAGATAGTGAAAAAGCTGAAACCTATAGTTTAGATCTTATTCAATTTGAATCCAAACATATTCGAACCACTTTAGGACCTTCAGGGGGCGTACAGCATGAATTTAATCCTCGACCCTCCGCATTAAGAGAAACCGGAGATAATACTGGGATTTTCTACACTGTAATTGAAGTTCCAAGAACAGTTAATGGAAAACGTATTGATGTAAATGAAAAAATTGAATTTGAATATACTCAAAGAGGCTTAGGAGCATTCTTAACCGTCCATCAAGGAGAATATTCATCTAACCTTATATCTAACAAACAAACTAACTCTTTTTCTGTTAAAGTAAATGATTTCGCCCCATCTCCAAACATTGATTTTTCATGCAAAGGTATTTTTGTAAAAATTTTCAAATATGATAATTCTCCAGCATGTGTTAAACCAAAAACTGCAGAAAAATTGATTGAGAGAGGATGGGGTAAATTTATTCTTTAATTGTAGTTTTTCTTCCATTTACTTTAATTTTTTTTTCTGCAAATAATCTAACTGCTTCTGGATAAACTTGATGCTCTTTTAATAAGATTCTTTTTGAAAGTGTTCCTTCAGTATCATTATCCTTTACTTTAACTACCGCTTGGATTATTATTGGCCCTGTGTCTACTCCTTCATCTACAAAATGCACCGTACATCCAGAATATTTTGCACCATACTTTACTGCTTGTAGTTGAGCATGTAATCCTTGAAAAGATGGTAAAAGTGCAGGGTGGATATTCATTATTCTATTTTTATATTTCCTTATAAACTGGGGACTGATAATTCTCATAAATCCTGCAAGACAAATTAACCCATTTTTAGGGGTAACCTTATTTTTTGTTAAAACTGATATTATCTTTTTGTCGTACTCCCACCTATCTCTCTCTTGATTACTGACGATAACTTCTGTTTTAATTCCTAATTTCTGAGCAGTTTTTAGACCCTCTGCATCTGGTTTATTAGAAATTACTATTTTGGGATTAATTGGAATTTTTTTTCTTATTATGGATTTTAATATGGCCTCCATATTGCTTCCTCTGCCGGAAATTAATATTGCAAGATTTTGCAAGTATAGTCAAAACTTGTTCAATCCTGCAATTTATATCAAATCTTATGAACATTTTTTTTGTTTGTCTAGAAACGTGAGAATGACTAAAAATGGTATAGTTTATAAAAAAAATTCTACATGCGTACACCTTGATCCAAAAACTGTGGTTTCTAATGGAATAAACTTCGTTTCTCATGCCCATTCTGATCATTTACCTTCAAAAAACGGAGGTAAAATTTTGTCATCATTAGAAACTAATGAAATTGCAAAAATGAGAGGTTTTAAAATGGAAAACGTGGTAGATGAAATTGAAGATTTTACATTAATTAATACTGGCCATATTTTAGGAGCAAAAGGTCTCTTATTTGAAGATGTATTTTATACTGGGGATATTTGTACCCGTGATAGAGCTTTCCTTAAAGCAGCTACTATTCCAGAATGTAAAACCCTTATCACAGAATGTACTTTTGGATTACCAGAATTTGTATTTCCTAAAATTGTGGAAGTTACAAGTCAGGTTAATAAAATAATATCTGAACTTTATTCAAAAGGAAAACCAGTTATTTTACTAGGTTATCAATTAGGCAAAGCACAAACTATCTCGAGTCTTTTTGGTCATTGGAAACCATTGTATTATCATGATTCGGTTAAAAAAATGAATTCACTTCATATTAAATTTGGAATTAATTTAGAGAACGCAATCGGTCATAGTGAGGCTGAAGCATCTGGATTATTGGACAAAAAACCTTGGGTTATGATTGCTCCTATGATGTCTAACAAAAATCAATTTATTAAACACATGAAGGAAAAATACGACGCGATAACTATTGGATTTAGTGGATGGGCAAAATCATCAAGATTTGCATTTGGACGAAGTTCAGATTATTCCATTCCTCTTAGTGACCACTGTGATTTTTATGAGCTAGTTGAAATGGTAAAAAAAACTGGAGCACAAAAAGTTTACACGATACATGGATTCGTAGACGAATTTGCTTTGCATCTCAATAAACTTGGATTTGACGCCCAGCCATTACGTGAACAATCCCTTGATGATTATGTTTAACTTTGATTCACAATTAATTCTTCTTTTACAGTATCTTTGAATTTCAGAATACTGCCAATTTTAATAGCAATAAATGCAAATATGAAAATACTTGCTACAAAAGCGCCAACTGCTAAACTAAAATAAGTTTCAGAGCCAATTCTTACCGTATAATTTGGATCACTTAATAGAAAAATCTCTGCAATTGCCATTGATAACATCATTTGAAATTGGGTGATTGGAAGAACGATCATTTTTCGCCCTCACTTTTTTGATGAAGTTGCCCCTCCATTTTTCTTGCCCAGAAATCATTTGTTAAGAAAATCAATAAGGACGCTGGAAATATTTTGAAGATCTTGGTTCCAAAAAGGAACTTTAACGATTAGCTTAAGTATGATTTTTTTTATATAGCTAATATGGATTCAAATTCTCGCATAATTTTAATGTCTATAATGATTCTCGGTTTAGTAATATCCCCCTCTGTTTCTAATATTGGGGCAGAATCTCATGAAATACCATCTCCTAGAAAGCAAATGGCGTCTGGTGTATCTGCTGAGGATGTAATTTGTAAATCAGGATTAGTTTTAATGATACGTTCTAATGGTTTGGCGGCATGTGTTAAATCTTCAACATCAATGAAGCTATCAGAAGTTGGGTGGGGGGTCGTTATTGTAGACATTATGGAAGAAGTTATGGAAAAAGAAGGACAGGATAAGGAGATATTATTGAAAGAGGAATTATCAATGGGTGAGCCACACCAAATTGGAAATAACACTAATCAAACAATTATTTCATTAAAAGAAGGAGTGTCTGCCGGAGAAACCCAAATGGATGAAGAAACTCCTAAGGATATCTTTTCAATTGGAGGAATTGATTTATCAATGGCAGTTTTCGTAGACGGAGAAGCTAATGCCCCAATCACTATTATTGAATTTGGTGATTACCAATGTCCAAAATGTAAGCAATGGTTTCAAGAACAAAAACCCATTATATTTTCTGATTACGTACTTACAGGAATTGCAAAGTTTTACTTTATTGATTCTGTCTGGATAGGCGATGACTCTTTTACTGCTGCTGAAGCAGCGTACTGTGCAAATGATCAGGGCAAATTCAAAGAATACCATTCAATATTATACAATAGTCAAGGAGATATTCAAGACGGATGGGCTAATTCGAATTCATTAAAACAATTTGCTGTTGATATAGGTCTTGATTCAGAAATTTTTAATGAATGTTTAGATTCTGGAAAGTATTCAAGTAGAGTGTCTTATAATACCGATATTGCAATTTCAAATAAAGTTACAGAAACCCCTCATTTCTTTATTGTAGGGTCTGATGGCTCTGTAAAACAAATTGCTGGACCCCAACCTTCAATTATTTTTGATGCGGCAATTAACTCTCTTGGATATTAAATCTATAATTTTAACAAAAAAAGCTAGCTACCATTAATAAATAATTTTCTAGTTTTTAAAAAAATAATGTTAATGGTATGCCCCATGTGTAAAATGGGAAAGGACATCCCACTAGATTTTAAAACTGATAGGCCAATAAGGGGAATTCGATGCGATAATTGTACTACTAAAATCACATAGAATATCCAATACAGTATGATCGATTTGATCAAACATAGACTTAATGATAATTTTTGTTTAATTAGAGTGGAAACTAATCCATGTTTCATAGCAGACATATCCATGTTCTTTAGGATAAGTCAAGAGAATAGGGTTCTTTTTTCACCCTATTCTCAAAAATCAATCTAATAAATTATTTTTTCGCATTTTACATGATGTCTCATTTGCACACACAATTATCTATTAAAACTAAATCATAAACTACCTTTAGAATTCATTCACCAATGAACACGGTTAGATATTCTATCTACCGTTGTTCTTGGTTGTTTTTATAATATTTCTTGATGTTTAAGATGATTTATCTGAACTAGAATTTTTTTTAAAATCGTAAATTCATTTTTATTTCCTTCAAATGATACAAATACTAACTCGTCTGAATTAACTGTAATTGTGGCTCTTTTAACATTTGCATATGCCGTTACTGAATAAATTGGGGGTCCAAGTCTCTCTTCAGATTCTTTTCGAGTATTATTTCTCTCTACAGATTTTATTATTGAATACAATAACTCTTTTTCATTAAGAAGTGGCGATACGTCATTTCGGTATTTTACATTCAACATTTTGCCATTTTTAGAACACATTGCAACAAATCTTATTGAGTTATCTAAGGTAAGAATTTGATTACATTCAAAATTATTAGTTTTTGAAAGTGTATCACGATATTCTTCTGAATCCATCATTTCACTTCATTTTACACATAGTAAGTGGTTTAGAATTTTTCCATAAAAAATCGCATAACGTGTTAATGTTATTTACCATTTCATTAGAATTTGTAGCAAAAGCATAATCTGATTCTACACTGGACTTTTCATTTTCTTTTGTTATTTCATCAGACATTATCATCTGCTTATTTTTTTCAACAATCATTCTACCTTTTGAGTGAATTTTTCTTATTCTTGTTTCGGTTGCTCCGAAACGTTTTGCAAAAGGTATCAGATTCTCATCAGTAATCTCTGTAAGTAAAAGCACGCGACCACCTTTTTTTTCGCAAATTTTAATTTTTTCTGGTATACTGGTATGATACATTCTTGAAATATCTTTTAACGATGTCACTATATACACATCACTTGCAGAATTTTCAATTAACTCTCCTATATTTGAATAAATATTTGTTCTACCTTGTACAATATGAAAAGTAGGCATATTAGTTACATAATTTGTTGGAACTGTTTCTTTGATTTTTTTAACAACGTCCTCTTTTGACTGTTTTAATAATTTTAATTCATCTTCTTTTCTTTGCAAAATCATTTTTAATACTTCTTCAGGTTTTGTTGCTACACAAAGTTTTGGTTTCGAAAATGTAGTAGTAACTATATTTTGATTAAGCAATTTTTCAATGGTCCGATAAGTTTTCGTTCGTTCTACATCAATTTCTTTGGCTAAAGCACTAGCTGAAATTGGACCCACTCGTAAGAGATTTAGATAAACATTAGCTTCCATCTTTTCAAGACCTAAAATTGAAGATAGTTGTAAACTTAAAGAATCCACATTTCTCGAAGATGCTAATTCATTTTTTTCTTCCTGTTCAATTTCCAATTGGTTTACATACATTTTATGGTCATGCCAATTTGTTTTTACTGGATCTATTTTCTCCCTTTCATCTTTTGATTTAATTTGAGTTTTAGCTTGCGTAATTGATACGTTGGCCTTTTGTATTAAAGGACTTTCGTAGAAATTATCAGTGCGATCAAAATATTTCCAAAAAAATCTTATCTAACATATAATAATTGATCGATTAACTTGATTGGATTATTTTTTAAAGGATCTAAAAATAAAGATACAAAATACTTACGATCTAAAAAATCTGAATTAAAAAAATTAGTCAAAGCAAAAAATTATTCTGATGTCTTGAAAGTTGGGTTGGAAATTTTGAAAAAAAAACCAGACGACTTAGACGTCTTGTTTATTTTTGGAGGAATTTATTATATGAAAGGAAAATACTCGATGGCGATTTCTTATTTTGATAGAGTACTTGAAATAAGCTCTTTTGATCCTGAGGCTCTACTTTTAAAAGCAAATTCTCACTATAAATTAAACCAATATCCTGAATCCATTTCATGTTGTGAAAAAATTAAAGAAATTGATCCAAAAAATAAAGGTCTTTTAGAGTTACTCGACAAAATTCAAAAAAAAAGTGTTAAATAAAATCCACTCATGTTCTTAATCTGATGCTTCCTGGGCACAGTTATCTGAACAAAAATCACTTCTCATATTTTCAAACTCTTTACCACAATGAATACACTCTCTAAGCGATCTCATAATTCCCAATTATATTACGATCCCAAATCATATATCTGAGATCCAAAAAGTAGATATACTATTTAGTTATTCGATTAAATTCGAACATATAGTATTTTATTTTGATTTGAGTCTAAAGTTAACTTTTGCATTTTAATTTATGCCAATTTAGCACTTCCAAAGAGCACTGAGAATTGTTTACACCAAATCAAAACCATATCATAATTCGAAAGGTCTGCTCCAGGAGGAATCATATAATTCTGATTTCCTATGTTTCCTTTAAGCATCCCTAAACTCACATAGTCCTCTGCAGTTTGATCGGTTGATAAATAAACATAAAGGTCTGGCCCATTTGTTGCCTTGAAATTTTCAAATCTTAAAAATCTAGAACCATCATCACTTTCTATAATTAGGACATCTCCTTGAGCATCATGAATCCCGTCTCCGACTCCGACAAAATTCCCCATGGGTATTGAAAGTGTAGCAACTGGCATTTCTTCATTTACCGTTACATCATAGAATAATGGTCCTGCGGTATATCCAACAATGACTATTGCGACAATTCCAACTACAGCCACGCCAATAATTTTTGTTTTATTCATATGGCATTTTGAACATAATTCCCTATAAAGAATATTCCTAATTTCTTAATTTTATCTTACGAAGGTTACGATTGTATGCCACCCCGAATCGATGAGCTTCATCTCTAGCATGTTGTAAAATTTTTAATGCAGGACTGCTTCTTGGAATGATTATCGATTTTTTTCGTTTAGGTAAAAACACTTCTTCGTTTTGTTTAGCAAGTGATGCGCAGGGCACTGTAACTCTAACACTTTGCAAGGAACGTTCCGCTGCTTTCAGTTGCCCTTTTCCTCCATCAATTAAAATTAGATTCGGAAGTTTAGATTTTTTCTCTGATAGTCGAAAATATCTTCTTTTTACAATCTCTGAAATCATCGAATAATCATCTCTACCTGATACTGTTTTTATTTTGAATTTCCGATAGCCCGATTTATCAGGTTTGCCATCTATGAATCTAGACATTGAACCTACTGCATACTGTGAACCGTGATTCGAAATATCAAAACACTCGATAATTTTTGGAGGATTATCTAACTCTAATATCTCTTGTAGCTCTGCCACTCCGGGTTCCATTCCTTTTGATTGAATTAGATTGATGTTTTTTAATACAAGATTGATCATTTCTTTGCGTTTTCCTTTAACTGGACATAGAATTTTTACTTCTAATCCTACTTTTTCAGAGAGTAAATGTTCTAAAACTTGCTTGTTTTCAGGTAATTGACTTACAATAATGTTTTTTGGAATTGGATTAGTTGTATAATACTGATAAAGAAAATTGCCAAACGTATTGTCTCCAATAAGGTCAAATGAGAATCTATTTCTATCTCTAATTACCCCATGAGTTTGTCGTAATGACATTATAAGTGCAGTCTGTTCCTCAATTTTTATTCCAAAATAATCTTCATCTGGTGCATTTTCAACATATTCCATTTTTTGTTTTGATTGGAGACTCCCAAGTCTTTGTAATGTGTCTCTGATTTCTTTTGCTCTTTCATAATCAAGTGAAGCCGATGCTTGTTTCATATCATTTTGTAAACTCAGTGCAAAATCCATCATCTGCTTTTTTCCTTTTAAAATTAATTCTAAATCTGAAATATGTTTAGAATATGTTTTTTGGGCATCTTTAAACTCACATGGCGCCTCACAATTTCCAAGATGATATTCTAAACATGCTTTTTTTGGAAGCGTTTTACAAATTCTTATCTTAAACGCTTTGCGTAAAGTTCCAATAGTTAGAAGCTTTGAACTACCGGAAGTAAATGGACCAAACACTTTACCTTTACCTAAAAATTTTCCTGTTCTCATTCTTCTTGCTACTAAAAGTCTAGGATACTTTTCATTAGTTAAGCGAAGATATGTGTAACGTTGTTGATCCTTGAGCTCTATATTATACATTGGTCTGTATCTTTTAATCATATTTGATTCTAAAATGTAAGCCTCGCCTTCATTATCTGTTAAGATAAATTCTATATCTGATATTTTTTCAACGAGTTTTTTAGTTTTATAATTTTGATTTTTTAAAAAATATGATTTTACTCGATTTTTTAGATTTTTCGCTTTACCTATGTAAATTATGTTGTCTTTCTCGTCCTTCATCAAATAGATTCCCGGTTGTTTTGGAATGTTTATCTTTGAAATATCCAAAGTCATCTTTGCATAAACTTTTTTAGGAATTTTCCTGTATGTGTGGGTGTTTTGGCTATCTGCTCAGGGGTGCCAGTAGCCATAATTTCGCCTCCCTGATTTCCACCTTCTGGACCAAGATCAATTATCCAATCTGAATTTTTAATTACATCCATGTTATGCTCAATTACAATTACAGTATTGCCAAGATTGACTAAACGATTGAGCACATCAAGTAGCTTTTGCACATCAGCAAAATGTAGACCTGTTGTAGGCTCATCCAAGATGTAAAGTGTGTTCCCAGTAGTTCTTTTTGATAGCTCAGATGCTAGTTTTACTCGTTGTGCTTCTCCTCCAGATAATGTTGGAGATGATTGACCAAGTTTAATGTATTCTAAACCTACATCATAGACTGTTTGAAGCTTTCTTTTAATTGATGGAATATTTTCAAAAAATTTCAATGCTTCAAATACTGTCATATCTAAGACATCTGAAATATTTTTCCCCTTGTAATAAACTGAAAGTGTTTCAGAGTTGTATCTTTTTCCCTTACATTCATCACACTTTACAAAAACATCTGAAAGGAACTGCATTTCGATTTGTTTTACCCCATCCCCATCACACGCAAAACATCTTCCATCAGGGACATTAAATGAAAATTGCCCCATAGTATATCCTCGCTCTTTTGAAATTTCCGTATTTGAATAAAGTTCACGAATTGGAGTAAATGCTCCAATGTATGTGGCAGGGTTTGATCTTGGTGTTCTCCCTATTGGTGATTGATCAATTGCTATTACCTTATCAATTTTCTCTATTCCTGTTATTTCTTTATATGCTCCCACTCGATGAGAAGTTTTGTAAAAGTTAGATTCAAGAGCTTTTAACAATGTTTCATTAACTAATGTTGATTTTCCTGATCCTGAAACTCCAGTCACAGTGATAAATTTTCCTAATGGAAATTCTGCAGTAAGATTTTTTAGATTATTTTCTTTTGCACCTTTGAGAATTATTTTCCCTTTATCTTCTCGTTTTTTATCTTTTAAATTAATAAGTGATTTATTTTTTAGATAATCCCCTGTAATTGATTTATGCCCATTAAGAATCTGATCTACTGTTCCCTCAAAAACTACCTTCCCCCCATTAACTCCAGCTCCAGGTCCTAGGTCTAGCATCCAGTCTGAATTTCGTATAACTTCTTCGTCATGCTCTACTACAATAACCGTATTTCCCAAATTTCGTAGCTTTGTTAGCGTTTTAATCAATCTGGCATTGTCTCTTTGGTGCAATCCTATTGTTGGCTCGTCTAACACATACAGCACCCCAGTAAGATTAGATCCTATTTGTGTAGCAAGTCTAATTCGTTGGGATTCTCCCCCTGAGAGAGTGGCGCTAGACCTATTCAGTGTGAGATAAGTTAATCCTACATTTTTTAAAAATTCTAATCGTTCCTTAATTTCTTTTAATACGTCTCTTGCAATAAATTCTTCTGTTTTTGTTAGTTTAAGATTTTTGAAAAAATTATAACAATCATCAACTGATAAGTCACATATATCCATAATTCCTCTTTCATTAATTTTTACAGCCAAAGCTTCTGGTTTTAGCTTTCGTCCATTACATGCATTACATGGAGTATCTAACATGAATCGTTTGAGCCATTCTCTTTTGGCTTCAGATTCAGTTTCTAAAAATATTCGATGTAAATTATTTAGTACTCCTTCAAATTTATCTGAATATTCCCAATAGGAATCACTTGTTTTTGATTGATATTTGTAGTTGATTTTTTTATCAGTACCATATAAAATAGCCTCTAGATGTTTTGGTTTTAGTTGGTTAATCGGGGTCATTAAATTAAATCCAAATTTTTTCCCTACTGCTCGAAGCTCCTGGCGTCGAAATGATGCTGCTCTGCCGCTCCAAGGAACAACTGCACCGTCTAAAAGCGACTTTGTTTTATCTGGGATGACTAAATCTGGATCAAACTCCATTTTTACTCCTAGACCATTACATGATTTGCAAGAACCAAATGGTGAATTAAATGAAAATGTTCTCGGTTCTAATTCTCCAATTGTTACTCCACAATGTGGACATGCGTTATTTTGTGAAAATATTTTATTTTCTTTTTCTGCTGCGATCATCACTTGACCTTTAGCAGCTTTTATTGCATTTTGAATAGCTTCAAACAATCTACTTTTTTCTTCCTTTGATGCAGTAATTCTATCGACTACGATTTCTATCCAATGCCATTTCTGTTTGTCTAGTGGTGGAATTTCCTCATCTAATAACAAAATTTCATTATCTAGACGTATTCGAGAAAACCCATCTTTTTTAATCTGATCAAATAACTTTTCATAGGTTCCTTTTTTTCGCTGAATAATCGGTGCCAATATCAGAATTTTTTCTCCTTCAAAGTCTTTTAGAACAGAGTCACAAATAGTCTCAATTGACTGATTTGAAATCTTTCTTCCACAGTTAGGGCAATGGGGAATTCCTATTCTTGCATATAGCAATCTAAGATAATCATAGATTTCTGTGGTCGTCCCCACAGTAGAGCGAGGATTTTTGCTAGTTGTTTTTTGCTGGATTGCAATTGCTGGAGATAACCCTTCAATTGAATCAACATCTGGCTTATCCATCATTTCAAGAAACTGCCTTGCATATGCCGATAGTGATTCCACATAACGGCGCTGCCCTTCAGCATAAATTGTATCAAATGCTAGTGTAGATTTTCCCGAACCTGATAGCCCAGAAATTACCACTAGATTATTTTTTGGAATATCTACATCGATATTTTTTAAATTATGGTGTCGCGCTCCACGAATTTTTAAAATATTATTGGTCATTTTTCTTTTCAATCTCCTTTTGAATTCTTTTTAATCGTTCTCTGCACTCTATGGCTCGTTCAAAGTCAAGATCTTCTGCATATTTTTTCATAGACGCCTCAATTTCAATTGAATCTCGTGTCAAATCACTAGCGGATTTATTTTTAATATCATCTAATGTGGTTACTTGTTCTGGAATGGACTTTATGATTGTTTTTGGAGTAATGTCTAGTTTTTTGTTATATTCTATCTGTTTTTCTCTACGACGTTTAGTCTCAAACATTGCTGATTTCATAGAACCAGTAACAGAATCTGCATACATGATTACAGTCCCTTCTACATTTCTTGCAGCTCGCCCAAATGTCTGAATCAAACTAGTGTTATTTCTCAAAAACCCTTCCTTGTCTGCATCAAGAATTGCAACAAGAGATACCTCAGGAATATCTAACCCCTCTCTTAATAGATTAATTCCAACTAGCACATCAAACTCTCCTAGTCTTAACTGCCTTAGAAGCTCTGTTCTTTGTAATCCTTCAATTTCTGAATGCATGTATCGTACCCTTACTTCTTTTTTTGAAAGATACTCTGCCAAGTCTTCTGCCATTCTTTTTGTTAAGGTAGTGACTAGAACCCTTTGATCTTTTTTTACACGTTTGTTTATTTCTGTAATTAAATCATCCATTTGGTTTTTAGAAGATCTTACTTCTACCACTGGATCGATTAGCCCAGTTGGTCTAACTACCTGTTCAACAATTTGAAAAGAGTTTTTTCTTTCATATTCTGAAGGAGTTGCTGAGACAAAAATAGTGTTTTTAATATAATTTTCAAATTCTTCAAATTTAAGGGGACGATTATCATAAGCACTTGGAAGTCTAAACCCATATGTGACTAATTCCTTCTTTCTCGAATGATCCCCCTTGTACATCCCATGAAGTTGTGGAAGTGTTACATGCGACTCATCAATTACAAGTAGGTAATCATCTCCGAAAAAATCAAGCAGACAAAATGCCTTCTCTCCAGCCTTTCTTCCATCAAAATGTCTTGAATAGTTTTCAATTCCAGAACAATATCCTAATTCTTCAATCATTTCTAAATCATATTTTGTTCTCATCTCTAATCTTTGTCTCTCTAACTCACGAAGTTCTGGCAATCTTTTCTTTAGCTCAGTCTTGATAGAGTTTACTGCCCGCTCTCTGACATCTTTTGCAATTAGATAATGCTTTGCTGGAAAAATCTTAATTGACGAAATTTTTCTTTTCTCTTTAAGTGAAACATTATCAAGTAAGGTAATTTTTTCAATTTCGTCACCAAATAAAGAAATTCTAACAACATCTTCAGAATATGCAGGAATTATATCTAGTGTATCCCCCTTTACTCGAAAGTTTCCTGGCACAAGTTCTACATCATTTCGTTCGTATCTTGCATTAATTAGTTTTTTAATAATTGCAGAACGATCCATTACTTCTTTTTCAGAAATTGTGATTGACATATCTTCCCAATCTTTTGGATTGCCAAGTGAGTAAATACATGACACCGTAGCTACAATAATTGTTGGTTCTCTAGATAGAAGCATTGCCGTAGCTTCTAGTCTAAGCTTTTCGATTTTTTCATTAATCTGAGTATCTTTTTCTATGTAAGTGTCAGTTTGTGGAAGATAGCTTTCTGGCTGATAATAATCATAATACGATACAAAATACCCAACATTATTTTTTGGGAAAAACTGTTTTAACTCTGAATAAAGTTGAGCAGCTAAAGTTTTGTTGTGTGAAATTACTAGAGTGTTTTTACCTGTCTGCTGTATGACATTTGCGACTGTAAATGTTTTTCCACTTCCTGTTACCCCTAAAAGTGTCTGAATTTTATTTTTCTTTACTCCATTAACTAATCTTTTAATTGCCTCAGGTTGATCACCTGTAGGCAAATAATCTGAAATTAGCTGAAATTTTTGAATTTGTTGCATTATTCTAATCATCAAAAACTGGACTTATAGCTAACGGATAATAATTAAGAACTAGTAGTAAATCTCTTTTCCAATCTTACCATACAGGCTCTTCTTTCAATTCTAAGCCATTTTCAGTAACTTCAAAACCCATAATTTTTAGTGTTTCTTTTGCAGATGATGAATTTCTTTCAAGAATTTTTTTCGCAAGTTCTATACGTTTTCTTGGATGCATGTTTTGACCAATTTTATATTTTCCACGTATAGAATCAGGCGTGATTTTGATTACTACTACTTCATCTAAAACACCCATGTCTGGGGAAATTGGTTCATACCTCCCTTCCGGCTGATATTTTTTCATTAATCCATTTAGTGCATTAGTTTTTTCGGTTTTGTTTTTTACAATTTCTCCTTTACCTTTGATAACTACTGAAATGTAAAGCGTATCTGCAAGTGACGCATCTTTTGGATCTTCGAAATAAGAAGGTAGAAACTCGAGTTCTCTATCCACCTCAAATCCAACTTTTTTATTTCTAGTAATGTTTTCTAATTTTTCCCCTTTTATGTGAGAATGCATGTAGATAAAATCATCTAAATATACAAAATTCATAGGAATTATTTGTGGAAAACCATTTTTATCAATAGTAGCTATTCTTCCAACATGTTCTTTGTCTAAAAACTCTTTAATTTTCTTTTTTGATTTAATCTCTAATTTTCCTAAAAGTTGCATAGCCTAAAATTTTTACAGGCCACCTAAGAAAGTAGACGATGCTTCATCTTTTTGTTTGAGATGAGGAATTACATCTGATGCAAATTTATCTATACTGCCAAAATAATTTTTGCCCCAAAATCTAATAACAAAGTGATTCACCCCTGCTTTAACAAATCTTTCAAAAGTTGGAATAATATCTTCAGGAGTTCCTACTGCAGTTGATGAGCGCGCAACCGACTCCGGAATTTTCGTTGCTGCTTCACGCATTTTAACAATCCATTCTTGATTTGACATTGAATATTCGGTAAAATATTTTCTAAAATCAAAACCTTCGATCTCTTTTAAACCATGGACTCTTAAAATTTCTGGCTTAAACAAGCTTACCTTTACAGCTTCTTTCATTTTTGCCCATGACTCTTCTGCATCTTCAGAAAAATATACATCAACATCTAATGCAAATTGGAATTCATCTTTTTCAACATCTGTTCTTCCATTTTCATCCATGGATTTTTCAATTTTAGCTTTATGATCTTCAAATAATTCTGGCGTATATCCAATTGGTAACCATCCATTGCCATATTTTCCTGTAAGCATTAACGTCTTTTGGCCCCCAGCTGCCATGTATGTTGGAGGATATGGTTTTCTAATAGGTGGAGCCTGAAGACATGCTCCTTCCAGCTTGTAATATTTTCCTTCATAATCTACTGTATGATCAGGACTTGAACCATACAATTTGTGAATTACTTGAATCTGCTCCTCCCATTTTGTAACAGGTTTTTCAAATGGAATACAAAATTCTTTAAGATTTTGAGCTTCTCCAGCTCCTATTCCAAGAATTGCTCTGCCTTTTGAAACTCTATCAAGTGTGATTGCAGCTAGTGCAATATTTGATGGATGTCGTCTAATTGCATCTGTTACACACGTACCAAGTTCTACATTACGAGTTGCATTTGCAATTGCCGATAGCATTACCCAAGGATCTAAAACAATTGCTTTTTTCCATTGAGGAACATTTGTGTGGTCCATATACCAAACAGAATCGTATCCTGTTCTATCAGCTAAAACACATGCGGTAAGAATCTGGTCTTCTGTATATCCTGCTCTAGCTACATTAAGACCATTTTGAATTCCAAACTTTAGTCTGCCCAACTTTAACCCTTTATGACAATATGGTATAGATCTAAGCTAAATAAGTTTAGATCTGTTACTGATATTCGTAGCTTATAGAATATGTTAAAAAATATTGAATTTTTTTATAAATTACCTGATTTGATGTCTTCTAGACATTTTACTACATCTTCCTTTTTGATTGGAATTGGGTTAGGATCCAGGTGTCCTCTATCAGTCATTACTGTATCTGCAGCTTCAGAGACATCAGCTTTTAGATCTAATTTATCAAATCCAAGTTTTTCAATTACTTCTTTGAATCTATCGTAGAAAATTGATTTATTGAATTTATGAGCAACAGTTGTACATGAGGATAAAGAATATCCATGAGGGACCCCTTCATTTGAAAAAACATAAGACAATGCATGGCCCAGTGTGGTTGAGCAGTTTCCAAAACCCATTCCAGATAACATAGAACCGTATGGATAGTTTTCTGGTTTATCATTCATTATTGCATCATATAATACATCAAATGCTTGTTTACACAAAGTTCTTGTTAAATCGTTTCCTAGTTTACTGTCATATCCTTCTGTAGCTTGTGCACATGCATCGCAAACTGAATTTTTGATAATTTGTTCAGGAGTCCCCTTCATAAAATATGCATCAACTACTGCCATGTCAGCTAAGAATCGATTTTCATGCAACAATTTCTTTTTTCCATCAAACTTTAGTACACAATAAGTTGTCATTTCAGCACCTGTGCCAAATGTAGTTGGAATGAGAATTTTTTCAACACCAAAATCCTGAGCAGCGTATTTTACAACATCCATTGAACTTCCACCACCTAAGCCGATTAAGACAGATGGTTTTTTGTCTTTAAAATTTGAAATTAATGCTTTAACATCATCAATTGATGGTTCTGGAGTAACTTTGTCAAATAACATGTAATCCTGAATTCCCATTTTATCAAGCCATTTCTGAGACAAATCAGGATCTGCAGTTGTAACCACTAGAGCATTTTTAGGATATTCTGTTTCAGAAAGTGCATTTTCTCCAAAATTAATTACCTTTGGAATTCTTACTGTATGCATGTAAAACTTCAAACGCTGAGTATTATTATATCTTACAAATTTTCATAGAATTTGATAATGATTATCCATAATTACTCGGTACTCAAAAAAGATCCTTGTTTTACTAAAGGACTGCAAATACTTAATGCGGGTCTAGAATCGGCCATGCCACAGAAAGAATTAAAAAAATTTTTTTATTCAAATAAAATAAAAATTGGCAAAAAACGAATTAATCTTTCAAATTATGGTTCGATATATTTAGTGGCATTTGGCAAAGCTGCTAATTCAATGACTAAGACCGTTAATTCGTTGTTAAAAATCAAAAATGGAATTGTAGTTGTTCCTAAAGGGATGACATCTATAATTAATAATGATAAATTTAAAATCTTTAAATCGGGCCATCCAATCCCTAATAGAACTAGTGTTCTTGCCGCAAAGTCCATCATTAAATTTCTAAAACAAAGAAAACATGGAGATCTTGTAATTTTTCTTGTCTCAGGTGGCTCATCTGCATTATTAGCTCTGCCTGATGGAATTACATTAAATGATAAAATCAAAATTACGAAACAATTACTGATGTCTGGTGCAACTATTGATGAAATAAACTGCATTCGAAAACATTTGTCCCAAATAAAGGGTGGCAGACTAGTAAAAGAAATGAGGTGTGATGCCATATCCATAGTAATGTCAGATGTTTTAGGTGATGATCTTACTTCAATTGCATCAGGTACTACCTATTTTGATAAATCAAAATATTCTGATGCACTAAAAATAATTAAAAAATATAGATTACAAAATAGAATCCCCAAACAAATCCTAGACAGAATAAATCTAGGAGTATCTGGAAGAATTCCTGAAACTCCAAAAACAACAAAAATTCCTCATAAAATAATTTTAACAAATAAGGATTGCATAAAGGCCATGCAAAATAAATCAAAAAAATTAGGCATTTCTAATAAAACAGTTATCGTTTCTGGAGATGTTATAAACGAAACATCAAATCTCGTTTCCCAAATTCCTAAGAATAAGAACTCGTGTATACTTTTTGGTGGTGAAACTACGGTTAAAGTAAAGGGTAAAGGAAAAGGTGGAAGAAATCAAGAACTAGTATTAAGAATTTTAGAAAAAATTCAAAAAACTAAACAAAATTTGATCATTTCATCACTGGGTACTGATGGAATTGACGGTAATACGAAATATGCTGGAGCAATAACAAAAAATATCCAAGTTCCTCATAAGGAAATAAAATCCTATTTGAATAAAAATAACTCAATGAATTTTTTCAAAAAATACGGAGGTCTAATCAACACTGGCTACACACATACCAATTTAATGGATATTGGCATAATTCTAAAATTATAATAACTTTGTCGCTATATCTTCTGCAGGATCAATAAGAAAATATTTGATGTTTAGTTTTCTCTGTGCGATTAATTCTTTCAGATACCATGTTCTTTTTTCTATAAACTCATCAGAAATCTCCGCATCTTCATTAAGATGCTCATACATTGATTTTGAATCAATCATGACATTTACTGTATCTCCATTATGAATAATGAATCTTCCAATTCCCCAAAAAATTCCAACATGTAATGCAATATACTTTGATTGTTCCTTTGTTACTTTATCTAAATACAGTTCTACATGATCTCTTTCCTGTTCATCTGTGAAATCATCAGTCTTAATAATCCACGAGATTCTTTTTGAATTTCCATCTGAAAACAAAGTATGCTCCAAGTGTCAATGAAAAAGGCGTCGATTGTCTATATATTTTGAATTCCCAACTTATGATCTTAGATAGAAAGGCTCCAATGATGCTTGAATCCCACTCGTTCTTCACCAAGATGGTTGATGAATTAGTTGAATTTTCTGAATATGATCCAGAACTTGCTGACGGTATAAAATGGCTAGACGAGCAAGCCCAAAAAAAAGGAATCTCGTTTTATGACATGGTTTTTGAAGTATTATACAAACACGATATTAACTCAAAAGCAAAACACTGGTTAAATACTAAAAACTAATTTTTAAAATATTATTAAGTCCTTAAATCAAGAGGTTTGTATTCGCATCCTTGTGGTCCACAATATTTTCCAACATAAACTGCCTTTGGTCTATACAAAGCTGGTTTTGGCGCTGCCTCTGCAAATTTTTCTTCTATAATATGAGCTGCCCATCCTGCTACTCTTGATATTGCAAATATCGGCGTGTTAAGATCCATAGGAATTTTAAGCATATAATATACTGATGCGCTGTACAAGTCAACATTTGGATAAATATCTACTCCTTTTCTTTTTTTCATCTCATTAATTGTCACCTGCTCTACTTTCTGTGTTATGTCAAACCATGGTAGCTTAGTTTTTTCTGCCAGTTTTTTTGACAGTTCTTTTAAAACAAGAGCTCTTGGATCATATGTTTTGTATACAGCATGACCCATCCCCATTATTCTTTTTCCTGCATCCATTTTTTCTTTTATCCATGGTTCGACATTGTCTTCAGTCTTAATATCTAACAACATTCTCATCACTTCATAATTGGCTCCTCCGTGCAGTTCTCCACTAAGTGCGCCTATTGCGGCACTTGCTGCTGAATACATATGGGCACGGGTTGAAGCAACTTGTCTTGCAGTAAAAGTGGATGCATTAAAAGTATGATCTGCATGTAATATTAAACAAATATCAAAAATTTTTTCAATTTCGGAATCTGGCATTTCTCCGGTTAACATGTAAAGAAAATTTGCCGCGTGACTAAGATCTGCTTTAGGATCCAATATCTCTTGTCCATTTCTAATTCTTTGCCAACTTGAAATAATTGTAGGTACTTTTGAAATTAGATTGATAGCTCTATCATAACTTGATTCTTTGTTAGAAAATTCTTCATCATAATAACCAGCTAAAGCAGAAACAAAAGCTTGAAGCATATCCATGGGGTCTGCATCCTTTCTCCAATTTCCCATATTCATCTGCATTTGTTTTGGGATAAGTCGTGCTTCCTTTAATCTAGATGTAAAATTTTGAAATTCGGATTTTGAAGGAAGCTCGTCATGCAATAATAGATAACATACTTCTTCAAAATTGGAATTTTTTGTAAGGTCTAAAATATCATATCCTCGGTAAATCAATTTTCCCCGCTCGCCATCAATATTTGATATTCGTGTATCTGCAACAGGAATTCCTCTTAAACCAATATTTTTGGTGTCCATATGATAAATTCTAAAAAAGTCCTTTTAACTCTTTAATCTTTTTAAAAAAACATTAATTTTGTTTTTTTCTTAAGTAATTAGTCTAAACTACTAAATCTTCATCATATAGTGTTATTTTGAATTTATAATCAATGTCACACGTTGAGCGGGAATATATCAAAACTGTAGATGAAGAAATCCTTAAAGCATCTGGGGCTGCGCTTAAAAAACTACAGGATATAGATATGAAAACACAGCTAGATGTAAATACGTTTTATGACGCATATTCTGACTTTCATAGAGAGCCTAAAAAAGAAAAAATTCATCCATCCTCAAAATCTTTTCGAAAAAATAAACAATCATAAGATTTCTTGGTTTAAATGAGGGCCATGTAATGATTCGTCCGTATGAAAAAGAAAACTACCAAACCTAAATCTAAAACTTCAAGAAAAATTAAATCAAAAAGAACTAAAGTAATTTGCTTATCCCATAAAGAAGATGCCGATGGAATTAGCTCAGCCGCTCTCATTAGAGAAGCGTTTGGTGGAGATAGTGTTCTTGTAGACTACCCTGGCCAAATGGACGCATTAGAGTCTTTAAAAAATAATGAAAAATTAAAAACATTATTTATCTGTGATCTTGGATTAAGCAATAAGAATCAAGATGAATTTGTTCAAATTTTAAGCGATTTAAGAAAGAAAAAGGTATCAATTACATATATTGATCATCATGATTTAGATCAAAAAATATTAAAAAAATTAGAGAAGATAAAAGTAAAATTAATTCATGATACAAATGAATGTACAACAGTACAAGTTTACAATGCATACAAATCAAAATTATCTGAACATGCATCATTTATTGCAGCATGTGCTGCAATTACTGATTATATGGAAGACAGGCCTCTTGGTTCAAAACTATTGCAAATATATGATCGACAGTTTGCTTTGATTAATGCAACGGTTTTAACTTTTAATATTGTTGGGCATCAAAAGGATCCTGACTACCTTCTCTATCTTGTGGAAGAATTGTCAGAATCAAAGTATCCCCATGAGATTCCAAATACATTTGAATTTGCCCAAATTCAAGTTGAAAAGCTTGCTTCAATGATTGGTAAGGTAAAGAAATCCATGAAAATGATGAAGAATTTAGCATACATGGAAGTTTTAGATGCTGGTGCAAGTGGAGCTGTAAATTTTGTTTTAGGACTGTCAGGAAAGGATGTTGGCGTTGCCTATAAAGAACGAGTGGATCATGGAATATACGCAGTTTCAGTAAGGGGATCTAAATCATGCAATCTTCATTTAGGAAGAATTGTAAATCCATTAGCAACTAAATTAGGTGGATCGGGTGGAGGACACGACAAAGCCTGTGGCGCGGTGATACCTAAATCTAAGATCAAACAATTTCTCAAAGAGTTTAACACAAAGATTTCTTAATCTCACTCTTGAATTTGGATATATTATTATAAAACCCCCTTTACAAAATCAAACATATGGTAAAACTTCAGTGCAAAGACTATGGATTTGAATGTGATTTTTTTGTTGAAGGTAGCGATACATCTCAAGTAATTGTTGATTTTGGAAAGCATACTGAGGAAGAACATGGGATAGAATATTCAAAAGAAAGTCTAATGCAAATAATTATGCGAAAAGGTTAATCATCTGGGTTTTTAATTTGAGAAAAAACATCTCTCTCAATTATTTCATTATCTGAAGAGGTTAGGAAATGACAAGTTTTGTTGCAATGGGAATAATTATTAGCATTATTGGGGCTTCGATGATTTTTGCCACATACATGTATTATGAATATCAGCCAAATTTTATCATGGTCCAAGCAGGAGAACCAGTACAAGTTGGACCAGTAATCTATACTATTGAATATCTTGGAACGTATCTAGGAGATGATGATATAAAACCAAAAAATATTTTTTTACAATTTGAAATAAATGCTAAAAATGTTGGCACAACTTCTACCTTACTTAGTGGAGGACAATTCTATCTTATGGATGAAAATGATATTAAATATCAAGCAGTTTTTGGGGACTTTAGTAAGACAGATCTATTCAATGATGAAATAAAACCCAACGAATCAATTACGAGAACTACTCAATTTGATATTCCCTTTGATGAAACTATGAAATACAAAATTGGCGTTTTGCCAATAAAAGAGCAATCATCAAATGATATTGGAATAATCTGCGTCTTAAATTGCTAAATTATTTAGTTGATTTCTACAACCATGTCAATCTCAACTGTTGCATCAAATGGTAAGCTTGCCACTCCAATGGCAATTCTTGAATGTTGCCCTTTTTCTCCAAAAATCTCAAATAGCAAATTGGATGCAGCGTTAATAACTTTAGGGTGTTCAGTAAAACTGGGGTCAGTGTTTACAAATCCAGAAACCCTTAGTATTTTTGAAATTTTTTCAAGATTTCCTAATTTCAATTTTAATTGTGCAAGTGCATTAATTACACATAATTTTGCAGCCTCCTGAGCGTTTTCCAAAGATTGCCCACTTGGAACTTTTCCTTGGTATGCCATTTTTCCATCTTTTATCGGGATTTGACCTGAAACATATGCAATCTGCCCTGTGATTACAACTGGGATATATGCCCCAGCAGGTTTAGGCGGTGTTGGAAGAGTAATGTTTAATGATTCAATCTTTTTATCAATCATGAAAATACTCTTACTCATCTAGTTTTTAGTTTTTGTTTATTTTGAATTTATTTTAATTAGCACTTTTTCCCCTTTTTGGGAATAATTTTGTAAAATCATTTTAGTTTTGAATCCGCGTCTGTGTAAGTACTCATCAATTACTGATACCCATGGAAGTGAGTGCCCGCTATTAATTTTAGATTCAATTGTAATGTTTTTACTATGCACATCAATAGTTGCTTGACCCGAACATGTAATTTGTAATGCCGCACTAATTATCTCAACAACATCTTCAAGATTTTTTTCCTTAATATTAATCCCATTTTTTTCAAGCATTTTAATCAATCCTGTATTATAATTTTTTGAATTTCTTAGTGTATTAAGAATATGGCTTAACCCATCCTGTTTAATTAATTGAATCATACGAATTACTTCCTGAGATTCATTTTTCGTCATATCGATAATACTTTCAGTCTTTAATGCATATTTCCAATTTTGCATAAACATTGATTCCTGATTATTGCCCAAAACATCTGTTGAAGAAAATAATGCTCCTTTCCCATTTTCACTATCAATAATTAATACTTCTGTCTTGTCAAAAATGAAACAATTCTGATTTACATCTGAAATTCGAATTTTTGAGCCATTTGGAATTAAACAGAATGACTCGGAACCCACTTGTGAAATACTTGTGATAATTTTTACGTCTACATCTCTCCTAAGTATGCCTAGTAATTCTTCTTTACACTCTGCTATGAGATTTAATCCCAAAGGATCTACAATTATCTGAATTGAATTTTTAGAACCTAGAATCATTTTACGGATCTGATTTAATACATTATTTGCATTTAGATGAAAATATCTTTTCTCCTCAGATCCTGATGCTTTTTTTGTGTCTTCACTAATTTTCTTCAAATTAGTTACTAATGCATTCATCCCATTTACTTTATCAATTTGCTCATGAATTAATTCATCAAAAGCATCTTCAGGTGACAAAGCTGTACATATGATGGGTTTACTTTTTGAAATAATTACTAACTTCTTTTTTTCAAGTTTTAATAAAATTTGATAAACCTTTGTACGCGGAATTTCGGCATAATATGCTATTTCACTAGCGGAAATTGTTCCCTTTGTAATTAATGCAATGTAAGCTCTGGCCTCATACCTGCTAAGCCCAAATTCTTCAAGACTTACAGTAATGTTTTTTTCTTTTGCCATAATTACTAATGATTCATCCTTAGGTAAGCCGAATAGCTAATTTCCTTTCTTCAATTACTCAAAAAAAATCAAAATTGTAACCCTTGTTTAGTGTAACTGTAGTTAATACTGGCTTCGTTACATTGCTCTATAATACAAATTATTTAGATATGATATTAGGATGGCTACAAGTTGGCCTAATTCGATGCCTCCAGCAAACGGATTTTTTTAACACTATTGTGTTCCGTCCTATCTCGAGCGGCTACTTGGGACCATCCTATTTTAATTAAGCAAAATTGATGGTAGACTCTAAAATTAGCAAGTTATGAGCTAATGAAGATTTGATAATAGATGAATTTGTAAAACTAAATGATAGGACATAAACCAAGAAATTTTTCAAAGGATTTAAAAAAAATAGGTAAATTTTCTACTATAGTAGAGAATAGACTCTCACAATTTGACCAAAACGATGAAAATAAGATTAAAAATCTCACTTTTGAACAATTACAAGATTTACATCAATTAACATCTCTTGCAAATTTCATTCTTTTAAAATATGAAAACAATAAGGAGGTCTATTCATTGATAAAAGACTTTGTGGATATGATTCATAACTCAACAGAGTCGATGGATATACTAAATGATGAAATAATTGAAATGGTTGTATCTGCAGAAAGTGCTATTTCTAAAATTAAAAACTTACAAGGAGACATGTCAGAAAATTTCTCCTTAATAAACAAAAAAAAGGAAAATTTGGAAAATGAGCCAAAAAATATGCCTAAATCAAGTACAAATAATTTAACTAAATCTGTTGCACCAGTTTACACCTAAGAATACCTACGTAAATTTACACATACAGTGATTAGATAATTTGAGTTTAGCACCACAGGAATTAGAGAATAGCGCCAGCAGATATGCTTCAGAGGCAATCAAATGTGACTCCCAAGGGGCCAGAGGAATGGCAATTGCCAATTATCAGAAAGCCATTGAATCTTTAGTAAAATTAATGCATCTTTATCCAAATAATAAATTAAATAAAATTTACACAGAAAGAATGAGCTCGTATCAAAAAAGAGTACAAGCATTACAGGCTACTCATGGTGTTGAACCAGTTCTTGATCCTAATGCCTCTCCTGAAGAGCGAAAAGAAACTATGAAACGACACGAACAAGAACAAGATGATGGAAAATTCGAAGATTTAGTGATGAAGGAAAAACCAAACATAAGCTGGAAAGAAGTTATTGGACTAGAAGACGCAAAAAGTGCATTACGTGAATCTATTGTATACCCAACTAAACGTCCAGATTTATTCCCTTTGGGCTGGCCAAGAGGTATGCTACTATATGGTCCACCAGGATGTGGTAAAACAATCTTGGCAGCTGCTACTGCAAGTGAAATTGATGGATATTTTGTAAATGTTGATGCAGCATCAATGATGAGTAAATGGCTTGGAGAAGCAGAACAAAATGTTTCCAAACTCTTTAAAATGGCACACGCCCTCAATGAAAGAGAAGGAAAAGCAGTAATTTTGTTTATAGATGAAGTAGATTCTCTTTTAGGAACTCGAAATAGTGAAGTCGGTGGTGAAATTAGAACTAAAAATCAATTTCTTTCTGAAATGGATGGTGTAAATGGTAAAGCCAAAGACATAAAATTATACGTAATAGGTGCTACAAACAAACCTTGGAGTCTTGATTGGCCATTTTTACGTAGATTCCAAAAAAGAATCTATGTCTCGCTTCCAACTCTTGAAGCAAGAGAGAATTTATTTAATTTGTATACTGCTCCACTAAAGAAAGATATTAGAGTAAAATCAAATGATCTGGCAAAACTTTTTGAGGGTTATAGTGCAAGTGATATAAAAGATGTTTGTCAGTCAGGACAACTAAAAGTTGTTCACGAATTATTTGATTCCCCTGAGTATAGAGAACCAACAGAAGGCCAATCCCTTCCTCAACCAAAAAGTCTTACCATGGCAGATTTTAGACTAATCAAATCACAAAGAAAACCTAGTGTCTCTACAGAGATGATTAGAGCTTATCATCAATGGAGTGAAGAGTTTAAGGCTCTATAATTTCTAATTTTCTGAAAAATTAATTTAGCGATCACACTTCACAAAATTTAAATTCATAATCCAGATGACTCGTCGAGGGTCACAATAAATACCAAAAAAGCCACACATGTAAAAAAATTTGGAAAGCTGATCCTCTCTGATGGCACTGTTCTTAATGGTGAAGGTTTCGGTTTTTCAACACGTGTTTTTGGCGAATTAGTTTTCAATACAGGTATGGTAGGATATACTGAAACTCTAACCGATCCCTCTTATAGTGGTCAAATTCTTACATTAACTTATCCTCTGATAGGTAATTATGGAGTACCAGATCTATCTCAAAAAGACTCTGATGGGGTCTCAAGATACTTTGAATCTGATAGAATTCAGATTCGCGGATTAGTTGTACACAATCTTTCGATGGTTGCTAGCCATTGGAATATGGTGATGACTTTAGATGAATGGATGAATAAGGAAAACATCCCTGGAATATCTGGAATTGATACTAGGGCTTTAACAAAAAAACTTAGAACAGGAGGTGTTATGATGGCAGCTCTTGTGGTTTCTTCAAAGGAAATCGATGAAGATGAAATAAAAAAACAACTTTCCACTTCAAAGGATTATAACTCTGAAAAGTTTATGGATGCTGTCTCAACTAAAGAAGAACAAGTTTTTGGAAATGAACAAAAGACTGTAGTTGTAATTGATACTGGAGTAAAAAATGCAATTATTAGAAATATTAGAAAGATTGGTTACAAAGTTGTAAAGGTTCCTTGGAATACTTCAATTGAAAAAATTCTATCTTATAAGCCAAAAGGTGTAGTGATTAGTAATGGTCCTGGTGATCCACAAAAATGTCCTGAAACAATCGATACTGCTAAATCCTTAATAGAAAAAAACATTCCAACTCTAGGAATATGTCTTGGAGCACAAATAATTGGATTAGCAGGACATGCAGATACATACAAGCTAAAGTATGGTCATCGTGGACAAAACAAGCCTTGCATCAATCTAGACGATCATCACGTATATGTTACTAGCCAAAATCATGGATATTGTATTGATCCTGATTCTCTAAAAGGTTCAGACTTTGATTTATGGTTTACAAATGCTGATGATAAAACAGTTGAGGGCATTAAACATAAAAATAAAAAATGTATTGCAGTTCAATTTCATCCTGAAGCATCTCCTGGTCCTTATGATTGTGCATTCATATTTGAAAAACTGAAAACCCTAATGGAGGAGGGCACATCTGCCAAAAAATGAATCG
>JBHIUZ010000002.1:0-89855 GCA_042138025.1 Nitrosopumilaceae archaeon | reverse complement strand
TTAGGGGGGGTTTAGCTTTTCTTCGTAAATATGGTAAGCAAAGGTAAAACGACCCAGGTAGCTCAGCTAGAGTAGTGTGATGTTTTATTGTTAGGCGTGATAACTAAACCCCCATGTTTTGGTGGTTTTTCGGGGGATTTTTGAGGATTCTTGGACCAATTATTTGAAAGGGGATAGTTAATCTATACTAAAAATAGCATGTTTTGAAGCTAGATAGGACTTTGATAATACTATTAAAAAAAACAAAAAAAATCATTGAAAGTTAATTCACTTTTAGCTGGAATTCTTGCCTTAGTATTGGTAGCAGGATTTGCAGGCACAGGATTCTATCTAGTAAAATTCAGAATGAACAAAGAGTAAATCTCTTTTTTTCTTTTTATTTTTCCAAAAACAGTACTAAAATCTAGACGAATAGCTCCATAATCGGTATATTTGTGAATCTAAATAATATGCCAATGATTAAACTGGAGACTACCATGATGCTCCTAATACTGCTTTTTGGGGGAATTAAGATTTGACCATACATGACTGGTGGGAAAACTCTTTGCATTTAGTTTCAGATAGGTATGATCAAGGCATATCTAAGGAACTAAATTTTATAGCAAAAAGCATTCGAAAAAAATAACCATTTATTGATTTTCTAATATCTGCAAAATTCACATGAGAAATATATCATAGAACAAAAATATTCATGTCATGGTAAAATTCAATCCTTTTGATTCTAGCTACAAAGGAATTACAGGATGGATGAATCGTAAAATGATGTTTTACCTTGGACTTGGTTTGGTGGCCTTAGTTATCTACAGATATTTCTTACAATAATTTTAAAAAGTCTTTAAAATAAAACGATTTACTTTTTCACTCATTTCATTAATTTGAGATATTGTATCTATGACTAATTGTTGGGTAAATTGCTCTACCTTATCTAATACAATATAGACTCCGATAACGACTTTGCCGTCTTCTTTGAATATCTTATTTATTGCAAAAATAGAGTTACAATAATCCTTCACAGAATCATGGAAATTTTCTCTCTCAGCGTCTGTTAGTTTGTTATACCTTAACGTCTGATTATTTTTAAAGAAAACTTTTCCCCCCACAACTAAAACACCGGGTTGATTTTTAGGCTCAAAAATTTCAATTGGAGTTCCAAATGTTCCAACATTTTTAATAACATTACAAAATGTAGCGTCATTAGTTTTTTTGTAAGAAAACTTGTAATTTTCATGAACCAACCACCGTTCTACATTATTTCGTAATTGATTTGCATTATTCACAAGATATCTTCAATTTTACTCCTAAAATATGTATAATTAGACATTTTTGTAATTTATGCGATCGTGTTTTTTATAAAAATAACTTGTTAATCTTTGTTATAATAAAATATCATACAATCTAATGGTACAACTACATTGTAACATTGAAATTTGTTTGTTAACATGCGTAATAATATCTAGATTTTACTTTGTAATGCAGCAATAAGTGTAATCAAAAACTTTTTGTACAACAAAACAATATAGAAATTACAAATCAATTTTTTCGATCATTTTTTAGTCAATATATTACATAATTTACACAAAAACTACTGACTTGCAGTACATAAGACGTAAGAAAATGCGAACAAGAATCAATGGCAGCTTCAAAAGCTAAACGAAGTGCTGCAGCAAGAAAAGCTGCACGTACTAGAAAAAGAAACGCGGCAGCAAAAGCAGCAGCTAGATCAGCTGGTGCAAGACGTCGAAAACGACGTGCCGGTGCCACAAAAGGCGGTGCAAAACGAAGACGAGCAGCTCCAAAACGAAGACGAGCAGCTCCAAAACGAAGACGAGCAGCTCCAAAACGAAGACGTTCTGCATCAAGACGTAGACGTCGATAAGCATTACAGCCTTTTTTCTTATTTTTTTTTAATTAGTTTACTTGTAGAGTAATAGAATTTTTTACTTTAGTAAAAAATGAATTCAAGTAACTTCTATTTTTAACTGAGAAAAAATTAATGAATGTATATGTGCCTATATTAGATTAATTTTTGTATGTGATAAGTAATTAAGTATATTTCAAAATTCGAGTTTAGAAATATAATATTTCTAATTTTTAAACAAATGATATGTTTAAAGAATAATGTTTCTAAATTCGAATTTAGAAATATTAAATATTATCCCTCATCATTCATCTTCAATTCAGGCAATACAAACACTCGCTCAGGAATAATTTTGAAGATAATTCTTTTTTCTCCTGGCTGCTTAAATGGATACGAATCTTTACCCATGTATTTTTTTGTAAGTTTGTTAGCATGCTGGTATTCATAATCTGGAATAATGCTTTCTACTTTGCCTCTTATAGTTGTCATGTTTAGTGGATTTTCTTTATCAACTACTGAAATTGCTACTCGTGGATCTCTTTGAACATTTTTGTGCTTTATTCTACCCTCTGCTGTATTTACTAAAACATAACCATCTTCAAAATCTCCCCATACTGGGGATAACTGTGGCGAACCATCTTTCATAATTGTTGCAAGAAAAATTAAATTACTTTTTTCAAAAAGTCGGATAACTTTATCATTCATTAATTTCATCATTTATCTTCCTAAATTATCAGTTTATTTTTTTCTTTTTATTTATTCCCTTTGTTGTAGAATCCTTATTTTTTTAATATTAAAAAAATAAGGATCTGTTCATCGAATTTTGTTAATTGTAAATTTTACTCTAAATATTAGATAAATCTAATTCCCTTTAACTAAATCCTGTAAATGTATATTTTTAAAATCATAAACTCAATTTTTCATTATTGGAGCTTATTTTGATATTAAATATTTTAATTTTCATTATGTGCATTTTTCTTAATTAGAAAGAAATCATTTCTATATTTTCATTCATACCTAATCCAATTTCTGTAAGATAAGATTTAAGCTCATCAATGCATTTTTCTGGTACAGCAATACAAAACGGTAAATAATTTCGTGTTGCTCCTTCTGTTAATCTTACCGTATTCCCAAAGTCTTCAAATTGTTCTCTTGTTCGTTCATTTGTTAATTTTTCACAAGTTTTTGCTTCTCCAATATAGTAATCATCCTCATTAGGTTTTTTCGCAATTACATCAGGTTCATGATTTCCAATAATTTCACATTTTTTAAATCCATCATATGCCGCAGAAATTATTTTCAATCCTTTTGCTTCAAAATGATCGATAATTCCTTTAACTAATTTTTTATGTTCATCATCATTCATAATATTCTAAAATTTGAGAACACAAAATACTATTTAAAAAATACAAATTGATGTAATAAAAAAGCACTGGAACTTAAGACCGACAACGATTGTACATCGGTGACAGTTCCAACTGCTTATGATTAAGATTGAAAATAGTCTGATTTGTATATGCTAGTGCGTATTTTTTGAACACACAGTCAGAATTGGCTTACCTAATAGAGTATTACAAAATCTTTCCATTCTATATCAATTCGTCAATCTCCCAGGACTCCAATGCCCAACATTCTCGTTTTTGGGAGATCTGACGAATATCATAAATTCGGCTAAATTATAGGTGGCGCAAATGATAATTTTGTATGGGATTAAAAGAAAAATTACTAGTAATTATCCCTTTAGCGATCTTTGGGACTGTAGTTTTTAGCTTTTCAATTTTTAACATTATTTGTAAAAATGCAAACAGCATATTTGATTGTTAATTCAAATTTAGCATGAATTTTTTAACACAGAAAAAATATCAAAATATGTGGAAAAGCAACAAATTGAATTATTTATTTCAAAAAAACCAAACGATGCACAATTAAAAAAATTAAAAGAATATTTTAAAGAAATGCCTGTTGAGGAAATTCTGGCAGGATTAAAATTTGCAAAAAATAGATGGGCTGCCAAGGATGCAGGTGCTCTTAAAGTAGGGCGAAAAAGCATTATTCAAAAAGAGGTTCATTCGGTTACAAAAGAGCAAGCCCAATGGAGATTAAATAATTGGAAAATGATGATTGCGAATTATCGTAGACGTGGTTATAGCTATCCTACAATTTCTAGAATTAAAAAGATTTTAATTCAAAAAAGTAAAAAGCGATCTAGATAGAGCTTCTTTCTCTTCTTTCAAGTAATATATCTTCTGAAAGATTTGTAGGGATATCTGGAATGTTTTGTTTTGTTTGTCCTTCAATTACTGCCTGTGCTTCTTCTAATATCGCAACTGTATCCGCACTTCCTTCTCGGGTTAATAATGTAGTATCCTGTTCTCCAACCGATGAACCAGAAAGGACGTCTCCCAAAATTTTTGATAGGTCTTGCATAGATGAATTTGCCTGCGGCATTATTCCTCCTAATGAAACACCTAATCCTTTAATGACAGACATGCAAGGACTTAGAGTTACTACGACATCTCCTAATTCAGAAACTGTGTTTAGTCTAATGTTAATTTGTTCCATTGATAGTTTAGCATTATTTACCATGTTACTCATTTTTCGTATTTCTTGAAGTTCCGTAGCATATGCTCTAGCATATGCATGGTTATTAGATCTTTGAGCAGTTACAATTTTTTCAAATATCTGATCATTCTTTTTTTGAAGCTTTTCTGAAATACTTCCTAATTTCATAATTTGTAATTCTAATTTTTTCTGTGCATCATCAATTTTATTTTTTATTGGAGCATCTGGTTTGACTTTACTGAATACTTTTTGAGATAATCCCTCATTTCCATTTTTACTCCAGTTACTTAAAGAACCCAAATTTTACCAAATTAGACTCAAAAAATTAGTTTTAAACTAGACTGTATCTAATCCCCATGTCACTATAGTTACAAGGGTTCATGGTAACAATCTTTTTTACCCAAAAGTAAAAGTATAGACCTCAAATCCTGGCGATGATGTTAGTATTGTTAGTGTATGTGCTGCTGCTTTATCTGAAGAAACGATATTGTACAATCCTGGTTCATTTGCCAATAATTTTCCTTCCATCACATCACTTCCAGCATATTCTGTGCCTATCGGCTTTCCATCAAGTAATATGGAAAGTTCACCTTTACCTGAAGTTACAATATTTACTTCCTTTGCAAAATAAGGTAAGATAATTCTTCCATCTTCTGAGACTAGCTTCATACTTCCTTGCAAATTAGTCCAAATACCTTCGAGGTAAAAGTAATCTGATTTGAAATCGTTAGGTAATGTATATTTTACATCATTTTCAGGATTAAATCCTTCAGCATTCCCTAACTGATTACGACCTGATGCAAATTTGTATCCAAAATATAATTCAGGTGTTCTATAACTGGTATGTTCAAATTCTTGTAATTTTACCAATGATTCTGCTGCTGCAGTGTTTAAACCAAGCTGAGTAGCGCGCTCTTTTAAAAGATCTTGAATTACTTTTTCGGTTTCATCATAACTTCCTTCTCCAATATGATCATATCTAATATATCCCTCATGATCTGCAATGTATTTTCGTGGCCAGTATCTATTATCAAAAGCCTTCCACGTCTTCATATCATTATCCAAAACAACTGGATATGTTATTCCATATTTGTCAACTGCCATTTTTACATTTTCAGGATCTTTTTCAAATTCAAATTCAGGAGAATGTATTCCAATAATTAATAATCCATCATCAGCGTATTTTTCATTCCAAGCTGTGATGTATGGAAGAGTTCGAATACAATTAATACAGCTATATGTCCATATGTCATACAGTACAACTTTTCCTTCAATGTCTTTTGTTAATTCTTCAGGAGAGGTGTTAATATAATCAGCGATTCCAACAAGATTTGGTGCTTTTTTGAATTGGCTTTTATCTATTACTCCCATGCCTGATACTGAATTTTTATTATCTTGAGGTGCATCTGAAGATAAATTAGACATCTCTAATGATGAAAAAATTATTCCTAAACTGGCAATAATTCCAATTATTACTATTCCAAATATTGATGCTGTTTTAATTTCTGGCTTCATTTTTTTACCCGAATAATATTAACTCATTTAGAAGTGGAAAGTTTGCAATGTATGCTAATTGGTTTGTAAATACCAAAACTCCTAAGATAATAATTAGCCCCCCAATTATTACTGAATAATACTTTAGGTGTTTACTCATTGATTGAATAATTTTTGTAGCCCTTGAGAAAAATACTCCCATTAGTATAAACGGAATTCCTAGTCCTAATGAATAAGTTAGTAAAAGATAAAATGAAACAGTTGGAGTAGCTGCTGCCAAAGTAAGTATTGTTCCTAAAATAGGGCCTACACAAGGTGTCCACCCAGCAGCAAATGCTAAACCAAATAGGAAAGATAAAGGATAACTAGCTTTTTCTCGTTTTGGGAAAAACTTCCTTTCAATGTTTAATCTTTGAAATTTTGTGGTTAATAATAAAAAGATCCCAAAACCAATTATTATTACACCCCCAATTTGATTAAATCCTGAAATTAACTCATTAGATAATCCTCCAAGTGTGCTGTTAATAATTACCCCTAATGCTGAAAAAACCACAGAAAATCCTAATACAAAAAAAACTGTATTTAGAATTACATTTGTTCTGTTAACTGTAATAGTTTTCGTACCATTTTTTTGATTAAGTTCAGATATGGTCGTTCCTGAAATATATGCTAAAAATGCCGGAATCATAGGCAAAATACATGGTGCAACAAACGAACCAAGACCAGCTAACGCAGCTATACCTAAAGTTACTTCAGACATTTTATACTTAATTACCATATTTTTTAATTAAGCCTTGTTCCAAATTAGTTCCTAATACTTCAATTCGTTTTTATCCCCGCATGCTTCAATCTTTCATAATGAACAAGCGATTTATCATAGTTGGTATTGTGTTAGGAATTATAGTTACACTAGCATTTTTAGTAGGTTCTCCGATGTTTGGCGGATTTGACACTCTTCGATAATTTAATAAATTTCAAACTTTCTAAAAGCTAACTCAAAAACATTTAGAGCCTTTTCAATATGCTTTTTTGAAAGTAAAGCAGTTACTGAAATTCTTATCCGAGCTTCATTTTTAGGAACTGTAGGGTATCTAATTGGCTGTGCATAAATCCCATTTTTATAAAGAAATTCCCCATATTCTAGGGCTTTTTTTTCATTTCCAATTTTTATTGGTATAATATGAGTTGTTGATGAAAAACCATATCCTATTTCATGTAACCCTGATGCTAGCATTTCCACATTTTTCCAAAGTTTTTTTCTTTGTTTTTCTCGATTTGACTTGAATTTTTTTAAAGAATGTTCAACAAGATATGATGGAAGTGCTGATGTATAAATGAAAGATTTTGATTTATTTATAAGAAGATCAACAATATTTTTTTGTGTTGCAACATAGCCCCCAAATGATCCAAGACCTTTACTTAAGCTACTTACATACAAATCAATTTTTTTTGCCACTCCGTAATAATTTGGAGTGCCTTTTCCGTCCTTTCCTACTGTAAAATCTCCATGTGCATCATCTAATATTGTGATGACATCTTTTTTTTCTGCAATCTCGACTATTTTATTAAGATCTGCATAATCCCCATCCATACTAAACACTCCCTCAGAGATCACAAATTTTCTACTATGACTTTGATTCAGTTTTTTTGATAAATCATTCATGTCATTGTGTTTGTAGATTGAAATTTTAGCTCCTGTAAGCTTACATGCTTCTATAATGCTTGCATGATTAAGCTCATCACTTAGGACTAAATCATTTTTTCCAATCACTGTAGCTATTGCTCCTATATTTGCCATATACCCAGTTGGAAAGATTAAAGAGCTTTCTTTGGATTTGTGTTTTGCAAGTAATTTTTCTAAAATTTCAAACGAGATATCATTTCCTGAGACAAGTCTAGAGCTAGACTGCATTTGGCTTGATGATTTGTTTGAGATTCTTATTCCCAAATAATCATTTGAACAAAAATTTACAAGTTTTTTATTCTGTATTGTGATATATGCCCCATTTACCTTCCCAAAACGTATTTTTCTGTAAAGATTATCCTTTTTGATCCTTTCAAGTTGAGAATCTACAAAAGCCAGTTTAGGCTTCAAGATTTATCTTTTTTATCATTTCGAGGTCATCTTTCATTTCATTTCCTTCAATTGTCAAATATCCGGCACTAATGATGCCGTTAGCCCCACTAAGTAGCAATTCTTCTCCCGCGTCTTTTAAGTTTACTTCTCTGCCTCCAGAAATTTTAATAATTGATTCAGGTAAAATGAATCTTATTACAGAAAAAGTTCTTAGAATTTCATCTATAGGAAGTGGGGCTTGTAATTCTAATGGAGTTCCAGGTACTGGCACAAGTAAATTAATAGTAACTTCTTCAGGATTTAGTTTTGAAAGTTCTAAAATTAATTCTAGTCGTTGTTCTCTGGTTTCACCCATTCCAATAATTCCTCCCGTACAAAGCTCTAGACCAGCGTCTCTAGCAATTTTTAATGTATTGATTCTATCTTGGTATGTATGGGTAGTACAAATTTCGGGAAATTTTGATCTAGATGTCTCTAAATTATGATTGTACCTTTTTACTCCTAACTGTTTTAATTTAATTGCTTGTTGTATAGTTAGAAAACCAAGGCTACATTCTACATTTATCCCAATCGTATCATTAATTTCTTTAATTATCTCACATACTTTTTTAAAATCAGAATTAGTGGGTTCTCTCCATGCTGCAACTAAGCAAAATGACTGAGCCCCTTCATCATATGCTTTTTTTGCTTGTCTTAAAACCTCTATTTTAGAAAGTAATTGATAATTATCCACGTTGGTATTAAAAAAAGCAGATTGACTGCAAAAAGAACAATCTTCACTACAATAATTTTTTTTTATATTAGATAATTGTTCAACATCTACTTTATCTCCATGTAATTTTCTTGTAATTTCATTAGCACAATCTGAAAGTGTTTTGAGATCAGTTGTTGAAATATTTAGTAATCTTGTTACTTCTTCTTCCAAAAGAGACTGTTTCTTGAATACTTTATTTTGACAATCTAAAATAAATTGAGAATCTGAACCCATTTATTTTTAGACATAAAATGGCCTAAATAAGATTTTAGAATAGTTAACCTCACTATGATGTAGGGTTTACCTTTTTTATTACTATATACTATACAAATAAATGCAAAAAATGAAAAATTCAAGCCTAGTCTGGCATCCTAATACGCAGATGCAAGAATGGGGTAATTTTGATAAAATTGTAAGAGGTAAAGGAATGTGGCTAATAGATTCTAGAGGAAATAAACTACTTGATGGGGTAGCTAGCATGTGGTGTAATGTATGGGGTCATTCAAAAAAAGAATTAATTAATGAAATTATCAGACAATCAAAAAAAATCCCTCATTCTTCATTTTTCAATCTAACACATGAACATGCAGAACTTCTTGCAAGAAAATTAGTTAAAATATCTCCTGGTTTGAATCATGTATTTTATTCAGATAATGGCTCAACTGCTATGGAAATTGCATTTAAAATTGCCTTACAATATTGGAAAAATATTGGAATTAAAAATAAAACAAAATTTGCAACTCTAGAGAATGGATATCATGGAGACACATTTGGAGCAATGTCCGTTGGATATTCCACACAATTTTTTTCAAAGTTCAAAGATCAACTATTTTCAACAGATAAAATTCCAGTACCAAATAAATATCGAATTCCAAATGGCTATACATTTTTAGAATATCAAAAACATTGTTTAGAAAAAATTGAGATGTTATTATCAAAAAACAAAAAAATTGCTGCTTTTGTGATGGAAAGCGGTGCACAGCTCGCAGGCGGAGTTACAATTTATCCCTCTGAATTTCAAAAAAAAATAAGTCAAATATGTAAGAAATATGATGTCTTATTAATATTAGATGAGATTGCAACTGGTTTTGGTAGATTAGGCTCACTTGTAGAGTATAGAACTCAAAAAAGCATACCAGATATTGTTGCATATGGGAAGATGCTTACTGGAGGATACATTACATTAGGTGCAACATTAACATCAAGCAAAATCTATGATTCATTTTTGGGTAAATTTGATGACATGAAGCATCTTTTTCATGGGCATACATATACTGGGAATCCTATTGCAACAGCAGTTGCAAATAAAAACTTAGATCTTTATGAAAAATATAATTTAATAAAAAAAATTAATTTAACCTCAAAAGTTTTTAAAAACAGTAGGGACGATTTTTTAAAACTTGATCTTGTTGGTGATGTGCGAACTAAAGGAATGTTGATGGGAATAGAATTAGTAAAAGATAAAAATCTAAAAAAACCTATTAAAACAAAAACATCAATTAATAAAATTATTTTTGAAGAGGCAAAATTAAATGGAATTTATCTAAGAACCTTAGGTAATATAGTGATGTTAGTTCCCCCCCTGGCAATTTCTCAAAAAGAATTGAATTTTCTTATTGAGAGAACAATTTTGACTATTCGAAAAATATCTAAAAAATATGATTTTAATTATGAATAATTTTGGTGATTTTTCCCATTGAAGGATTTGTTCATATCTGGTACAGATACTGATGTGGGGAAAACTTTTGTTACTGCGGGAATAGCTGCTTCCCTTAAAAAAATGGGTAAAGATGTAGGAATTATGAAGCCATTTGCTGCGGGAACTCCCCAAAAAACTGGATACAAATCAGAAGATGTTCAATTATTATCTAACGCAGCCCAAATTAATGATGCTGAAGATTTGATAAATCCTTATTTTTTTCAAATTCCTGCTTCACCATTTACTGCCACAAAAAACCTTGGTATCCAATTTAATGTAAAAACTGTAATAGATTGTTATAAGCAACTTTCTTCTAAACATGAAATTTTACTTATCGAAGGAATTGGCGGTGTTATGACTCCAATTTTGAAAGATTATTTTGTTGTAAATTTAATAAAAGAAATGAATTTAGAAACAATTTTGATCACAAGCTCACGAATTGGTACCGTTAATCATACCATAATGACATGTAAGATATGTCATATATATGGAATTGATATTGGTGGAATAGTCATCAATGATTTAGTTTCAAACGGTTATCCATTAACCACGCTTAAACGTGATCTTGAACAATTAACAAACATACCTGTAATAGGATCTGTTCCGTATGTAAAAAATTTTGATTTAGATAAACTTTCACAAATTATTATGAAAAGCATTCCAATTTCATCTCTTTTTAATTAAAATTTATTTAAAAACTAGGATTTAATAATTTTAAATTTAGTTTGCTTTCTTGAAGAATAAAATTCACTTACTTCATCTAAAATACCATTTAATGATTTTTTATCATTATTTATTATAAAAGTTTTATTTTTAAATTTTAAATTATTAGTTAACACTATCCATATATTTTCTTTAACAGTTTGGATTTTTTCTAACCCAGTAATTTTTTTTTGGATTAATTCTTTGTTATTTGTTTTTGGAAAAATAATTATCAAGGAATCTTTTGGATTTTTTTGAAGTGTCTTTAGATCTGGTATGACTATATCTATTTCTAGATTACCTAATGATACCTTTCTTTGACTAGGTATAATAGCTATAGTTAATAAAAAATGCATAAGACTTTCTGCTAAAATTCCTAGATCTTCATCCATATTATGACTAATTTGAGTAATTTTTGGAATGCATTTGGAAATAATTTCTGAAATAATTTTACTACTTTTGTTTTTTGATATCTCTATCTGAATTTTTTTTTCAGTAATTTTAGATATCTCTCGATATAAAATATCTTTTACAGGTAAACCAAGTTCCATAAAATTGGGTAATTATTCATTAAATCGATATCGACGTTCGCCTTTACTTTCAGGAATAGTTTTAATATCGACTAACACAAATTCTTCTTTTCCTTCAAGTATACTATCAGTTGGCCCTCGCTTATTCTCATGGATTTCTTCATATTCTTCTAAACTTAGTTTCTTTCTTGGCCCAATCTCTGTTTCCAAATTCATATCCTTGACAACTTCTTTGTAAAGCGGTTGAATAACTCCACTAAATACCATAGCACTACTTCCACTTCCATACGAACCAAATCCAAAACGTTTTCCTTCTAAATCAATTCCTTTTTGGAATTCAAATTCTAGTGCACTTCTAAAACCCAAATAAAGTGAAGCGGTGTAAAGATTTCCAATCATTGTTGATGCTATTAGGGAACTAGCAATTTTTGATTCATACACATCCTGAAATTGTTCCGTTTTTGTAAATAATTTCGTAAATTCATGATCTTTTGCCATAAATTCTACATCTCCTAAAACAGATTCTATAGTTCCTCGAGGATCTTTTGGAACGGGTTCTTCAACTCCAATTTGCTCAATAATTTTTTTCCATCTTGGTAATCCTCTCCATTCATGTCTGACTAGATATGCTAATGCCTTTTTGCCCATGTTGCTGTATGGAAGGTGCATACAAATATAATCAATGTAATCTAAAAATGATTCTCCTTCTTTTAATTTAATAATACCTTGTTCTAATGCTTTTTTCTTATATGCCATGAGTGCAGTCTTTACTTGGATTAGATAGAGTAAATTAGAATATTGGCCATGAACAATTGGAGTTTCTTTTCCAAATGGCCTGTAAAAATCGTATTCATCCTTAATTGATGTTGAAGTTACTTTAGGATCAAACGAAATTAATCTTGGATTATCATTTAACAGCATTGCGACTGCACCTGCACCCTGAGTTAATTCTCCACTTGAACCTAAATCATACTTTGCAATATCTGAAACTACGACTAGGGCGTTTTTTCCATCTGCCTCTCCTGCTCTAATCCAATTAGTATTATCATACAATGCATATGATCCACTAACGCAAGCAAACTTTGTTTCAACTCCCCCACAATGTTCAAAAGAATCCCTCCCATAAACTTGTTCTAGCATTCCAATTACATACGAATTCATAGCTTTCGATTCATCAAAGGATGATTCTGTAGAAACATAAAGCCGACCAATATCATCAGGGGATAAATTATTTTTTTTCATAACTCTCAAACATGCATTAGCTGCTAAGCATGCAGGATCTTGATTAGTATCTACCATTGCCATTTGCGATATGCCTAATCCTCTTACTAGCTTTGCAGGATCTACTCCTCTAGCAGTTGCAAAATCTGCAGCATCTACATATAATCTTGGGATGTAGATCCCTATATCATCAATTCCTGCTACCATAAGCTAGCCATCTCCAATTCGTACATAAAGGTATTGGGCCTAATCTCTATCACTAAAAAGGCAAGATTTAACAATTTTGGTAATTTTTGTAAAAATAATAAAAATATTTATTATTTTTGCAGTTCCGCTTGGAAAACATTATGAAAAACATCATATGGTTGGGCTCCAGAAATCCTAGTAATTTGATTATCTGGACCAATCACAAAAAATGCTGGAGTCCCTGTGATCCCAAGGTTTCTTGCATCATTACTACTAGCACTAACTAATTGTTGATATTTTCCATCACTCATACATTTCTTAAAATCATCTTCATTTAGGCCAATATTTTGGGCAAATTTTAATAAATTTTCAGATGATGCCCATCCATTATTTTCTCCTGCCCAATTGTTATACAATTCATCATGATATTCCCAATATTTTCCTTGATCATTTGCACAATGAGTTGCATGGGCTGCTCCAATTGAATCAGGACCTATTATTGTAAAATCTTTAAAAATTATTTTGACTTTGCCATTTTCTACATAATTTTCTATTATACTTGGTTCTGTTTCATGAAAAAATTTATTGCAAAAAAAGCATTGATAATCTCCAAATTCAACTAGCGTTATTGGGGCATCTTCGTTTCCAAGACTAATTGCCGCATTAGAGGTAAACAATGCCATCGCATCTCCAGTCATCCCTTTTTTTGGTGAATTTTCTTCAAATTGTAGTTCTGCATTGTTATCCATTACACTGACCGCAAAAAATGCAGAAATAATTGAAACAATGGCTATTCCTGCACCAATCCCTAAAGACGGACCATGTAATCCCATTGATTTATTTTTAGAAAAATGGTCTGATTGATCTATTTTAGAGGTTGAAATCTCGTCTTTTTCATCTTTATCAGATTCTTCCATATTCTAATTTTTCCTGATTTAAGATAAATTTAGTTCTTTGTTTGTGTAATCTAAATAAATGGTAAAATTTGTGAAACTATATGAAAAAAGTTTTCATTAATGGATATGGTTCGATTGGTAGCAGAATTTCTCAATTTATCAATGATGATCCAGAAATTGAAATAATTGGGATAGGCAAATACTCTCCTGATGAAAAAGTCAATAAGGCAATTTCTAATGGGTTTTCTGTTTATGTTCCTGAGACAAAACTAAATTCATTCTCAGGGTATCAAATTTCTGGTACAATTGAAAAAGCTTTGGATGACTGTGATCTAGTAATTGATGCATCTCCTTCAGGCCATGGATTTTTAAATAAAAAAAATCTTTACGAACCAAAAAACCTGATGGCAATATATCAGGGTGGAGAAACTGTTTATGGTGAAAAAGCTGTATCTGATTTATTATTTAATTCACGTTCTAATTACAAACAAGCAATTGGAAAAAAACATGTGATGCAAGGAAGTTGCAATGTAACTGGAATGGGAAGAATTTTACAACCATTACGTGAAAAATATGGAGATGAATTACTAAGATTCGATGTAATATTAGTAAGACGCTGGGCTGATTTAGAACAAACTGATAAAGAAATCAAAGATACAATTGAATGGAGTGAGAATCCACATCACGGAGAAGATGTCAAAAGTTATCTAGGAAAAGACACCCCGTTATTTTTACGTGCAATAAAAGTTCCTACAAGACAAATGCATTTACATATATTAGATATACGTTTCAAAAATTCAGCTCCCAATTTATCTGAATTTTTAGAAATATTCAAAAATGAATATGGTGTTGCTACATTGTATACTGCAAAAGGAACAAAAGATGTAAGAGACTATGCAGATAGGATGGATTTTAGTTTTAAGGATACTAATATGATCCACATTCATGCAAACATGCTTGAATCCATTGGGGATACTATCAAAATGATGTATTCTGATGATCAAACCGGGATAGTTATCCCTGAAAACCACTTGTTACTTCAAGCAATGCTTTTTGGAAAAAAATATGAGGATGCATTTAAACACACTGAGAAATTATTTCATATGGATGAAAAGAAAAAATTATTACAGGAATATTTCGCAAAAAAAAAATAGTTTTTTGATAATTCTGTTTTTAATTAATAATTACTTTTTAGGAGGATTTGCAAATTTGTTGTTTGGATTGTTATGATATTCAACTGGCAACATGGCATCTTTTTGTCTTCCAGTAAGGATTCCTATCACAACGTCGTCTTTTTTAATAACTTCTTCTTGAATCAATTTTTTTATTCCTGCTGGAACCGCTCCTGATGCCATTTCACAATCAAATCCATTTAGTCCAACAATTGACATTCCATCAAGCATTTCCGAATCTGAAACTTGTGTAACTACACCATTAGTAAATTCAAGTGCTCTTAATCCTTTGAGAATGTTTGCTGGTCTTCCTATTTGAATTGCGGTTGCCTTTGTTTTTGGTCTTATTCCTTTTTCATCTAAATGCGAATAATATCTCTTAATTAATTCAGTATCTGGAGTTCCTTTATTCCATCGTAATTTTGTATCTTCAAATTTTCCATTAAATAATTCATAAACTGTGTTAGCCCCTTCAGCATTTACTATTGCAATACGTGGTATTTTTTTTATCCAGCCCCACTCATATAACTCCATTAAGCATTTTCCACAACTTGATGTATTCCCTAAAGCTCCTCCTGGATAAACAATCCAATCGGGAGCATTCCAATTTAGATTTTCTAATGCTCTATAAGGAATAGTTTTTTGTCCTTCTATTCTAAAAGGATTAATTGAATTTACAGTATACCCCCCAAATTTTTTTGCGTCCTCTAATGATTTAGAAAAGGCGTCATCGAAATTTCCATCTACTTCAATTAATTGTGCACCAAATTGATATGCTTGACTTAATTTCCCAGGTGCAATTTGTCCAGCAGGAATGTATACATCACATTCAATATTTTCATTGGCTGCATACATACCAGCTGCAGCAGATGTATTTCCAGTTGATGCACAAACAATTTTTTTTGCATTAATCAATTTTGCATGAGTTACTGCAGATGCCATTCCATTATCTTTGAATGAACCGCTTGGATTGTATCCTTCTGGTTGAAGTTGTAGATTTTGATTAGGCATTCCAACAAACTCTGCAACTCTTGACATATTGTATGGTTTAGACTGTCTGCCCTCCGCTCCATCAAGTGATACCAAATGACTTGAACATTCATCTAAATTCCCGGTATCTATCTGACAAAAATTTAATAATTCTCTAAAACGCCATACTCCACTTTCATTAAATATACTTCCCTGAGGATTTCGCCTACTATAAAATAATTCTTTTAATGCTCTAGATGGAATCTTTCGATATTTGACATCAAGTAAATGACCTTTTTCACACTCTAATGTTCCTGATTTTATAGAGTATTCTAGTCCACATTTAGGATCTATGCATTTTAGATACGCATTTTCTTGCAATGTAGTAACGATAATGCGTTGTAATTTAAATTTAAAATATCCTGATTCTTATTTTTAGAAAACTTGCCAATTTTTATTAGAAAAACCCTAAACTTTTAGGTAATTTATTCTTGATTTAGAATTAACCTTGGTTCAGTTTGAGCATTATTTAACAGGTCTTTTATCTCAAATTAAAGATTCCATAAAAGTAATAGAAGATCTTAAAGATATTCCCGGTGACCTCAAAATTATTAAAAAAGAATTAGCAAAAATTAATGGTTTATTTCAGGTAATTGCAAATAAGTTGGAAGGAATCAATAATCATTCTGATAAATATGTTGAATTATCCTTTGCCATTAAATATTATTTAGATAACTATTTTTTTGAAAGAGAAATTGAAACGATGGAAAAATTATATTCTAATGATTCTCACAGGTTAAAAAATATCCGTTATTCCATATTAAAAGCACTATCTGATAAAAAATTGTTAGAAAAAGTAGACTCTATAATGAAGGATTAATGTGATACTTCATTGAATAACAAAAAGAAAACTTGTATTATTTGTGGTTGTAAAGATCACATATTTTTTGGATGTGTAAATCATTTATCCAAAAAATGTGGTTGTTTTAAATCTCAAAATATATCCTAATTTATGGATTACAAAGTTTACAAGATTTTAAATCTCCCAATTCATCTTCTGCTAATGAATGTGTAGAAAACCAATGATAGGGGGTTATTTTATCATTTTTTATAAAATCGCTTTCAAAAATTAATTTACAGTCAGTAGTATGAATTACTGGCATGGATTTTGAAAGTATTATAACAAATCCATAGTTTGATTTTTTTATTTTTCTTAACTCCTCTATGCTTTCTATTTTAACCATATATCGGAATTTCTAATCTTTTTTAGATTTTGGTCCAGATCTAATATGAAAATTACTACAACATTTACATTCATTTTTAATACATTCTTTTTCTGTATAATGTCCACAAATTCCACATTCGCATCCTTTATTCATAGTTCTATCACACCAAGATAGAATATAAGGAAAATAACTAATTTTTTGCTGATATTATACTCAAATGAGATTACTTTTTTGTTTTTGATTTTTTATTAGCCTTTTTGGAAGTAATTTTTTTACCTACACTCGAATCTTTTATTTGCATTTCTTTTTCAATCTCCGCTGCCTTGTTATCCACAACTTTAATTATTTCTTGAATCAGACCGTCAAGGTCACTATCTGATGCTCTTGGTTCTACTGCATCGGCAATTTCATTTATGGTACTTGAAATTTCTGCACTAACTTGCTCAAAACTTTCAGGATCCTCATAAGCTGCATTATATAATGATTTTAGACTGTTTACTTGATTAATGATCTGATCAGTAAGCACTACCCTAAAGTCTGTTCCATTTACTTCTATCTCTTTTGCACTCATAATTGAAATTTTAATTTTCTATCTTATAGGTTTTTTCTACAAAAAATACTGTTCTTAAATTAAACTAAATTAAAACAGCATTAAATTATCAAAATACAATATACTCTAAAGCAGACGCATCACTAATTAATGAAGCGTGTCTCGAGCTTACGACATATCCATTTTTTATCTCTTTAGTTGGCACCCATCTGTTTGTAGATGAATAATGTCGTTTTTCTCTGAGCTCTTTTTCCATACTTTCTATATCAAACTCACCTTCTTCGACGTGTTGAGAATCTAAATGCTTGATAGTAACTACTATTTTGTTAACTTTGACCCTATCTCCAAACTTCCATTGGGAAGGAGGATGTTCATCTGATACCTCAATAACCTTTATCTTCATTTCTTTTTTCCCAAAAGTATCATGGCTAACTAGTATCCTTTCATCAACAAATTCCTCAAATCCCATAATGTACTATATTCATTAATAATTAAAGAATGATTCGCTTTTCTAGCTTTGTTATTAGGTGTTTTTAACATCTAAAGCAAACATGAATTAGAAATTCTCAGACTATGATTTGATGTTTTGATTTAAAAGGCATATTATAATCTTCTAGCAATAATTTTTTGCGTTTTCCATTAATTAGAGCATATGTTTTTCCTTCATATGTACAAACACAATCTACGATTTTTTTAGATTTATCCCAAACTTTGTAAAATTCTCGTAACTGTCTATTTTCATATTTCCCAACTCCTGTCCTTTTTTTTGATAAAAATTTGAACGCCAAAACGACTTTTCGTGTTTTATATAACTCGAAATGATCAGTCCAATCTAGGCATCTAATTATCTGATCAAAGGGAACTTGAAGTGTTGTGCCTGTGCCTGATTTAGCTTCTATGGTAAAAATAGTACTTTTAACATTATTGACTGCTAAAACGTCTGGTAATGCAACGCTAGGAGAACCAAGTCTAAAAGCCTTCCAAAAATTTAATGAATTAAATCTTTTTACAAGTGTATCTTCCCAATTATATCCCCTTTGCCTTCGAGTTCGTGCAATTTTTTGATTTTTTTTCTTTAATTTTGATAAAGTTTTTGAATAGGATTTTTTAGAATATGCAGATTTATTTGAATACATATTATTTGATATGGCATGGATATTGCTCAACACTAATTTTTCAATTTCCATCATATAGAACAGTGGGTCATTATACCATTACCAAAGAGTAAATGTGGCTATGAATAATTTCATGAGATAAAATAATTCATATATTTTAAATCAGAAAATATTTTTTATATTATTAAAAATTATTTAAAAATCCGATCAAAGGAAATTTTATTTAATAGTACTTTTGAAGAAAAAATATGTCATGGGAATCTGATGTTTTCATTTGTTGCTATTGCGGGAAACAGTTTCCAAATGATCCTGCAAAATTAGCCCTTCATATGCGAAATACGCATGAAATTGAAAGAGGGCAAATTAGCAATGCATCTTAAACCAAATCCAGAGTAAAACTAAAATTTTTTCCATTAATTTTACAATTTTTAATTTTAACCTTTTTATTAATTTCAGGAGATTTTGTACTAGTTTCTAATTTTCCTACAATTCTTATTTTTTTTTGAAATTCTACTAAACAAAAAAACCCATCTTTATTTTTAGAAAATTCAATAATTGTTCCAATTCCCTCAAACTCCCTCCAATTATTTTTACAAAAACAGTAATTACAATAATCACTTGGTGGCCAAATAATTTGTTTACATTTAAGGCATTCGGGAATTACAAAAACCCCTTTTTTTACTTTTGATTCAAAATAATTCATGATTGCAATAATAAGACCGTGCTTGAAGTTGCTGCTGCGGACATATTGTGGATTAAACCGGCATTTGGATTTTTAATCTGTCTTTTTTCTGCTTTTCCTTGTAATTGCTGTGTAATTTCTATTACCTGGGCTATACCTGTTGCACCCAATGGATGTCCTGACCCAATCAACCCTCCTCTTGGATTAATCTTATTGTCTTCTGTGTCATACAATGTTTTAATAAAATCTGCGCCTTTCCCTTTTTTCACTAATCCTAAATCTTCAACTGCCATGATTTCACAAATTGTAAATGCATCATGAACTTCCGCAACATCCACATCATTAGGTTTCATTTTTGCCATATCAAAAGCATTTTTTGACGCTTCAATTGTAGATGTCATGCTTGAGAAATCTTGGTTTTTTGTAAATCCTGCTGAAACTGTTTTTTGGCCAATACCTTTTAACCATATTGGCTTTTCTGAAAATTGTAAAGCCTTTCTTTCTGAGACAAGTAACACCGCCGAGGCTCCACTGCAAGGTTTTGAACAATCAGATACCTTAAGATCATCAGTTAATTTTTTTGAATTCATTAATTCCTCAACAGAATAAACTTTGTTTGAAAAGGCATAAGGATTGAATTGAGCTTGTTTATGATTTTTTGCTGAAACTATTGCTAACTCTTCTTCAGTTGTATTGAATTTTCTTTTATGTGATTTTGTAAATAGTGAACCCCAAAAAATTGGATGCGTAAACTCTCCACGTGATTTATCCCATTCCAAAATTTGTCCTGGACTGTCTCGTCTTTCAGCGCCTACTACTAGTGCTATGTCTCTAAGACCAGATGCAATATATGAGTATGCAGATACTATGCTATTTGTTCCAGAGTTACAAAGACTTTCAACAGTGTGTGCTGTCTGAGGTTTAATTCCTGAAAGTTCTGAAAGAATTGCAGCCAGATATTTCGAATTATCATTTGTAGAAACTAAAACCTGATCAATATCTTTTTGATTTAGATTAGGATTTTTATCAAATAATGATTTTGTTGCATTAAGTAATAAGGATTCAATAGGGATTTCTTCCCTTGAAAATTTTGTATTTCCGTATCCAACTATAGCTACTTTATTCATTTTCAATCTTAGTAAAAGTGGACACTAAAAGCTTAAAGGACTCATTTACATCCCCCACTGGATTAAATTGAATTATTGGTAGATTTACGCCAGCCTTATGAAAAAGATTTAATTTTTTAATACAATCCTCAGGTGTTCCATAGATACAAAGCTGTTCTAACATAGATTCAGGAACTAGTTGATAATTTGATTTTAGACCTGTTTTTTTATACTCCTCAAAAATATTTCTGGTTTCTTTTTCAAATCCATTTCTTGCTAGAAATTTTCTATATACCTCTCCCACTGAAATATAAAAAGCGAGTGTTTTTTTTACTCGTTCTATAGCAACATCTACATCATTAGACATGCATGTAATTAACTGACACGCTACATCGATTTCTCTTTTTGATTGCATTTTTTTAATCGTATTTTCTAGTTCAGAAATTGGTCTCAAGTAAAAAATTACTCCATCTGCAATTTGCCAGGTAAGTTCTACCATTTTTTGGTTTACTGCTGCAAAATAGATTGGGATGTTGCTTCGTGGGGGTTTTATTAATAATGAAAAATTTTTCAATGAAAATATTTTTCCATTAAAATCTATTTTTTTGCCAGATAATGCCTTTCTAATTATTTGTACATATTCTGTCATTCTAGTAATAGGATTTTCAAAATTATGCCCATGAAAGTCTTCGACAATTGGGATACTGCTAGTTCCTAATCCCAATATGAGTCGTCCATTTGAAATTGTATCTACAGTAGCTGCTCCCATGGCAATTAAGGCAGGGCTTCGAGAATAGATGTTAATTATAGATGAACCAATTTTTGTATTTTTAAGATTCAGCGATACTGAACTAAGCATAGAAAAATTCTCCATGCCCCATGTTTCGGGAATCCAAACTGAATCAGTTTTGTATTTACATAAAGTTGAAGCACAGGTTAATACTTCGGTAATCGATAATGCTGACCCTAAACTATACCCTAGACGCATGAAATACCTAAAATAAAGAGGGCAGAAAAATCTATCCATTAAGTAAAATGTGAAATTTGATTGAGTTTGGATATTATGTCATAATATCGAAAGTAATAGAAAATGGCATACCAACCTGATCAATCTGAACATCCCTTTTGGGAATATACAAGCGAATATGCAGCATCAAGTGAAGATACTTCATTTTTAGGCGAAGTAGCCTATGTTTTAGTTACCCTGTACAAATCTGAAGTTCCACAATAGCTGCATACTATTTATTTTTCTATTCCGTTATGTTAATTAATTTATTTTGCTACAAATTTTATTAATTTTCTTGATTTAATTTCTGCTGAACATTCTTCTATATCTTTATAGGAATCAATTGAAAACCAAAAAGCGTTTTTAAATTTATTAAGATTTAATTTTCCTTTTTTAGCATATTTTGGAAATGTAGTTTTTTCAATATTGCCTTTTTTTGGTAAATCTTTAACTAAATTTTTACTTAAATGGTATATGCCAGCATTCATCCAAAGATTATCTATTTCTTTTTTTTCACTAAATTTGGATACTTTATTATCCTTAATCCCAATGATCCCGAATTTTGTTCTAAGTATTATTGCAGCTATTGAATTTTCAATTTTTTGTAAATGTCTAAGGTCAATATTTGTAATAACATCTCCATTTAAAACAAAAAATGACTTTTCTTTGATATATTTAGCAGCTTGTTTGATTGCTCCGCCAGTACCCAAAGGAGTTTTTTCCTTAGAAATTATTATTTTAATCCCAAAATTATTTTTAATTTTAAGATAATTTTCAATTTGTTCAGTTTTATAACCTGTACAAATTATTACTGTTTTGATCCCAAATTTTTTCAAATATTTAATCTGCCATTCTATGATTGGTATACTGTCTAATGGAATTAATGGCTTAGGGACAAAATCCGTTATTGATTTAATTCTCCTGCCTCTGCCCCCAGCTAAAATTACTGCCATCATATTAGCAGAAAATTCTTCCAGTCATTAATACTTTAATGCAGTATTTGGTTTTTAATTTTGAAAAAAGGAATTATTTTAGTTTTTAATTATAAGTTTTTTTCAAATAATCTATGTCTTCATATTCTATACTCTCTCCACAGAATGGACAAAAATTAATTATAACTACCGAATGCTTTTCATAGGATATTTGATCAACAATTGAAAATTTGCCATGATCATAACTCCAGGCAGTAAATTTTTTACAGTGTTCTTGGAATTTCTCACAACAAAACTTTGTTTCACGTAATAATACATGATTTGTATAGGTTTCTCCTTTTTTTTCAGGATCCTGTAATGTTTCTTTTTTATATATCGCCCTCATTAATTTTTTAATACGTGCCTATGAATTAAGAATTATTAAATTTAAAAAATATCTATTGTGGCAACTCCAAGATAATATCCAATTGCAGTTAGTAAAGTGCTCCATGAACACGAACCTACGAAAGTAAAAATGAGGAATTTTTTAGGTTTCATTCTAAATATTCCTGCAGGTATTGAAACAAGTTCACGAATTCCCGGAATTAATCTTCCAAATAATACTGATTTGTCACCATATTTTTCAAACCATTTATCTGCCTTAGATAGCTTTTCCGAATTTATTTTTGCAATTTTTAGATATTTAGCTAGACCAGTTCTCCCAAGTTTTAAGGCTATCAGGTAAATGATAAATGCTCCAAGCGTAGCTCCTGAACCGCCTGTAATCCCTACTCCAATAATGTGAATAACTGACATTTCGTTTTTTAATACAACATATCCTGCTAAAGGAAAAACTCCTTCACTTGGAATTGGTGGAAACACTGTTTCAATTAAAGCTGCAAGAAAAACCCCAGGATAGAGATTTTCAGAAACTAAAGCAATAATCCAATCTATGAATGCCTGTATTTCAGTCAACTATGTTTTTTTCCGTCAGGTAATAATGTAATTCGGTATAACATTCAACACAAAAATCATAATTGTTTGTATGTTCACAATTATGAATTTTTTTAACATCCTTTCTACATTTAAAACAAAATGTCATATTAATTGGAAATCGATTTTGACTTTTTTAATTTTATCGCACCAAGTGCAACTATAAACGCCCCGACCCCAATTAAAGGACCCGCCTCAGCAATAGCATTTCTTCCAGATTCTATAGATTCTGGAGATGGTTCCATTCCAATCACTACTGCCCCTCCAATTAAAATTAGAATTCCACTAGAAATCAACATTATGCCAAGTGTATTTGATTTTTCTTTTCTTGAAATGAAAAATGAGATAATTGGTAAAATTACAGCTGGCATCCCTAATCCTATTCCACGTGCCATGTGATCCGGTCCTAGAAAACCTTCTCCCGTTCCACCTCCTACGGCAACATCTGACCCATAAATTACAAGTAAAGCGATTGACGCCCCAGTCATAATCAAAGATGCTTTTAGCATAGAGATATGACTTTACTTCAACTAATAAATGATAATCATAATCCGCGTTTTACTTATATCTGAATTTTTGAAAATTAATCTGATCGATATTGTTATGCCTGAGTATTAATGATAGAAAATGTAGTCGATTTAACTACTTGTCCATCATTAGTTGAAATCTTCATTTCATATTGGCCTGTTAATGGAGCACATTCTTCAGATGGCATGGTTAACGAATCAAATTCTTTATTCTGACATATATCATTGGCATTAACTGCATAAAGAACAAATGAGTTAAAATTAATCTGCGAATCCTTACTATTAGTTATTACATTAATAGTTGATTCTGAAACAACTTCTCTTGTTTCATGTTGGATGATTTGCATAAGAAATGAACCATCATTGGAATTAAAATTCAAAAATTCTGTCCAAACTCGAAACATTCTATCTTTTTCTTCCCATGCTAAATCGATTTCAGAATTTCCAATATGTGTTAGAGCTATTTGGGGAGGGCTTGAAGCATATGCCATAGAAAAACTAATGGTAGTTAGGGCAAATATCAGTAAAATCCCAGGTGTCCTTGAAATCATCTCTGATTAGCTTGCTTCTTCATTAACATAATGTCATGTGTGTATCAAATTACAACACAATTTTTTCAAGAGTATATAAGATGACTAATTGTTTCTTATTAAATTATAGATTTTTTGGAAGTCTTATCAAAAATGTGGTTGGATGATTTTTGACAGATATACTTCCTCCGTGTTGTTCTACGATAGTTTTACAAATTGAAAGACCTAATCCAGTTCCTAACTGTTTGGTGGTAAACAATGGATCAAAGATTTTATCCATATTTTCAGGTTTTATTCCAGGCCCTGAATCTTCAAATGCAATAAGAACATCATTAGCATTATCAATTATTCTAATTCTTACCTCTCCTTTGTTTTCAACTGCTTGAATTCCATTTAAAAGAAGATTTGTAAACACTGCCTCGATTTTTCTGTAATCACAATTTATCCTAACATTTTCTGGATCAACGTGAATACTAACATCATTAGGTATTGTAATACTATCTTTTACAATATTGATAATATCTAAAACAGAATATGGCTGAAGTTTTAATTCCGAAGTTCTAACAAAGTCAAGAACATCATCAACTTGGTGTGACATTCTATTCATTGCTCTACGTAAACGACCATAATATTGAAGTTTTTCTTCAATCTTTAATTTTGGCTTTGATTCCATTAACTCAATTGTATTTTTTATTGTCGATAGTGGATTTCTTAAATCATGAGCCATTCTTGATGCGAGCTCACCTATGATGGCAAGTTTTTCTGATTTCATCAACTCGTCACTTTTTTCATCTACTTGACGTGATAGGTAATCTCGTTGTAGTTCAAGTTCCTTTTCTTTTAAAACAACTTTTTCTAAATTTATCCTTAAATCTTTTGTTAACTTTAAATTTTCTTCTTTTTGTTTTTGTAATTGTTTATTTGATTGTTCTAACTCCTCATTTTTTTGACTAATAGATGATAATAAATCTTGTAAGAAAATAATTTTTCCTTTCAAATCAGTATTGATTTTTATTGCACCACCAAACTGTTCACTTGTTTTTGAAGCTAGTTCTTGAATTTGAGCGGCTCTTTTTTCTAGATCTGATTTAGCATTATCTAAATCCTTTAATGCTTTTCCTTTAAAGCCCATAAATTCTTCTAATGTATCAAAATCTGATTTTGAATCATCTATTGATGCATTATCTTCTGATGATGATTGCAATTCTATTATTCTTTTTCATTAGAGAATTCCTATTACCATGTGTTTGTTCGATTACGACAGACCTATTTTAGTGGTAAATTTTTTACATTGATGAAAAGAAATTGAAAATTATATCCCCATATAGTAATTGAACGATAAAACTTGACGTGATGAATAGCATGTATGGAACTCCAGGAGTTATCCATGTGTTTGGAGTATTACAAAAATCTGCATTTTCTGCATGATGTAAGACTAAATTCAATTTTTTATTTTTTCCACTCTTTTTTTCTATTGAAAAACCATATTTTGGATTTTTGGCTCTATACCCCAAAAACATTGCTGTTATTTTTTTTCCAGTTGACTCATCAAATCCCTCAAAGATATCATTTTTTCTACCAATTTCAATTAAATTTCTAAATAAATTTAAAAATAAAGGGATGATTGAAATTAAAACAGCATTAGTTAAGATAGTAAATGGCGTAATCATTTCATCTGCTAGTGTCATTTGAGGTACCAGTGCAGCTAAAACTATTACTGCAAATGCATCTGCTCCTCCAAAAAAACCAATTCTCCAGATTACTAACACAAAGGGTGCAACAATTAATGAAAATCCAATATTTATTAATGCGTCTGAAATATTTGGTTCAAAAATTACCATAATTACAGCTATTGCACCAAAAACTACCCATACATAATCGCTAATTTCTCTTTTAACAACATCTGTGTATGATGCATATCCAAGCATTATTACTGCTAGAATTATTCTTAATTGATTGATGTCACTTAGAAGTTCGATCATTTTTTACTCCATTAAATTATCTATAATTTAGTATTTAACGACATGTTTTTGCAATTGCATGAAAATACATATGGTTTTAATAAAAAAAGAAAAATAAGAAATATAGGAGATATGAAAAATTTATTTTTCATATCATGAAGCTAGTACTTTTTCTACTGGCTTTGATTTTTTCCACAGGTGTGAACATAAACTATACATGTTATTGATCATTTCTTGAGAGTTTGTGTATAGTATGGAGTCATTATCGTCGTTTAAGTCCATAGTTTCTTTAATGGAACCTGACATAATTAATTGTCCACCTTCTTCTACAATTACTCTGCTTTTTGATGGTAGTTTTCCTACTCTTGTTTCAGTAGCTTTTAGTCTACTGATTAATGGTAGAACACTATCACTAGTTGTGTCTGTTAGTACTCTTACCTCTCCTCCATTTTTCTTGCATAATGCAATTTTTTCTGGAATTGCGGTATGGTACATTCTTAGGATGTCTTCAGCAGTTGTAACGATGTAGATAGTTTTTGAAGAGTCTTGTATCATTTTTCCAACCCGCGAATATATGTTTGAACGACCTTGGATGATGGATATTGAAGATACTTCGGAGACTTGTTGTGGTCTATTCAAATCCTTTAGATCCTTGACTATTTTATTAGATAGTTTCTGCATTGTCGTCACTTCATCTTCTTTTCGTTGAATAACGGACGTCAATGCATCTGCTGGCGGAACTGCCTCACAGATTGTTGGGTTTGAAAACGTGGTTGTTATCAATCCCATGTCTCTTAGTTTGTTTAGTGACCTGTATGCCTTGCCCCTATCGATATCGAGTTTGGTAGACATTTTGCCTACTGTTAGTGAACCTATTCTTAAAAGGCCCAAATACATGGTAGCATCGGTCTTGTCAAGGCCAAAGTATGATAGTTCTGTGAGTAATTCTTCTTCTACGTTCATATCTTCTCACTTTTACCCTCCATAGTGACCTGAGTTATTCCTGCCCTAGCAGAAATTGTGTTGTTTTTTGTTGTGACCATTATTCCCGAGTTTGTTTATTTCGGTCAAGCTAATCAGTAGCAGTATGTCATATCTTGTACAGACAAAATTGAGGCTAATTTGGGGGATTCATGGGAATTCTTGATAGTTTTTGAGGTGGATCAAAACCAAATAAAACACTACCAAATAATCATTTTTGCCCTGTCTTATTCATGAATTTTTTTGAATCTTCGAATTTTTTTCTAAACTGCTCAATCGCCATAAAATATTGTTAATTTCTGATTTCATCGTATCATGAAATTGTTCATTTTCTTTTTTTGTTCTAATAATTCTTTTTCGTGTTTCTATAATTGTGATAGCAGTTAATAAAGTCATTTTGAAGTTATGATTAGTTTCATTATATGCCCAACCTCGAAGAAAAGTTATAACTTTATCATATTCTTCAATACTAGTGTCTGGTCTTTCTAAATCGTTTAACATTTCCATAGCTTCTTCAATAAAACTGCCATAATTTCTTGAATTCAATATACTCAGTATACTAATGTAAAATTAATGATTTTAGTTAAACTTGGTAGTTTTTAATCAACAACCGTTAGCTAGAAGAATGGTTTTATATAATTTAGGTGGGTTCTAACTTTAGAAATTTTTTAATTTGCTCTACTTTATCTAACAGATTTTGAATATTTCCTGAATCATCTACATCAATAATGTTAAGATGTCCTAGTTTTCTCTTGGGTTTTGATTCAGCTTTTCCATACATCTTAAGAAAAACTCCATTTTGTTCAGGAATCGTCACTGGTTTGTATGGTCCTTTGAAATTTTTGGGTCCTAGTATATTATACATTATAGCATGATGAACTAATTCTGTACTACCTAAACTTAATCCAAGAATTGCTCGTAGATGTTGCTCAAATTGAGATGTTTTACTTGATTGCAATGTGTGGTGTCCCGAATTATGTACTCGAGGAGCAATTTCATTAATTACAATTTCGTCATTTTGTGTTACAAACATCTCTATTCCAAAAACCCCTGCCCCTTTTAGAACATCCATTGTTTTTTTAGCTATCTGTTCTGCATTTTTAATAATTTTCTCATTTACTCTAGCAGGTGCTATTGTAGTTCTTAGAATATTTTCTTCATGGATGTTTTCAACTAGAGGATATGTTGCTATTTCTCCTTTAGTGTTTCTTGCAGCAATTACTGAAACCTCCATTTTAAAATCAACAAATTTTTCTAACATCATTGGTTGATTACCAAAATGTTCAAATCCTTTTTTCAAATCTTCTTCTGAGTTAATTTTGAAATTTCCACGACCATCATATGCATCTCTACGGGTTTTCAACAGTGCTGGATACCCAAATTTTTCAATTCCCTGCTTCAAGCCATCGAGCGAGTCAATCTTAATAAATTCTGGAACGGGTAAATCATTCTCCGATAGGAATGTTTTTTGAAGCAGTTTATCTTGGATAATTCTTAATGTCTCTGGTGATGGGTTGATTTTGACCCGAGATTCCATAGCCTTTAGAACATCACTATTTCCAGATTCTATTTCATAGGTAAGAATATCTGATTTTGATACAAGTTCAGCTATTGCAGATTCATCTTTAAAATCACCAACAATTTGTTTTGCTCCAACTTGAGAGGCAGGACAACCTTCTGTTGGATCTAAGACTATTATTTCAGAAATTTCATTAGGTAGATTCTTTGCCGCCTCGGTTAACATCATTCCAAGCTGACCCCCGCCAATAATTCCTAAAACCTGCCCCATGACTGAACATCATTTTGGGATAAAATAAGTTAATAGTTTCTTTTTGACTCTATGCTTGTTTTGAAGTTGACCACACAAATTCAAATAGTAATCTCATTGAATACATTAGAGGTTTTGAATCAGTCCACATTGCAGATATGCTTTGTAACGTCTGACCATCTTTTTTGGTAAAGAAAATCATCTCTTTATCATCTTTCATTATAAAACAAATTTCATCTTTTAGATTATCTGGCATACATTTGATTTGATTTTTATCTATGTTTTCAAAAATATACATGGTTTTTTCAGTACATGAAGTAATAATTTTTGATTTACATTTTTTACTAATAATATTATCTAAAAAATCCGAATGATATAATCTAAGATAATCTTTTTCTGAACCCATGACAATAATTTCATTTTTTGCTTCAGATACCATTTCGTTTAATTTTGCATTAATTGGATTTGCACCTTCTAGCATCTGAAAACGGTTTTCTGGATCTTCGGTTTTTTCTTTTAAAAATTCTGGAATACTATCCCATAGTTTGAGTAATTTTTCTTCCTTTTTTTCTAAAGATTTTATCCTCTCTTTTTCTGAATTGACTAGTGTTTTAACTGCCTTGTTTAGTTTTAACGCAGAAAATTTAATTGGGTGTCCAAATGTTGCTAGTACAATTCCTTTCTTTTGTAATGCAGATAATAGTTGATAGGTTTCTGTTCTTGCAATCTTTAGTGCCTTGCATACTTCTGGTGCAGTTTTAGAGCCGTATTTTCCTAAGAAAATATACACCTTTGATTGATTATCAGTTAAATCAAATTTAGAAAGCTCATCTTTGAGCTCATCTGCAGAAATTTTATAATCATGCAGACTAGAGCCTAAACTTGAATCAAATATCGTTTGTTGTGTTCCCTCTTTCATATCCCTCTTGCCGATCATTTTATCGACCATAGGATCTTAATATCGTACAGAGGTCAACTAGTTTTGATCGCTCTGATCGGATCTCCGATCAAATCGTGCCTAGAATTCAGCGATAACTCATGTTTAGGCGGTTTCTTCTTTTTATAAACACTGAAATTGCTAGATTTTTCACTCTTTTCATGCCATTAAGAAAAAAAGGAAAACACAAACGAAGAGCCGATAATAGAGCTACTAGAAGACGAAGAAATAGAACAAAACGTGGAAAACCCAAATCACGATAATTTCATTTTACATTAAGGTTAAAAACTGTCTTGGTTTTGATTAAATGTGGGAAGTCTTAACAAAAAAGCACAAGTTGGAATTATCATGGGTTCTAGCTCAGATAGTAGAATCATGCATGCAGCGGCTGAAATTTTAGATAAATTTGGAGTTAAACATGAAGATCAAATAATTTCTGCCCATAGAACTCCTGCAAGATTAGAAGAATATGCTAAACATGCAGAAAAAAGTGGATTTAAAATCATTATAGCAGGAGCAGGAGGCGCAGCTCATCTCCCTGGGATGATTGCTTCCCATACAATAATTCCAGTAATTGGGGTTCCAATCTTGGTGTATAACGACAAACAAGATAAAAAATCCCAAAAACACAAATTCTCGGCATTTGGAGGATTGGATTCTCTTTTGTCAATATCTGAAATGCCTACTGGTTCACCTGTTGTTACAGTAGGAGTAAACAAAGCAGGTAATGCTGGAATTTATGCAGTTAAAATTCTTGCAAATGAATTTATTGATTTAAGGAAAAAATTAAAACAGCATAAACATGACCAACATCGAACTGTGCTAAAGGAATCTGATGAAATGAAAAAAATAGGGCTTTCGAAATTTGTTAAGAAAAAATTCAAATAAAATTAGGTAAGAATTTTGAAATTGATGTTTTTCTTTTTTAAATGAGAAATTAATTCATTAGCATGTTGTTGTCCTTCTGTTTCAAGGCTTAATGTTACTCCCGCAGAACCTGCAGCAATGTCTGAACTTAATCTATCATGAACTACTTCTACGATATTTACACTAAGCGCGGCAATTTCATCTACAAGTTCTTTTAGTGCTCCTGGTTTATCTTGAAGTAAAATGGATAATTTGACTAGTCTTCCCATCTGTGTAAGGCCTTTTGCAACTATTTGTCCTAATAGATACATGTCAACATTTCCTCCACATAATATTGGTACTACTTTTTTCCCAGGAGATGGCTTTGTTTGAAGTAAATAGGCCAAACCCGCAGCACCTGCAGGTTCAACAACCATTTTAGCTCTTTCCATAAGTAAAAACATAGTTTTAACGATAGGATCATCATCAATTAGGACGATATCATCAATTAACTCTTTAATTATATTGAATGTAATCTGTCCAGGTTTTTTTACCGATATTCCGTCAGCTATAGTTCTATCACCACCTACCGATGCTAATTCTCCTGACTCAAGTGAATTTTTCATTGCAGGAAATGATTTTGATTGAACTCCAATTACTTTGATTTTTGGGTTATTTTTTTTAATTGCCAGTAATATCCCTGCAGCTAAACCTCCACCTCCAATTGGTACATAGATTTCATCAACATCGGGTAAATCTTCTAAAATTTCTAATCCAATTACCCCTTGTGCTGCAATAACCTGCGGGTCATCAAACGCGTGAACACTGATTGCACCAGTTTCATCAGCTATTTGTTTGGCACGCATCCAAGATTCATCATAATTACTTCCTTCAAGAATGACCTTTGCACCATATCCTTTTGTTGCTGCTACTTTTGCAGGTGACGCATTTTTGGGCATTACAATTGTACATGAAATTTTTTCCAAAGATGATGCAAATGCTACGCCCTGTGCATGATTTCCAGCAGAAGCAGTTACAACTCCTTTCTTTTTTTCTTCATCTGTTAAAGATTTAATTTTGAAATAAGCACCACGAATTTTAAAAGAACCTGTTTTTTGTTGAAATTCGGATTTAAGAAAAACCTCTGAACCAATTAATTGACTAAATATAGGAGAATATGTCAAAGGCGTTTTTCTAATTACATCCCCTCTTTGAGATTGGGCTTTTAACACATCTTCATATGTAGGCGTCATCTAATTGATGAGTTAGTTATTCTATTTTAATTCTTGTAAATATTTAGTAAATTAATGTCTCTATAAAGATGCATTAAAAAACAATTTTTCTATAGTAATTTTTATAGTTTTATAATTTGATTAAACTTACAAGGATCTGTAACGCCTCAATGAAGATGAGAACGCCAATCTAATTTTTACGTCCTTGATAATTTAATTATTATAATTGAAATTTTTAAAAAATCTATTTATTTAGAACTGTTATGATGTCATCTAATTTATTTAAAATATTATTTTTAACTTGGTCAGAAATTTTTCTAGTATCAAACAACCCTTGTTTAATATTATTTTTAACATGTTCTAAATCTAAACTAAAAAGAAAACCTTCTTCTCCAGTAACTAATCTTGAATCATCGATTAAAACAGAACTAGTATGATAACACTCCATCAATAAATTATCTAATTCATTAAAAAGTTGTTTTTTTCTTTTTAAGAGTTCTCGTACATCATTTTCTGATTGTTCATCAATTCCCTGATAAATTTTTTCACGAAGCTTATCATTTTCATAAAACACTTCGAATAAATCTTTATGTTCAAGATCTGTGTACCCATGCTCTCTTAGTTTATCAATAATAAATTGTTCACTGTCATCGGCAAGTTTAGTTTCAATATTTTTTGTTTTATCAATAATTTCGGATAATTCTTTTTGGAATTCTATAACCTTGTTATCTGGTTTATAGTATAATAAAACATGAAATTGAATTGACACATGACCTGAAATTATGTAGTTGTTTTCTTTAGATTCAAATTTTACAAAAATTCTTCTTAAATCCTCATTATTACTTATGGTAATATCTTGAGATACCCACCCTTCTAAATTGTTAATAATTTTTTTAAAAAAATCTTGAACAAGAATGGGGTCAAATGTTGTTTGATCTGCAATAGTGCCATCTCCTAGCATCCCTTTTACTGTAACAGTTTTTGTAAATTCCTTCATTTTGTTTAAAAATAATTTTTGAATCTCATCATTTTTTTTATTCAATATTTGAATAAATTCCTCTGAAGAATTAGTGCCAAGACGCACCCATCTTGTTTGATATCATCAAATAAAATCTTACAGTTATTCCAAATCTATTTTATCAGGTTAAATTTATTCAAATTATACTAGTTTTTATACAAAATTGTATAATCTACTCAGGTGGAGGCAGAAAAAATTATTTGCTGGAATTGTACTGCTGAAATTGTTCAATATTATGATGAAGGCTACAAAGGAAAACGAGCCAGATGTCCTATATGTGGCGTAGATTTTCCTCTAGATTGAATGTATCATGACTGAAAATCAAGAAAATTCTAACAATATATCTGTGGATGAAAATTCCAAAAACGAATTTAATTCTAATTTAAAAGAATATCCAAATCACAAATCTTCGGATTATGTTGACATGGTTTTAAGTAGAAAAGGAGCTAAGGTGGTAGATACTGAAACTTTAGTTAAAAATACCCAAAAACGAATTTGGGCATCACTAAAACAAGGTTACGAGTACGAAGAAAATACTATTAACGAATCTGAAAAATTTCTGCGAGATTTAGTCTCATCTAGAGTCGACATGATTGTACTTTATGTAGATTTGGTGGATTCTACTGAAATCACTCTTTCGCTTCCAGAAGAAAAAGTAGCCATAATAATTAGATCATTTGCCCAAGAAATGGCAACAGTGATTAGACAGCATGATGGATATGTTTTAAAATTTGTAGGAGATGCAGTAATAGGATATTTTGTTGCAGAAGCTTTACCATTATTGGCAGTTGATAATGCAGTAAATTGTGCAAAATCAATGCTTACAGTAATAGAAAAAGGAATGAACCCAATTTTAAACCAATATGATTATCCGGAATTAAAAATCAAAATTGGGTTAGATTATGGAAAAAACATCATAGTACGATATGGATCAGATAGAGAAAATTCTCATGTAGACATACTTGGCCCCGCAATGAATATTGCATCAAAAATTCAACATACTGCATATCCTAATCAAATTTTAATTGGCGAAGACGTGTATGAAAGATTACATCCAAACTTACAACAACAATTCAACCAAGTTGTTTGGACTCAAACAAAATGGAAGTATCACGATAGAGAAACAGGAAAATTATATCCAGTATATGCTTATGTTGGATAATGTTTTAAAATTATATTGTAAATTTATCAGGACATTCTACATGCTCATAATGATGATCTGTAAATTTATCTTCAACAACATAAATTACTATTTTATGTAATTCATAGTTTTGAATATTTTTTTTACATTTTAGGCAATTTTTTTTCTTAAATTCCTTCATTTGATGAATGCGATCAAGGATCTGTATAAGGATCTGCGATCAGCTCGATCTGACCAAAAATCACTATTGATTAACAAAATCCTATCTGACCTCAAAATGATAAACAGAAATACCCCTTTGAGGGTAGAAAATTATGGATAATTTCTATACCAAAATGAATATGGAACTTTCAGGAATTCATCCCGAATTTGGAATTCCTACTTCAATATTTCCAAGATTTCCCCCTGGCATTTCACCACCATCTTTAGGGATGGTTGATCAAAAACGTTTGAAGGAGAAGTTTTTCAGTGACAACGCATCCATTAATTCCAAATTACAAGATTTTAATCAGATGTATCAAAAGTTTGCTTCAGGTTTATTTGAGTTGGCATATCCTGCACTTCCTCCTAGCCATCCCTTATACTCTAGGCTAGAATCAACAATATCACTACAAAATGAAAATGAAAAACTGAAAAAAGAAAACTTGGAGTTAAAAAAACAGATACCAACTAATAAAAAAATTAGTTAATACATTAAAGAAACTTATTGTATTTTTTAAAAATATTTTCTAATACGTTTTCTTCATCTTTTGATATCTCTGATTTAGTATTTTGCATCTTTGATAATATAGTCTCTAAAAAAAGACGTTCTTTACTTTCCAAATAATTTCTTACTTTAGATCCCTGTAATAACTGAATTTTCATAATAACTCTTGGATTTGTCAAATTTTTTGTTCAATCTTTAATGCTTTATTGATTAATTTTAATATAGGTATTTTCTTATTTTATTATGATTAAAACTCCTCAACAAAAATGGAAGGAATCAGTTGTAGCATATAGAAAAAAATGTCAAAAAATTCTAGCACTCTCAAAATCTATCAGATATGCTGGAATTATTAATGAATATGGAAGAACTCTAACTGGAATGGTTAGACCGAATACTATTCCTCTTTGGTCGGCAGAACAAGTGAAAAATGAGTTTTTCATAATTTCTACTCTAATGACATTAAGAAAATCTTATGCAAGTAAGGTTGGAATATTAGATTTCATGCAATTATCTCATCCCAAAGTTACCATTTTAGCTTTTCAAAGAAAAAATATTACATATTACATATCAATTGATGTTAAAACAAAAAATATTGAAACATTAATTTCTAAGATTAAAAAAATTCTTTAAGCAGGAGTAAAACCTTGATATCCGGCAGTTTGTTGAGTTCGATCTTTGAATGTGGGTTCAAAAAGCGAAATCATATACTCGTCTGGATCTAAAACAATTGCATTTAGTCCCGCATCTCTTTCCATAGGTTCTCTGTAAATTTTTACTCCTTTTGATTTTAATTCTTCAATTGAGGATTTCAAATCCCCTACCAAAAATCCTATCATAATACCATTTTCAACTGAAGTGCCTTGGTGAGGTGCAGTTAACGATGCCGGATGGAGGCTAACTAAAGCTCCTGCACTACCTAAATCCACCCAAGTTCTTCTTTGCTGTTTAATAGGTAAACCGATTATTTCGTGGTAAAATTTTATGGATTTATCGATATCTTTTACAGCAAGTATGACATTTCCAACCCTTTTTACATTCATGGTAATTTAATACTCCTGTAAATTAAAGCCCGCCAAGTTAAATCCTTTTTCATTGTACTTCGACCATTGTTTCAGTTCGCTCTACCCCACTAATGGTCTGAATTTGATTAGTAATATCTTTTATTTCAGATAGTTTCCCAACTTCAATTAAGGCAACTGCATCAAATTGTCCACTTACAGGAAATGAATCATAAATTGACTTTATTTTTCGTAGTCTTGCTGCAATAAGTTTTTTGGGAGATTTGACTAATACTACTGCCTTTACCATCCCAAATTCACCTCTACCTCGATTAAAGTTTCAGTAGTCACAATCTCTTTAATTTTTTTAAAATCAATGACAATGTTGTTTATTTCATTAATTGAGCCTTGTAATACTGTGATAATATCAGCTCTACCAGTCACTATCATTATTTCTCTGATTAATTTTCTTTTTTTCTTTAAAATTTTAACAACTTTATCTACTGTGCCTGGTTTGACTGTAATTAAACAAAGAGAACGCATAATCAACATATGTTATGATACATCAGTTATTTACTTTGCTCAATTTTCAGCATAAAATTTAATCAGATGATGCTTCTTGAGATCTTGCTTCTTCAAGATAAGCTCGTCTGGCTTCTAATTCTGCATTTTTATCTATTTTTATATCTTCATCTATTACCACAATTCCAACATCGTTTACGTCGGTCTGATCATTTTTTGATTTTTTTGATTTGGTTTTAGAATTTTTTTTTGGTTTAGATTTTGAACTCGTTTTTTTATTTTTTTTAGATGTTTTTGATTTTTTTTCAACCATAAATACCGCATGGAAAATACGGATTCATGTATTAAAACATTATGTAGAATTGCTATACTGAATGCATCACGACTTCAATTTCTTGAGTGTCTTTATGATATATTTTTTAATTATGTGGTGCCGCGGGCGGGACTTGAACGCGCGACAGCTCGGTCTTCAGCCGAGTGCTCTCCCGGGCTGAGCTACCGCGGCACATTGGAATTTCTCTAAAATAGAGGATTAAAGTGTGTCTACGGTTTCCAAATAATGTCTTCAAGCCCATTCTTTTTATTTACATATCGGGCCATTACAAAAAGTAAATCTGAAAGTCGATTTAGGTATTTTTTACATTCTTCATTCACCTTTTCTTTTTCGTCCAAAGATATAACTTGAGTTTCAGCTCTTCTTGTTATTGCTCTGGATAAATGAATACGAGCTGAAACTTCATTTCCGCCTGGAAGTATGAAATTAGTTATTGGAGGAAGTTCTTTTTCTAACCGATCAATATTTTTTTCAATATTTTCGACCATTTCCACTGTAACCCGGTTTTCTTTATTGACTAAATTAGAATTTGATAAATCAGAACCCACTACAAACAGATCGTTTTGAATTTTTTTCAAGATTTTTTCAAGTTCATCATCAAATTTACTTGAAAGAATCAATCCAATAGAAGCATTAATCTCATCAACTGCGCCATAAGCTTTGATTCTAATATTTGATTTAATAACACGCTTTCCCCCCTGTAAACTTGTGGAACCATCATCCCCTGTTTTTGTATAAATTTTCATAAACTATTTTTGTATCTGTAGATTTAATACCTTGTTTTTTGTGTTTAGAATATGCCCGATGCATCTTGTCCATATTGTGATTCGACTTTTGAAAATAAAGAAGAACTCTCAAAACATATTGATAGAATTCATCATGGCTCTGGTCTATTAGAAGGAGATTCCAGGAAATTCTAAACTTGCTCGTAGATTTATTTAATAATATAATTAATTTAAAAAATATTCAAAGAAAAGGATGGATTGATAAGCTTGGTGTTAAACATCCTGAATCCGTAGCTGATCATAGTTATTCTATGACATTAATGGCGATGATTATTTCTGAATTACAGGGATTAGATACATACAAAATTGTAAAAATGTCATTACTTCATGATTTGGCAGAATCAAAAATTGGTGATTTAACACCTGGAGAAATTTCAAAGGAAAAAAAATTTAAAATCGAAAATAATGAAATGAATAATATTTTAGAGATGCTTCCTGGCGAGTTAGAAAAAAATTATAGGGATGTTTGGGATGAATTTGTCTTAGCTCAAAGCGATGAATCTATTTTTGTTCATGAAATGGACAAGTTGGAGATGGTTTTTCAAGCAAAATATTACATGAATGAAGGGTTTTCTAAAGAAAAAATCCAACAGTTTATTGATACTGCTAATAAAGAAATTAACAACAAAGAATTGAAAGAACTTGTAACTAAATTATTTTAAAAACAAAAATATTAACAATTAAAAATATTAACAATTAAAATTATGATTAGAAAATGTCTGAAAGAAATAAAGACGAATTAATCGAAGCTCAAAAAGAAGTAATTGGAATTTTATTTGAAATTATTAAGCGTTTCCAAGCAAATAATGAACTTGACGAAGAATATTTTCACTTAATTAGTAATGAAAATAAACGAAATAAAGATAAAAAAAGATTAGAAGAGATTTTACAAAAAAGAGAAGAAAATGGAAAAATAATTACACGGTTATTGAAAAAATTAGAAATTTAAAATATATTAAAATTCAATCACAATCACATGATTCATTATTTGATAGAATTTGAAATTTATTATTTTGTTGAAATTTTTCTTGAATATAATGAGACATGTTTGTAATTCTGATTATGGATTTTTTATTTTTCCAAGTACCTTCATTTTTAAACCAATATTCAATTTCATCAACGTTGTAATTTTCTCCACTTTTAAGAAGCCCATTAAAAATTTCTTTTATTATTAATTCATCTTGTGTGGTTAAGGAATTTTTTTCCGTAACCCTCGTGGTAATTTCATTTAATTTTATTATGACATTATTAGTTAATGGCATTACTTTGAATCAAATAGGTAGGTTTTAAATTATTCACTATATTCTTAATTATATGCAATACTTTGCAGCACTCAGAGTAGGTCAAAAAAGAGTTCAAACTGCAAGGGATTACCTCAATAAAATTACAGATAACAAAGCAATGCCTGCATTAGCATTGATGGATAATAAAACAAATGTGTGGGAACCTGTAGGTGATGAAAATCTTTATGCTTTCGTTGATGAAACTGCAGGTTTTGTTTTAACTGATACTAGCGGATACATTTTAGCTCTTTGTGATAAAAATGGGATTTCAAAGGCAATAGTTCAAGGAGTTACAAAGGAACAAAAAGAAAGTATAGAAAAAATACTCAAAGACGACAATATTCCTGAATACAAAGGTAAAGTATCCCTTCCGGTGTGAATAATTAATGAGTAAATTTTCTCAAGAAATAGAAGTACACGGTCACCTAATTGACTCTTTGATTCTAACAAAAATTTTTGACGGAATCATGGATCTTGATGGAGAGTTTGAAGTAAAAAAAATCCAGATCGGTAAAAAGAAAAAAGACGAAAGTTATGCAGAACTTCGCATAATTGGAAAAAATCAAAAACATTTGGATGAAATTCTACAATTAGTTTACAGAGAGGGAGCTACTGCTAAAATTCAAAAAGAGGTCGTATTAAAACCCGCATCAAAAAACTGTGTAATGCCTGACAATTTTTACAGTACAACAAATAACGATACACAAATTTTTCTTAAAGGTAAATGGATACAAGTTGACAATATGATGATGGACAAATGCATTTTGGTTAAAGGAAATAAAGCAAAATGTATCCCAATTCGTGAAGTAAAAAAAGGAGATAGAATCGTAGTTGGCGAAAACGGAATACGAGTAACCCCTCCTAAAAGACCAAGAGAAGGTATGAATGTTTTTCAATTTATGGGAGGAAGTAGTTCAAGTGAAAGACCTACTCAGCATATTGCAAAAAAAGTTGCCGAAGATATCTATAAAACAAGAAAAGAAGGCGGAAAAATTGTTCTTGTTGGTGGACCTGCAATTGTTCATACAGGTGCGGCAGATTCAGTTGCAACATTAATTAAAATGGGTTACATCAATGCAATTTTAGCAGGAAATGCTTTAGCTGTACATGATATAGAAAATGCAATATTAGGAACTTCACTTGGAATGAATGTTCATGATGGAAGTCTTGCAGTTAAAGGATATAGAAATCATATGCAAACAATAAACTCTGTTTTTAAAGCAGGCAATATCGAAAAAATGGTACGAAGTAAAAAATTAACAAAGGGCATCATGTATGAATCTGTTAAAAAAAAGATTCCTTTTGTATTGGCAGGATCTATTCGAGATGATGGCCCTCTTCCTGATGTAATTACCGATATTAACGAGGCTCAAAAAAAGTATAAGGAGGTTTTAAAAAATGCTAAAATGGTAATTATGGCATCAACAATGCTTCATTCAATTGCCACAGGAAATATGTTGCCTGCAGATGTAAAAATAATTATAGTAGATATCAATCAGCCTACAGTAACTAAACTAATGGACAGAGGAACCTGGCAAGCAATTGGAATTGTTTCAGATGTAGGAGCTTTCTTACCGATGATCACCCAAGAGATTAAAAGACTAAATAAATAAATTTTTTTGAAACTTATGCACTTAATTCTTGAAGAAATTCTTTAATTTGCTGTTGACTCATAATATCCTTCATATTTTCTGTAAGAGAATTTAAGATATAATCCTGATAGGACTCTCCAAAAAGATCTTTTAGAACTTGTTTCAGATATTGGGGGTATTCATAACAATCTTCTAGTGTACAATTGTAATCCTTATGTAAAATATCAGTAACTTTGTCTAATTCTTCTATACCTAATTGGAGTAAAGTATTTTTCAAAGCTAGAGTGACCATTGTTTTTCTCATATGCTGTTCAGAATCGGTTGTTGGTGCACATAATTCGTTGGTTTTTTTAATTATTTCATTAATATCTATTGGTTCATGTATTACTGCAGATGGATTTAATCTATTCATCGCCATTTCGTTATTTAGGGAAATGTTATCTGCCAACATAATTATGACTGCATCGATGTTTAACTCTCTAATTTTTTCTAAAGCATAAATCCCATCAAAAACAGGCATGGCAACATCCAGATAAACAACATCTGGTTTTAGTTTTTGATACAAAAAAACTGCATCATGCCCATTGAATCCTTTTCCTACCACTTTAATTCCATTACTTTGTAATAATTCGCTAAATAGCTTTACCGTTTCTTTATCATCATCTGCGATGACTGCTCTAATCATTAGTAAAATTTAGGAATTTTTGATTATAAAGAGTATGTTTTTGAATATAATAGGAATGTTCATCCTGATCGGACTAGGTTCAGATATAGAATAATTGTTATTTTGAAAAAGACGTTTTTTTCACTTAAACCTTACGCATTATGAATAAGAGATAACTTCTTCGTGTTTTTTAAATGAAAAAATTGCTAACACGATTCTAATGGGAACTAAAAGAAGAAATCTTCTTTCGTGGATGTTACTTGGAATCTTATTTTCCTCATCTATTTTGCCATCATATTCCGAAGTCGAAACGATTCAAACTGACCGATTATTTTACACATTAGATGATACAATTATTTTTTCAGGTACAGTTGATAACGATTCGTCTGGATTAGTCACAATAGTTATTCGAGATTCTAATGATAAATTCGTGTTACTAACTCAAGCTTTAATCAATCCGGACAATACTTTTGAAAGAAGTGTTGATATCAATGAGAAATTTTCCATTCATGGAATTTACAATGCTACTGCTTTTTTAGTAAATATGACAGAGGGTTCATTGACTAGGTTTGATTTTTCACTTGATGGGTCTCCAGTTAATCCATCAGTAATGGATTCTAAAAAAGTAATTAATGAAGAACCAGTAACTGTTTCTCAAACAAGTTTTCAAAACGACACAAAGCCAGAACCTGTTTCAAAAATTGCATCGTTTGTTGATCCTACAAAAGATCCACAATATTACATTGATAGATACAATAACGAACCAGCTTACAAAGAATGGTTTAATACAAATTTTCCTGACTTGACCATCTATGAAGCAGTTGGATTAACTATCAATGAAGAAGCAAAAAAAATCATAGATGTATCTCAATTCATAGATCCTGAAGTAGATCCACAATATTACATTGATAGATACAATAACGAACCAGCTTACAAAGAATGGTTTAATACAAATTTTCCTGACTTGACCATCTATGAAGCAGTTGGTATAATCCCAGAAGAATCAACTCCTAAAGATATAGATAAATCTAATATCATCGAACCTCCAGTCCCAACTCAAGAATCATCTCCAAATTTAGTAGAATCATCCGCTGCTAACACTAGTATTATGACAGATACAAAAAATTCTGAAATGGGTCAAATGCTACTTGCACTAGGAGGATTGGGCATTTTGTTTGGAGCAGTGTATGGAGTTAAACGAAAAGTTGATTCAAATACTGAGCAAATATTAAAAAATAAATCAATATTACAAAAAAAGGTAGAATCCAACACTGAGCAAATATCTCAAAACAGTTTTTGGCTAAAGAAAAAATTAATGAATTTAAAGCAAAATGATGATCCAGTTAAAGTAATTAAAGATAGATTGGCAAAAGGCGAAATAACTGTAAATGAATACTATAAACTGTTAAAGGCATTAAAAAAATAGCTAACTAATACCTAATTTCTTTTTTAAAATATTTAGAGTAGTAGATGGATTGGCTTTGCCTTGAGTTTTTTTCATTACTTTTCCTACTAGAAAATTCACAGTTTCAGGTTTTTCTTTAATTTCTTTAACTGCTTCTGATTCTTCAGTAATTACTTCATCAATAATTGATGTTATTTCAGATTCGTCTGAAACATTTCCTAAATCTTTCTCGGTAATGATTTCTGAAAGTGGTTTTCCACTTTTCACGATTTCTTGAAGTGCAATTTTTGCAGAATTTCTTGAAAGTTTTTTTGAAATTATTGCATTAGCCAATTCAGATAAATGAATAGGAGTTAGTTTTAGTTCTTCTCTTTTTTCTCGAGTATCTACAAATCCCATTAAATCAGTAGTGATTATATTGGCTATCTCTTTTGCGTTTTTTTCATCATGAGATTTCTCAAATAAATCTGCATAATATTTGTCAGATGATAAAACATCAGCTACTTGACTTGGTATTTTGTATTTTTCTACATATCTATCTCTCTTTGATGCAATACTTTCAGGCATTTTTTCTCTTAATTTTTTAAAAAGAGAAGGGCTTAGTTTTACCCAAGGGATATCGCCTTCAAGAAAAAAGCGATAGTCTTGTTCTTCTTCTTTAGTTCTCGCAGATACAGTAATTTTTCGTTTATCGTCCCATTGTCTAGTTTCAGATATTACTGGAATGTTTCGTTCAACTAGACTTTGCTGTCTAGTTATTTCAAAATGAATTGCTTTTTCTAAATCATGAAATGATGAAACGTTTTTAATTTCAACTTTATTTCCTCCATCAACTGACACATTTCCATCAGCTCTCAAAGCCCCCTCAAGGGATGGATCTGATACGCCAAGATTTGATAATAAATCTACTAAAATGTTTAAAAATACTCTAACCTGTTTTGGATTTTCAAAATCAGGCTCTGTAACAATTTCTACAAGCGGAGTTCCAGCTCGGTTATAATCTACCAATGTAATTTGAGTTTTTTCAGATGAGCCTTCATAGATTAGTCTACCCGGATCTTCTTCTATCTGAATTCGTCTGATTCTAATTTCTTTTCCCTCAATTGTAATTTTCCCATCATGTCCAATACTTGTAGGTCCATATGCATCAAGTTGAGTGATTTGAAAATTTTTTGGCAAATCTGGATAAAAATAATTTTTCCTAAAAAATGCAATTTTTTCAGGCGTTTTACAATTTAATGCCATTGAAATCATAGTAGATTTTTCAACGGCTTTTTTATTTAACATTGGAAGGGCACCTGGCAGTCCAATGCATATTGGACAGATGTTTGTATTTGGTGAATATTCGCGATAATTTGCTTTACACGAACAAAATAGTTTACTTTCTAAATTGGTCAATTGACAATGAATCTCTAATCCAATTTTTGTCATTTTAAATAGGAACCTCAGGTAGTTTTACCGTATTTTGAAGAGCATATGCGGTTTGTAAAAGCATTTTATCCTGCATGGATTTTGCCATAAACTGAATACCAATTGGCAATCCATTTGAGATTTCAAAGGGTACTGATATTGATGGTTTTTCAGTAAGATTAGCTGTAACAGTATTGCTATCTACCAAAAATAATGCAACAGGATCATCAATCTTTTCACCAAATTTGAATGGAAGGATTGGAACAGTTGGTGAAATTAACATGTCTACTTTATTTAGAGCCTCATTTACCTCTTCTGTTAATTTACTTTTTACTTTCATTGCTTTTAGAAAATATTTTCCTGCATGTCCAGCTGAAGGCACAAAACCTCCTAAAATTAATCTCCTAGTAACTTCAGGACCAAAATTTTTTCTTGCTTTAGAGATATACGAATTGTATTCATAACCTTCCAAATCAAAATCATAACCATATCTAAGATTATCATAGCGTGCAAGATTACTTCCTGCCTCTGTAGCAGTGATTGTATAATACGCCGCTACAGAATATTCCACCATATCTAAGGAAATTTCTTCAAAGCTAGCACCTAATGATTCTAAATTAGAAATTGATTTTTTTAACGCATTAGATACTTGGCCATCTACACCATTTTGGGTCATCTCTTTAATTATTCCAAATGTTTTGCCGTTTACTCCTGAATCGATATTTTTAAGATAATCTTCTTTTTGATTATTTACGGTAGTGTTATCTCTAGAATCTTTACCTGAGATGATATTAAGTAAAAATGCCGTATCTTCAACAGTTTTTGTCATTGGACCAATTTGTTCAATACTGTTTGAATAAGAAATTAATCCATAACGGCTGATTAAACCGTATGTAGGTTTGTATCCAACTATGGAACAAAAACTTGCGGGGTTTCTAACTGAGCCGCCAGTATCAGAACCTAGAGATGCAATACACTCATTGGCACTAACGGCTACCGCACTTCCTCCAGATGAGCCTCCTGGAACATAATCTGTATTCCATGGATTTTTGCTAGGTCCAAATGCACTAAACTCAGTAGTTAAACCCATTGCAAATTCATCAAGATTTGTTTTTCCAATAATTATTGCATCATTATCCATTAGTTTTGTAACAACTGTTGCATCATATGGCGCAACAAAATTTTCTAACATTTTAGATGCACATGTAGTTTTTGTTCCATTAACACATATGTTATCTTTAATTGAAATAGGCATTCCCATGCATGGGCCTACATTTTCTTTAGCTTTGATTTTTTTATCGATTACTCTTGCTTGTTCTATAGATTGCTCATTTAATGATAAATACGCATGAAGATCTGAATCTACTTTTTGAATTCTTTCAATAGTTTTTGAAATAAACTCTTCAACCGTCAAGTTTCCATTTTTTATTTCCTCTATGTATTTTAGAGCAGAAATTCCAAGATTCAAGTTATACCATCTTTGGAGCTCTTACGTAGTAATCCTTGTAATTTTTTAAATTTTTAATTAATTTATTTTCATATTGGATATGAACATCTTCTCTAAGATTATCTACTGTTTGTTCATTGACTCTTAATTCGTCAGATTCTACATTTGCTTTATCTAGTATGTCAAAATACGCTATCATTTTTTGAACTCTATCGACATGAACTTTGTGATCATCAATTTCAATTCTCATTAATTTTGCAACATGTTCAATCTCTTCTTTTGATACCATTTATCTCACCTATGGTGTTAATCTATCAACATCTCTGGGATAAAATGTTGTATCACGTATGTTTTCTGTTCCTGTAAGTGCCATTATCAATCTCTCAAGACCTATTCCACAACCTGCATGTGGAGGTACGCCATAATCAAATGCCCCTAAATGATATCCAAATGCATCGACTTTCATTCCTTTGTTTTTCATACGCTCTGCAAGCTCCTCTTTTTTCTCTATTCTAGTACTTCCAGAAGATAATTCCAAATCCCCAAACATTAAATCAAAAGATTCAGAAATCTTTGGGTTTTCTTTACTAACTTTAACGTAAAATGGTTTAGGACCAGTTGGCCAATCTTTAATAAAATAAAATCCACTTAATCCAATTTTTTTTAGATTTGATGGGTATAGATCATCTCCCCATTCTGTTTTAGCACCTACATTTTTCATTTTTTCTACTAGTTCGGTATAAGAATATCTTGGGATTGTTTCAGGGATTTTCGGAATAATTAATTCAGAATCTGGGTGTTCTTTTGCATAGTCAATTGTAGTTTGAATTGTTTTTTTGATTATTTTTTCAATTCTATTCATAATATCATTGTAATCAACAAATGCTTCCTCAAAATCTATTGAAATGGCTTCAGCTAAATGTCTGTTTGTTCTAGATGGTTCTGCACGAAAAATTGGAGCTATTTCAAAAACTTTTTCAAAACTCATTGTAAGTTGTTCTTTGTAAAGTTGTGGGCTTTGTGCCAAAAATGCCTCTTTATTATAATAAAAAATTGGAAACAAAGCTGCACCGCCTTCAGTTGCAGTAGCAATCATTTTAGGGGTATTGATTTCAATAAAATCTTCTTGATAAAAATAATCCCGTATTGTTTTTAATATAATGCTTCTAACTGTAAAAATTTGTTGTAGAACATTTCGTCTTAGATCAATTGGTCTTACTTCCAATCGTGTATCAATATTTTTTACAGTTTTTGCTTGAGGCTCAAATGGAGGAATTTTTTCAACTTCTGAAAATACACGCAATTCTTTTGGAATAATTTCTACACCGTTTGGTGCCTTTTCAGATGATTTTATTTTTCCAGATACTCCAATTGATGAATGTTCTTTTAAACTTGAAATCTTTTCGCGTATTTCATCTGGGCAGTCCCCAGTTTTGGCAACTATTTGGATTTGGCCTAATTTGTCACGAATTGTTACAAATGAAATGTTACCATGTCCTCTTACGCTTAAAACCCACCCCATTACTGTTACATCCAAGCCATCTTTTGAAGGATCAAGTTCTTTTGAATAGTGAGTTCTTCTTAAATTTCCTAATTCAGTTTCTATCATTACTTTAATTCTGTCTAAATCTTCCTCTTAAAAAATTATGTTGAATTTTGGGTTCAATAATATTTTTCATAATTATCAATGATAAAACCTAGTTTTTCTAGGGATTTTTATGACGTGTGAGTGGTAAATCAATCAGATCAATTATACTTGTGAATTAATAAAAATAGAGATGATCTGCATAATACCTCAATGCAATGCTGAAGCCTATCTCTTAATTGCATTATATTATTTTCAAAGTAAATATTCAAAAAAATCTACATGTAGGATGTTTTTTCGAATGTGTGAAAAACATGCCAGACTAATTTCTGGAGAAGAGACTATTGTAAAAATTCAGATTCTAAATTAATCACTACATATCTGGAAAAAGTAAATCTCTCAGTGATGGAACTTCATCTTTAATATCGACTTTAGTCAAGTTTTTCTTTTTGATTTGACCATAGGCAGTTAAATCTCGTTTAAAGAACGAATCCACAGTCCAATCTAAAATGACTTTGATCCTTTTTCCTAAAGCAGGCATTTGAAGAACATAATACATTCTCCAAATCATCCAAGGTATGACTCCCTGAAAATTATATCCAAAAGCAGATACAATCGCATTTCTTTTTCCTATTATTGCCATCATGCCCTTACTATGAAATGAAAATTCGGTCATAGAACCTTTTCCAGTTAATGACACGTTTAGATTATGAGATAAGGTTAGACTCTGATGAATAGCATGTTGAGCAGTTGGAGGATATGGTAACCCCGTAGTTGAATCAATTATTTCAGCACAGTCTCCTAAAGCAAAGACGTTTGGGTATCCTATTAATCGTAAATATTTGTCAACTTGAACTTTTCCAGATTTTCCATGCTCACATTTTAATTCAGTGATCACGGGATCAACAGTCACTCCTCCTGTCCAAATAAGTGTCGTACATGGAATTTTGTTACCATTATCTAATAGTACGTAATCTTCATCAGCATCAATAGCTTTTGTATTAGTTAAAATCTGCACACCGTTTTTTTTGAGGTATTTCATAGCCTTGTTACTTAATTTTTCAGTTACTTCAGGTAAAATTCCATTTTTGGATGAGACTAAAACCATGTTAATTTTTTCAGAATTAATATTTGGATATAATCGTGCAGCAGATTCTCTAATTAGATGATTTAGTTCCCCTATAGTTTCAACTCCTGCAAATCCCCCACCAACAACGGTAAATGTCATAAGTTTTTGCTGCAAGTCAGGATCACTTGTTTGACCAGCATTTTCAAGCATGTTAATAGAATGATTTCTGATTCCTATTGCATCCTCGATTGATTTTATTGTAAACGAGTGTTTCTCAATATTTTTATTTCCAAAAAAATTCGTAATACTTCCCATCGATAAGATAAGAAAGTCGTATTCTAGAGCATGTACTTTTCCATCAAATAACCTAGTGATTGTAACTAATTTTTGTTCTAAATCAATTGAGGAAACAACTGCTTGATAAAATTTTGCTCGTTTACAAAAGGTTCGAATCGGGATAGATATGTCTCGAGGGTGTATCATTCCTGATGCTACTTCTGGTAACATAGGAGTAAAAAGAAAAAAATTATCTTGGTTTACAATGCTGATATCTACATTTACTTTATCTTGAAATATGTTTTGAATTTTTCTCAGAATATTTACTCCGCCAAACCCTCCACCTAAAATTAAAATTTTTTTAATGGATGGGAAATCTGATTTATGGATATATTGAATATGTTGTTCAAGTGTATTTTTTTTTCTAAATTCTACATCACATTTTTTGCATCTATGCATAGACGATTTGTCTATTATATACAAAAAGACCATTGTCTGTGCATACAGAACATATAAAATCAAAAAATTTGTTAAGTAGATCTATCATTTTTATGCCTGAAATCAAGATTGGGAGTATGGTTCTAACAGATAAGGAAAAAACAATTGCTATTATTTCAAATGCTATCGCAGGATACTCGTTAATGACTGAAAAAGGCTCATTGCCTGAAAATACCTCTCTAATTGATTTTATATTAAAAATGACTCCAAATGAGCTAAAATCAATAATATCGATTAATTTGATAGATGAGGTATTTGAATATATTTCAAAAGTTAGGATGGATGATTCATAAAGTGCAGTTTCTTAAAAAATAATAAGATTTGACTTCGATAGCCACCCTGGGTTCTCATTGTTCACTCCAGGTGCTAAAAGGTGCAAAGGATGAAGGTCTTAAATCAATTTTAATTTGTGAAAAAAAACGTGAGAGTCTTTATCGTAGGTTTAGTTTTATTGATGAAATAATTTTAGTTAATTCTTTTAATGAAATATTAGATAACAAATGCAATGATACTTTAGATAAAAATGACGCCATTTTAATTCCACATGGAACTTTAATTTCAGAAATGAGTTCATCAGAAATTGAATCAATAAAAATTCCAATATTTGGAAATAAATCTATTTTGCGTTGGGAATCGGACAGAAAATTAAAAGAAAAATTAATGCTAGAGTCAAAGCTAAATGTTCCTAAATCTATCTCGAGTCCTAAAGAGATAAACAAATTAGTTATTGCAAAAAGACATGGGGCAGCTGGAGGAAAAGGATATTTTTTGGCATCAAGTGAAAATGAGTATTATAAAAAACGAGATAAGCTAATCGCAAAGGGGATAATTAAAGGCGACGCGGATCTTTACATTCAAGAATATACTTCAGGTGTTTTAGCTTATTTGCAATATTTTTATTCTCCTCTCAAAGAAGAACTAGAGTTTTTTGGAGTTGATAAAAGACATGAATCAGATATCGAAGGTTTAGCAAGAATACCATCATCAAATCAAATGGAAATGGATGATGTTCCGTCTTTTAATGTAATAGCAAATAGTCCATTAGTATTAAGAGAATCATTATTATCAGAAGTCTATTCGATGGGGGAGCAATTTGTTGACGCTGCAAAAAGACTAGTGTCACCAGGTATGAATGGTCCATTTTGCATTGAAGGAGTTTATGATGCTGATGCAAAATTTCATTCATTTGAATTTTCTGCAAGAATAGTTGCAGGTACAAATATCTTCATGGAGGGTTCACCATATTCTACTTTACTTTATGATGAACCGATGAGTATGGGAAGAAGAATTGCTCGCGAAGTAAAGAACGCAGTGTCAAATAATCAAATTGACAAAATTGTCACCTAAAAAGAATTTTTTTAGATTTTTCTATTAACAGAATTATTCCACTTATTGCTCCAAAAATCAAAATTGGACCAAATGGGAATTCAGGAACTACATAGGTTCCAATAATTTCTATTTCTTCAGTAAATGTAGGTATGAAAAACGTAAGTTGTGTGTTATCGGTATTAATCACTGAATAATCAACTTCAAATCCATTTACTAAAACTGCAAATTCATTATTTTCTGCGCGAATAAGATCATTTGGTAATTTAATTTTAAATTGAGAATCTAATACATTTTCTGTAGCAATTAACAAAGAAATGGATTCCTTATCAGCTGCCATTGCTATAACATCTCCTTTTAATTCATATTCAATATCAAAAACATTCTCGTCAATTTCTAAATGATAAGTTTCTGCATATAAGGAATGTATAGGAAAAATAAAAATTAGTAATAATAAAAAAAATCCCATTTTATATTTTATTTTTTGTTCCAAACTTTTACCTCCATTCCTTTTTGAGCTTTAACAATGTATTTATCTCGAATTTTTACACTAATATAATCAATTATCAATACAGTGATTAGAACTACAAGCATGAAGACTGCCGCTTTTCCATATTCAAAGAATTTTATGTAATTAATAATGTAGAAGCCAATTCCTCCTGCGCCTACCAGTCCAAGAATACTTGTTTGACGTACATTATAATCAAACATGTACAATATTTGACTAATCAAATGAGGGGCCGACTCTGGAATTACTACATAACGAATTAACTGCCATTTTGAAACACCGATTGAATTAACTGCTTCTACCGGATCCGAATCTACTGCTTCAATAGATTCGTATTGTAATTTAGCAATGAATCCTATAGTGTACATAATAATTGCTAAAACTCCTGCAAAAGGTCCTAATCCAACCATAATTACAAACAAAATCGCCCATAATATTGAAGGGAATGTACGCGCTGCAGCTAAAATTCCACGTAATGGAATATACATTAATTTACTATTTAGATTTCTGGCAGCCAGCATACTTAATGGGAGCGCAATTACCACCCCAACAAATGTTCCTATAAACGCCATTTCTATCGTTTCAAGCATCGACCAAAATGCAGTAGCAAATAAATCCAGATCAACCTCAGTCATTTCTTTTAGAACAATAGCTAAATTTGGAATTCCTTCTACAAATTCAACAGGATTTGCATCAACGTTATAGGACATCGCTATTACCCCGGCAATGATTAAAGCAACAATCAAGTTATTTTTAGGATTCATTATTGTATAACTCCAGTATTTCCTTCTGACTCATATTCCCTGATTGAAAATCAATTATTTTATCCCCCTCAATTCCAATTTCTAAAATTTTTTGACCTTCTTTGATCACAGCTACTCGATTTGCATATTCTAAAGCAAGTTTCATATCATGATGCACCATTATTGAAGTGAGGTTTAATCGTTTTTGTGCATCAACTATTAAATCCATAATTTCTCTTGCAGTAACTTGATCTAATTCAGATACAATTTCGTCGGCCAAAAGCAAAATAGGTTTTTGCATTAATGCTCTTGCAATTGCAACCCTTCTTTTTTCTCCCCCACTTAACATGTATGCTTTTCTATGTTCTTTTTCTTTAAGACCAACAAGTTTGATAATTTTTAGAGCGTCTTGTATTTCATTTTCTGGAAATTTTTTTAAAAAAGAATTTAATTTCCCAATTCTTGGCAAAGCTCCGATTAAAACATTTTCTAAAACAGAGATGTTTTTAACTAATCCTAGACTTTGAGGGATATATCCAATTTTAGACATTGCTTTTCTAAACTGTTTTTTATTCATGTCTGGAGTTTGATAATCAACTTTAATCTGGCCTTTACTCGGATTCATCATCCCGTTGATTAATTTTAATAGAGTGGATTTTCCAGAACCTGATTGACCAACTATTGCATAATTTGTACCTCGTTCAATTGATAAAGAAATTTCTTTTAATGAATAATTTTTTGCGTCATATGATGCCCAAACATTATTCATTTGAACTAAAATCTTTGTATCAATTTTTGAAAGATTAGAAAAATCAGGTAAATTTTTTGATTTTTTTTCTAGTTTATTTAATGACATTATTTTTGAAAGCTGTAGTTATCTAGAATCTTTTGATCAATACCCGTTAGAGAATCAATATACGTTCCAAACTCGCCTATATGCATACTAGTAGTAGTTGGAATTAGTGCTTCAGCACCATAAATGCTTTTTAGAATATGATTATTTTCATCATTGTTTAATTCAAGCATTGCCTCAACGAATAGTTTTTTTGTATTATCTGACATGTCAGAGCTAACAACTAATACGTGTGATGGTACAGGGCCAATCTGTTCTACAATTTTTAGTTGATTTTGTTGGTCAACAGTGAGATATTTTTGGGGGGCGATATCAGAACCAAATGCTACATCGACATTATCATTTAACAATAATTCAAGAGCGGCTTTATAGCCTCCAGAAAAGGTATATTCCTTAAAAGTATCAGCTAATGCCTTCTCTAATGCTACTAAATCATTTCCTTGAATTTTTACATCTCCGTTAGCTACCAATGTTCCCATTGGTCTAACAAATCCTGAAGAACCAGTTATACTAGTAAAAGCAACCCGTTTTCCTATTGTATCCTTTAGAGAATTAATAGAATCATCATTGTTTTTTGCCCAAACAGTTGCTTGATAGTATACTTTACCAGACACAACTTCGGCTGCAACTACTTCGGCTCCTGAACGTTGATGTGCAATCCAACCTGGACCTGTATCCATAAATGCTGCATCAATATGACCAAAACGTAAACCTTCAATGATTGTTTCATAGTTTGTAGGGACTACAATTTCTACTTTAACGCCTAATTTGTCTTGAAGATAATTTTTAAGATCATCAGCCCTAGGAGTTAACTCATCTGCCTTCTCTGTTGGAATAAAACCAATTGTAATGGTATCCACATCTACAGCCCTAGGAAGATTTGGAACTTTGATGGTTCCTTGAGAAATAAGATATTCGATTGCATCCATAAATTCGGTATCGGATATTTGGTTTTTTGTCCAATAACCAGCAGTATTTTTAATCCAACTTGGAATAAGTTCAGATTCAGCATTTATTGTAATAGGAATAGTAGCTAAACTAATTGCAATTGTTAAAGTTAGTACCAATAGTAATTTTTGTTCCATGTATTGAGTTAGGATTAGCTAACATTATTTAAACTACAAAGTAGTTCTAGAAAGTGATTCTATGTGCAGAGAATGATTATTTGTCGCTTTTTCCAGGATTGGCGTACAAGCTCAATATTGGTTCATTATCTTTTATTGTAATTACAACCTGACCAATTTTACTTTTGTATAATTTAATTTTCTTTCCTTCTTCAGAAATTCTATAGTTGTTAACATTAATGAGTGCAAGCTCTTCTAAAGTTGATAGAGTTTTGTACACTGATGATAGAGAAATTCGTACTTCGTGTGCAATCTGTGTAGCATCTTTTGGTTCATGAACTATTGAAAATAATACTGCTCTGGTACAAACATTTGTTAATGATTCAATTATTTTTTGCGTTACATCGTATTCACTTAATTGGATTATTGTTGGCTTGTCCATTTTTTCACCTTTAATTAGGTACCAATGTAAGTGATGGTTCTGATTTTTTAATACTAATATCAGCTTTGCTAATTCGGCTACGATAAATTTTAAATTTTCTTCCTTTATCTGAAATAAGCCATCGTTCAATTTCAACTAAAGTTAAATTTTCAAGATCCAATAATTTTTTATAAACTGAACTTAAAGGAATTTTACATTTTTCAGAAATCTCTGCTGCAGTTTTTCCTTTTTTAATAATTGAAAATAAAATTGCTCTAGATTCAGCATCTGCAAGAGATTCAATTACTTTTTGAGTAATATCATATTTTTTTAATTGAGGGAGAGTTAGACGTCGAGCCAATTACCATATGAAATTTCTAGACTTATTTAAACGAAATGCTATTCTCATTCTATATAATTAGAATTTTGTTACTGAGTTTTTGTTTGAATTGATTTTTCTGGATTATATTTTTGCCAGAATGCCCCAAGAATGATTCCATTAGCAATCCAAAATATCGATACAGCCACTACAGACATTATTCTAAATCCAGAAACAAGGTCCATGGGAGCGGTTACTTTATCAGGGTTATCCGGCATTAAAACAAACATCGCACTGACAAATAACGCATATCCTAATATGGCTACAATTCTTTTTCTATTTTGTAATCTTTTGAATATCTGATAAAATCCAACTGCACCTAATCCAGAAATGGCGATAAATGACAAATACAATATTGATCTAAGTACAACTGTATCTGCATCACCTACGGTGGGTGGGTTTGCAGGATATTTCAAAAATGGAATCAAGTAAATTGTAGTCCACATTAAGCCTGATAATACTAGGGCTTTTTTGATATGATGATCCCCCGGTAAAACCTTTTTTGATAATGCAAAAACTATCCCAAATAATGCCCCCATAGAAGTCCCAAGTATGGAACCTGCTAAAACCTGTCCTCCTTTTTGCCATATCCTATATGATTCGTATTCTGCTTGAAATTCAGGCGTATCTTCTTCTTGACCCGATGAAAAGAGATTTTGGTTTTCTATTCCAATTGCTTCATCAAGATATGGTTCAACAAATATTAAATTTGCAAGACCATGGCCAGTTCCTGCTAAAAATCCTGAAAGCAGAACTATTGCAATAAAGAGAAATGTTTTCATTAATGTCCCCTAATGACATGGAAAACCTGCTGCATGTCTCATATCATGAGTTAATTCATGTAAGTATAATTCATCAAATGCAACTTCGCCAATTATTACACTAAACAAATGACCTTGATCGTAACCTACAACGAACAATCCAAAAGCAAAGATTCCTGCAAGAAGGATAATGGCAAAAACCGGAATTCCTGATTTTGAAATTGTTATACCCCTTGCCTGTGACATCTTTAATTTTAGAATCTACTGGCGTATTTAAATTCTCTTACAAACTGTAAGAGAATATATCAAAAATGCTATGAAATAATTACATCGACAAAATTATCAAATTGTGAAAAAAATATTCTATCTAATAATTCCCATAGTCTTAGGAATAGTTTCTGTAATATTTCTCAACCAAATAAGTAACGATACTGAGGAAGTCCTTTTTAGCCAAAAAAAACTAATTGAAAATGGATCTCCAATAATTGGTAACCCTTCTGCTCCAATCACGATTTTAGAATGGGGAGATTATCAGTGTACCTTTTGTTATAGATTCCATGAATCTAGTTTGAAAGTGATATTATCTGAATATGTAGATACAGGAAAAGTTAAACTTGTTTTCAAAGATTTTCCATTAAATGGTCCTGATTCTATTTTAGCTGCAGAAGCATCTTATTGTGCAGGGGATCAAGGAAAATACTGGGCATATCATGATGAATTGTATAAAAATTGGGCAGGGGAAAGAACTGGTTGGATTAATAATGACTCGCTAAATAAATTTGCAAAATCAATAGAGCTAGAATTAGACCAATTTAGAAAATGTTTAGATGAACATGTATATCGACAAAAAGTTCTTAATTTAGAAAAATTTGGTAGAGAAATAGGAATAGATGCCACTCCGTCTTTTTTAATTTTTAATAGTGAAAAAATTATTAAAATAAGAGGAAACCAACCTCTAGATGTTTTTAGGCAAGCAATTGATGATTTGTAATCATTAGATGGTAGAAATTTCTAACATTTTAGGCAATCTGATTGTAAAAACACTTGGTTTATTTTTCACAGAAATGCTTCCCCCATGCTGTTCAACTATGCTCTTACAACTTGCAAGCCCTAGCCCTGTGCCTTTTTTCTTTGTTGTAAACAGTGGTTCAAAAATTCTTGAAATTATTTCATCTGGCACTCCATCTCCAGAATCTTCTACTTCGATTTCTATTTCATCCTCTAAATTATTTATTCGAATTGTTATTTCCCCATCATTATCAATTGCTTGTATTGAATTAGTTAGCAAATTATCTAGTACTACTTCAATTTTATCTGAATCATAAACAAATTCTACATCTATTTCTGGAATGTTAATTTTAACATTATTAGGTTTTTTTATTTTTGCTAATGATAATCCAATTGTTTCTAAAATAGAATTTTTTGTTGCATGTAAAGATTGTATTTTTACAAATTCTAAAACATCGTCAATTTGATTAGACATTCTTATAATTGCACGTTCCATCATGTCAATTTGATTTGTCGAAAAACTAGTTTCTCCAGATTTAGCTTTGGATCTAGCAATTTCAACAACTCCTTTAAGTACAGTTAATGGATTCCTCAAATCATGGGCTAATCTAGCAGTCAATTCCCCAATTGCAGAAAGTCGTTCAGCTTGGACCAATTTTTTTGATTTTTCTCTTAATTCAAGTTGTAAATAATCCCTTTGTCGTTTTAATTGCTGTTCAGATATTGCCATTCGGGATAAATTTTCTTTTAATTTTTCATTAAATTCCCTGGTTTGTTTTTTTTCATTTGAAAATAATTTTCTCATCAATTCTAGTTTTTCTTCAGCATATTTTTCTATTAATGTAGATAATTCGGTATTTACCTTGATTGCTTCTGGTATCTCAACAAGATTATTTACACTCTCCATAAAAATATCATGAGGTTTGAAGGTCTTTCCGGATTGTAAAACTTCAATTTGGCGTTCCAACTTTGCATGAGAATTTCTAATTTTATCAATTCTTAATAACCGATTTGATAATTGGTCATTAATTTTTTTCATATACTCTTCTGCTTTTTTAATTTGAAAATCAGTATTATCAAAAGTAGGTTTTTTGGTTTTTAGATGTTTATTAGAAATTGAATTTTTTCTTGTAGAACCTTTTTTTGCCATTTTCAATATTTTGAATTTTAAAGATATACTTAGTTCGGTGTTCGTTACGAACACACGAACTACAAAAATCTCTTAAATGAGGTCTTTACGATGGATGCTTATAGCAATACTTGGATCATATTGAGGGTTTGGACCGATTAAATCCCTCATCATAAGTCTTTGAAGTATTTCCTTAATGTTATGAGTTTCGATACCTCCAAGTTTTCTTGCTCTTTTTGAAATATCTTGAAACATAACTTCCTCATCAACCCGTTTTGATTGACAAATGTATGTTTTTAATAAAAGACCTAATTGGGTGAGTTTATTCAATGAAAGGTCTTTTTGTTCAACATAAATTTCACGAATAAGATCTTCAATGTAGTAAATTCCCTTTTCAGATACTTTGTATCTTAATAATTTAGGATAGTCGTCCAATGCAATTGGATACAATTTTCCTATAGTTTTACTGCTCATACACTATAATATCGAATAAAGCTAAATGATTAGTGCGGTCAATTTTTGTAAATTATAGGTCCATTTTGGCAAAATCTAATTATGTAATTAAATTCCAACCAAACTTAATATTCGCTTTATCAAACAATTGAAAATATGGGAAAATTCACAATTCAGAAACAAGACTCGGTAAAGCTTTACAAAATTAGAAAAACATTAGAAGAATTATCACAAAAAACGGGCCGTGGAACTGAATTAATCAGTCTCTATATCCCTCAAGGCAAACAGCTTCATGAAGTAATAACTAATTTGAGAGAAGAACAAGGAACTGCTGATAATATTAAATCAGATTTAACGCGTTCTCATGTAGTAGATTCACTATCCAAAGTTGTTCAAAGACTAAAACTTTATAAAAAAACACCAGAACGTGGATTAGTAATTTTTTGCGGGGCTCTACCCCCAGAAGGCGGAGGAGCACTTGGTAGCGAGGTTGTCAAAGTCTATGAAATTGATCCACCAAAAGATTTAAAGACATTTTTGTATCGATGCGATGATCACTTTCATGTAGATATACTAAAGGATATGCTCAAAGATGATAATCTAATTGGGTTTTTAGCTATTGATTCAAAAGATGCAGGTTGGGGATTGTTGCATGGGGATAAAATTGAGGTGTTAAAAGAAACTGGGTCAGGAGTTGCAGGAAAACATAGACAAGGTGGCCAATCAGCAAAAAGATTTCAAAAACTACGCGAAATGGAGCTTACTTATTTTTTTAATAGAGTAGCTGAAATTACGAAAGAATATTTTATTGATATTTATCCGATTAAAGGCCTAATTATTTCAGGTCCAGGACCTACTAAAGAAGAATTTATCAACAATAATTATTTAGAATATCGTTTACAAGATATGATAATATCTACTATAGATGCATCATATTCAGGTTCAGAAGGAATTAGAGAAGCATTTGCAAAATCTGGAGAAATTTTATCAGATTATAGAATGATAGAAGAAAAAAAACTAGTAGAAGAATTATTCAAACATATTAACACCAACACTGGGTTAGGATCATATGGAATGAATGAAGTTATTAATTATTTAAAAAATAATGTTGCAGATAAGATAATCATTACTGACGATACTAATTTACATAGATTAGAAAATAAATGTAATAGATGCCAACACATTCAAGAATATATTGTTGAGCGTCCAAAAGTAATTCCAAAAAAAACAGAACTGCTTAATGCACCTTGTCCAAAATGTAAGAGCACAGGTTCTGAAGTAATTGAACAGGACATTGTAGATTATCTTGCTTTAATTGCCTCAAAAACTGGAACTACTGTAGAGGTAATTTCAGGAAAATCAGAACATGGTTCAATGCTATCAAGTATTGGGAAAATTGGAGCAGTTTTAAGATATAACCCTAATCAATGATTAGCGAATGGCTTCTTTATCTTGTGTAATTGTCATTAAATTGTTCGTTTGTTCTCCTTTTAATCTATCTTCTAGATTTCGATTTGCACGAGAATTAATAACTCTACCTTCAATTTTTTTTAGCAAAAAATCAAGGGAAAAAGGTTTTTGAATAATTTGAACAGTGTCATCTTTAACATCATTAGCGTTTTGTAAGATTTTTTCTCCGTACGCAGATAGAAAAATTATTCTTTGATTTCGCCTAAGTTTTAAAATATCTTTTGCAGTCTCTATACCAGTTTTTCTTGGCATATTTTGATCCAATAGAACTATATCAAAAGGAGAGTTTTTTTGTTGTTTGAATAGTTCAGAATATTTTGCTTCGTCATTATACACATCATAGCACTCTTCTCCATCTTTAGTTAAGGTTACTCTATGGCCTTTTTTTTCTAAGGCAGTTTTGTATTGCTTTGAAGTAAAGGCGTTATCTTCAGCTATCAAAATATTTAACGGCATTTTCAATGTACCTTGTTGCAAACCCCCTTTTAAGACGAGTTTGTTTGGGTTGATCAAACGATTTTTGAATAAAGTATTAACTTTGACGGTTAAATACACTTGCGTATTTTTTCAGCCAGAATTTTTAACTCTTCATCTTTTCCAATATCTCGTTTTGTCCAAACTGTACCTTTATTGTTGAATCTTGGAATTACATGAATATGCACATGTGGTACAATTTGTTTTGCAGCTCTTCCATTATTTTGAGCTAAACTAAATGCATCTGCTTTTGTTGTTTCAATAATTGCTTTAGCAATTTTTGGAACCTTTGAAAACAGTTCTCCAACTTTGTCAGAATTCATATCAGTGACTCTTTCATAGTGATCACGAGGTAAAATTAATGAGTGTCCATAATCAATTGGATATTTATCTAAAAATGCAACATATGATTCATCTTCATAAATAAAATATCCTTCTTTTTTTCTTTGTATTATGTCACAAAAAATACAATCCATGAATGTTTCGACTTTGTATTTTATTTATTGGTTTTTCTATCAATTAGGTTAATTAAGGGAAATTTAGAACTTTGATTATCTCATGGGTAGAAAAGTAAGAAAAGAAAGAGAGGAAAAAAGAGATTCGTTTGCTGCTAAACGTTCAAAAGAAAAAAGAAAAAATTCGCTTATTGCAATAGCAGTTTTAAGTGGTATAGGAGTAATTGTAGGGATATCCGCGTATAATTTTGTAAATCTAGACCAAAGTGCTGCTGTTGGAGGGCCCCCAAATGCAGGAATATTAGGCTCTGAGCATGTTCATGCATCTCTTTTAACTAAATTACATGGAGATACTTTTGATTATTCAAGTCCAGCATATCAAATTAAGAGTAGTTGGATACATTTTGAAGCTCAAGATGGGAGTACCATTCACAGACACGCAACAGGAGTTACATTAGGATACTTGTTTGACACAATCGGTATTGGATTAGATGATAAATGTTTTACATTTCAAGGAACAAATGGTGAAAGAGTGTTTTGTAGCAATGAAGACTATTCATTAAAATTTTTTGTAAATCATCAACCAGTACAGGAGTTAAATGATTATGTTTTCAAGGATGGAGATAGAATACTAATTTCCTATGGCGGAGAAACTCAAGAACAGATTGATTCCCAATTAGCTGAATTAGATGCTCAGCCAATTCTAGCCTAGGATTACATTTTAAATTAAAGTAAATCTAGGAGAAATTAGTTATCATGGTAATATCAAGTAGAAATGTTGTAGAAGGAACAGCTCGTTCACCCCATAGAGCAATGTACAAAGCAATGGGATTAACAGATAATGATCTTAGTAAACCATTCATTGGTGTTTGTCATACTGGCAATGAAGCTACACCATGTAATATTCATCTAGGGAGGTTAGCTCAAAAAGCAAAAGAAGGGGTTATTGATGGAGGGGCTACCCCAAGAGAGTTTAGCACCATAGCGGTGAGTGATGGAATCGCAATGGGACATGAAGGAATGAAATCATCTTTGGTCTCACGGGAAGTTATTGCAGATTCTATAGAACTAATGGTAAGAGCTCATCAATATGATGCACTAGTTGGAATTGCAGGGTGCGATAAGAGTTTGCCAGGAACCATGATGGCTATGGCCAGATTGAATGTACCATCTGTTTTTGTATATGGAGGAACAATAATGCCAGGAATTTTAGATGGAAAGGAGCTAACAATAGTAGATGTGTATGAAGCAGTAGGAGCATATGATGCAGGACAATTATCACTTGAATCTTTAAAAAATATTGAAAATACTGCCTGTCCTAATTCAGGATCTTGTGGAGGAATGTTTACTGCAAATACTATGGCCTCAATTTCTGAAGCAATAGGTTTTGCATTACCTGGAAGCGCTAGTCCTCCAGCAGAGGATGATAGAAGAGAAAAAATGGTGTACGATACTGGAAAAGCATGTGCAAAACTTTTTGAATTGAACATTAAACCACTTGATATTTTGACATTTGAAGCATTTGAGAATGCGATTACGATGTTAAATGCTGTCGGCGGATCTACTAATGGGATATTACATTTATTGGCTTTGGCAAATGAAGCAAAAATTAAACTCACATATGATGACTTTGAAAGAGTCAGAAAAAAAACTCCCCATTTAGCTGATATGAAACCTGGTGGAAATTATGTAATGAATTCATTAGATAAGATTGGAGGAATTCCATACATCTTAAAAAAATTAGACGATAAAGGATTACTTCACGGTAATTGTCTTACAGTAACAGGAAAAACAATTCATGAAAATCTAACTGCAATGAGTATTCCCGAACAAGAACAAAACATTGTAAAATCAATTGAAAATCCTCTTCATAGGGTTGGAACAGCAGTAATTCTAAAAGGCACATTGGCTCCTGAGGGGGCGGTTATTAAAACTGCAGGAGTTGAAATGACAAAGTTCACTGGAAAAGCCCGAGTTTTTGATAGAGAAGAATATGCATTTGATGCAGTATCCAAAGGGGAAATAGATGAAGGAAATGTCGTAGTCATCAGATATGAAGGTCCTAAAGGAGGTCCGGGCATGCGTGAAATGTTAGCTACTACAGCAGCTATAGTAGGGCAGGGTTTAGGAAAAAAAGTTGCAATGGTAACTGATGGAAGATTTTCCGGGGGAACCCGAGGATTCATGGTTGGACATGTAGCTCCTGAAGCATTTGTAGGTGGGCCAATAGCCTTGGTTAAAGACGATGATGAAATTTCTATTAATTTAGAAGACAATTCAATAGATCTTCATGTATCTTCTGAAGAATTAGAAAAACGAAAAGCCCAATGGTCAAGACCGAAGCCTAACTATACAACTGGGGCATTAGCAAAATATGCATCTCTTGTAGGTTCTGCTGCACAAGGAGCAGTGACTACCCCTAATTTCTAATCTGAAAAATAGTGTTTGTCACAAAATAGCAATGTTCCAAAAGTAGTATTTTTTGCAGTAATAGAATACCCATCCTCAATTCCTTTACTACAAACATAACATCTAGCTTCTTTAGCAGGGGAATCTAAAGGATTACTATTTCTTTGAAAAACAAAGTCCTGGTAAATTCTTGGGGAGAATTTTGCTTCCACTATTTGGCTCATACTTGACTATATTCAAGATCGCTTATAAAGGTACCGTACTATACCGTAATAAAGGAGACTGAGGATCCCAAAATGGAGGGGCATAACTGGGCATTGGGAAGTCCCTCAGTTCCTATAGAATTACAGAGAATTTTGTTCAATTAAGATCATGTTTGTGTCAGAAGAACAAACTATGCTTTCAAGCAATATAGAAATCTTAAATAAAGAACATAGATACGTTGTCTAACATGGGTGGCCATATTTGGACGCAATCATCCTAGAGTAATACCCCTAGAGCTATCTGGAACCCAATTTGAAATCTATAATAAAATATCACGAAATTATACTCACTCTTTTTTATTTGAATCATTAACTGGACCTGAAGAATTAGCAGAAACATCTATCATGGGTTTTGACCCAACAATTATTGTAAAAGGCTATTCAGATAAAGTAGTTTTATTTTATAAGGATGGAACTAAAAAAACTATCAAAACGACAGACCCTTTAACAACTATCAAAGATTTACTTGAAAAAAATTCTGATCAATCTTATCGATATGTAGGGGGCGCAGTAGGAGTAATTAATTATGATGCAGTTTCATTATGGGAAAAAATTCCACAATCGCATCCAATAGATTTGCCTCTAATGGAATTTGGAGTATATGAAGATGGAATATTATTTGATACAAAACAAAAAAAGTCGTTTTATTTTTATTATGATAAAAATAGAATCAAAGAAATTAATTTATCAGAAAATAAATTTTATGACTTTAATGTTTCAGAAATTTCCATAAATATGAATGAAGCAAAATTTAAAAAAATTGTAGAAAATGCTAAAAAATACATTCATGATGGAGATATATTCCAAGTTGTATTATCACGAAGATTTAATTTTGATGCCAGTGGCGATTATCTTAAAGTCTATAAAATATTAAGGGATATGAATCCTTCTCCATATCTTTATCATATGAAGATGAATGATAAAACAATCATCGGGGCAAGTCCTGAAATGTTACTAAGAGTGACAGATAACATCGTAGAAACTTTTCCAATTGCAGGAACTAGAAAAATTACCAACGATGAAACAAAAAATAAAGAGCTTGAAAATGAAATGCTAAATGATGAAAAAGAAGTTGCAGAACATACCATGTTAGTAGACCTAGGAAGAAACGATATTGGTCGAGTATGTAAATACGGTTCAGTTCATGTTAAAGAATTAATGAAAATAAAACGATTTAGTCATGTTCAACATATGGTAACTCATGTCATAGGCACCTTGGATAAAAAATACGACATGTATGATGCATTCAAGGCAGTTTTTCCTGCAGGAACTGTATCAGGAGCCCCTAAAGTTAGAGCAATGGAAATTATTGATGAGCAAGAGCCTCAATCCCGAGGTGCATATGCTGGAGCGGTAGGATATTTTTCTTTTAATGGGTGTTGTGATTTTGCAATTGCTATTCGAAGTATATTTTTTGATGGGGATAAGGGATTTGTACAAGCAGGTGCAGGAATTGTATCTGATTCTATTCCTGAAAATGAGCTAAAAGAAACAGAGCATAAAGCTGGAGCAATGATCTTGGCTCTAAAAGAGGCATCAAAATGAAATTTCTCATAATTGATAATTATGATTCATTTGTGTACAATTTAGCACAAATTTTAGGAGAAATCGGAGTAAAATGCGATGTAATAAGAAATGATAAGATATCAATTGATGAAATTAAAAAAAGAAAATATAACGCAATAATTATTTCTCCTGGACCGGGTACACCAGAAGATGAAAAATATTTTGGGATTTGTAGTAATGTAATTAAAAAAATAGGATCAACTACTCCAATACTTGGGGTTTGTTTAGGGCATCAAGGAATTATACAATGCTTTGGTGGCAAGGTAGTTAATGCAGGACATGTTCGTCACGGAAAAACAAGTCCCATTAAACATTATGACAATGCATTATTCAAGAATGTAAAAAATCCATTTCAAGCAACTAGATATCATTCACTAGTTGGAGATAAAACAATAATTCCCGATACATTGGAAATTACTGCAAGAGCAGAAGATGATGGAGAAATAATGGGCATTCGACACAAAAAGTATCTCATTGAAGGAGTGCAATTTCATCCTGAATCAATTATGACACCAGAAGGAAAGAAAATTTTAGAAAACTTTGTAGAGATGGTGAAAAACAGATGATAGAAGACGCGTTATCAAAACTAAAAGCAGGAAACAATCTCACTTTTAAAGAAACTAGTAATGCAATGGAAAGCATTTTGAAAGGTAAAGTGTCAGATGATGAAATTGCAAATTTTTTAAAATTTTTACGTGAAAAAGGTGAAACAGATGACGAACTGCTTGGAATGCTTGATAAAATGCAATCATTTTCATTACAAATTTCACCAAAAAGAAAAGGGACCATCATTGATGTATGTGGTACAGGCGGGGATAATCTTCAAACCTTTAACATTTCAACTACGGCATCGTTTGTAATAGCTGCTGCAGGAGGAATTGTTGCAAAACATGGCAACAGATCAGTCTCAAGTGTTTCTGGAAGTGCAGATATTTTTGAGTATTTTGGATATGATTTGAATTCATCTCCAGAAAGAGTGACTGAAATTATTGAAAAATTTGGGATTGGTTTTATGTTTGCACAAAAATTTCATCCAGCAATGAAGAATGTAGTAAATGCCAGAAAGCAAATTGGAGGAAGAACTGCCTTTAATCTGCTTGGTCCATTAAGTAATCCAGCACGAGTAAAAAATCAGTTAATTGGTGTTTTTTCTGATGAATTTTTAGAAAGAATCGTACTGTTGCTAAAAAAGCAAGGCTCAGAAAATATTATGACGGTAAGATCCCAAGATGGATTAGACGAGTTTTCAACAACTGCAAAAAATCAAGTATACTTTTTGAAAAATAATTCAATTAATAAAATGATTATTGATCCGCAAGAGCTAGGGATGGCAAAACCTGAAATCAAAGACATTCAAGTATCAACAAAAGAGCAAGCAGTTAATGCGTTTGTTTCAGTTCTAAATAATTCTGCAAACAAAGCCATGATAGAAATTACTGCATTAAATGCAGCAGGTGGATTAATTGTAGCAAACTTAGCTGACAATTTTAAAGATGCATTAGAAATTGCATTAGAGACAATCAAAAGCGGAGTTACTTACAGTCTTTTTGAAGATTTTGTACGTTTTTGTGGAAATAAAAAAAAACTAGAGGAATTTGATTAAGAATGGCTGGAATTTTAAAAAAATTATTTGAAAATTCAAAGACAGCTATTGATGATGGAGTGTATAACATTAAGGAATCATTATTAAATTCTGGAAAGGATATTTCTGAAATTATAAAACAAAATAAGCACGCTACACTAATTACTGAAGTAAAGTTTTCATCACCGTCATTAGGAAAAATCAAAAAGGTTTCAGATCCAGTAGTTATCGCAAAATCAATGATTAACGGAGGGGCAAAAGCATTATCTGTTTTAACCCAACCACACATGTTTTCTGGTTCTCCAGAGTTTTTTATGAAGATTAGAAAAGAAGTTGATGCTCCAATGCTAATGAAAGATATCATTATTGAAAAAACTCAAATCGATGCAGGAAAAAAAATTGGTGCAGATTATATTTTATTAATACAGTCTTTGTTTGATCAGGGATTTATGAATGAAATCGATGAATTCATCGGATATAGCCACAAAAAAGGCCTAAAGGTCTTGCTTGAATCACACACAAGAAATGAATTTGAAAATTCATTGAAAACTCAAGCAGATATTTTAGGCATAAATAATAGGAATCTAGACACTTTGGAGATTGATATTAACAATACAAAAAAGATCTTGGAAAATTTTGATAAATCACGAATAGTAATTTCTGAAAGCGGTATTGAAAAACCTGAGGACATACAGTTTCTTCATAATTGTGGAGCAGATGGGTTTCTAGTAGGCTCCAGTATAATGAAAAGTGATAATATCGAAGAACATGTCAGTCAGCTGGTGAATGCAATATGAAATCAGGTTTTCCTAAACATGGCAGATTTGGGGATTTTGGAGGCAGATACATACCAGAAACTCTAGTGCCTGCAATAGAGGAGCTTGAGGAAAATTATCTTAAATTCAAAGACGATAAAAATTTCAAAAAAGAACTTGATTATTATCTAAAAAATTATGCTGGACGGCCTACTCCATTGTATTTTGCAAAAAACCTTACCGAAAAAATTGGAGGTGCTAAAATCTATCTAAAAAGAGAAGATCTACTACATGGAGGAGCTCACAAGATCAATAATACTTTAGGACAGGCACTTTTAGCAAAAAAAATGAATAAGAAACGAATCATTGCAGAAACCGGAGCAGGGCAGCACGGAGTTGCAACTGCGATGGCATGCTCTTGTCTTGGAATAAAATCCGAAGTTTACATGGGTTACAAGGATACGATTCGTCAGAAGCTAAATGTTTTTAGAATGAATCTTTTAGGTTCAAAAGTTTATCCAGTAAAATCAGGTTCTCAAACATTAAAGGATGCTATCAACGAGGCAATAAGAGACTGGATTACAAATGTCGATACTACATACTATTTGCTGGGGTCGGCAGTAGGGCCACACCCTTATCCAGTTATGGTAAGAGACTTTCAATCAGTTATTGGTGAAGAGATTAAAAAACAGATGAAACAGATTGCCAACAAATCCCCTGATGCCGTAATTGCTTGTGTCGGAGGAGGCTCTAACGCAATTGGAACATTTTACCCGCTACTTGATAGCAATACCGAAATCTATGGTGTGGAAGCTGCAGGTCACGGACTTAAAACGCATAAACATTCAGCTACACTTAGTGCAGGCTCTAAAGGCGTACTACACGGAATGATGACCTATCTACTTCAAGATAATGAAGGACAAATTAAAGAAACCCACAGTATTTCTGCAGGATTAGATTATCCTGGGGTAGGACCTGAGCACTCTCATCTAAAAGATACTGGCCGGGTAAAATATCATAGTGCAACTGATAAAGAGGTAATTGATGCATTTTTGCTACTAACTAGAACAGAGGGAATTATTCCTGCATTAGAATCAGCGCATGCAATAGCTGATGTAATAAAAATAGCAAAAAAGAAACCAAAGTCAGAATCAATTGTTGTTACATTATCTGGACGAGGCGATAAGGATGTTGAAGTAGTTGGAGAGTATTTGAAAAAACATGTCAAGAATAAAAGATAAATTTTTTGAGCTTCAACAAAAAAAGGAAAAAGCTCTAATTGCATATATCATGGTTGGGTATCCAAATGAAAAAGCAACAATATCTGCAATAAATGGTTTAGTTAAAGGAGGGGCAGACATTATAGAATTAGGATTTCCTTTTTCAGATCCTATTGCAGATGGGCCTGTAATTCAAAATGCAAGCCATATATCATTGAGCAAAGGAACAAAATTAGATAGATGTTTTCAAATCATAAAAAAAATTAGAAGAGAAACGGATGTTCCTTTAATTTTGATGACATATACGAATATACTTTACAAAAAAGGGTATGATAACTTTATGAAAAAAGCCAAAGAGGCAGGAATTGATGGCATGATTTTACCAGATATGGCAATAGAGGAATCAAAAAATTATCTAAAGGCTGCTAGAAAAAATAAACTGGATACAATTTTTTTGATTTCTCCAAACACTAGCACACAACGCATCAAAAAAATTCTCAAGGCAACATCTGGATTTTTGTATCTAGTGTCCATGTTTGGAACAACTGGAATGCAGACTGGGATTCAAAGGTATACAATTGATGCAATCAAAAAAACTAAAAAAATTGTAAATAAGAAAAAACCACTAGGGGTTGGATTTGGGGTAAGCTCACCTAAGGACTCTAAAAAATTTGTCAATCTAGGAGTCGATGGAGTAATAGTTGGTAGTGCATTTTTAAGAATTATTGAAAAAACTCCCACATCTAAAATTGAATCAAAAATTACTAGTTTTACTAGAAGCTTGAAGAACACAACTAGATAATGACGAATAAATATGGGTTTTGGATTTCCCATATGTGCAGACGAAATTTATCTTCATTACAGGGGGAGTAATGTCTGGCCTTGGAAAAGGCGTTGTTTCATCCTCCATTGCAAAACTCCTTCAGCTATCAGATCAAAAGGTTTCTTGTGTGAAGATAGATCCCTATCTGAATTATGATGCGGGAACAATGAACCCCGTAGCTCATGGGGAGGTCTTTGTCACAGACGATGGGGGAGAGTGCGATATGGACATGGGAAACTATGAGCGATTCTTAAATCAAAACATCCCAAAGTCTCATAACATTACAACTGCTCAAATCTATTCTAAGGTTATCGAATCAGAAAGAAAGGGCGAATACCTTGGAGCATGTGTTCAGATAATTCCTCATATTACTGATGAGATAAAAAACAGGATTCGAAGCATTGCAGAAGATGAGAAATTAGATATTTTGGTAGTAGAGTGTGGCGGAACGGTTGGAGACATTGAGAGCCTGCCATTTTTAGAGGCACTGCGACAGATTAGAACAGAGGATGGCCCAGAAAATGTTCTTTTTGTTCATGTAACACTGGCACCATCCCTTGATGTTGTTGGAGAACAAAAGACAAAGCCAACACAGCACAGTGTTCAGGAATTAAGAAGAATTGGTATTCAGCCAGACTTTTTAGCGGTACGATGTACTGCTCCTTTGTTAGAAAAAACAAAGAAAAAGATTTCAATGTTTACTAATGTTTCAGTAAACGATGTGTTTTCTTGTCATGATGTAGATACTATATTCAAGGTACCGCAAATTTTGTATGATCAGGATTTAGTTAATATTATTTTTAAAAAATTTGGAATGGTTGGATTGGTAAATGCATCTGAAAACTGGGACAGGTGGAATAAGATTGTAAACTCTATTAAAAAATATGAGGATACCGTAAAAATTGCAATGGTTGGAAAGTATGTGACGCTAGCTGACAGCTATGTCAGTGTAAACCATGCACTAAAGCATGCAGGAGCATCTGTTGGAAAAAATGTTTCAATAGAGTGGATTGATTCAGAGACACTAAATGGAAATATGGAAAAACTTGGAGGATTCAATGGGATACTAGTTCCAGGTGGATTTGGGACTAGGGGTTCAGAGGGAATTATCAAAACAGCTAACTTTGCTAGGGAAAAAAACATTCCGTATCTTGGAATTTGTTTTGGGTTTCAGCTAGCTGCCGTTGCATTTGGCAGAAGTGTTTGTGGTTTGGATGATGCAAACTCTACTGAGGTTGATCCTAAAACTCCAAATCCCGTAATTGATTTGCTGCCCGAGCAAAAAGATGTTGCAAACATGGGAGGCTCATTGAGGTTGGGCTCAAATGACATTAACGTTAAAGAAAATTCTCTTGCGCATAAAATTTACAACTCTGATGTTATATCAAAGCGACACAGACATCGATTTGAGTTTAACAAGCAATACATTGACAAATTCATAGAAAAGGGAATGGTTTTTTCTGGGGAAAGTGACAATGGAAAAAGAATGGAGATTTTGGAGATTCCATCTCACAAGTTCTTTTTTGGGGTTCAATTTCATCCTGAATTTAACAGTCGGCCTGGCTTTCCTGAGGATTCCTTTAAGGCATTTTTAGAGGCAGCTGCTAGCTAGCCTAACTAAAAGGAAAACTCTAGATTTACAAGTTCAGATCGCTTATATTTAGATCTGCGATCTAGGATTTGATGGGCAAAACAGTAATGATTCTTGTTATAGTTGCTGCGTTTATTGCAGGCTCTATTACATCAGAAACATTAGCGTATGCTGCAAAAGGTGAGCCACAGGGTCAACCCTTTCAAGAAATTAGCAAAAAACTAGATGAACTTAAATCACAAATTAAATCATTGATTGTAGACGTAACAAGACATGATATGATTATTGATGAAATTATCGATAAGCGATGCCCAGCTCAAAAGGTAGTAGGAGGATTTGGCCCTAATGGAGAAGTGATTTGTGTTACGGATGAAATTGGACAGCAAGGACCATTTAATGTCATAACAAGAACTTTTCCCGTTGAGATAGCTGCAAATGGTGTATTTAGTGATGAATTATTTTGTAATGAAGGGGAGACTATAATAGGTGGAAAAATTGAAGGCCCTGACACAATAACAATATTTTCTGGAAATGTGGATAATGGCATTCAAAGCTATGGTGTAACTGTCAAAAACAATAATTCTGATAGTGCAGTTATAATAAATGTAATATTATCATGCCTTGAATCAACCTAAATAATTTACGCGTAAAAGGACACTTTTTTTCGTTAATCTAATTTGGAAATCTCATAGATTTTTTGTCTAGCGTCCCTTATGGATACTTTTTTCTTAACATGGCCTTTGCTTAAAAGATGGCTCAATGCCAGTCGTACAGTTCTATCTGGAAGCATTGTTTTTGTTGCAAGTTCTTTTTGAGTCATGGCGCCTTCATATTCAAGAATTTTTAATAATAGTTTTGAGCTTGGTGGCATCTTTAGGAGGTCTTCAGCAAGATGAACCTTTTTTGCAAGTGCAGAAATTGCAGTAGAATCCATCTTCATTCGAATTATTTTTGCAGGGGTGTATTTTGTGCATTCTAAAATTTTATCTACTTTGAATCTATCAATCCCATCTAAAACCACTTCGCAGTGTAATCTAGCATAAATATCGTCAATTTCAATTAAACTCTCATTAGAAACAATCAGAGGACGGCGAGTTACATCTAAAGAATTAACAGAAATGATTCCAAAAACTGGGGATTCTTGAAATATCACAGGGCCCCCAGCAGACATTGAATATGCTGATGAACCAATTGGGGTAGATATGATCACACCGTCACTGCTATCATGCCAGACTTCTTCTTCGTTGACTCTCAATGTATATTCCATTAATGTTGCACTCTTTGAAGTAAATACTGCAACGTCATTTAGGACGGGGTACATGTTTTTTCCGTCTATTTTTACTCCAATTCTTGGGACCTCTTCAATTTTGTATTTTTTAGTTTTTAATCGATTAACATATGACGAAAATTCTTTTAGATCAATTTGTGCTAAAAATCCACTTGATTCAGATTCACTTATTCCTAACACAGGTACACCTGAATCATAATTACTATGAAAGTAATTTCTAACTCCTCTATCGCCGCCTAAAACAATTATACAATCAGCAGTTTTTGATTTTGTGCTAGGACTAACACTAAAAGAAGCAATTCCTAAAATATCTAGTTGGCGTTTAATGGATTTAACAGTTGTTCCATTAACACCAGCATCAAAGATTCCAATTTTCACAAAACAATTACAATCTCTAGTACAATAAAAATTAGACCTGTTTGAATTTTACCTGATTATAAAAATAGGCAGCATTAGTCTCAATGGCTCCTTTTCTAGGAATTTTATCTAAACCAAATTGTTTGGATTCAATAGCAGCTTGCGCAGAACCCCCTGCAAAACATAATGCCCAAAAAAAATCTTTTTCTTTTAACATTGTACAACAAAATGTTGAACAAAAAATGTCTCCTATTCCAGTTGTATCAAACAATTCTAATTTAGGTAAAGTAATTGAATAAAGCTTATCTTTAACGAGCATTGAGATTTCTCTTTTATCTGTGACAATAACATGTTCAACTCCTTTATTTTGAAGATTTTTCATTGCATCTATTCCAGTATTATTTGTAAGACAAAAAAGCTCATCAGGGCTTGTTTTAATGGCGTTTATTTTTGAAAGATTGAGATCATTTTTTTCTAAAATAATTTTTTTTTGAGGATCTGTTCTTCTAAGAAATCCTTGTGGATCTAAAAAAATAAAATTTGAGTTACTTTTTATTTTATCATATACTTCAGTACTAATTTCATGGTACACTGGACTAATTATTACACCATCGGCATCAATTAAAGAATATGGGATTGGCTCACATGTATTTAACAGGTACAGCGTTCTTTCAGAACCGCTAATTGAAATCTTGAATTTTGTTGTAAGTTGATCAGATAACTCATTTTCGAAATTAATGTGTTCTTTAACAAGTATTTCTTTTGGAAAATCATTTCCAAATTTGGTATAAAGTTTACAATCAAATTTTAAATTTTTAATTGTAAAACCACAATAACAAGCAGGTCCTCCAGGACGAGAATTTATCGAAGCCCCTAACTCAATAGTGTCAATTGTACAATGTGAAAATACAGCTATATTCATTTCTTATAACAAATTTTTTGACGATAATTACTTTTCTTTTATTTGTTCATGACATTGAATGCAGAGGATTTTACCTTTAACCAGCACTAGCTCCACATTAGAAGTTAGACAAGAATGGCAAAGTCCTTTCATATTCTTTATTGTAAAACATGGTTTAAATTTTTTTTACAAAAAATTGAGATGAGTGATAGAGTATTTTGAGGTAAATTCCTCAAAATTACTTCTACCAAAGGGCATGGTCGGTTCAGACAGTATTTTGAAGAACTTTTGTTCCTCACGTTCCTGTCTTAATCTAATTAGTTGTTTTTTAATAAAAAACTCACGTAGAAATTATCAGCGACAACACAAGAGCATATTAGGAAGAAAGAAAATGTATTATCATGCCATTAAAGCGAGCTAGTCGTGGTCGAAGAAAGGGGGGCAAAGGATCTTCAGATAGAATACAATGCACAAATTGTGGTGCAACTGTACCAAGAGATAAAGCAAAAAAGGTAACTTCGAGATTAAATTTAGTTGAACATACACTTGCAAAAGAGCTAAGAGCACAAGGGGCCTATATTGCATCGCCAAGGATCTTAAAATGGTACTGTATCTCTTGTGCAATACATTTTGGCATATTAAAAATCAGATCAGAATCAAAAAGAAGAGATCGTGGAAGGCTTCGTTAGTTTTTTCTATTAACAGAATAAATTGGGTACATGAATTTTAATCCAGCTGAAAACGAACTAATCATCTGATAGTTATAACTTTCTAGTTTTTTTGCTGTTCTATACAAATCACTGCCAATAACAATCGAATTTTTTGGCGCGGCGTGATTTATTTTAGCACACATATTTACAGGAGTGCCAAAAACATCTATACTCGAAGAATCATTTGTTTTCATAATACTTACTTCACCATAATCGGCACTTATTCTATAATTTAGAGGAGGTAATTTTTCGTTTTTTAATAATTTGTTAATGTTTTTATGTTCATCAATCATCGCTAAACCACATTCTAAGCAATTTTTAAAATCATAACTTTGAGATGGTTTTGATGAATCTGGAAAATAAAATAATAGGCTATCTCCAATATTTTTAATTACAAACCCGCCAAATTTTTCAACTATTTGAGCCATGGAATTTAAAAATATCTCATAATATTTGGACAGTTTTTTTGGAGCCAAAGTCGCAGAGATTTTAGTAGAATTTACAATATCTACAAAACCAACACAATAACTCTGAGAGGGCTCTAAGAAATTTACTACATAGCGAGGGGTTTTAGGATTCAGTTTGACTCTACTGATTACAGAATCTACACTTTTAGTAGAAGATTCTTTTTGCCTGCCCATAGCAAAAATTATTTGAGGTGACTATAAGAAGAGATTGTTCAATAGTTTGAACAAAGAATTAGTTAAATCCCATTTTTCCAGCGGGAAAATCTTACTGATTATTAAGCTAATTTTTTATAAGTGAGGATAATTCTTTGGATTAGAGTTATACCTGCAATTACAATTACTATCATTACGGCATAGTCCATAAAACCAATCATTCCAATTATAGATATTACAAGTAATCTTTCAGCTCGCTCACCAATACCAATTCCTTGTAGAGAGATTCCAAGGGACTCGGCTTTAGATCTAGCATAACTGACCAATAATGAAATCGTAATTGCTAAAAATACCAAATAAGGTTCCACATAACCTCCAACCAAAATTCCAAAAAATATTGCAACTTCAGCAATTTTATCAAAATTAGAATCAAGGAATGCCCCCTGTTTTGAAGTCTTATTAGTAATTCTGGCTACTTGGCCATCAACCATATCAAAAAATCCAGAAACTAGTAAAAGGATACCTCCAAAAATTAATGCAAAGTCAAAATTTAATCCATAAACAATTGCTGAAGCAAATGCAAAAACAATTGCTATGCTAGTCCAAAAAGTTGGTGAAAGACCAGTTGATGCAAATCCTTTACCTATTTTTTCCAAATACGGTTTTAATGAATCTCTAAGATTGTTTAACACGTGTTTCTCCTAATTATGATATATAAAAAATTCTTCATGTAAAATATACTTTCTCCAATTGTCCATGCTTGTTGTTTTTTTTAAACATACAACATCCTATATCAAAATACTCAAAAAAATATACATGGTCATCACTACACACATGTATAATCAAATGGTTTTGGAAAACCAAAAAAAATACAATAATGGCAAAGTTCCAAAAAATCCAGAAGCCGCATTTATCAAATCTTTTCTAACTGATTCGACAGAAACTGTAGAAATTCAAAAAAGGGCTATTTCTTCAAATTCATAGCAATTAAAGCAGACATTAATCTTGCAGCCATAGAGGATGTTGCTCCATTATCAAAAGTTGGACATAGCTCAACAATATCAGCGCCTACAACATCTAGTTCATTTAATGAGCTTATCATCGAATATAGCTCTCTTGAAGTAATGCCAACTGCTTCAGGGTTTCCAACACCTGGAGCAAAAGCAGGATCTAGTACATCTAAATCAATACTAACATACAACTTGTCAAATACTGAAACTGCATCCTTTACTAATTTTGGAGCTTTTCCCAGTCTAATATCAGAATCAGAAATAGTCTTTATTTTATGTTCTTCTTTGAATGCAAGTTCTTCTTTAACAAAAGATCTTGCACCAACATGAATAATTTTATCAGCTCCTTGCTTCTCAATTATACGTCTTAGATAAGCAGCATGACTTAGTTTAATGTCTGCATATTCATCACGAAGATCATAATGTGCATCAAAAACAATGTAACCTGTTTCTTTTGGGAAATTAGGATAAGTGCCCAAAGTAATAAGATGCTCTCCTCCTAAAGTGATAATTTGTTTTCTTTTTTTTATTAACTCACCAGTGATTTTTGAAACCATGTCTAACATTTCTTGTGCAACTACAGTATGCTTTGTGTTTCCCAAATCTTCGATGTTAACTGTCTCGAGATCTACTGAAAATTCATGCATAAAAATTTCAATATTATTAAATGCCTCTCTTATTGCATCTGGACCAAATCTTGTACCTGGTCTATAGGAATGAGTTGAATCAAAAGGGATACCATATACAATGGTTGAAGAATCTCCATTTTCATTAGGACTAGTTATTAGAGGATTCTTGTTCATATACAAGTCAAGAAAGCTCATAACTAAATCAAGATATAATGAAAATAACCCTATAATAAATTCAAAGTTGTTTCATTATTGAAGTGCTTCTGATAGTCCTTCACCATCCCATGTTTCCATAGCAGTCTTCTTTTTCATTTTTTTCTTCCATGCCAAGTTGGCATTTTCTACTTGACGAATCATGGCTTTTACTGGAAAAGGTTTTTGCATTAACTCTATTTTTTCACCAATTTTGCGAACTCCCTTCATCATGTCTTTAACATGACCAGTAACAAAGAGAATTCTTTGTTTAGGATTCATCTCAATTATCTCCTTTGCAACGTCAGTGCCCTCCATTCTAGGCATTTTATGATCTAAAATTACCAGGTCATAAAGAGATGTTTTTGTTTTATCATCTCCTCGAATTTTATAATCGTCCGTATACTGATAAAGACACTTTAACCCATTTTCTGTTATTATTACCATATGGCCTCTTTTTTCCAATGTTTTTTTGTATACTAAGGCAACAGACGGACTGTCCTCAGCTACCAAAATTTTCATTCCCATTGAATTTCTGATTTAAATAAAATCTAAATGAATTTCTACATTAGTTTGTTTGAATTGAACGCACCTAAAAGAAAGGCTAGACCATTATTTGTGGCCTGATAGAAACAAATCGATTTGAATTAAGATTTGAAAATGGTTTATCCTTTATTTGATCACGAATGCTTTTCACAAAATTATCAAGGGTTATTTGTTTTACTTCTCCAGTTTCTCTGTCTCTGACGTTGAGTTCATTAGCATTAACTTCTTTTTCTCCAATAACTAAAATATATCGAATCCACTCAGTTTCTGCTTCACGAATTCTTTTTCCTATACTTTCATTTCTTTCATCAATATCAATTCTAATTTTATGTTCGGTAATTTTATCAGCCAAGTTTTCACAGAATTTTAAAAATTCAGGTTTTATTGGAATTAATCGTACTTGGGTGGGGGATAACCATAATGGAAGATGAGGTTTGCGTCCTTCTTTAGAATCTTTAGCGGCTTTTTCAAGGAGAGCGTAGATGACCCGTTCTATCGCACCGCTTGGAGAATTATGTAAAATTATTGGATGATGCGGTTTATTTTGCTCATCAAAAAATTCAATGTTGTATCTTTTTCCATTTTCCACATCTATTTGATCAGTAGATAATGCTGATGCCTTACCTAAGTTATCGATGTAATTAAACTCCCATTTTAGTACAAAATAAAAGAATTTTTCTTTCCACATTTCTACTAGAACGGGTTTACCAATTTTTTTAACAGTGTCATGAACAAGTTGTTTATTTTGATTGTAAAATTCCTCAGTAAATCGAATTGCCATTTCAAAATCAGATTCTTCCAAGCCTAAACCACGAATCACATTACGAGATAAATCAAATCTTTTTTGAAATTCATTTATGGCTTGATTCATATCCGCACAAAATGCGTGACAATCAGGCATTGTAAAAGCACGTAATCTACGTAGTCCCACTAATTCTCCAGATTGTTCCCGGCGAAAACTGTATCGCGTCATTTCATAAAGTTTGAGAGGTAAACTTCTATAAGATATTTGAAAATCATTAGCCATTAAAAATTGGCCAAAACATGCAGCAAATCTTAAGATTAGCTGTTTTCCATCAGAATCAATGCTATACTGTCGTGCAGGAAAACGATTAAAATAACTTTCAAGACTTGGATGATGCGAATCATACATTATTGGAGTCTCAACTTCCAAACCTCCATAATCTGAAACACTTTCAGTAACATATCTTTCAATTAAAGATTTAATCAATCTACCATTAGGATAAAACCTCATGTTCCCAGAGTCCGACGCTGGTTCATAATCTGCAATTGCCATTTTTTTCATTAATCGTACATGTGGAGGAGGTTCATCGACAGATCTTTTCTTAGCTGCTTCGTATTTTGTCAAAATTTCAAGGTTGGGATATTTAGAAAAATTAAATTTTTCAACTTCATGCATGGTTCCCTCAGTGGTCATAATATACCAATATGATTTTATTTTGGATTCAGATTTTACTGCCTCAGATGTGTCATCTGCTTTTTCACTTTTTGTAATAATTTTAGATGTTTCAGCTAGAGGATGACCTTTTACATCTAGTTTGTAAGTTTTTGTCCATCCAAAAGGAGCTCTAGAGACTTCAAGATTAGTTGCTAAAGATTCCATTTCTTTTAAAACACTTAATGCAGAATTTGGCGATGCAAGATTAGAGCTAAGATGAGCATATGGATATAGTAATAATTTTTTACAGCCTATTTTACTCATTGATTCTTTTATTTCATCAATGGCTTTTTTTGCAACAGTTTTATCATCTCCATTTTCTACTGAAATAAAAGCAACAACTGTTTCTTCAAAGTTTTTTGTTTCAGGCGTAATTTCTTCAGCTGATTTAATCTCCTTTTTTGTAGGGGTATATTCTAAACTGCTACAATGCAATTGAAGGATACGCACAATTTGAGACTCTAAAGTTATTGAAATAAAGGTATCTAATGTGAGAATATTATAAAATACTACAAATTTTAATAATTAATTAGTAATTTGTGAGGCTACTTTCTTTTTAGCTATTTTTTTAATTGTATCTAAAAATGGTTCAAAATCATAGGGTTTAGTAAATACTGCCGTAGCCTTCGCCTTTTCAAATTTATAATCAGTAAATGCAGTCACTACAATAATTTTTGCGTCAGGAAAATCCTGGGTAATTTTTTCTAAGGCATAGCCTCCATCATAGTTTGGCATATTCATATCCAAAATTACAACGTCAGGAATTAATGTCGAGTATAGTTTGTATGCTTGTTCGCCATCAGAGCCTTTTCCAACAATATCTATTCCACCTATTTCTAGGGTCTGACAAATTGAGTCTAATGAATCCTCATCGTCATCTACAACAATAGCAGTAATAGGAATTGATTTGTCATTAGATTGGGACATAAATTGACTAGGGAAAATAGCAATAAAGCCACTTGTTTGTAAATGGCAGCTGACAGAAATTTACCTATTTAATGCAGATTCCAAAGCGATTACAGAGCGTTTGATTAAACCCGATATTCCTAGATTTGAAATAAGCAAGTCTTTTGAGCGTTCTAATGAATTAATTCCAAGATACCCTTCTTCATACTTCATTTCAATTGAGCCTTTATCGGTATCAACAAGACAGGTTATCAAAGAATAAGGCCCAAGATTTTCATCAATTTTTTCAATAAATAGTTTCAATACAATTTTTTTTATTAAAAATCCCTGTTCTGAAAAATTCTTTTCTGAAAAAATTACTACAGAACTATCTGGGATTCGATTAATTCGTTTCGGATTTGGAAGATCTATAATTTTCATTTTATAAATACTTGGAACATGGTTCCATAAGTAGATAATAAATCCATTCGCAAGTATTAATTAGTGTAGGAATTTTTTCATTTCGTGGATCATCATCACTTTCATGGAAAAGACATTCCCCACATTAAGCTAGACCCAAAAATGAAGATTGGAGATCTCATAGAGGTATACGCTAGAAGCGGGTATAATGGTAGAAAGTTAGGAGAAGCTGCAAAATTGTATTCTAAAATGATTAAAGAGGACGCAGTAATCTGTCTTACGGTTACTGGGGCAATGACTCCAGTAGGAATGGGCGGAATTGTACAAACTTTAATTGAACGAGGATTTGTTGATTGGATTATTACAACTGGAGCTAATGTATATCACGAAGATCATTTTGCATGGGGCTTTCCAGTTAAGCAAGGACATTATGAAGTAGATGATATGAAACTTTACGAAAAAGAGATAGTTAGAATTCGAGATGTTTTTATTAAATTCTATGAAACATTAGAAGCTGAAGATCAAGTTATACAAAAAATGTTTAAAGAAAATTTAATTGATAAACCATTTACCAGTGCCGAATTTTGTAATCTGATGGGAAATGTCACAATGAAAAAGGCAAAATATCCTCAAAAAAGTTTTATTGCTACTGCCTATAAATACGATGTACCAGTTTATGCTCCTGCATTACTTGATTCATCTTTGGCATTAAATTTAGCAGTACATAGATTACGAGATAAAGTATACAAATTAGATTTTGTTAGAGAAATAATTGAACAGGCAGCAATTGTGTATAATTCTAAAAAATCAGGAATTTTAGAGTTAGGAGGAGGAGTGCCAAAAAATTCTGCTCAACAAACAGGGCCTCTATTAGATCAAATACTTCGAAGAAATGATGGGGGGCAAGATTACATAATTCAGATTACTGATGCAAGACCAGATACAGGAGGTCTCTCAGGTGCAACACTACAAGAAGGTAAAAGTTGGGGAAAGGTGCACGATGCGCATCATGATATGATTACAGTTTATGCTGATTCTACAATCGCCTTTCCAATTTTGGCATTGTATGTACTTAGTAATAATAAAACAAGAAAACCTAAGAGGCTTTACAAAAAACTTTCCAAATATTATGATAGTCTAAAAAAGGAGTATTTGAAAGAAAGTCCTTCAAAATATTATAATGTAAAACATAGAAAGAGAAACTAGAACTTGTCGTATCTAGCTCTTTCAAGATCACGGTCATCCTTTGATTCTTTTTTCCATTCTTTATAATGCGTTTTACATAAGACCGTTTTTTTTCCGGTGGATGAAACTTGGAGTCCTGCATTTTCTACCTTAGTAGTATTAAGAGAACGTACTCCATCATCATTACATCCACTTACATTGCATTTAGCGCCTTTAGCAATAATTCCCATAATTTAAAATATCCTTGAGATTATATATAGTTGAAATTTTAAATTAAAAAATTATTATAATGAAAATGATTTACGGTGGGATAGATTATTCTTTAGATGAAACTTTACCATAATCAATTCTATAAAAACATCTTTCCTAGATTATTGTAAGTGGTTCTTAATGAAATGAAAAATTTAGTAAAAGAAACATCCACCTTTATAAGTAGGGGAGATTTTTTATTTTTCTTATGGGTGGAGCAAAAAAGAAATCACCAGCTCAACAACAAAAATCTCAGGGAGCCGATGATGCAAAAAAATCCGGGGAAAAGAAGAAAGGAAAAAAGAAGGATAAATCCGGAGATGGTCCTTCAAAAGCAGAAATTACTGTATTAGTAAATGAAGAACAGGCCATGAAATTTATCAAAAGTTCTAAAGTAATTACAATTCAAGAGTTAGCAAGACATCTTGGAATTAAAATTTCTGCAGCAAATAAATTTTTAAAAAAATTATCAAACGATGGCACTATTAAAAAAGTTGGAGGATTTAGTGGGCATCATATTTATCAACCAGTATCTGCATAAAGTGTAAACACGTCACCAGGTTTGATGTCATGCAAAGATGTAACATCGGATAATATTTTTCCAATTGGAGTCATAGTTTTTGATGAGGATACAGTTTCGGAGAAGAAACAAATACTTCCGTTTGTTGGCAAAAAGGCTATGTCTCCTTTTTTAAATTCTTTTCTGGGTCTATCAATTCCAGATTCAATGGTTGTTTCAAAATACGCAATATTTTTAGTAATAAGATGAGCATTTCCCTCTAAAGGTAAACTTCGAGAAATAATTCCGACTGTTCTTGGAGAAAGATGTCGTTTTAGCTCACAGTTAAGCTTGGCTTTTCCCCGAATCTCTAGTATCACCCTTACTGTAGAAACAGAGTTTTGTTCCATTCGGGATAGCAACAGATTTGCATACAGATAAACGCTCGGATTAGAACATGGGCAATAAATACTGAAAAGGATTATTTTCCACATATTCGAATATATTACCGGTTTTTGGAATTTGTATACTTGTCAGAGTTAGAGAGCGAAGATATTCAAGAATCTACAGAGGATGTTGAAGAATCCGACATTGGAAAAAGTGTCAGCGATGCATTAAGCTCTTATAGAAAAATCAAAGAAGGAAAAAAAGATCTATCTGAAAAAGAAATGTTAGAATTAGATAAAGAATGCAAAATTATTGAAGAAAGAGAGATTATTGAAATAGACCCTATCCATGAACCACAAGAAATCGAAATTACTGGGAAGGGTAAAATTCAGATGGGTCCGCCCACATTAACTCGATTTGAAAAAGCTAGAATAATGGGGGCAAGAGCTTTACAACTTTCATTAGGAGCACCTCCTTTTATTGAAATACCTGAAAACGCAAAAACATCTTTAGATATTGCTATGGAAGAGCTTGAACAACGAGTAATCCCCATAGTTATAAGGCGGTCATTACCAAATGGGGATTATCAAAATATACCCATTAATTTCTTTGATTAATGGATAAATCATCTATAATATTTTTAAACTTAGAATTTTTCTTCGTATTGGGTTGAATGTATTGGAGGAGTCTGGACAAAGTAATTTATCAACAACAATCTCTAAAGATAAAAATGATGAATTGGCAATTTTTAATGTGCGTAATGAACCAGTAATGTTAGAAGCAATTAACGTTATTTCCCTTTTAGGAAAACACAATAAGGCTATTCTTCGTGCCAAAGGAAACTCTATTCCAAATGCAGTAGCAATTGCAAATATTATAACTGAAAAAATGCTTAAAGGTAGTGCACGAATTCAAAATATTGTATTAGATACAGATATGCCAGCAGGCATTGGAAAAATGCTTTCAACAATAGAAATTATTTTACAGAAAAATTAATTTTTTAATAAACGCTTCCAGGACCTTTAAGAAGCATTGTTTCACACTCTTTGCAAATTGCTTCATCTATATCTGACTCAAGATTATGATGAATATCGCAAATTAGTAAGCTAGATTTAATGTAATTACAAAGACCAATAAATTTTGATAAACTTGCAGGAGTGTATGCTTTATTTGAAGCAAGGTTTTCACTTATTTCATCAATCATTTCTGTGATTTGTTTTTGAGATGATAATTGAGAAATTAGCTTAGGATCCCCCCTGGTGCCCCGGATGTAATTACTTATTGCCGCCTGTGTAACGCCTAACATTTTTGATATTTCATCCTCACGAATTTTATGTTGTTCAGCTAGTTTTTTAGCTAAAATAGCTCTAAGTGCAGGTATTAGAGTTTTTGATTCTATTTCAGCTGGAAGTAGCATAGTAGAGAAATGGAATATAGAATATTTAAAGGTGCACAATAAAATTATGAACTTTCATTCTGTTTGGTAATACCATTCAAAAATCAATTAGGTTAACCTATATAATTTTACAAGTAAAATCCATTATTGGAAAATTTTGTAGAAGAACTTAGAGCAGCTATAGAAAAATCCACATCAAAATGTAAGGCTATCACTATAGCCCTTTCAGGAGGACTAGATAGTAGTATACTTGCATATTATCTTAAAGATAAAAATGCAAAGGCAATAGCAGTAACATCTAAAGATTTTATTGCTACTGATTTAACTTATTGTCAACTTGTTGCTAAACAATTTAATTTACCTTTAAAAATAATTATGCCTACTATAGAAGAGTTACTTAATTCAATTAATGAAACAATAAAAATTCTAAAAAACTTTAACGATATTGAAATTAGAAATTCCATAATAATGTATTTAATCTTAAAAACAGCCAAAGAAGAAGGCGATTTAAAAATTATTTCAGGAGATGGGGCAGATGAGTTATTTGCAGGATATAGCTTTTTTTTGAAAAAAAACAACATTGAGCTACAAAATGACCTTCTAAGAATATGGAATATAATGCATTTTCCTTCAAAAAAAATTGGTGATGCGCTTGGGATAACAGTTGAAACACCGTTTCTTGATGATGATGTAATTGATTTAGCAAAAAAAATTCCCGCAAATTTTAAAGTAAATGAATTTAAAGGAAAAAAATATGGAAAATGGATTTTACGTAAAGCCTATGAAGAAAAACTTCCTAAAAACATCGTATGGCGGGAGAAATCCCCAATGCAAGATGGCGCAGGAACTGCGGCATTAACTCATCTTTTTGAAACAGTGATTCCTGACGAGGTTTTTGAAAAAAAAACAAAACAGATTGAAAAATCCGATAATGTCAAATTAAGAACAAAGGAATCGCTTCATTATTATGAAGTATATCGAAAATACAATGAACCACCAGAAAAGCTACACAGTTCTAAAAATAAATGCCCTTATTGCAGATATGAGATTAAACAAGGTTCAAAGTTTTGTAGAATGTGCGGAAGTTTTCCAATCTAAATATTTTTTTTCCATTTTCTTGGTTTTTTTTTAAAAATACGCATACACCCATTACAACAAAAATAGTATTTTTTTCCCTCATGGTCATGAACAAGGGCTAAATTTTCATCAAGTTCGATTCCACATACAGGATCAATGGGCATAGTACTTCACGAAGATATTTGTTATTTATAAGATTCTAAAATTACTGAATAATATCACAAAAATATTGTCTGTTCGCAGTAAACATACGAGAGGAGATACTGAGTATTTTTCATATTATAATGTAGAGTGGGATTAAATGAAAAATCAGCATAAAGGAGTATTTCCTATGTTCAATACTGGAATAGTATTATTTTTTACAATTGCGGTTGTCTTTGTATTTATTTTTGTAAATATTGGATTTTCAGTTAATGATTCGCAAAAAGATGTTGTACAAGATGCATATGATGAAGTAAGAGAACAACTTGAGATATCGGGTAAAATTTCAGCTGCAGCAAATTCAGCGTTAGATAAAATTACAGTGACCGCAATACCAATTAGATCTTCTAGTGGAGGAACAGTTAATTTGAATCCACAGTCAACAGAGATTTTTTTTAATTTAATTAGAAAAAGCAATGTGATAGCAGAGCATGAAAATATTTATTCGGGGAGACTAATGGATAGAACTTTTAATTCTTTAAAAGAAGCAGTTGAAGAAGCAAAAAATCAAGGGATAATAGAAAATAATCCATTTGTAGATAAACAAAAACCAACTAAGACAGAATCATTTGTTTATTGGGTACTAAATCAAAATTTTGATCATTTTGTGGATGATGAAGAATTAGCAGTTATCGCCATCATTTATTCAGAAACCGAAAGACCAGCAAGTGGAGATGATTTATTTATTGAAGTTAATGTTCCAGAGGGATTTGTATTAAGAACCAATCAGAAAGTACCTAACATTTCAAATGAAGTATTAAATTTTGGTGGCATCTTAATTGAATCATAATTTAATTAATTAGTTTTTGGTGCAGTGAATTTACATACAAGTTCATGAAATTCCTGTTCAGATAAAGGGGGAATTTTCAAAATTTCAAGATTTTCTTGAACATGCTCAGGCAATTTATGTCCAATTAACGGTGCAATAACTCCCGGGGTTGAACGAGTAAATTGTATTGCCCGTAGAGCTGAAGATAGGTTTCCAAATTCTGGCAACACCCCAGGGGAAAGTAGTTTTGCTTGCATCAATGGAACGCTTGTAAAAACACCTACATTGTATCTTTTTGCGATTTGCAAAATAGTTTCCATATTTCCTTCAAATGTGTGATTTTTTATCATTAAAGCTTGATCGAGATACATATTGTAGGGTAATTGAATAAAGCAAAACCCATGTTCAGAGCCTCCTACTTCATTTGCTAATGATATTACGTCAGAAAACTCTAAAAATTTAGGATCGCCTTTGTTAACTCTAAAGCATTCCCACGTGGCCATTCCGTAGAAATTAATTTTTCCTTCTTTCCTTTTAGATTCATAAAACTCAAAACAAGAACGTAAATTTTTCATGAACTGTTCTTTATTTACGTCCTGGATTTGACCTTCGACTGCATTATGAAGGTACATTAGATCAATACAGTCTAGTCCTAAATTTTTTCTGCTACGCTCGAGTTGATCATTAAGATATGGGATAGTCATGCAGTGATAACCAGATGTTATATCATTTTTTTTAATTATTCCCCTTGAAACATATTCTCTATTCACATACTGCCAAAAATCTTCATGAATATCAGCATCGTTTGTAACATATCCATTTTTTGTACAAACAAAAATTTCATCTCGATTAAGTTTTGATTCATTTATTAATTCTGAAATTGCTTTTCCTACTGAACGTTCTGCCTTTTGGGACCTATAGTTTATTGCAGTATCAATTACATTAACACCAGATAAGATAGAATTTTTTACCGCGGTTTTAACCATCTCATCGGTTTTACTGTCAATATTTCCAAGATAAGTGCCTACGCCGATATTAGATAATGACAGACCATGTATCTTTTGAAAATTTTTTGGGTTAGCTTCTGGATGTTTTTTTATAAAATTAAGCGTTCCTTTAGTTGTAGCAAATCCTTCAATCATAGATTAATGTAGAATTATTGGTTTAATTGTCTTTGGAAAATATTGGGAACTTTTTGTACTTTAATTCCCTGGTTTATTTTTTCTATTAAATCAATAACATTGGAAAGATCATATGGTTTTAGAGATATTGAATCTACGTTTAATTCTAGTAGTTTTCTAATATATGAAGGAGTCAATGAGGCCGAAATTATCATTATTTTTGATTTTGGATCATACTGACGTATTTTTTCTATTCCATAGAAGCCATCAAATTTTGGCATAACTAAATCCATCATTACAATATCTGGAGAATATTTTTTATACAATTCAAAAGCGTCTTTACCATTATTTCCCCTACCAACAACTTGATATCCTTTAATCTTTAAGAATTCACATAATACTTCTGATACATCTGCTTCATCATCAATTACAATTACCTTAATCAACAATATTTAATCAAAAAATTTCATAATATTCGATTGTATGTATTTTGTGAACAGATTATAAAGAGATTATAAATCCCATTACAAATAATATCCCCGTGATTCTACTAAATGATATGGCAGCAGACATTGCTGGAACCAAACTATTGGTTTTATTATAATTTTGTCGAAGTTTTAATCCAGATTTAATAATTAGGGGAAATGCAGCAACAGAAACCAAGGTGCCCATTGGGAATATTTGTAAAACTATTCCTAAAAATAATATTGAATAAATAATTATTGGGAATATCCAAAATAGGGATGATGCATTTTTTTTTCCTAAAACTATGACTAATGTTTTACGGCCTTTTGATTTATCAGCATCATGATCAGGAAAAGAGGTGATAAATAAAACAAGAGATGAAAGTACACCTACAAGAATTCCCCCCATTATAGATGCAGAAGTTATGTCAGATGTTTGAATAAAATAAGTTCCAATTACTATTACAGTTCCTTTAATGGTGACAAAAACTTCTGCAAGACCAGAATCAACAATTTTTGTAGAATAAAAATAGATTGACAAAACTGCAAATGTAAGTAATATGCCAATTATTATTCCATCAATTAAAACAAAATAACTGCCAATGACGCCACCTATAATTAAAAAAACAATTCCTGCACGATACACTTGTTTAGGGTGCAATAATCCCTCTGGAAGAACACCAGTACCGCCACTCATCTTAGTACGTTGAGTTTGTGTATCTATTCCACGTTTGAAATCCCAATAGTCATTTAATAGATCAACACTTGCATGTAATGCAATTACACCACACACTGTCAATATTGCATGTAAAATATCAATTTGAGAGATATGCCACCAGCTTATTGCAAGTCCAGCAGATACTGCAATTACTGATGCTAAAAGAAAACGAATTCGAATTATTCGAAGCCATGCATATAACATGTAATTCTCATATTTTATGCCCTCTAAACATTTTTTGATATTTGGAACTTGAGACCAGATAATGATTTTGAGAAGTGTTTGTTCGGCAAGAGCTGCCGCAGTCATATTTATTGTATTCATGAAAATTAAGAGTGCAAGAAAAACATCTTAAAAGAATAAAAAAAGCAGAATCAGGCATTACAGAAGAGGACGAATGGGAAGAAATTCCCACTCTTGGACAAAAAATTGATGATCAAATTTTAGAAGAAATTACAGATCGGAGTTTTGAAATTAAAAAAGAAAATAAAAGCAATGTTGAAGCTTATGAAAAAGATATTCCAAAAATTAAAGATGAATTTTCAAATACCGCGCAATATTTTAAATTAGTAAAAAAGCATTTAGAAGAAAAAAATCTTGATTTTAATAAATTTAAAAAAGATAAAGAGCGTTTTGAGAAAGAAATAGAATTTTTAAAACCAAAAAAATATGAAATAAAAATTGATGATTATAATCTTAATTTCAAAGATGCCAAAGTATTAAAATTAAAACAAGAATTATCAAATTTAGAAATTCAACGGCAAGAGATTAAAACAATGATGATTCATTTTAATAATCAAATTCAACAAGCACAAGCTGAATTTGATTTTAAAGTAGAACAAATAGAGGATATTAAACTTGAACTGCAAAGATTAGAAAAAAATGAGGCAATTCAAAATAAAGTTCAAACTGAACAAGATGCAATAAATGTAATAAAACAAGAATTAGCAGTTATAGGAGATGAAGAAGAATCAAAAAGAATATTTAAAACAGTAAATACTTTGGTAGATCTCTTAAATTCAAAAAATCAAATTACTATAGACGAACTTAATTCTGTTAAAAAAGAATTTAATGAATTAAAACAAAAATATGTTGAATTGGTGGGAAAGTTAAAGTAAGATTATACTAAAGTTTCATCATTAACACTAATTGGTTTTCTTCCACTAAAACCAACATCTTTTTCATGCCAAAATTTAATTTCGGTTTCGCCTTTTTTCCAACATAACCAAACTTCATCATCAAATCGTTTAGATGGAAAATCCAATAGTCCTTCATCGATTCCTTTTAACACAACTCCTGTGTTTTCAAGATCTTCAATCGCATGATAAAATTTTGCTACAATTGAGTTTAATTTTTGTTTTAAGGTAACGTATTGTTCAAAATTTCCATTTGGAGTTAAAGATGTATTTAGTTGCTGTTCAGCTTTTACGATTTCGTTTTTAAGTTCAGTTACAATTTTAAATTTTTCAATTACTATAGGGAGTATTTCGTTTGCAGAGGCTATGGTAAAATATGAAAACACAAGTAGGTAAAATGCGGGTTTATTAAAAATCTATTTCTTAATAAAATCAAAATTATCTTCATTTTTATACATGCTAAATATTTCAGCAACTAATGAGTCAAGATGAACAACTAGAACAACTCATTTCTCAAACGTTAGATGGAGCTTTATCTACGATTCAGGCTCATTTAGAAGAAATTGAGCAAAATAAAGATATTATCAAAGTAGAAAATCCCAAAGAATTTGTGTATGGTCTAATTGTGGGGTCTGCTTTGACTACTGGAATAACAGGACTAGTTCAAATAAAAAAAGAACTTCCCACTCCTGAAGATCAAATAAAAATTAGAGACATGGTTTACAAAAAAATTCCTCAAATAAGAGAACGGATTTTTGGATAAAATAATTACTTCATAATTTGTTCTAGGGTAGCTTCTTCATTTTTAATTGTCCATTCTTTTACTTTTGCAAAAGCGCAGGTATAACGTTTTTTAGAGTCTTCATTAAGACATAATGGTTTAATTTTCAGTGGAGGATAGTATGAGGATTCAATTTGTGGATATGCGTATGCGTCAGTTATTGCAATACTATCATTGAATTTGAAATCTCTGTAACCACCTTTACCATCACGTACCTCTACATTTAGAATCATTCTACTAAGAAATTACTTAAAATCGGAGGAAAAATTTGTTGAGTAATGAGTCCAATTTGGTATTTTTTTGAAAAAATAATCCGAGGGGAGGGGTATGACATGCAACTGGGATGAGAGATAGCCCCTCGGATTTTCATTTGCTGTA
>JBHIUZ010000001.1:83910-91825 GCA_042138025.1 Nitrosopumilaceae archaeon | reverse complement strand
AAAAATATTTTGGTAAAATAATTCCTCCAGAAGATAATAAATTTGCAGCACTAAACAGTGCAGTGTGGAGTGGTGGTTCTTTTATCTACATTCCACCAGGCGTTAAAGTTGACATGCCATTACAAGCATATTTTAGAATTAACGCTGAAAATATTGGACAATTTGAAAGGACATTAATTATTGCAGATGAAGGTTCAGAGGTTCATTACATAGAAGGTTGTACAGCTCCGGTCTATTCATCTGAATCACTTCATTCGGCAGTTGTCGAATTAGTAGCACACAAAGATGCAAAATTAAGATACACTACAATCCAAAACTGGAGTAGTGATGTTTACAATCTAGTTACAAAACGTGCTTATGCATATGAAGGTGCAAAAGTTGAATGGATAGATGGAAACATTGGAAGCAAACTTACAATGAAGTATCCTGGAATTTATCTTATGGGAGAAAGAGCTTACGGTGAAACACTATCCATAGCTTTTGCCGGAAAGAATCAACATCAGGACACCGGAGCAAAGATGGTACATCTAGCACCTAACACCACATCAAAAATTACATCCAAATCAGTTAGCAGATTAAATGGACGTTCCACTTACAGAGGACTACTTAATGTTGCAAAGGGTGCAACAAATGTTAAAGCAACTGTTAGATGTGATGCCTTACTATTAGATGATACCTCAAAAACTGATACTTATCCATACATGGAAATTAATCAAGAAGACGCCACCATTACCCACGAAGCAACTGTTGGTAAAATAGGTGATGAACAAATTTTCTATTTGATGACTCGAGGATTTTCTGAAGAAGAGGCACTAACATTAATCGTAAATGGATTCATGGAACCCTTCACAAAAGAGCTTCCAATGGAATATGCCGTAGAACTGAACCGATTAATTAAACTAGAGATGGATGGTTCAGTAGGTTAAACATTCTCTGGGAACCCCTTATGATTAACTATGCAAAACCTTGCTCTATCCACAATTGGTTCTAGCCATATAGATGAAATCTCCTCATTAAAAAACGAACCCAGTTGGCTTAAAGAATATAGAAAAAATTCTCTTAATGTATATCAAAGTCTCCCTCTAGAGACATCTCCGCTTTACAACAAGTATACTGATGCCAATAAAATGGATCCAGAACAGGTTTCATTAGCAATTAATTCAGATAAATCTGTTCCAGATTTTCTTTCAAATAGATTAATGGAACTTGAAAATGAAATCTCAATAATTCAAATTGGTTCAAACATTCTCAAAATAAATCTGACCGAAGAATTAGAAAAAAAAGGTTTGGTAATATCATCAATCGATGATGCATTAAAAAATCATAATGATATTATTCAAAAAACTTTAGAATCAACTAATTCTAAAGAGGATAAATATACTGCATTAAACAACGCAGCTTTTAACTCTGGAATATTCATTCATGTTCCAAAAAACATGATACTAGAAAAACCCATTCACTTAGTATCTTCACTTTCAATTGATGGCGCATCAACAATATCTAGAAATGTAATTGTTACTGAAGAGAGTAGCAAAGCAAGTATTGTTCAGGAATTATATGCTCCAAAAAATTCTCACCAACAGGCATATTTAGAATTACTTAATGTAAGTGTAGGACAAAATAGCCAGCTAGATGGAACCACTTTGCAAGTAATGGATAATAGTGCAGTTAACTTTTCAACTCGAAAGTGTAACATTGCACAAGATGGAAAAATAAATTGGTACCTTGGTTTGTTTGGTGCAATGTTATCTCGATATAGAATTGACTATTATCTAAATGGCACAGGTGCTAACGCAAATGATTCTGAAGTGGTTTTTGGAAATGATAATCAATCATTTGATCTTAGTTCTAATGTTAATCATGAAAAACCTTCTACAGAAGGAAAAGTCATAGAAAAATCAATTCTTAAAGACAAATCTAAATCTCTTTTTAAAGGCATGATACGTATCAAAGAACAAGCAAGTAAATCTAAATCGTTTCTCTCGGGCCGTTCAATTTTACTTGATAAAGGCGCAAAATCTGATGCAATTCCAGGCCTTGAGATTTTTACTAATGATGTCAAAGCAACACACTCTGCATCTGTTGCTCAAATCGATGAGGAACAAATATTTTATCTCCAAACTAGATGTTTAAGTAGAAAAGAAGCAGAAAGAATTATCGTAGAAGGATTCTTAGAACCCCTTTCTAGAACAATGTCCTACCAAGTCAGAGCTTGGATAGCATATTTGATTGAATCAAAGTGGCAAGGACGTGAATTAGGTATTAAAAATGACGAGCAGCTCAAAGCAATTGTAGAGGTTGAAGAAACAAGATATGATGAAAATGCCGAAATTGAGCAACATTACAAGTACCGGTGATGCTCTTGGGTAATTGGATTAAAGCATGTACATTAGATAAAATCTCAAAGGGAGAATTATACGGTTTTGAACATGATGATAAAAAAATTCTTTTGGCAAATCTTGATGGACAGATATTTGCAACTGATAGAATTTGTACCCATGCAGAAGCTGATCTTTCTACAGGAATACTTGGTGAAGAAGGTGTTCGTTGTCCATTACACCTTTCAGTATTTGATTTAAACACAGGTAAGCCCCTAAATCCTCCAGCAGAAGAATCACTTCAGACATACAAAGTAAAAATAGATAACAATGAGGTTTACGTGGAAGTATAATTATGCAGTCAAGTATATCTCTTGAAAACATTCAAAAGGATTTTCCCATCCTACAGAGAACTGTTCGAGAAGGAAAACAACTTGTGTATTTAGATAATGCATCAACAACTCAAAAACCTGTTCAAGTGATTGATGCAATTACCGATTATTATACCAATCATAATGCTAATATTCATCGGGCAGTATATGCCCTAGCCGAAGAGGCAACTGCAGCTTACGAGTCTACACGAGACAAAGTTGCGAATTTTCTAAATATAAAAAATCGCGAAGAGATTATTTTTGTTCGTGGTACTACTGAGGGAATTAATCTCGTAGCATACTCTTGGGGACGACAGCATATAGGTCCAGAGGACATTATAGTCACCACTGAATACGAACATCATAGCAATATTGTTCCATGGCAACTTTTGGCAAAAGAAAAAGGTGCTAAAATAGAATACATTGGTATTGATGATAACGGAGAATTAATTTTAGATCAACTGGATTCATATCTTGAAACTGGAAAAGTAAAGTTAGTTACTTTTAGTCAAATGTCAAATGTACTTGGAACGATTACTAATACTGAAGAAATTATTAACAAATGCAAAAAATCTGGAGCCAAAATTCTGATTGATGGTGCACAATCGGTTCCTCATATGAAAGTTGATCTTGAAAAATTGGATTGCGACTTCTTTGCATTTTCAGCTCATAAAATGTTAGGACCAACAGGTGTTGGAATTCTTTGGGTAAAAAAAGAAGTTTTAGAAACCATGCCTCCATTTCATGGGGGTGGTGATATGATACGTGAAGTTCACAAATATGAAACAACATGGAATGATTTACCATACAAATTTGAGGCTGGTACACCAAATATTGCAGATGTAATCGGTTTTGGAACTGCAATTGATTATCTTACTACCATAGGTATGGATACAATTAGAAACCATGAAATTGATTTAACAAAATACGCCTTGGAAAAAATGTCCAAAGTTAAAGGAATTACCATTTATGGTGTTAAAGATGTTTTAAAACGAGGGGGAGTAATATCATTTAATTTTCACGATGTTCATCCTCACGATGTTGCAACTATCGTTGATAGAGATGGGATATCTATTCGTTCAGGACATCACTGTGCCCAAGTATTAATGGAAAGATTAGAGGTAGCAGCTACTAATCGTGCAAGTTTTTACATATACAACACAAAAGATGATGTTGACAAGCTTATCAAATCACTTGAAAAAGTAGCCGAGTTGTTTAAGTTATGAGTGATCCAATTTATACTGAAATAATTATTGATGAAGCAAAAAACGCTCATAATGAGGGAAAATTAGAAAATCCTGACATCTCTCAACATGATGCAAATCCAATGTGTGGAGATAGCATTACATTACAAATGCATGTAAAAGATGATACAATTTCTGATATTAAATGGCATGGTGATGGGTGTACTATATGTAAAGCTTGCACTTCGGTATTGACACAAATGATCAAAGGACAAAATCTTGAATATGCTAAAAATCTAAAAAAAGAAGAAATTCTATCTGAATTAGGATTAGAACATTTGATTAAACAAAGCCCTGTCAGAATTAAATGTGCATTATTATCATTGAAAACTTTAAAGCTTGGTCTGTATACTTTTCTAGCACAAAAAATGGAAAAATCATCTTCATTTGATAGTTTAAAAGAAGAAGCATCTAAACTATACTAAGTTGAATAATTTTCAATCACCCGAAAAAATTTCAGAACAAATTAGAAAAATAATTTATGAAAAATTTAATGATCCCGAAAAAAAATTTACCAATGACGAAATATTTGAAATATTAAAAAATAACGAAAATTTTAATCCTTCTTATACAATCGATGATATGGAAAAATATTTTTTAGATCTTTGCGATTCCGGTCTTGTGAGAAATATCGCCCAAAATTTTACTACGATTTGGTTTAAGTTATTCGATACTGTAGAAAAAATTCAATGTAAATCTTGTAATGAAGAAATTTACTTGGGAAAATCCGAGATTAGAATGTGTACTAACGCTGATTGTAAAGCAACTATTTAGATTTGTGCCTTTTAGCAGCTTCTTCTAAAACCTGAATCATCGGAAGTATTTCCCCTGTCAAATAAAGTACAAGGGCACCACCTGCAGTGCTGATGTGATCTATTTTATCTGCTAATCCATAACGTTTTAGAGCCGAGGTAAGATGGCCTCCACTTACAATTGTTGTAGCCATAGAATTTGCCACACCTTCAAGAATTCCTTTTGTACCAAAACTAAATTCATCCTTTTCATAAAATCCAGGAGGACCACTAATGAAAACTGTTCCAGCTCCTGCTATCATCTTATTATAAAATTCAACAGTTTTCGGACCAAGATCATAAATTATATCCTCCCTGTTAAGATCCCTTACGTCTAATTCTACTCTTGACCCATCTTTATCAATAGCAACATCTACTGGTGTTGAAAAGACATCCGGATATTCTCCTATGAGTGCATGAGCCTTTGATACAATCTCTTCTTCTCGTTTTAATCCTAGTGGAGCTCTAATTCGTCCTTGTGCTCTCATAAACACATTGCCAATAAGGCCTGTAAGAAGAACATGATCTGCTCTGCCTTTTTTAATTAACATTTTAATTGCTTCAAGTCTATCATCAACCTTAGAGCCCCCAAGAACAATTACATGAGGTGCTTTTGCAACAGTCATTATCTCATCAAGCTTTCTAACTTCTTTTTCAACAATTTTACCCGCACAAGCAGGTAAGACATGTGCAAATCCAACAATTGAAGGATGGGATCTATGTGCACTTGGAAAAGAGTCTAATACACAAAGATCAAACAATTTTTCTAATCTTGTAACCATTATAGTTTTAGCTGCTTGGGGAGGAGTAAACTCATAATTTTCTTCTGCACATAGTCTTAGATTGTCAAGTAATAAAATTTCTCCATCTTTCAAATTTTTTATTTCATTTTGTGCTGCAATTCCAATTGTATCTTGAACATATTTAATTTTTTTATTTAATAATTTTTCTAAAACTTGTGCATGTTTTTCTAATCCCGTATAATCTTTATTGCCTACTCTTCCTTGATGAGATGCAACCACTAATTTTGAATCTTTAATAGCATTAATGGTAATTGTTGCCTCTTCAATTCTTTTAATGCCTGAAATCTCCATTGTGTCAGGATCAATTGGACAATTCATGTCAACTCGTAAAAAGATAGTTTTACCCTTAAGATCAAAATCATCTAGAGTTAGTAACTTCACGATTTTCCTATTTTTTATCCAGATTAAAATCTTTGAGCCGATCAGAATTATGATTTCGTTTTACATTATGGGCTGTCCTTTTAGATTCAGTAATGAATTATGTTAGAGTAATCGGGTATTTCTGATAATTGACTAAACATTATTGAGAAAAATTAAAAATGTCACAAATGGGTGTAACATAATTGCAAAAATGGATTTTTGATATTCGCTCTAGGCCCTTTGTACTTACTGTGTTAGCATTTGTTTTTGTCACTCTATTAGTATCTCTAAATATTACACAAAATTTTGATGAATCTGTCAGTAATTATTTCCAATCAATTTCAGGAAATATTGTAATTGATCTTATAATGCAATCCATCTCTGAAATTGGCGATGTCTATTATATGCTTATTTTTGCAATTATACTCTTAATTATAAAAAAAACTCGAAGGATTGGACTTGCATTAATGATTTTGTTGGTTTTAGCTACTCTGCTCACAGGATACATCAAATGTGGAGTTGATAGAGATCGACCAACTTTAGAATATCAAGGAACCTCTTTTCCAATTGAATTAAGCCAGGATACTTTTGCATTATTTTGTGAGGGGAGCTTTAATGCCTCTTACCCTTCAGGACATGCAGCAAGGGCAACAATATTTGGAATTATCATAGGATTGGCTCTTTCTCAAAAATTCCCAAGGGGATGTTATCTGTTACTCCTGTACCCATTATTAATGGCATTTAGTAGAGTGTATGTCCTGCATCATTATCCGATGGACGTCATTGGAGGAACAATTTTAGGAATTATGTTAGCTGGAGTCTTAGGGAAAAAATTAAAACTTTTAAAAAATTCTGAATCTTCAAAAACCTAATTCATCAAAAACCTTTGCACTAATCAAAACTATAGCATAGTGATCTTTATCATTATGATATGTCCAGTATCTTAAATCCCGTTCTTGATTGGTTTTTCTTAAACCATAATTGATATTTGTGGTGACAATATATCCAATCCCTTTAGCTATTTTAGTATCCTTTGGCATTAAAATCTTAAAACCTGTTTTTTTATCTGAAAATCCCAATTTAACCATCTCATCAGCAGCATCCTCTGCCTCTTTTTCATTTTTAACATCAAAGATTTTCTCAACAGGTATTTGTGAGGGATGAAATTCCATATCAGTTATGACTATTAATTTAGAGAATTAATATTTCTTAAATTTATCAAAAAATATAATTTTAAACATAAATCTAATGGAAAAATCTTCACTGATCTGTCAAATCATCATTATAAGAATAATTTATTCTGGTGATATCAAGAATACTGTATAATTGGCCTCACTATCAAGAAGAGCAGTTTTACTACAAAAAAGAAAACAACAAGCTTCAAAACTTAGAAGACAAGGTGAAAGGGAGTATCTCAAAAATAAATCAATAGCAAATAGGTCTATTTCTGGCCTAGTCTCCCTTCAACGAAGGATTGATTCTTCTAAGGAGCAATTAGAAGATGTCTCAGGAATTCTAACCCAAAAAATGGCCCAACAAGAAAGCATTAATCGCCTAATTACTAATGCTCAGGAGAGCCTCAGACGCGAAATTGAGGCAAAAGAACAAGCGGACCACGAAGTATCATTTGCCGATTCTGATGAAGAAAAACAACAGGCAACAGCGAGACTACGAATTATTACTGACAGAATAGCAGAACTAGAAGACGAAATAAAACAAAGAACAAAAACTGCGAAAAAAATCTCTCAAGGCATAGAAGATTATAAAAAATCAAGTACCAAATTAACAGCTAAAATTAAAAAACAAACCCATTCTAAACCTAATCTTCAAAAACTCATAAAAACAAGCAGGAAAGCTACTATGAAACTATCAAAACAGATTAAAAACAAAGCAAAACAAGAAAAATCAGCTAAACTTAATCTATCAAAAATAAGTAAAAAACTTTCATCTAAAAAAAGAAAAACTTCAAGAAAAATAAAATCTAAAGCAAGAAAAATAAAATCTAAAGCAAGAAAAATAAAATCTAAA
>JBHIUZ010000001.1:0-83810 GCA_042138025.1 Nitrosopumilaceae archaeon | reverse complement strand
AAATCTAAAGCAAGAAAAATAAAATCTAAAGCAAGAAAAATAAAATCTAAAGCAAGAAAAATAAAATCTAAACCAAAGATTAAATCTAAAGCAAGAAAAATAAAATCTAAACCAAAGAAAAAATCTAAAATAAGAAAAAGAAAATAAAATACTAGGCTATTTTAATAGTTTTGAATATACCTATGATAGAACTTCTAATTGACCATATTTTCCCTTAGTAAGAGATACTTCCCCTTTGAAGGTATTGGTATAGCCATTAGTGATTTTTACTTTAGATCCATCACTAACCTTTGGAATATCATCTCCCCATAGAGTTAGCTTGATTTCTCCACTTTCGTCAACTAAATATGCGTCACAAACATCAATTGTTCCGCCTGCTTTTTTGTTAACTGTTCGTGTTTCACCTTTTCTTTCTACAGTTCCTTCTAAATCAATTCCATTTCGCATGTTTTTTGCTTGTTCAGTTGTTACGTTAACCATTATCTGCCATTTTTTTGTGCTAATTATAAAGCTTTTTTTAACATGAATGTTTCGCAGATGTTGCAGGGGTATCGAAGCCCGGTCAACCGAGAAGGACTCAAGATTATGATATAGGAAATCCTTTCCTTTAGGGGTTCGTGGGTTCAAATCCCACCTCCTGCACTAATATTTTTAAAAGTAAAATTTTTTAGAAAATTAAATTATTATGCAGTTATTGTTTTTACTGATCTTACAGAATGCTTAGAAATTTCTTGATGGAGTTTTGCATGATCAATTTCTTTGAAAGTTAGATCGCATCGAAAACATTTCCAAGCTGAGGATGACACATTATCGTTACTACAAAATCGTATAAAAATATAGTGAAAAACTGTTCTATTTTTTGCACAACATCATCTTTTTATCCTAAAATCTGTATTTTCTACATTTTTTTAATATTTTTAACAATTTTTTCATGAGAAAAAGCCATACAAGAGTTTAGATGAAGAATAAAGAACTTTGATGATGAAAAATGGAAGATATTTTTGATATTATTGCAGATTACTCTTACCTTGGCATCTTCTTGTTGATGCTTGGTATTAATGCCGCCCCTTTATTGATGCCTCCATCATGGATAGTTCTTAGCTCTTTTTTCGCATTAGACCCAACTCTTGATATTTTTATTTTATCGTTAGTAGGAGCTACTGCTGCAACAATTGGCAGATTTTTCCTAAAAAGAATAAGCCATTTTTTTCGTCGATTTATGGGTAATGAACAAAAATCCAATCTTGATATTATAGGAACCTTTCTAAATAAGAGAAAATTTGGATACATCTTAACATCTTTTCTATTTGCTGCAACTCCACTTCCTAGCAACATGCTTTTTGTTGCTTATGGATTAATGCGAGCAAAAAGTATTGGACTTTACTTTGGTTTCTGGCTAGGCCGAGTACTTTCTTACTATCTAATGTTATCAATAAGTGACGTTGTTTTAACACCATTTCTTCAATTATTTGAAGAAAGCTATATTGGAATACTAATTGCTGATGGAATTGGAATTGGAGTCGTTATCTTATTTTCATGTATAGATTGGGGCACGCTTATTAGCACAAGAAAAATAAAATTTGTAAAACCGAAAATATGGAGATTCTAAATGGATACTTTGGAAACATTGCGTGAAATAGTAAAACCATTGATGGCAAGAAATGATCCAGCACATGATTTTGAACATGTCTTAAGAGTTTGCGCTAATGCAGAAAAAATTTGTAATAAAGAAAATGTTGATAAAAAACTTGTTATAACTGCAGCCTTACTTCATGATATTATATCTTTTCCAAAACATGATAAAAGATCAAAAACATCATCCACTAAAAGTGCAATTAAAGCAAAAAAAATTCTTCAAAAACTCCGGTATTCCAATGAACAAATAAAAATAATTGAAGATGCAATTGAAAATCATAGTTTTTCAAAAAATAAAATCCCAAAAACACTTGAAGGAAAAATTCTCCAAGATGCAGACCGATTAGATGCAATTGGAGCAATTGGAATAGCTAGAACTTTTGCAGTAGGAGGGGCAGAAAAAAGATCATTTTATAATTCAAGGGATCCATTTTGCACTGCTCGAAAACCAAATGATCAAGAATGGACTGTAGACCATTTTTATAAAAAATTACTTTTGATTGAAACAAAAATGAATACAAAATCGGGGAAAATTGAAGCTAAACGTAGAACAAAAATTATTAAAAAATTTCTAGATGATTTGGCGCAAGAACTTTAACCATAATCGATGTATCTTTTATAACGTTTTTCTATTTCTTTATTTTTTCCTTCTTTAATATTTTTGATTTCAAGATTTCTACGTAATTTTATGTAATCATCAATATCTTTTAGTGTAGTTGAACTCTGAAAAGTATCAAAAAGTGGGTGTAACAATTCAAAATATTCTATCACTTTGTTTTGAAATTCCTCTTTTGAGGGATTTTTAATCCCATTTAATCTAAACCAAATAACTGCCCAACTTGCGCCTACTACATGAGGTAATAGATCAAATGCCCTTTCAATTTCAAATCTTTGATCATCTCTCATTATCTATTCATTGAGTATTTCAGATGCAGATTTTGCAAAATACGTTACTATCATATCCGCACCTGCTCGCTTAATTGAATAAAGAATTTCCATCATAATGTCTTTTTCTGATATCCAGCCTTGTTTTGCCGCTCCTTTTACTAGGGAATATTCTCCAGATACACTATAAGCTGAAATTGGAATGTTGAATTGTTTTTTTGTTTCAGCAATGAGATCCAGATATGCTAATGCGGGTTTTATCATTACAATATCTACACCTTCGTTTACATCCATCTCAACTTCTCTTAATGCCTCCCGTGCATTAGTAAATGGAACTTGGTACGTTTTTCTATCACCAAATTGAGGGGCACATTCGGCTGCACTACGAAATGGTGAATAAAAAAATGAACGATGTTTTGCAGAATGTGACATTATAGCCACATCGGAAAATCCGGCATCATCCAAACCTTGTCTAATGGCCATTACCTGACCATCCATCATCGCAGATGGTGACACAACATCAACTCCCACTTTTGCTTGGCTTACTGCAATTTTTGTTAATGTTTCAATACTAGAATCATTATCAATTTTATTATCTTTGATTATTCCACAATGACCAGATTCAGTATACTGACATAGGCAAACATCTGCCATTATCGCTATTTTTTCTCCAAAATTTTTTTTAATTTCAGAAATAGCTTTTTGAACAATTCCATTTTCATTATATGATGAGCTTCCTTGCTTGTCTTTTGATGAGGGAAGCCCAAAAAGCATTATTGCTGGTATTCCTAAATTAGAGATTTTACTTACTTCATCATTTACTTTGGTTAGTGGAAATCTTTCTATTCCAGGCATAGACTCAATTATTACTGGTTCTTTCAAATCTTCTTGAATGAAAACTGGACAAATGAAATCTTTTGTTGATATTCTAGTCTCTTGTACTAGCTCACGAATTTTTTCACTCTTTCTTAATCTTCTTAGACGTTTATTAGGAAAAGACGACATGACAAAAATCTATTTTTTAGTTATATAATCCTAGTCTGAAAAACTCTAGTCTTTTTTATTATAATCAAAGAGTTTACTTGCAGCATCAAGGAGTTCAGAATTTCCTTGCTCTGATGCCTTTCTAAGATTATTCATTGGTGCTGAAACAATACTTTCAACAAGTGCCTTTGTTAGCTCTTCAATAATTTTAACTCGCTTTTCATCAGTTTCTCCAAGCATTTGTAGAGCCTTTTGCAATTCTTTTATTCGAAGTGAATCTATATTTTTAAAAACATCTTTAACAATTGGTTCAGCTTCTAGTCGATTCATTGATGCTTCTACTACTGGTAATTCCTCGCTAATTATATTCTCAACGGTTGAAATCTTGCCTATTCTACTTCTCATATTCTTATCAACCATCTCAGCTATTTGATCAAGATTCATCAATTTTATTCCATGAATAGTTGCTACTTTTTCATCAACTGTTCTAGGATTGGATAAATCTAAAATCATCATACCCGATTTTTTTGAATCCATAGCCTTTTTCATTCTATCAAATGTAACTAGAAAATATGGGGCAGCAGTTGCTACAAACAAAACATCATAATTATCAAAATTAGACAATACGTCTTCAAATCTAATTGGTTTTCCACCTAGTCTTTTGGCAAATGCTTTTGATCTTTCTAGAGTTCTACTTGAAATAAAAAATCCATATCCCCTTCTTTTGAGAGATTTTGCTACCAGTGTTGCAGATTCTCCTGTTCCAATTAACAAAATTTGCTTTGTTTTTAACTCATCAACATTTTCTTCTGCAAGTTTTACTGCCATTGAACCTACTGATACTCCACCTTTATTGATTCCAGTTGAATTTCTAACTCTAGTCCCTATTCGAATTGCCTTATCAAACAATGTGTTAAGACGCTCACCTGAAAACTTTGCATGTCTTGCTGCAGTAATTGAATTTTTTATTTGTCCTAAAATTTGTTCTTCTCCTAACACCATTGAATCTAAACCAGAAGTTAATTTTAACAAGTGATGATAAACTTCCTCATTTTCACTCAGTTCTAGATTTTCCTTGAATGCAGAATCTTCTAAACCCGCAAGTGATGCCCAAGTCTTTTTTATTTTTTCAAGATCAAAATTTTTCCCAGTAGCAAAAAGTTCTACTCGGTTACAAGTTTGTAAGATAACGCATTCAGATAATTCTGAATGTTTTTTAAAATGTTCATAAGCATCATCAATATCTTTGAATGTGAATTTCTCTAAAACATGAATTGGAGAATTTCGAAATGTCACTCTAGCATTAATGATATTTTGACTCATTTCCAATCCCTTAACATCATCATTGCCCGTTGTTGGGCCTTTTTTAGTTTTTTGTCTTTTATTAACTGATTAATCATTTTATCGTTTAATAATGCATATAGAAACTTTTTTCTTTCTAATTGGGTTGGAATCATTTTTTTTGCAGAATCTCGAGCGATCTGCTGTAATTTGATATGTTCAATGTCCTCCTTTTTAATGATTTTTTTAAATATCTTTTCAGTCTGTAGTTTTAACTTCCTGGCAATTGCAGGGCTTCTACCTCCTGTAGAGATTGCAATCTGAATTGTATCTTCGATATTGATAACTGAAGGATGCGCAAAATCGCTGACTTCTGGGTCATCAGATGCATAAACATAGCATTTCATTTTTTTTGCTTTTTGTATAATTTTTCTATTGAGTATTCTATCATCCGTTGTAGCCATTACAAGATATGGTTTGTATTTTGAAATGAAATTGGCGTCCTTTAGTTTTATTTTTTTAAAACGAATTTTTTTTTGTTTAATATAATTTGATAATTGTGTATTGACCTTATTACTAATTAGTAGAATTTCACAGTTTTGTGTAAGTAATGAATTGACTTTTTTATAGGCCTCAGCTCCTCCACCAACTACAATGACTAAATTACCTTTTAGATTGAGGTCTACAATCAACGATCTTTTCCCTTTGAAATTCTATTTAAAATATTAACATGATTTAGGAGATTAGAATCTAGCTACATTTTTAATTGAAAAAGAAATTGACTCTAATATTGACTACCATGGATAATTTAGATAAAGAAATACTAAATGAGATACAATGGACTTTTCCTTTAGTTTCTCAACCATATCAAGAGATTTCAAAAAAATTTAATGTAACCCCTGATGTCATAAAGCAACGATTACTTAATCTAAAAAAAATCGGTGTTTTAAGACAACTTAGTGCAATTTTTGATACTAGGAAACTTGGATACAAAAGCTCTTTGGTTGCAATGGAAATTGAACCAGACAAACTTGATTTTGTTGCTCAACAAATTAACCGTCATCCAGGTGTAAGCCATAACTATGAAAGAAACCATCAATTTAATCTGTGGTTTACTTTGGCAGTTCCACCTGGCACTGATCTAAAAACAGAAGTTGATAAATTCCATAAACTTGAAGGAATAAAAAAAGTAAGATTACTTCCAACAATACAGTTATTCAAAATCGGAGTTAAATTAGATATGGTTGAAGAAAAAAAACACGAGATAAAACCTACTGAAGAAAAGAAAAAGATCCAAGATGTAAAATTTGTTGCTACCGAAGAAGATAAAGAATTCATTAGAGAACTTCAAAAAGATTTAGACGTAGTTGATAGACCTTTTCTTGCTGCTGCAAAAAAACTTGGAATGACTGAAGAGCAAATATTTGCAAAGCTAAAACAATACGAAGAAATTGGAGTTATGAGAAGATTTGCAGCCATTTTACGTCATAGAGATGTTGGTTTTGTTGCAAATGGGATGATAGTTTGGAAAGTGCCAGAAGAACGCATTACTGAGGTTGGTGCAAAACTTGGAGCATTTCCACAAGTAAGTCATTGTTATCAAAGACCTGTATATCCTGATTGGCCCTACAATGTATTTTCTATGATCCATTGTAAATCAGAAAACGAGGCAAAAGATATGGCAAAAACAATTCAATCTCAAATAAATGTAGATGAATACAGAATTTTATTTAGTGCACGAGAATTTAAAAAGACTCGAGTAGAATATTTTGTAGAACAAGATTTCTCTTTAGAAGAAAAAATTCCAGCTTAAATCCTTTCAAAAATTAAACTGTTTGTGGTGTTGCCTTTAACTCGTATGAAGGCCATGTATTGTATAATTCATTAATTTCTTTCATATCAGATTCTGAAAGATAATTTCCATCTGACATTGTAGCAAACATTTCAATTTCTTCATTACTAATGACTGTAGGAAGTACTGAAGATATCCCTTTTTTTGATAAGATGAATTTGATAGCAAGCTCAGTTATGTTTAGACCATTACGCTCAGCAATCGGTCTTAACTGCTCTACTTTCTTTAAAGAGGCTCGAATCCATTCTCCTTTTCTAACAGAGCGATGATCCTTTTCGTCAATTTTTGTATTGGCATTAACCTTTCCTGTAAGAATGCCAGACGCATCTGGGACTCTAACTAGAATTCCGACATCTTTTTTCACTCCATTTTCCAAGAGATGATTACCTGGGGTTTGCTCTAAAATATTATACACTGTCTGCACCGCTGAAATATTTTTTCTTTCCATTGCCTCCAGGCCTTCTTGTGTCCAACCAATTGCTGGACCTAGAGCAGCTTGATACGTCTTAATTTTTCCTTCATGAATTTTTTTATCTAAAGTTGCAAAGATAGAATCATCTCGAATATGCTTTAATTTTGGATTGTGTAATCCATAAACGTCTACATAATCTGTTTGTAAACGTTCTAAACTCTTATTCAAAGCGTGCTCTGTAAACTCTGGATCAAATCTCTGAGGAAGTTCTTTGTGCCCAATTTGTTGGACTCCCTCAAAGTCATATCCATATTTTGTAGAAATAACAATCTCATCTCTCATTCCTTTGAAAACTTCACCAATTAGTCTTTCACTTTTTCCTTTTCCATACATATCTCCAGTCTCAAAGAAATTAATCCCCAAATCATATGCTTTTTTTAACATTCGTTTAGCTTCATCCTCACTGATTTCTTTGCCCCACCAATTAAGTGCAATAGTCCATGCACCAAATCCAATTTCAGAAACTTTAATTCCACTTTTTCCTAATTTTTTGTATTTCAATTTATTATCTCCTTAAATTTTTGTAATCTTGAGGAGATTTCTTCATCACTCAAAACTGGTTTTCCTGGTTGAATATCTTCATTTATGTTTATCCAAGATTTGCAACCATGATATTCAGATTTTATTGGAATTTCCTTCTCAGGAATTTTGTAAACTTTTAAAAAAATTGCTTTAATTGGTTTTTCAGACATCCAATTAATTCGTTCCTTAATGTAAGAGTCACTCAATATATGAAAATCTGATAAGGAACTTACTTTATCTTGTGATTTTATGTCAACCTCATCAACTACTTCTGCATACGATGTAATTTTATTATGTCCATTTTGAGGATGATTTTGTTTTACAATATCCAAATAATTATGAAATTTTTGTTTTAGATTCTTCTCTTCTTGGTGTTCAAAAGTTGGAAATAGAAGAAATTTTTTAGATTCTATTTTAAATCCAGAATCTGTTTCAAGAATACCACCTTTTCTTAAAATAACTGTTTGTTCTCCACGTTCAAGTGCAGCTACAACAGTTGCCCATTCTTTTAGTGCATGCATTATCCAAGACTAGATATTAATGGAATAATATCCTTTTTCACACAAACAATCATTGGTATATCAAGTAGTATATACTTGGAAACTTGGGTTCCTCTCAAATCCATGATGAGATTTTGAAATGCATGGAGATCATCTGTTTCAAATGCTAACATGAAATCTTCATCATGAATTCCAAAAGAGTACGTTGTATTCAATATTACTTGTGGATAGCTTTTTCCAACCTCGATATGCTCTTCCATCATTTTTTGTCTTTGTTGAACCGGTAAGAGATACCATTCTCTTGTTTTAGTAAATGGATATACAATTACATATTGTTTGGCTTCTTCTCCAGCTACAAAGGACGGTGCCTTTCCAGTTTTTGCATAAATAGATGGTCTTGTAGATGACAGATAGACATGTGATGGAGTAAGATATTTTCCTATTACTGTTAGGTAAATTTTTGAGATGACTTCTTGAATCTCTTCAACAGTTTCAGCAGCAAACCAGAACATAAAGTCAGCATCATCCCGCAAACCCAATGTTGAATATGATCTAAATCTGATTCCTGAATGAGATATTATATTTTCCAGCTCTTTGGCAGATTCCTCTTTGGCTAAATCTGCCATCCATCTCCATTTTGGATCAATTTTGAAGAATGAAAAATTGAAAAAAAACTTCCGTTCTGCCTCTAAACTTGACTCCATGACCTTCTTCTCTAACTATATGAATAAAAAAGTACTCCTAACTTTCAATTCAAAACTTTCACTATTTAATTATCTGCCTTTTGGCCTTTTTTATAATTAGATAAGAGGAGGAAACCTTGAAATATTTGGATATTTTTTAATCAATTCTTTACTTGCTTGTCATTGATGGGTTTTGAACTGATCCCAACCATAATTGATTTTTTAATTTTTACAGTCTTTATGAAATTCTACAAACACAATACAAAACCATTTTATTTATTTTAATATTTTTTAGAATCTTTATGAGGTGGTTTGAGTTTCAAGTACCCACTCGTATCCTTTCTTTTCTAATTCTGCAGCTAAAGTAGAATCTCCACTTTTTATTACCTTTCCATTAGCAAAGACATGAACAAAGTCTAATTTTTCTAAAAAGTTTAAGATTCTAGCATAGTGAGTGATTATAATTGTAGTAGAATCTTTTCCAGAAACTTGGCTAATTGATTTTGCAACAGCTTGTACTGCATCAATATCTAAACCTGAATCAGGTTCATCTAAAATAGAAATTTTTGGTTTTAAAACTGACATCTGTAATACTTCGGATCTTTTCTTTTCTCCACCAGAAAATCCTTCATTAAGATATCTTGATAAGAAATCATCTTTTAATCCAACTGCGTTAATATTTTTCTTCAAATAATTTTGAAATTCTCTAACTGTAATGAAAACTTCACGATCATCTCCTTGCAATGCTTTACTTAATGCATTGTAAGATGTTCTAAGAAAATGTGAAAAGCCAACACCAGATACTTCTGTTGGATATTGAAATCCAAGGAATAACCCTTTTTTAGCTCGCTCATCTGCTTTTAATTCTAAAATACTTTCTCCATCAAGCAAAATGTCCCCTTGTGTAACTTCATATTTTGGATGTGCAAGTAGTGTGTATGCAAGAGTACTTTTCCCAGACCCATTAGGCCCCATTATAGCATGAACTTCCCCTGGACCAGTTTTTAGATTGACCCCTTTTAGAATCTCCTTTCCTTCTCTTTTTACATGAAGATCTTTAATTTCTAAAACTGCCATCAAATAAATTATCTGCTTTTCACTATATAACACAGACGGATTTTAGCTTCTCCTAAGGATAATTCTAAATTTATAGAATCACTAGTTTTGTATGTAAAAATAAAGAAAGGGAGTGGATTTTGATTTAGGCTAGAGATGGTCGAAGAGTTACACATAATTTGTAACTCATTAGAATTTCTTTACATCTATTTCGAATTGTCACTTCTGTCACTCCTGCAACACTTGAAACATCACGTTGAAGAACGTTTTGTCCAAGCAATACTGATGCAACATAAAGATATGCTGCTGCAATTCCATTAGGAGCTTTTCCATCAGCTAGATTTCGATTTTTTGTTTTTTCAGAAATTTCTAATGCAAGTCTTTCAACACGTACATCTGTTTTTGTTAGATTTGCGATTTTGGAGATGTACCTGTCCATTGTTACAACAGGCGATGAAGATACTCCCATCTCCATTACCATGGATCTGTAGTATTTTGCTGCAAGTTTTGTTTTTGCTTTGATGTCTTTTACAGTACATATTCCCTCACAAATTTCATTTAGGGATCTCACTACTTCGCATTGTTTGCAAGCCATGAAAATGGTGGCTGCAGTAATACTGGCTACTGATTTGCCTTTTACATCTACTTTGCCATCTAGATTTCTATAAATCATAGAGGATGTTTCAAGTACATTTTTTGGTAGGCCAAGTGCCTTACATGTATCTCCAATTTTTGATAGTACATTTGATAATCTTCTTTCTCTTGGAGATGAAACTCTCACTCGTTGTTGCCATTTTCTCAGATTATTCATCTGGTTTACCATTTGCGAATTGATTGATTTCCCACTGAAATCTTTGGTACTAATTGAGATGTCAGTTGTTATTCCCAAATCATGTTGGGAATATGTTGTTTGTCCTGTCGCTCTTGCAAGTTTCATTTTGTCTTCTAAGTTACTACTTGTTGCTTCTGGACCATAATCTGCCATTTGTTCTGCGACGACTACGCCGCAACCAGAACAAATCCTTTCACCATTCTGAATGTCATCAATAAGTGATGATTCACATTCAGGACAGCATTTTTGTATTTCAATTGCGTTCATATTTTTTTCTCCTGAATTTTTTGTATTTTTTTACAGGAGAGGATGTAAGTGCAAAAACTTTTTTTCCAACGTATTTTTTTACGCTGTTTGTTAACGGAATTGCAGATGCATATGGTTTTGCAACTGGCCCTATCATTTCCGTAACTTTTGCTATCTTACTACTTTTTTCGTCACAAAGTATCTGACCTTCTTTCAATGTAGTTGAAAGTCTAACGATAACTCTGCCACTATTGGCTAAATGCATAATTTCGCCTACCTCCTGCAATTATTGTTCAAATTATTCTATCATTATCATAGACTTCTGTCAACTTTCCTTTAGCTAGAAGCTAGATAGAAATTATTTTGATTGCTTTGCTCTCTTGGAAACTAACTTTTCAGAAATTTTGTTTAAAATTTTTGTCTTGGGACCAATTTTTGGGACAATGATATATCCGGATCTAACATAGGGTCTTTTTGGAAATCTGACTTGATCATTTGATTCGCTAAGTTCTACATTAGCTGCTTTTGCAGCTTCGATTAGTTCTTTTAATGATGGATCAAAAATACATTTTTCTTTTGAAAGTTTTCTTCCTTTATCACGTGGTAAATTTTTGTTAAAATAATCTAGCCAGATTACGACATGTTCGTAATCTTTCATTTAATCACTTGATGAGAACTGCGTTAACAGCACCGTGTTGTCCAGGTTTTGAAACAACTCTACACTTTCCATCTTCTGTTTCAAGAATTACACCTTTAGATATTACACCACGTCTTTGATAATCACTATTTGCAGGATTTTCTAAAACTTTAACAATTTTTGATTTTTTTACTTTGGCATTTGGAATTGCTAAATTTACAAAGTCAATTGTTTTTAGTGCAGTTTTTTGATTTTTACCACGAGCTTTTCTAGTTACTGTAGATGATGGTCCGGTTAAAGCTTCATTAGGATATCTATCAGTTTCATATTTTCTTCTAATTCTTAACGGATGTCTTCTTCCTCCAGTAATTTTGCTTGTAGCTAAATTTTCAATTGACTTTTTCATAGCATTCGTTTAAACTACTCTAATTTATACAAAACGAAATTTCTCATTTTTTTACAATCGTAAAATGTATTTTTTATTCTAAATTCAAAAAATTATGCCTGTGTAGGAGTTTGTGGAGTGGGTGGCGATGGTGGTATTGCTATTGGGGGTGATTTTCTTACTCTTTTGAAAAGTTTTTGTTTGAGCATATCTGAATCTCCCTCAATTCCAAAATATTTTTTAAATTTTGTTGTAGTGTTATAGATTTTTAATCGCCCAACATTTTCGTGTTGAATGTAATCAAGCTGTCTTAATTCTTTAAGATGTGAATAGACACCTGTGCCCCTTGTCTCAACAAGTTGTTTTGAAGAAATTGGTTGCATGTATGCAATGTACGAAAGTGTTTTAAGAGTTGCTTTTTGTAAAATTGGTTTAGAAGCATATCTTCTAATCGTTGCACTGTATTCAGGTTTTAATTGAAATACATAAGAATCATCTGGAAGAATAACTATCTCAATTGCCTTGAATGCTGATTTTGCTTTTTTCATAATATTATTTAGTAAATTGAGGGTTTTTGTTCTAGATTCGGTTCCTGAGGCCTTTATCAATTCCTCAATACTCAAGGGTCTTCCAGCAGAATACAGGGCTGCCTCTATTCTGGCAGTAGCCTCATCCTCATCTTCAATTTTTCCCATTTATTTCACCTTTGGTGGAATCTACTTAAAAGAATCCTTTATTCATCTTTGATCAGGTTGTAAATTTCTCTTCGATAAGGGTTATTTTGATGTCATCTTCGATTTGTTCCAAGTCCACCTTTTGGTCCCTTGCAAGAAATAGGATGGCAAAAAAGCATCTTATTGAATCAATCGTATCTAGTTCAGTTACTATATCCCTAAGCATTCCTGAACCTGTGGCCCTAATCTTATTTGTAACTAGTTCCTCATATTTTCCAATAATATTTTCAAGAGAAATAAAATAATCCTTAAAATCTGGCGCCTCAATGGGCTCAAAACTAAGGTTTTTTCCTTTACGAGAACGAGGATTGGCAATTGTTCCGATTAAATTTTCAAGCAAATTCAAAAGCTCATCTAATGTTACTGGATAAGTTGATTCGTGACGATAAGGCATGTTTATTGTATCTATATTCAAGTCAACACGTTGAGTTAGTGGCTTTTTTTCCATAGCAGCTTTTTGCAAAGCAAAGATACTTTCTACTTTCATTCTATGAATTAGTGACGATGATAAGGCTGCCATACCTGCAACTCTAAGATCTTTTTTCCCAGTTTGATTTAGAATTTTAATCAGTAACTCTAAAATTTGTATAATGTTAATCTCCCAAACATCTTTTTTTGTTATATTCTCAGTATCAAAGAGGACGTTGATTGGTGCCTGAGAAATTCCTATTTTAATCTGGTCTTCGCTCACAAACTCTCAAAATAGTTGATTCAATAATATCTAGGCGCTCTATTTTTTTGTTCTTCCCAGTCAACTCTTATATTATAATGAAAAAAAGAAAACAAATTGAAAGCAGCAAGAATTGTAGAGGCAAATAAGCCCCTAGTAGTTTCAGACTTTGAGCTTTCAGAACCCACTGAAAATCAAGTAATTGTTAAAGTAAAAGCTGTAGGAGTTTGTCACAGTGATTTACATTTGTGGGAAGGGGGATATGATTTGGGTGATGGTTCATTCATGAAGGTAACTGATAGGGGAGTAAAGTATCCAGTAACTCCTGGTCATGAAATAGCAGGTATTGTTGCTAAAATTGGAAATGCAGTAACAGGTTTTTCAGAAGGAGACCAAGTTTTAGTTTACCCATGGATAGGTGAAGGTTCATGTCCTGCATGTAAAGCTGGAAATGAAAATCTTTGTGATGCCCCACAATCACTAGGAGTTTTCCAAGATGGGGGATATGCTGATCATGTATTAATTCCACACTTTAAACACCTAGTAAAAGTTTCAGATATTGAACTAGAGTCTGCTGCATCGCTTGCATGTTCTGGATTAACTGCATATTCTGCAGTAAAAAAAGCAAACATGAATTCGCCAGAATTTTTAGTAATAATTGGTGCTGGAGGACTAGGATTAATGGGTGTACAAATTGCAAAAGAGATTACTAAAGCAAAAATAATTTGTGTAGACTTGGATGATAACAAATTGGATACTGCCAAAAAAATGGGCGCAGATTTTGTAGTAAATTCTAATGTAATTGGGTCTGTAACTACAGGTTCTGGTAACGCCGTGCAAAAAATTATTTCTCTTTGTAATAATAAAGGGGCTGATAGTGTAATTGATTTTGTTAATGCACCTCAAACTGCTAAAACAGGCTTGCAAGTTTTACGCAAACGAGGAAATTTAGTTTTAGTTGGACTTTTTGGCGGCTCTATGGACATATCATTGGTAACAATTCCTCTAAAAGCAATAACCATTCAAGGGGCTTACACCGGAAATTATAATGATTTTGTAGAATTAATTGAGTTAGCAAAGAAAGGTACAATTAAACAAGTTATCTCGCAAAGATATTCACTTGATCAAGCTAACGAAGCACTAGAAAATCTTAAGCAGCGAAAAATAATAGGTCGAGCAGTAATTAATCCATAGAACCTAACTAATCTAGGATGTTCAATTCGAACTACAACAATATAATATAAAACAAATCGACATCAACTTTATGGCTGAGAAAAAGAAAAAACTAGATTATGATCTAGCTTTTACTCATCTACAAAACCATCAAAACATTAGCGCTTACAATCTTTTTATGGATTTAGCAGATAAACACAAAAAAATTGATGCAATAAAAGCTGGATTACTTTATGTTTTAGCAGGAGAATGTAAATCTCGTCAGAACAAGGATAATCGTGAAGAATCACTACAAGCAGGAAAATTGTTTCTAAATTTTGCTAAAAACGAAAATAATTACGAGGGAAAAAATGCATATCTATGTGCTGCAAAATGTTTTCTTAAATCAGGAAAATTCGATGACGCAAAAAAAGCATTTCAAGCATCAAAAAGTCTTCAGTTTTCAATCACTGAAATTGTAAGACCTATAGTAATTGTTGATGATAGTAAATCGATGATCATAAAACTTCAAAGTCATTTGAAAAAATTAGGATATGATAATGTATTGACTTTTGAAACAGGAAAAGAAGCTATCAAAGAGTGTCAGAAATTAATTAAATCATCACAAAATCCAATTTATCTTCTTGATATGGGTTTGCCAGACGTAGATGGAGATGTTATTGCTGAAAAAATTTTAGAAGAAAAACCTGAATCCCAAATTATTCTAATTACAGCTGATGACAAATCAAGTAAACGAGTAAACAAAACAATTAGTTCTGGTGTTACTGCATTTATTCAAAAACCATTCACAATCAATGATTTGAAGGATGCACTAAATACAGCAGAATCAGAATACTCTGTTTTATAATAATAACAATGACATATTTAGCAAATTAATATTTTCAATATTTAATTTATTAATTCTATAATCAATTACTTGGTCTGAAAACTTTTCAATAATTTTTGATGTTACACTTTTTGCACCTGGTTCTATTTTCATAATGACTAACATATTCCACTCCCCATCAAGATTAGCTACAAAAAGATAATTTGGTTTTTCAATCACATGCTCTTTAATTGATTCTTTTACTGATTCAAGAGATTTAGTTGGCTTGAATTTGATAAAAAGTGCTTCATACTCGTTAGTTTCAGAAACATCTGACAAAACTGCTTTGTATCCTTTTATGATGCCACTTTTTTCTAGGCGCTCTATTCTTTTTCTAATTGTTCTATCAGATACATCGTGACCAGATTTTCTCAAATCAGTAGCTATATCTTTTGATGGGGTACGGGCATTTTTATTTAGTATCTCAATTATTTTTTGATCAACCTTATCTAGATTAGACCAAGCATCACTGCTCATGAATTTGGGTATTATTCGATGCTTTTGAATATTTGTTTGTACATCGAATGCGAAGGGTTAGTCAAAAAAGTTCAATTCCTTAATGATTTGCTTTAAAATCTTAAAAAAACTAGGTTTCACTATTTTATGATTAGAATGGGAATTTTTGAATGATGAAGCACCCCATTTGCCACACTTCCTATAAAAGACTCATCTTTGGAGCCTGCCCCTCGAGATCCTATGACGATGAGATCAAATTTCCATTGGTTTGCATAACTGAGAATTTTCTGAGCTGCATTTCCAAATATTATTTCGCTGTGAAAATCCATTTCATTTTTTTCAACTATGACTTTAGCTTTTTCTAAAATCTGATCAATATTTTTTCTAGCCGTAGAATCTAAGCTCTCTACTGACTCAAATGCTAAATTTGGTGGTAAAAAAGTTACACACAAACAAGTTATAGATGCTTTACATTGTTTTGCCAGATAAATTGACTTTTCTAGACCCTCATAAGATATTTGAGAACCATCTAATGGGACTAAAATTTTTCCGATTTTATATCCTAACAATAATAACATCAAGAATTAATGATTAATTAATCTAACATGGATGGAATAAATGTCTGAACTAAAACGTCACATGGGACTTTTTCAACTAACAATGTATGGAGTTGGATTAATTCTAGGTGCAGGAATTTATGTTTTAATAGGGGAGGCCGCAGGATTTGCTGGAAACTCAGTTTGGATTTCTTTTATGCTGGGAGCAATTGCAGCAATGTTTGCAGGATTAAGCTATGCTGAGCTTACTGCTTTATTTCCAAAGGCCGCTGCAGAGTATACTTTTGTAAAACAAGCTTTCAAAAATAATTTTATAGCATTCATCATTGGATGGCTAACTGCCATAACATCAATGATCACTGCAGCAACTGTATCATTAGGATTTGGAGGATATCTTGAAGAGTTTGTAGGTCTTCCCATAACAATTACTGCAATTTTGTTAATTGGTGCACTATCTTTTGTAAATTTTATTGGAATAAAACACTCATCATGGATGAACACAGTTTTTGCTATCGTTACTGCTGGAGGTCTTGCATTGATTATTTTTATTGGAATTACATATGATAATCCGGTGCCCGTAGATTATTTTGAAGCTCCAAATGGTATATCTGGGATAGTTTTTGCATTTGTTTTGATATTTTTTGCATTTATTGGGTTTGAAGACATGGCAAATGTCGCTGAAGAAGTAAAAAGACCTAAAAAAACACTTCCACGAGCAATTATTTTGTCTGTAGTAATTACAGGAATAATCTATGTTTTAGTTTCTCTATCCGTAGTACGTGTAGTTAATTGGGAGCAATTGGGCCAATCTGTTGCACCATTAGCAGATGTGGCAAAAACCTCTCTAGGCTCAAATGGGGGAGTTACATTGTCAATTATTGCACTTTTTGCAACTGCGAGCACCGTCCTGATAACCCTTGTTGCAGGAGCAAGAATGCTATATGGCATGGCGAGGGATGGCTCACTACCTTCGTTTCTTTCAAAAGTTCATTGTAAGACACATACTCCATGGATAGCAGTTGTTGGGATTTTGATTACATCATTGGGATTTGCATTTATTGGTGATATTGTCATTGTTGCAAGTATCGTAGTTTTTGCTGTGGTGATAACCTTTGCAATGATTAACTTGTCTGTAATTATATTACGATATGTAGAACCAGAATTAGAGCGCCCTTTTAGAGTTCCAGGAAATATAGGAAAATTTCCAATATTTCCACTAGTTGGATTTGGTGTAACTGTTTACATGGCAATTCAATTCGATTTAGAAATTATTGCTGTTGGAATTGCCATTGTAGCTGCTGGAGCATTATTTTATCTAATAAATAACAAAAGAAATTCCAAAAAAATTAGAAAAATTTAAGACAATTTCGTAAACTATATTGCTGTGTCAGGTTCTATTTTAAAATTAAATTTCATTTGTGAGAATCAGTTTAGATAATCACAACATGTCTTAATTGATGGATTTTTGAAGAAAAGTTTGAATGAAAATTATTTTCTATCTTTTGGCGATTTCGGCAGGGGTCGTAATCACAAGTGGTGTAGCAATTTACTTTATAGAGTCTCCCCATGAGGATGCAGAAATCACTAATTTTATAGATGCTTTTTGGTGGGCTACTGCTACAGTAACTACTGTTGGATATGGTGATGTAGTTCCAGTAACTGACGCAGGAAGAATTTTAGGAATCGGGTTGATGTTTGTTGGCATTTCTATTATAGGAGTTTTTATTTCTGCTTTTGGCGCAATATTGATTGGTTCTAGATTGAAAAAACATGATGATATTTCCCATGATGCAAAAAAATTGATTATAAAAAAAATAAGTCAAATTGAAGAATTGGAAAAAAAAGAACTTGATATGTTACTTGATATGGTAAAAAACTTGCATACTGAATTGAGAGAAGATTCAAACGTGAAATAAATATAAAAATACTAAATCTAAAATAACATGTTTTATCATGATCTGTTATTCCTGTAACTGATAAAGGACATTTACTTTATTTAATAACGAAAAGTTTTCAAAAGTTGAATTGGGAATAAAATCTTTTCAGGAAACTGTTCCACAGATCACATATCTCATAAAAAAGAAGTTATGGGCACAGGTTCTAGTTGGCTTATTTTTAGGATTATTTTTAGGAATTTTTCTTGGACCCGAAACTGGGATTGTTGAGAAAAATATTGCAGAATTAATTACAGATTGGCTTTCTATACCCGCTAATCTTTTTCTTAAAATTATTCAAATGATCATTGTTCCACTAATTTTTGCTTCAATTATTCGAGGACTTACATCTTCTGGCAGTATGGAACAGCTACAAAAACTTGGTCTTGGTGCTGCATTATATTTTGTTGCAACAACTGCTATAGCATTATCGATAGGCGTCTTGGTAGTATCCACAATAATGCCTGGAAATTTTATTGATAGTTCTTTGATAAAAGAAAGTTTTGGAATTGAGGATGCATCTGAATCTATTGAAAAAGCAGATCTTACAATACATGACCTCCCTCAGAGCATTATAGGTTTGGTTCCAAGTAATCCATTAGCATCATTCATGTCAGGAGAAATGCTTAGCATAATTATTTTTGCCATAATTATTGGGGTCTCCATGATCACTTTGCCAAAACAAAGCTCCAAACCTATTCTTGACTTGTTAGAATCTGTACAAAAAATTACAATGAAAGTTGTTTCTTGGGCTATGCGTTTAGCCCCATTTGCAGCCTTTGGTCTGATGGCAGGTATAGCTTCAAAAGTTGGCATATCTGCACTAACTGGGCTAGGAGCTTATATGATAACTGTCATCATAGGTCTTTTTGCAATGATGATTGTTTACATGATAATTATCAAATTTTTTGCAAAGCGTCCTCTATCTACTACATTTAAAATGATGAAAAATCCACAACTTCTTGCTTTTTCGACTTCAAGCTCTGCTGCAGTTATGCCAATATCAATTAAAACTGCAGAAGAAGAGATGAAGGTAAAACCTGAAGTTTCCCAATTCATTATTCCACTTGGAGCAACTATTAACATGGATGGAACAGCTTTATACCAAATCGTTGCAGTTTTTTTTCTCGCTCAACTTTTTAATATTGACTTGGGAATTACTACCATACTTTTAATTTCATTAACTGCACTTGCAGCATCAATAGGCACTCCATCTGCTCCTGGGGCAGGAATAGTTATTTTATCTACAATCCTCATAGCGGCAGGAATTCCACCCGTAGGTGTTATTTTACTATTGGGCGTTGACAGAATATTGGATATGACACGAACTATGATAAATGTGACTGGTGATCTTACTGCTTGTTTATTCTTTGATAGAAGACTACGCACTAAGCTAAAAAATATGTAGTATTTTTGATTTAAATTAAATCAACTACTTGATTTTGAAAATGAACGGCGTAACATTGTTGGAGAAATAATAATTGTTGCCAGGATTACAAAAACAAGGGTAGAAAAAATTTCACTTGTTAAAATCCCAAATGCAAGACCAATTCCAGCCGTAATGAAGGCAACTTCGCCTCTAGCAACCATTCCATATCCAATTGTTAATCCCTTTAACTTATTTTTCAAAAATATTACTCCAGGTAACCCACATCCAAGAATTTTGCTAAAAACTGCAATTACTAATATCAAGATGAAAAATATTCCATTAATTTCGAAAACTCTACTAGGATCCACATTTGCTCCTATTAAGCCAAAAAACAAAGGAGCTAAGATTACTTGTAGTCTTCCAACAAACTCTTTAACTTGCCTAACAAGTTTTGATCCTGCTAGTCCCATCCCAGCAGCAAATGCGCCGACTATTGGATTTAGAGAAAGGGCGGAAGCTATAGCTGCCATGCCAAATGCAGAGCCAAGAGCTATGCCTTGATTAATTCCTCTTGATTCAAGTGATGAAGGTGCGGCAGATGTTGTTATATGAACTAATTTTGGGAGAAAATACACTGAAGCTATTAATATCAAAAACCAAAAGCCTACTGCCTCAGCGGTGATGGTGATAATTGATTCAATACTTGGAAGTGAATTAAACGAAATAACAGAAATCACTGCAGATAAAATGGCTAATCCTAATACATCATCTAAAACCGCTGCATTAACTAGGATATTGCCCTCAGTAGTTTTTTCTTTACCAATCTCTTCTAAAACTAAAACTGCTATTGCAATACTAGTAGTACTTAGAGTTGCACCAATTAAAACAGAAATCGTCCAATCATATCCAAAAAATAATGAAACAAAATATCCAGATAATAGAGGAGCTACTACTCCTATAATTCCTATAGTTGCAGCCTTGTATCCCGCCTTTCTTAAATCATTAAACGTAAAGTGTAATCCTGCTGAAAATAAAATAATAATTCCAGACATTTGCCAGAATCCTATCATAAAGTCATTAATTACAAAAATTGGTTTATCAAAAAATGGAATTATTCCTCCTAATGCAAACGGTCCCAGGATTACTCCAGCAACAACAAATCCGATTACTTCTGAGATTTTAAAATGTGCACAAAGTCGTCCCAGCAACATTGCAGGTAGAACTAAAAAAAGTATTCCAATTATTGTAGGAATTATATCAAATTCAGAAATCATCTAGACATAATGTTCTTGAACAAAAATCTTTGCTATTGATTGATAATACATATTTTTCAAATCTTCTTCTGTAGATACTGCAAATTGATTCACCAAATCTGTTGCAGTAACAATTCCAACGACTTTATCTTCATCAATAACTGGAATCTTTCGTACCTTTCTAGTATACATAAGATCTGCAACTGTCCAAACTGATTCTTCTGGATTTATACCAATAAGAGGTGCAGACATTATCTTCTTTACCGGAGTTGTAATAGGATATGCATGTGCTACAATTTTTACCGCAAAATCACGATCAGTAATAATTCCAACAGGAGTATTGTTTTCCATAACAATTATTGCGCCAACCTCTCCATCTTCCATCATTTTTGCAGCCTCATTTACATTCATTTTTGCATCTACTGACAAAACCCCTTTTGACATTATGTTTTTTACACGAATTTTTTTTGTATCAGCATCCATTGAAATCACAATATATCCATTTTGCAACTATTTGAGGAAGTGAGCAAAATATCATAGTTGAAAATCAATGGCGAGAATCTGTGAAGATATTTTAAAGGAATTTCATTAAGATAAACCATGAAAAGAATTGATGCTATCATCTCACCCAAAATGCTTGAACCTGTAATTAAGGCTTTAAGAAAAGTGGGGGTAGGAGGATTTAGTGTCATGGATGCAGAAGGTCAAGGATCTGCAGAACCACCTCTTGTTGGAGAATTTTTCGATAGAAAAATCGTTATGGTAGTAGTTGACGATGATAAAGCCGATGATATAATGGAAGAGATTGCAAAAACAGCTTGCACTGGAACTAAAGGAGATGGAAAAATTTTCATATCTAATGTAGAAGAGTCAACTGATATTTGCAGTAAAGAAAAAGGCATTCACACACTTTGAGATACATTTGAAAATATAATAAAAAAGATGCTAAAAAATCATTTTTAATTATATCTTGAATATTATGATTGAGAATCAAAGCTGTTTTTAAATTACTGGGTATAAACAAAAATCTATGGCTCACACCTTTGTCAAAGATATTATGAAAACAAACATAATTTCTATTGATTCTTCTAAAACGATTAAAGAGGCAGCCTGCATGATGGATGATTCTGATATAGGTTGTATAATTATTACAAAGGATGACTCCCCCATAGGAATCTTAACTGAAAGAGATTTTGTAAAAAAAATAGCAGCAAAAAACAAAGATCTTTCAAACCCATTAACTGAAGTCATGTCTTCTCCTCTGACGACAATTAATTCGGAAGAAACCATTTGGGAAGCAGCAGAAAAAATGAAACAAAAAGGGATTCACAAATTACCTGTATTAAATGACGAAAAAGTAATTGGAATAATTACTGCAACAGATCTTGTAAAGGTTTGTAGCATGGGTTCTGATTCAGAAATGCGTAATATCTGTGACCAAATTTTAATGCGTATGAAAGACAGTCCATCTCATAGAAATTAATAATTTTTTTGTAATAAAATAAAACTACTTTACAACTAAAACAGGTTTGTTTGATTTATGCATAACAAAATTTGAAGTGCTACCAAAAAATTTTTCTTTTGCAGCTCCTAATCCTCTTGCACCAATAACAATCATATCAGCTTTTGTACCTTTTGACACATTAAGTATTGCATCTCCAGGTTTTCCACCAGTTGTTTTCCAATTAAATGAAACGCCTTGTTTTTCAACCTTTTGTTTTGCCACTCCAATTGCACGAGTTGCTTTTGCCTGTGCCTGTTTTTCCATAGATTTTGTAAATTTTAGTCCTGCCTTCCAAGGAAGCTGAAATACATACAAAGCGGTAATTGTAGAACCAGTTCCTTTAGCAATATCAATTGCTCTATCTAACCCTCGCAACGAATTTTGTGAACCATCAACTGGCACAAGGATATTATTGATTTTTTTTGCCATGAATATTTGTATGAAGATTTTACTACATATAAGAGACTAAGATAATTTTCATGTTTGAAAATATCTTCATTTATCTGACAATTAACACTGGACAGTTTGAAAGCTCTGAGATTTTTCTGCTGACGCTGCCCAAAATTTTTATTTTTTTAATTCCATGCAATCCTTGACTTCCAATAACAATTAATGTAATTTTCTTTTGTTTTGCATATTTTAGTATCTGCTCTGTAATGTTTCCTGACAAAACTTTAGAATCTGATTTTATCCCTCTAATCCTGCATTTTGAAACTTGAGCCGTTAACATTTGGGTGGCCTCTTTTGTTGCAGAAGCAGTTATTTTTTTTATTGCCTCTAGTGAAGAGGAACCTACTAGTCCTAGTAAGGAACCAGGAGGCCTAATGTAATCTACATTAATTACAGAAATAATGTCTATTTTTGATTTATTTTTTTTTGCGATCTCAATTGCTCTTTCTACAGCTTTATTGGAATATTTTGATCCATCATAAGGAACTAAAATATGCGATAACATACCTGCAACCATTTTTTATTTGACCACCATTACAGGGATTTTGCTTTTATGAACAATTGCATTTGAAACACTCCCAAGGAAAATTTCCTTTATCGTGCCCATTCCCCGAGCACCAATTACTATCAAGTCAAATTTTTTGGATTTAGCCATTTCTTGAATCTCATAGGTTGGACTGCCCCAAATTATTTTGGATTTAAATAAAATTCCCTTTTGTGCCGCTCTTTTTTTTGCATCATTCAAAAATTTCTTAGCTTCTCTTTCTGGATGAAAAACAAAAGGAATTACTGCATCAATAAAATTTCTTGGATAAACGGGAAGAATGTATATTCCAGTAATAGTTGCATGACATGCTCTGGCAATAGATATCGCATTATCTAATCCTCGAATGGAATTTTTTGAGCCATCAAGTGGAACTAGAATTTTTTTAATTTTTTTTCTAATCATATATGAAATGTGAATGTTTTAGAATTTAACCTATAAACCAGATTATCATTCATAAGAATCTCTTAATTTTCAAAATTGAGAATTACCTCTAATTTTATTTTACAATAATTACCGGGGCAGTCGATTTATGGAGAACATAATTTGATGTACTGCCTAAGAAAATATCCTTAATCCCACTTTGTCCTCTTGCACCAATAACAATAATGTCATAATTTAGTGATTTTGCAAACTTTACAATCATATACGCAGGATCTCCAAAATCAATTTTTTTATTAAAAACAATTCCATTTTGTGCCGCTCTTTTTTTTGCTCTTTCCATTACTTTATCAGCTATCTTTAATGCCTCTTTTTCAGGATTTTGTAACCTTCGAAAAGCCTTTTCCGGCGTTCTAGGGAGTACAAAAATTCCTGTTAATGTTGCACCTGACTGTCTAGCCAAATAAATTGCAGTATCTAGTCCTCTAAAGGAATTTTTTGAACCATCAAGGGGTACAAGAATTTTTTTCCAGATCATAACTATAAAAAATTTGAACTTCTTACAATTTAACTCACTGATAATTCTCGAGATTGAAACTCATGTGTGGAAATGACCTTTTCTACAGATATACTTGATTATCAATTTCTATGTGTGATAAAAAAGAAGATTAAGCACATTCTGGTGCCGCTTGATGGTTCTAAGAATTCAATTCGTGCACTTGACATGGCAATTTATCTTGCAAAAATTCACAAAGCAAAGCTTTTCGGGGTACACGTAATTGATCTACAAACTGTTTTGGAATTTTCTGCATTAGATCCTATAGCAAAACGATTTGAGCGGGCGGCTCAACGAATAGTGAAACAAGCCAAAGCTAATTCTTCTAAAAACCATATTTTATTTAATAGTATAATACTTCACGGACGTACTGGTCCATCTATAGTCGAATTTGCTAAAAAACAAAGATTTGATATGATTGTTATTGGTGCAAGAGGGCTAGGAAGTTTCTCAGGAATTGTTCTAGGAAGTGTCACAAACTATGTGGTTCAAAAATCCAAAATCCCTGTCGTCATAATTAAATAACATTAAAATTTATTTTTAAAATGGATTTACTTTGTAATTACTTTTTCTGTAAGTAAATCCCTTCTTATCAAAATAGGCGCTCTATAAAATGTGGCAAGTGCTAATGCATCAGAAGCTCGAAAATTCCTTAGAACAATATCTTTTTTTCCGGCAAAGTAAAGATTTGCCCGTAGCGCATTTCCGCTGAAATATAACTTTATTTTTACTAATAATATCTCACTCTCTTCACAAATTTGTTCTATCATATTGTAAATAGTTGGAAAAGAATCCTGTTTTTCTTCAAGAAAATTTGAAATGTATCTTGCCACCTCACCAGAAAAGGCAGATATTGGAAATTCTTTCCCATCATCTGTTTTTAGAACTACAATCCCTTGTAATGCAAAGGGATCTGCTAATCCAACTTGATGTATCTTTACAATCTCATAATCTAAATCAAATTCTTGATCTATTTTCAGTTCATCATTATCATTTTTAATAGGTTTTGATAACTTTAAACCAAAATTTCTTTTTATTTTTGAAAGTAATTCTTTAATGATCATATCCTTACCTCTTCAGTTGATTTTCGTTCATAAGACACGTCAGAAAGATTAAGAGTTTTTCTTATTGCTGCTGCCCTGTTTCTAATTGTAACTTCGGTAATATTAGCAGCACTTGCAATGTCTCTTTGGGAAAATTTTTCCCCAGTTTTTACACATGCAAGATAAAGTGCAGTAGCTGCTAGTCCGGTGGGACTTTTTCCAGCTGTCTCCCCCTTTAGCTCATAATCTCTGAGAATTTTTACTGCCAAACGTTTTGATTTTTCTGAAATTTGAATCTTATTTGCAATTCTAGCTATGCAAAATATAGAATTCACAACTGGAATTTTAAGGTCAAGTTTTTCCACTAAAACTCTATAACACTTTGCCAGCTCTTTTCTTTTTACATCACTAACAAGTTCAATATCTCTTAATGTTCTAGGTGTTTCTGCCTCACGACATGCAGCATATAATGATGCCCCCAACAAAGAGTGAATTGATCTTCCCCTGGCTAAATTCTTATTGATTGCTTTTCTGTAAATATACGCCGTTTTTTCTATAGTTGGTTCAGTTAGTCCAAGTTTATCTTTTAATTTGCTTAATTCATTAAATGCCTGTCTAAAATTACGATCAGAGGACTTGTGAGCTTGGCTTCTGCTGTCCCAAATTCTTAAACGTCCAATTGTGGTTTTCATTGAAGAAGAGAGTGGTTTACCACTGGCGTCTCTGTTTGTGGGATTGATTATAGTTGCAAGGCCTCTATCATGTCTACTAAGTGCAGTGCCTGCACCTGCTCTTGATTTATCACTACCATCCATAAAATTGCGATATTCTGGACCCGAATCCTCAATTTTTTCTGACATTACATATCCACAACTGCCACAAAAAATTTCTCCATTTTCAGTATCTGTGATATTGCTTACTTTTCCACATCTATTACAACGATCTTTTTGGATTGATATTGTCGTAGTCTCAGAGTTGAGCTTTTTAATTACCATGTACTATTATACACAATCATACATATATATACATTGTGTATAATTGTGTATTTTTATATAGAGCCTTGTTGTTATATCTACATGGTAACCACTTTTGTCGCAAAAATTGCCAAATCCGGTAGCGATTCTAACGGCAAAGAAAGACGAATTATTATTGTTCCCGCCGATCGTCTAAAAGAAATTACCAAAAAGTACGAAGGAAAACAAGTTAAAGTTACAATCGATGAAATCTGAAATTTGTAAAACATTAGTGAAATTGATTTTCATTTATGATAATATGGCCCAACTTTAACTAAGTTTATGATTCTTTATGATATGTTGTTAGCTGCTGATAAATTTGGGATAATATTTGCTATTGCTATAACTGCTATAGCAGTTTCATTTTCTACAACTGGTGGATTAACAATAGATTCTGATATTCTCCCAAAAGATGACATGTCAGTAAAATCTATTTCAGAACTTGAATTAGAAAATAGATTGGCACAAAAGGCTTCAGACGATATTCAACAACTTTCAAAAGAAATTAAAGAAAAAACAGAAAAAACACAACAGCTTGCTAAAGAAACTGTTGGTGCGAAACTTCCAGCAAAGTTTGTTAGCATCCCAAAAGGCACCTCTAGCCCTGGATGCGAAAAAGCAAATCTATGTTACGACCCTCCAAATGTAACAATATTTGTTGGTGGCGATATAATCTGGCGAAATGACGATTTCTCCCCCCATACAGTCACTAGTGGAATAGCTCTTACTGGTCCAGATAATATTTTTAATAGTGGTCTTATAAAAGCAGGACAAACGTTTTCATTTCGATTTGATTCCTCTGGTGAATTCAAATACTTTTGTATGATACATCCTTGGGCTACCGGTATGGTAACCGTTAGTTAAAATCAAAATTAAGAATCGTGTTTATCTCTTAAGTAATTCAAAATCATATATTTTATGACGAGGATTTTCTGACGGAACATACAAGTTACGTCTGAATAAGGAACAGAAAGTTCTGGGATGCCCCTTGAATAATTTTGTTCTGCGCAGGTTTCCCCTGTAAAAACATATCCCAATCCTCGTCATCTATTATTTTCAAATTTGATAATCACAGTGTATCTAATATTTGGTATTTGTGAATCTCTATTATGACAAATACTGAACCAAAAAAAGAAACTGAAAAAAAATGGAAAAAGCTAGAACAAGAAGAAATGAAAGAAGAATCTCATCAACTTGAACTAATGGAAGGCTATGAACAAGATGAAGCGACCGAGGAATCTGAAGAATAGAACAAAAAATGACAAAGCTCAAGTGCCAATGTTTAGAAGGTGAATGTATGACTACAGGTAAGGCTGATTCAAACGGAGAATTAATTTGTAATTACTGCAAGATTGATAATCATTATGATAAATATTGATAGAATTTTTTAATGATTATGTCCCTTTACAAATAAGTTGACAAAATTTTGAAATTATTTCATGATGTTATATGATTAATTAAATCATTTGTAGATGTTATCCAAAGTTGTTCTGGAAATCTTTCAAATATCCCTCTTGCATGTTTTTGACCTTGTTTTTTACTGCTTGCACATGCATCCATTACTACTATCGCATAGTATCCTAAATGAATAGCATCTAACACACTTGAGATCACACAGTAATCAGTTTCTATGCCTGTAAAAATTAGAATTCTTGTAGATTTCTTTTTTATTTTGGAATGAAAATTTCCTACCATAAATATTGATGCTGATTTTTTTCTACTTACAACGAGTGAATTTGGAATATATGAAATAAAATCATCGATGATATCTAATGTTGAAGTTCCTATGATGCTTGTAGTAATTTTTTTATTAATTTTATAGTATGTTTTCCAAGAACCATGTTCCTCTTGCCAATTTTTAGGAGGAGTGAATCGAGTAAATATCACATTTTTTACTCCAATAGTTTTGATTAGTTTTTGAATATTTGGAACAATGGCTAGTAATTTTTTATTCATCCAAGGGGATTTTTTATCTGTCAAAAACAATTTTTGCATATCTACAACAACTAATGTTAATTTCGAACTAGTCTTTACCTCTATATGCCATTCTGGTAATGGTGTGGTATCATTCATAATTATATCACATCAATTTTTCCAACTGATAACTGCATACAAAACTGATCAATGTTATCGAGATTTTTATCAACTATTTCTTTAATTGTAGATTCAATTTTAGATAGATCAAGATTTTTGTTAGAAATTGGTTGTACTACAACTGCCCGAGGTTCTTTTACTGGCTTTCCGATAATATTGTACATCCAAACAAGAACCTCATCAATCTCAGGCAATGTTTTTTGAATTTCTTCTGAAATTTTAAATGATAATGCATTGTAAATTTTTCCAATATGGCTGACAGGATTTTTTCCTGCAGTAGCCTCAGATCCTGCAGGTCTTGAAAGAGAAATTACTCGGTTAGCCATGTTGCCTCTTCCAACTTCACCCGAATCGGCATTATCTGCAGATGTTCCTAAAACGGTCAGATATAATCCGCCAATTCCTTTGTTTATTACATCTAGGTTGTTCATAGAAATCTCAATTTTATCAAAAGAACTTTTTTTGTGAAACTCAGAAATCGTTTGCAACATCTCTTCTTTTCTTTTAAAATAATTTTTTTCTGAATAAACATAAGAATCAACAAATGCCATGGCAATTATTATCTCTAAATTATTTTTATTTCTAAATCCCATCACTTTGGCATCTTCTCCTGATTCCGGAAATTCTTTTTTGAATTTCTCTGAGTTTATGTATTGTTCAGTCTCTAATACTGCCGATTCTGTTTTAGTAAAAGGGGCATAACCCACTAATGCCGATGTATCATTTGAAACAAATGACTTTGGATTTTCAAAGATTGAACGGAGCTCATGGGAAGATGTTCCAAGTTCTAATTGGTATTCGATGTGCTCATCTTTTACATATCTTAAATTCTTTTCAAACCATTTTTTTGCAATTGAAATGGATAGCTCCTCAACTGGTATTTTTTTTCTATTTACCTCAAATGTTGCTCTATCTCCAATTATCAACTTCATTGGTTTTGTTATATTTCCTCCCCCGAATTTGTTTTCACTTTGCCCTGCAACTAACATAGATTTATCCATATTATGATGTTGTATTTTTCCTGTCTCTTTGAGATACGTCTTTGATAATTCAATTGAGATCTGATTCATTACTAAATCACAAATTGTATCAGGATGACCAATTCCTTTTCTCTCTACAATTTCAAATCTTTTTTCAAATGTTGGAATACACTTAACTGATTCTACAAAAATTCTTGGACTCATTATATTGTCTTTTTTTTCTAAACTCCAATTAAATCATCAGGAAGCGATTTCCATACTTGATAATTACTCATTAGTCTTTTATCACTTCATTAACATAAACAAATATGGAAAAAGAGGCTATACTCTATGAGCGATTACCAAACCAAAAAGTTCGTTGTTTGGCATGTGCTAGATACTGTGAGATTGGAGAAGATCAGATTGGTCTATGTGGAATCCGTGGAAACAAAGATGGAAAGCTTGTTCTCTATGTTTATGGAAAGGTAGCAGCTTGCCATATTGATCCTATAGAAAAAAAACCTGTAACACATTTTATGCCTGGATCCAAGGTATTTTCTCTTGGTACAACTGGATGTAACTGGCTGTGCAAATACTGTATTAATTTTGATCTAAGCCAAAGACGGAAAGTAGAAGGCGCAGATATCTCTCCAGAAGAGGTGGTTGAAAAGGCATTGCTTTATGACTGCCAAGGAATAGCCTATACATATAATGAACCAAGTATTTTTCTTGAATACGCACGAGACTGTGGTGTACTTGCAAGAAAAAAAGGATTATTCAATTTGTTTGTATCAAATGGGTTTGCTACTCCAGAATCAGTTAAGATGATGAACGAGTTTCTCGATAGTATTACTGTAGATTTTAAAGGAAACGGAGAACAAAAATTTGTAAGGCGGTATGTTGGAATTCCAAATTCTCAGCCTGTCTTTGATACGTTAGTTGAACTTAAAGAAAAAACAAACATACATGTTGAAATTACAGATTTAGTTGTTCCAAGAGTTGGTGATGATCTGGAACATGCAAAAAAACTATGTAAATTTATTTATGATCTGTTTGGCCCTGAAATGCCGATTCATTTTTTACAATTCCATCCTTCGTACAAAATGATGGATTTTGAGCCAACACCGGTAAAAACACTTGAAAAACATTACGAAATTGCAAAAAAAGAAGGTCTCCAATATGCATATGTAGGAAATGTTCCAGGACATCCTCTTGAGCACACATATTGTGCAGAATGCCATAAAATTGTAATTAGAAGATACAATTTTGATATACTAGAATGGAACTTAGATGACAATAATAAATGCAAATTTTGTATGAATCAAATTCCGATGGTTGGTAAACTAGACAAAAATTTTCAAGAAAAAAGATTTGAATTTGTTTATTAAGTAAAATTTTACTTTAATTTTTCTATAACTTGTAAGAAAAAAATGTCATAAAGGGAGATAATTTGATCTAACTCTAATCTTTCGTATTGAGTCATTTCACGATTATAATCATGGAAAAACATCTTCATTATCTGTCCTTCAACAGTTCCTAGAAAATAACCATGCCAGAAATCTTTATAATTTTCATATTTTCCTATTTTTTTTACTCCAATCAAATCTTTTGCACTTGTTCTTTGAAGATGTGAAATATATCCTTCGATACTAAATGCGATTTCTTTTTTAAAATTATCCGTTAGTGCCAATAAATCTCCTAAACTCCAAATTTATTCCCATTTTGACTATTTAGGGCTAATTGATATTATCAAAATCGATTTTAGTCTGCACCTATTTTAAAGAGTTTTTTTAAAATATTATATCATGAATGCGTCAGAAATCATCTCAGAAATTGACGAATTAGTAAAAACTCAAACAGATGGGGTATACTCAAAATGGAGAATAGGTAGAGCAAATGATGCTCAAGATAGCAAAACCCAACATGGGAGCCCAGATAGCTGGCGAGATTGGGATGCAGATACAGTAGATGATGCATTAAAGGCAGAATCATATTTTGTTGAAAAGGGCATGCGGCAAGAAGGCGAAGGATTCGGAAATGCAGATTTTATTTATGTATTCTTTGGAGGCTCTCCACAAGAAAACCTATAATTAATTTTATAATTCATTTTTTATACCTCCGGCAATTTGTTCTTTTGAAATTATTACAGGATCTTCTAATTCTATTTCTTTTACTTTTTCCAAGCATTTAGAACATAAATCCAGTCTATCAAATTTACTTATTTTTGTTTCAGTAAGACAAATACTGCAAAATGATTTTCTAAATACTTTTTTGAATGATTTAACTAATTCCATTATCTATAGTCTGTGGGTTTTTGAATCTCTCTAATATCATCATTACCTCTTCATCGGATACTTGATCAAATTCCTCATAAAATTGACCTACAGAGTAAAACTCTGTAGGAATTTGCAAAGTAACAATCAGGTTAACAAATGACTTCATTTTTTCATAGGTATCAGCTGGTATTACCGGAATTGCTAAGATTATTTTGTTAACTTTTTGTTTTACTAACCATTGTAATAAAACAAAAATTGTTGCCCCAGTGGCAATTCCATCATCAACAAGAATTACTGTTTTGTCGTCAAATTTGTAATCAGCGTTTCCTCTATACTGTTCTATTCTTCTTTTTACTTCTGCCTTTTTTTTATTAATTTCATTTTGGAATTTTGATTCTTTTGAAAACCTATCCCAATTCTGACTCTGATAAATCATTCCATCATGTGTTATTGCCCCAATTGCATATTCTGGAGAACTTGGCGGTGTAATTTTTTTAGATACTATCACATCTAAAGAACAGCCTAATTTTTTGGCAATCTCTTCTCCAATTATTATACCTCCTCTTGGAACAGCTAGAACTATTACATTTTTCTCATTTAAAATACGCTTTATCTTTTCAGCAAGTTTTATTCCTGCTTGACTTCGATTCTTTAATTTAGTCAATTTAAAATTCTTTTTACTCTCCCATAATTTGTAATAACAGACTTCTATCTCTGCTTTTAATATCGCACTCTACAAGAACAATTTGCTGCCATCTTCCTAACATTAGCTTGCTTTCGTTAAATGGCACTGTTAATGATGGACCAATTAGTGATGCTTTAACGTGAGAATGCCCATTTCCATCATGCCACATTTTCTCATGCTCATATTCCATATTCTGAGGAGCTATCCTCTCTAACATCTTTGGAAAATCTGATAATAATCCAGGTTCATACTCAATTGTGGTAAGAGCAGCAGTTGAACCAGAAACAAAGATTGTTACTATTCCAATTTTAAGTTTAGATTCTTTAATAATTTTTGATGCTTTTTTTGTAATATTGGTAATACTATCTTGTCCTTTAGTTTTTACTTTGATAGTTTGTGTAATGATCGCCATAAATTAATCTAAAGAGGCCAAAGCTTGAGTAATGTCTGTTTTACTAATTATTCCATCTAGTCCATCTTTATCATCATATACAAAAAGACCATTTACTTTATTTTCAATTATTTTCTTAGATGCGATGGCAAGATCTTCGTCAAATTTTATTGAGATTAATTCTTTTGACATGATGTCTCTTGCAAGAGTAGTGCCACCAAATCCTGTTTCTGATAGAAAACCTTTACGCATATTATCTGCAAATGCATATGCACCAACATCATCTTCATCACTTCCAAGATCCAGTGAAATTTTAAAAAAATCTCTAAGGGAAATAATTCCAACAGGCTTGTTTTCCTGATTAAGGGTAACCAGCCTAGAAACTTTGTTTTCTAGCATTTTTTTGATAACATGTGACAGTGTAGCCCCATAATGTGTGGAAATGTAATCATGTGTCATAAAATCTGCTACTTTGTTTTTTCCAGCACAATTTTTTGCAAAATAATTTGTAAGGTCAGTTTTGGTAAATATTCCCTCCAATGAATTTTCATTTCCAACTACTAATGAACTGATTTTTTTATCTATCATCACTTTTGCACAATTATTTACTGATTCAGTTTCTTTAACATATTCAATTGGCTTCATTATTTTTTCTAGAGGAATTGCATCAAGACCTAAGGTTGTTTTTTCATTGAATAAGAAAAACCCAATATCTTTTTCTGTAACTATTCCTACTGGCTTACCAGAATCTTTTAAAATTAATCTACTAATATTATTTTCTAGAATTTTTTTTATAGCATCTGAAATAGTGGATCTTTTAAGAATCGATATTGGTTTTTGAATCAAGTCTTTAGCAGTAGTCATATTACATCCCTAACGTTTTGCAATTGCATTTACAATGTCTGTTTTTGTTAAGATTCCAACCAATATTGATTTTCTTACTACTGGCAAACCACTAATATCATGCCGAATCATTAGTAATGCGGCTACTGATACATCATCATTTGCATCAACAGTTATGGGATTGGGAGTCATAATATCTACTGCTTTGAATGGAAGAAGGTAAGTAAGCTGATTAATTTGTAATTCTTTCATCTGTTGAGTTACTCGATATTTTTCTAACTCTATTGGATCTGCAGATTCTGCAATCCAATGAGGAATTTTTGCTGGTAAAAAGTTTCTATGAGTGATTATCCCTACAGGTTTTCTACTTCGCTGTACTACTACTCTCGTAATTCTATTATTGATTAGTAAGCTTTCAACTAAAAGTACTGAATCTGTTGGTGTTACTGTAATTACTTTTCGAGTCATAATATCAGATACTTTCAAAGGTTTTATTGACTGAGTTAGGAACATTGAAACAAGATCTGATTTTGTAATAATCCCATCAAGCGTCCCCTTGTCTGAAATAACTATAACTGAGCTAATTTTATTGGATTTCATTAATTTAGCACAATCATATACGGTAGCATTTTTTTTAATAGTAATTAGTTTTTTTGACATAAAACTTCCGACTAAAACCGATTGAATTGATTTTCCAGCAAAATTGTAAACGGCTTTAGCTACATCTTTTTCTGTTATTATTCCAACCGGTTTATTTTTTGCTCCTAAAACTATTAATCTTCTAATCTTATGTTTAAATAAAATATCTCTAGCGTCAAGAAGAGACGTGCTAGGTTTAACTGTGATTGAACGTTTTACTATTACATCATTTAACCCAGCTTTTTTTAGTAACATGAGATTATTGTAATTTTATTTGTTAAATACCTGGGTCATAATCTCACCTATGAATATCACTTTTGAAAATCAAGCGTTTCTTTTAATGGAAAATTTTTCTAACTGAATTGAAGAAAAAATGATTACTGAAACTATCTATGAACATTTTAAGGACATCTACAATTCCAATGTAGCATCTTTGATTAGTTCGGCTATAGAGATCAAACCTACATTTACTGTCTCACAAGTGATAAATGAAATATCCAAAAATAATGTATATGATGTTTTTTGCCTTGATGGCGGTTCAGTTTTAACCACAAATGTTCGGACGTTACTTAAAGCAAAAGATATTGATGATATGAATATTAGGTCTTTTTTAACTCCAATTTCATCTTTAACTAGAAATGATTTAATACAAAAAGCTGCAAACATTATTGCCATTAATAGAATTAGAGCAGTTCCAGTAGTAGAAAATAACAAAATTATTGGGTGTGTCACCTCAAAGAACATCATTGAATTGCTTTCAAAAAAAGACAACAAATGGATTAAGGCAAATTTAATTCTCTCATCAAATCCGATCACAATAAAATCTAGCGAAACCCTTGGAACGGCTAGAAAATTAATGCTCTCAAAAAAAATAGATCATCTACCTGTAATTGATAAAAATACAATCAGTCAGGTTTTAACATCTTTTCATGTTCTTCAAACAATTAATCCACTTGAAAGACTGGGAAATAGATCTAGGGGAATGAAAAAAGTTGGAAAATTTGAAGGAAAAATAAGAAACATTGGTAGTACTAGAATTCCTCAATGTACTCCAGGCGATGATCTAAATACCATCATTCAAAGAATGCTAAATACGGATACTACTTGCTGTCTTGTTTCTCTATGGGATAAGCTTCAAGGAATTATTACTTATCGAGATATTCTCAGTTTACTTGCATCAAAAATTGAAAGTGAAATTCCTCTATATATCGTAGGTCTTCCAGAAGAGCAAAAAAATGTTGATCTTATCTCCAATAAATTTTCAGATACCCTAAAAAGAATTAGGAGTGTTTACTCTGAAATTCAGGAAGCAAAAATAATAATTAAAAAACATCGTACTGGAAGTAACAAACGAAAAGAGGGGATGTATGAAGTATCTATAATGATTACGACTCCTCATTATGCTCCATTTATTTTCAAAGAGAACGGTTGGGATTTGGGTAAAGTTTTTGAAATCTTAAGCCAAAAGATGCGAAGACAGTTATCTAAACGCGCCAAGAAACGAAACAAACCAAGCATAAGAAAATTAGAGACTCCTGGTCTAATTGAGCCAATCTAAAATCAAAGAAAATGTTTTGCTAGTGGGGTTTCCTAGTAATGGACTCATTGGGACATTTACGATTTCATATATTGTATATCACTTAAAAATGAAATTAATTGGTGAAATAGAGCATCCAGGTTTGCTGCCTACTCTTTTTATTGAAAATGGTGAGATATTTGGTCCAATTAGAGTTTACAACAAAGACAACCTGTTTGTAATAATGTCTGATTTGCCATTTGATCCAGAAATGGCACATGCCTTTTCTGAAATTCTCATCGAATTTGCAAAAAAGAATAAGATTGAAAAAACAATTATTATCAGTGGGTTAGATTCTGCTAATAGAGACCCTAAGCTTCCAAAAGCATACGGACTTGTTACTCATAATAAATTAGAAAAAATGTTATATGAAAACAACATCCCAAAATTTCTTTCTGGCACAATTTTTGGTACCGATGCTTCTGTAATCTCTGCCTTTAGGGCAAACGAAATTCCAGCACTGGTATTATATTGTGAGTGTCATCCATTTTTTCCAGATCCTGAAGCATCCGTTCATGCTATTACTCTTCTATCAAAAATACTTAAAGTAAAAATTGATACATCTGAAATACAGCAAAAATTAGAATATTTGCGTATTCAACACAGAAATTTAATGCAAGAAACAATTACCGCCCTTCAACAGCAAGCTGGCAAACAATCTGTAAGTAAAATGCCTAAGATATATGGATGATGAAAATGATTCAAAAAAATGAAATTTTTGAAATTAAAAACATTTTTCCCATTTTATTTCCTAAACTTGTTGATGATACAACAGAAAAAATCCTTTCACCGCTTTCCTACATCACTGAGCTTGAATCAAAATGGATAATAGAATTAGATCTACCACTTGTAAACAAAGATGATATTTCAGTTACATTTGATACGGGAAATATAATAACTATAGATGCAAAATTACGAGAGGCCTATTGCGATGAATCAATGGAGCCTAAATGTGAATTTCTTTACTTTAAAAAAAAGATTTCACTACCAGGAGAAATAAATGATAAGAAAATTACCTCAAATTTCTCCAATGGGATATTAATTATTAATATTCCAAAAGTTTTTCGAGGAAATAAAATTAAGGTGGAATAATTTCTCATAACCATAACTTATTATCAAATTAGAAAATTATCATATATCTAATTAAGTAACCAATGTTAATTAATTATATGGCTAAGAACAAATCCAAAAAAACAACAGCACATGGATTGATGCCTTATTGGGGTCCAAGCTGGGACCAAATGGAACATTCTATTGAAAATTTTAGAAGGGATATGGAAAAGAGTTTTGGCTCATTTCCATCTTTTAGAATGCCTTCAATCTCTATGCCAAGTATGCCAAAATTTCCAGAAACATATTGCGATATTATTGATGAAGGTAAAGAACTCAGAGTTAAAGTGGACATGCCTGGAATTAAGAAAAACGAAATTGATCTTAATGTAACAGAGAATTCAATAGAAATTTCTGCCGGGCATAAAGAATCCTCTGAAGAAAAGAAAAAAAACTTTCTTAGAAAGGAAAGAAGTGAGATTTCATTTTACAGAACCCTCCCACTCCCGGAAAAGGTTCACCCTGGTAAAGCAAAGGCCAAATTAACTGATGGAGTTTTAGATGTGATACTTCCAAAAATCACTCCTACAGCAAAACCAAAAAAACAATCAATCCATGTGCAATAACTTTTTTTAATAATCATGCTCATTAAAATCAGATCCTAATCCAATAGTTGCAATCACTGTTTTTTCAGTTGTTTGACATTTTAGATTTTTATCAGGCAAAAACTCATTAAAAATTTCCTTAAACAATCGTTCAGTGAGTAAAGACCATTTTATTCCAAGATCATGTTGTACTATAAAGTGATGAAGTTCTCCCTCAATTCTGTGATCAGAATTCATGCCTGAGGCTTTCATGTAATCTTCTAATGTTTCAATACACCGTTTTAAATCATATTTTCCCTTCATAAAAAGTACGGATTCTTTTATCAAAGGAAGCATAACCTTTAGAATGCTTTCAATATCCTTTCCAGTCATTTCTTTTCCTAGACTTACAAGAATATTTGTTGGAACAGGAATCATTCCAATCTTATCTGCAAATCTATCCCATTGAACATATTTTTCTAAAATCTGTCTAACCAAAACATTTTGTGAAATATTTTTTTTTGTTGATTCAGTCTCTAATTCGTCAACAAGCCATTCAGGAAACCTATAGGTGATGCTGCGAGTTTTTTCTTTTTTTGGTGAATGAGTTTTTCTACGAATAGGGGAGACACTCATCAATACTCTGAAAAGTTTTACTCTATATTGAACCTAGCTGATTTGCTTGGGCTAGATTTCCCTCAAAGAGTCCTTTTCCAATATGAATATCATCAATGTGCTTAGAGAGCGATCTTTTATCATCATACAAAGAAGAACAGTAAGGACATCTTACTTTATCTGGAAGCTCAAGTTCAGGTAATGCTGCAGAAAATTTTCCCAAGTTACCTATCACCGCTTTTTGAGAAATTATTCCTATCGGCCTTTCGTCATTGGTTACAACCAGTCTTCTAATATCATTTTTATTCATTATTGCAATTGCGTCTTTTACCTTCTCATCTTTGTGAATTTTAATAATTGGTTTGTGGGCAATTTCCTTTAAGGTTAATTTTGATGGATCTTTTCCTGCTGCTACAACATCTCTAAAAATATCTTTCATGGTCACTATTCCAATCAAATCATTGTTCTCAAATACCAAAACACTTTCAACCTGCGAATCCATCATAACTTTGGCAGCATAATCTACCTTAAGATGACTCTCAACAACTGTCATATGATGATCAGTATATTTTGAAATTGGATCGTTTAGAATATCTTTTGTACTCAATGCAGATATCCATACTTTTGTGAGAGATCTTTATCTATCTTTACATTATTGAAAGCATTGACAATATCTGATTTGTCAATTAATCCCACAAGGTTTTTGTTTTTATCTAATACAGGAATTCCACTCACCTTATTTTTTATCATTATGCTGGCAGCCCTCGCTAAATCTTCTCCTTCTTCAATAAAAAGTAGATTATCAGTTAACAAATCTTTTACTTGAAGATTCTCTGATTTTAGAGGAAGAAGATAATCTCTAGTTCTTGTTTTTCCATCAGAAAAATAATCACTATGTGTAAGAAAATCATTTGTAGAAATAATTCCTACAGGTGTTCCTTTGTTATCTGTAACTACAAGACGCGATATATTATTTTTATTTATCATATTTAGCGCAAATCTCAAAGAATCCGTTTTTCTACATGTTATCAGTTTTCTAGTCATGAAATCTTTAACTTGATATTGTCCTCCATAAATTTTAGAAAAAACTTTTGTAATATCTGTTTTAGTTACTATTCCAATTAATTTTCCAGAGTCATCAACTAAAATTACTGAACCAATTTTAAAAGTCTCCATTCTTGTGGCACATTGCTCGAGTTTATCATCAACACCATCAGGAACTATGACTGGTGCTTTTTTCATGACATATTTTATTGGAATTTCATTAAGTGCCTTGGCGGTTTTATCCTGCTCTAAGAAGTAACTAATATCACGTTCAGTAACAATACCAAGAGGTTTATTTTTATCAGCAATCACTACTCTTTTGATAAAGCTGGTTTGCATTTGGACCAATGTATCATGAATTGAGGCCTCTTGATCTACAGTAATTACAGGGGATGAATAAACCGACATTTGCTGAAATTTTTGAGTAACTGTATGATTTAAAGCAGAATTTTGATTCTCATCCATGATTTTCAATCCTGAAAAATAAACTCTCCTAACCTAACTTGTTCTTATTAGGTTAGGAACTATCTCGATTTCTACGAAACCACCTTTAAACGAGGATGAGATTGCTTTTATCTTACTTCTATACAAGAAGTATTTTTTACCGTCATCACTTATTGAACCTGATATTCCCAGAAGTTTATTGTCGTGTAATGTTTGTAGCCTTCTGTAGACGGTGCTAATAGGTATCTTGTTTTCTGCACTAATCTCCATTGCTGATTTTGGTTTATCCATGGTTGTCTCCAAGATCGCCCTGCAGTATTTGTCAGAAATTATTCCAAGAATTGCATCTTTTTGTGCATCCTCATCAATTTTTCTTCCTTGAACTAATGTTTGCATGATATTATTTTGGAAACTTGGAATATAATGAGCAGGACTGCATTGCAATGCATTGCAATTAAGCCAAATTAAATTATAACCCATTTTAAGTAATTTTGTGATAATATTTTGATTTCTATAATAGGAACTGGTAGAGTCGGTTCTGCGATTGCATTTTTAGCCGCAACAAATTCTATTGATGATATCCATTTAGTAAATCGGCATAAAGAAAAAGCTATAGGCCAGGCTTTGGATATTTCAAATTCTATCCCTGAAAACTCTCCGACTTCAATTACCGCAACTGACTTTTCAGGAATAAAAAATTCTGACGTTGTAATTATTTCTGCCAGTACAGGTACCTATACTGCAAATAGGGTTGAACTTCTATCTGACCAGGTTCGTATGATTAGAGATATTGCAAAGCAGATTAAAAAATATTCTAGTCATGCAAAGATACTAGTAATATCTAACCCTGTTGACGTTCTAACCTATTTTTTTCAAAAAGAATCAGGATTTCCTAGAGAAAAAGTGATTGGAGTAGCGTCCAGTCTTGATTCAAGCAGATTTAGATATTTGATTTCAAAGGAGCTAAACACTGATCAATCAAAAATTAAAAATTCCCTGGTCTTAGGAGAACATGGAGATTCAATGGTGCCCATTTTTTCTTTAGCAAAATTTGACAAAAAGCCTATAATGGAGATTTTATCTGATGAACAAGCGCACAAAATTAAAGGGGACCTTATTTTTTATTGGAAGATCTTAAGAGAGTACAAAGGGCCATCGATTTTTGGCATTGCAAAAAATACCTTTGACATCATTAAATCATTAGCCACAAACAAAGAAATTTCAGTTCCAACTTCTGTTTTATTGCAAGGAGAGTATGGGATTTCAAATGTTCCATTAGGGATTCCAACAAAGATTACAAAAGACGGTGCAAGTATCCAGGAAATCGCATTAAATAAATCTGAATTTGATTTACTACACAAATCTGCTGAAACAATAAAAGAATACATTGAAACTTGTTAGAGTTTAATTAATTTATGATAAGATGAAGTAAATAACCTACAAAATAAGCCACAGATGCAGCAATTGTTCCTATAAGTAACGTGAATAATCCAGATCTAAACAATGATCTTTTTACAATCTTTCCTTTGATTAGTCCCACAATGAAAAATGCAATACCAGTTGATGCAGCTGACAAGATAAATGCTTCAGAATTGGTAGCTAATCCAATTCCATAAAATACTAAAAATGGAATTAAAGGAATCAATCCAACTAAATTAAAACCAACAAATGTACTGAGTGCGGAATTTAATGGCCGTTTACCATCTTCTATTAGACCCAGCTCTTCTTTCATCATGGTATCGACCCAAACTTTTCTTCTTGAGGTAATCATTCTAACTATTTCTTCTAAAAACTCTGCCTTGAAACCCTTCTTTTCATAAATATCTCGAATTTCTTGTTCTTCTTGCTCCCGTTGATTATCAATTTCCCATTCCTCTTTTTTTCTTTTCATTTGGATATACTCACTGCGAGCTTTTGAGGATTGATAATTAGCAACAGCCATTGAAAATCCATCAGCAAACATGTTTGCAAAACCTAGTATCAATATAATATTTGGAGAAAGTGCAGCTCCAACTACTCCTGCAACGATTGCAAACGTGGTTACAGCCCCATCCATAGACCCATAAATAAAATCCTCAAAATGCCATTTCATTTTATATTAAATCCCTCATTATTCCTTCAAACTCATCACTAGGAACTACAGTTACCGCCTTTATCTGTCCTAGCAGAACATTTCTCTCCCTTTTATCATAATAGTTGTAGACCCCTTCTTTGTTAGGAATTATAGTTATTGTATCGTTTTCTCCAGGGTTTAATAGATCTGTTTGTACCTCTAGACCATCTATGTATAATCTATGATTGGTAGTTCCTTCATTGATTACTGTTAGTATATAGGCAAAGCTTGTCCTCATTATCAATGTAGGATTGTTACCCTCTAACACTCCAATTTTTCCTACTAGCATCACTTTTCCATCAACTTCTTGAAAGGCAACTGTTTGTTCTACTTTTTCAGGATAAAATAACGGAATCTCTCTAACATTTCCTTGACCAATTACCCCAACCATAACCACAAGTGAAGCTATTCCAACTACAATGAGAATAATTATGAATTTTTTATCTGAAGCCATATATTTCCTAAATTGAAGTTTTTCTTGTTTGTGGTTTTTTCTTCATCCAGTATAATACAAAAATAAACATAACTGCTGGAATAATAATAATTGCAATTGCCAACTCATAATAAAATTCAAGCCTTGTAGCAGGAGATATGTGAAATTCTTCATGTGTTGATTGTTCAGGATTATCATAAGCTACTGCAGTAAAATCAACACTTCTTGCAGCTTTATCTGCAACCTCTCCTCTAACTGTTACACTTTCATCAGATAGTATGGCAGAGCTTACAATATTTTCAAATCTAATAATTATTGAACCAGATTCTTCAAAAACAAAGTTTCTATAATCTCCTCCAATCTCATTTACTCCTGCGCCTCGGTAGATTTCTTTACCATTTTGAAAAATTACAAAATCGTATTTCATTTTTGCAAGATTAGAGTTTGTAGCTGGATCATAAAATTGATAGATGAATTTTATTAGCTCATGCGTCTTAATTACATGAGGCTCCCAAGTTAGATTCACTTCTATTTTTCCATCTGGTGTATATGCCCCCGTAGGCATCTCCAAACGTTGTCCTGTAGCGTCATGAGGATAATCAGGAATAGTTTGTTCAACTATAACAATTCCTTCCATCCATGGATGTATTGTACAAAAATATGGTATTGTTCCAACCCTTTCAAATGTAAATGAAAATGATTCACCTGGCATAAATCGCCCACTATCAAAATACCCATCAGGTTTTCCATAATCATCACTCATCCATCCAAATCTTCCTGATCCTTTTCCACTGGTAATCGTGTGCCCTTCTCTATCGTCGTTTTTCCAAGTAATAGTATCTCCGTACTTTATTGATAATTTAGTTGGGCTAAACCATTCTTCAGCAGGTGTATTTAGTTCAGGATTATACGCTCCAAAAGGAATTATCACTTTGTATTCTTCTGCATTAGCCTGGGCAAAAAAAAGAATAACCATTGGAAGAAGAAATAAGAAAATCCTAAATGAACTCATGTTTTTATTCATTTCCTCATCAAATATCTAAGTAAGTACAACTTTCAAAGGTGATTATCATTTTTGATATTTTGAGGTTTCTATATAGCATACATTTGGCACTAGTTTAGTGTGAAGCCAAACCACCTTCATGGAATTCTTGTAATTACTATAATGTTATTGATTTTTCCAATATTTCTAACCGATAATGCAAGAGCTACATTAGTTCCAGATTGGGTTAAAGACATTGCAAAATTTTATGGTACGGATCAAATTTCTGAAAGCGAATTTCTAAACGCGATTAAATTTTTAATAGAAAATGATATTCTTATTTTAGATAAATCCGATGATATGGAAATTATAACAGTAGATCCCAGCATTCCAATTACTGCTGAGATAATTATTCCAAATGGTAATGCTCAACAGTCTAACACAGGTTTTTACATTCCATTAAACTTGCATGTAAAAGATGACACCACCGTAGTCTGGATTAACAATGATAATGTTTTACACACAATTCAAAGTCAAGATCAAAATGGAAAACCTAGTGGTTTATTCAATAGTAACGTACTAAAATCTGGTGAAACCTTTACTTTTAAATTTGAAGAGCCAGGATTGTACAATTATTACTGCACACTTCATCCTTGGCGAGTGGGACAGGTTACTGTAATATAAAATTCACAATTAAGGTTTGAATAATAAAAATCCTAGAAGAACACTAAAACCAATGAAAATTGTAATAGTAATTATGATGTAACGCTGGGCTTTTTCTTTTTCATAAAATCTTCTTGGAGTAATTCCCTTCATAAAAAAGATTGACATGGTTCCAATTAACAAACCAATAACATTTGCCGCAGTAAGAGTTAGTGCACTAGAAAAAATTTCAAAATCAAGCAAGGCAATGCCAATTCCCGCTACAGCAGCTGGTGGAACTAATGCCGCAGCTATTGCAACTCCTACAAGAATTCCTGGAATATCAGTTGTCATGGCAATGCCTCCAGCAAATCCAAGAGCAATGGCAACTGCCAAATAAACTGGAGATATTTCAGTTCTTGATAATATCTCGCTTGTTAAAGGCAAGTCAACAAATTGAAGTGCAATAATTGTGAGTATTGCTCCTGTTGCAATTACAGCTGCTAGTAAAATTAATCCCGAAATTGTTGCTTTGTATGCTTTTTCAGGTTTTCCAATTACCACATTAAATGAAAAAGCAGTAATTGGACCTAAAAGAGGAGAAATTAACATTGCACCAATTACCAGAGATGCATTGTTGGCAAAAAGTCCTGCAGTCGCTACTCCAGATGCAATAACTATCATGACAAAGAGATTTTTATTAAATTCTACACTAGGTTCTATAAGAGATTGAAATTCCTCTGTAAGTTTTTTCTTTCCAACTTTTTTGTGCTTTTCTTTTTCTTCTTCTTCTAAGTTACTAAGATAATCAGATAAGGTGGCATCAATTGTTTGAGATGTTATGAGCACTTCTTTTTGTCTTGTATCAACTAATTTATTTAACTCATTTATAATTGCTGATGAAATAATATTTGGAGAAATTATAGTATAACGTAAAAGTTTGGCATTATCATGCATGGCTAATTCTACATGATAAGGAACTTTGTGTTTTTTGAGGACATATTCAACACTTGAGCTGCGTTGATCATAACAGGTAATCTCAATTTTTTTCATTTTTATTTCACTATTACCATTGGGCAATTAATTCGCATAGATAGATATTTTACCATACTTTCATGATATAGATGCCCGGGTCCTTGAAATTTGGTTTTACCTATTACAACTGTATCTATTTTATTTGATTTGGCATAATCTAAAATGGTATTTGCAGCAAATGCTGATTTAAGAACAACAATTTTTAAAGGAATTTTTAATTTGTGGGCATCTTTCTTTAAAAGGGAAAGTTCTTTTTCAATTATTTTTTTTTCAATTTCAAATTCTTTTTCATTTTTTTTTAGTTTTAGAAATGATAGAATGGATGGACTTTCTATACATGTTATTGTTGTAATCTTCCCCCCTGTCTTAGAAGCCAATTCGAGTGCAGATTTATATCCTCTTTTTGCCCCCTGACTTCCATTATATGGAACTAAAATATTTTCAAAACTCATAATATTCTCCTTTTTTCATTCTTCAAATTTTATTGGCTTGTATTAAAATCTAAATATTAGTAATCAACTCAAAATTGAGCATAAAAAACTCCATCTCTCCTGACATTTTGCTTTGAAAAACGAGTTGATAGTTTAATAATTATATAATAAAAATATGAACATGTACAAAACAATTCTTGTTCCTCATGGAGGTACTCCTGCAGGAGATGAATCTCTCAAACACGCCATTAATATTGCAAAATCATCATCATCTAAAATAATTCTTTTACATGTTGTAGAAGAACTTCAATATCCACCAACTTTTGCTCTTTCCAGTTCTGAGAGAGAATCAATGAGAGCATCTATCCAAAGTGCCAACTATGCAATGAAAAAAGAAATGAGACAAGAGCTTGAAAAAAAGATTTCAGCATGTAGAGAAAACAATATTGAAGCACAAATAGATGTTAGAATTGGATTTCCTGCAGATGAAATCATTAATGTTGTAAAGGAACATAACGTAGATCTCATAGTGATGGCAAAACGCCGTAAACTAAAAGGAGTTAAGAAACTTTTGTCATTAGGAAGTGTCTCAAGAAAAATAGTAGAAAACGTCGAATGCCCTGTATTGTTAATTGATATAGAAAATCTATGATCTAAAATGACATTAATTATAGGCTTCAAATGTAAAGAGGGAGTTGCACTAGTTTCTGATACTAAAACTACCGATTTAGATACGGGCGAAGCAATTTTTGAATCAAAGATACTTACTCCTTTAGAAAACACTCCCTTTATTGTTGGCACAGCGGGTTTTGTTAACCTTTGTAATGAATTTACAAGAAAAATCCCTAAAATAGTTACAAAAAAAATTGCACAAATGAAAATATTAAATATTAAAGAATTAAAAAAAACAGGATTAACTCAAAAAGAATCAATTGAGTACATTAACAAACAAGAAAAATGTGTTTCCACCAATTTAAGATCTGTTCAAGAAATAAAAAATAATGAATGTGAAATCTTTGAATCTGATAAAAATCTAATTGAACTACCTCATGTATATTCTGAAGAAGATTTAATTGATGATTGCGAATCCCTAGTAAAAAAAATTAATTCTCAGTCTAAACATCTTGAAGAACCTTTGGAGTTATTAGTTGGAATGCGAACTAGTGTTGGGAAAATCCACCTTCACTTTATATCATCAGATGGAATCGAAGATGAAATTAATGATTATTTTGCAATAGGTTCTGGAAGTCCATTTGTGAAGACTTTCTTTAGTAGGATTTATGATTATAATAAGGGAATGAATGAGTTGATAACTCAAGCAATGAGAATTATTTCATATGTTGCTATTGTCACAAAAGAAAATACTGTTGGTTATTCTCCAGATTATCCTCCTGAGGCGGTCATTATTCTTAATGATGGAAAATATGGAAAAGCTATTTTTGAAAATGAATTAGCTGTGATTAGAAATTTAGAACAAGAAATGAAAAGTTTTGTAGATTTAGTAACACAAAATCCGAATAAAATTCTTAAACCAAAAATAGACAGTAAGTTAATTTTATGAAAAATTAGATTTATCCTAATTATGCTAGAATTTTTGAGATTTACTTCTAAGAAAAAAGGCATGCCGCAAATCTGAAGTTATTGTCATATATCAATAATAAAATTACAAAATATGAACAAATCCCAAGGCTCGATTCCTGTTAAAGGTTCATTCATCCTAATGGAAAATTCTGTCCAATATTCCCAATAGATCAAAGTCCTTTCTCGCCAGACCAAAGTGAGTTAGTACAAAAGGATGCCCAAAAACAGGAACGGCCTTGCTACAAGTTTTTGTTTAGTTATAAACTGAATAATTTTTATTCATACATGATTGAAATTTTATTTTTAATGTTATCTATAATTGGCTCAGCTTTGTTAATGCCAGCTTTTGCAACAAGTGTTGCATTTGATAAATCATGGTGGACTAAAGGGCAAATTGATGAAAATGAATTTCTAAAAGGAATTACATTCCTAGTAGAAAATGGAATAATAGTACCATAAAAAAAAATCGTACGTGACATTTCGAATCTGGACTGGAAATTTTCGAAGAAATTCTACTCATTCTTTTTTAATCATGAAAATATATTCTTGTTAGAAGTGGGACGATCTTTATTGTACTGCAAAGTACAATATTATGTGAACCTACTTCTTTTTTATTAGATTGTGGAAAATTTACAGGTTTATCTAAATGATCTAGGATGACAATCACAACTGCATCCATATACACAACTCATTCTTTTACAGTCATCACATAGTTTCTTATACATTGTCCAATTTTTTCGCTGTTTGGAAAACATCCTTTTGTAATAATCAATATATCTTTTCTTACTTAAAAAGTTCTTTTTGTTTTTTTGAACATAATTATAAAGTAATTTATTCAATCCGAATGAATATTGGTTATATTGTGGTTTCTTTTTTAGATTTAATTAAAATCTCAATTAATAGACCTATTACAATTACTGACAGTACAGAAATGATAGGCCATAAAAAATCAATAACCGGTTCTCCAGATGGAATCATTTCTTCAACTGGTGTACTCTGCATCATAGTTTCTGGCGGCGCCTCCCTTGAGGCAAATTCTGCCTCTCCATCTTTTGCTGTCATTTCATCTGAAATAATTGTGGTACTAGTACCCTGTAGAAATTTGGTAGAAAACCAAGCTGCCACACACACTGCGCCTAATGTAGCCATTCGATGGATTCTTGTAAAAGAATTAAACAGTGATTTACTAGTTTTAGCTGGCTTTGACATTTGGTTTGGCAAAATAACAATTGCAAACTTGTCTATTGTATAGAACTTCATGTCATGTGATTTTGTATTTTTACCAACATTTGTTATTTTTACTACTCCTGCCTCTTGCATTTTTTTAAGATGATAAATTACAAGCGGGAGTGAGATTTCTGTTTTTTGTGAAATCTCATTTGCAGTTAACGCGTTGTTAAACAAAAATGTGAGAATTTTTCGGCTTTTATCAGTGCTAAGAATCTCCCCAATGGCTTTAATTTTTTCATCATCTGTTGATAGTATCTCTACCTTATCTGAAATTGCTATTGGTTTGTCTTCATCGCTCATAGAAAAATTGTCTTCTGGAATTTGATTAATAAGATTTATGGTTAAATTGTGGTTTAATCAAACCTTATCTTCAAAATTCAATATTACTACTATGATGAAAACCACAAAACAAATCATCATGGCTGCAATTGTCGTAATTGCGGTATCCGTTTCTATCGCTTCAGTTTTTTCTGAAGCAGTAGCAGAAGAGGTCACTCCTTTTCCCTCTAGGGAAAAGACAATCTCTGTAACAGGTACTGCAACTACTCAGGCAAACCCAGATCTTTTAAACATAAGATTTGGTGTAGAAACTCAGCAAAAGACTGCAAAAGAAGCATTAGAACAAAATTCTAGTCTAATGAATGCCGTAATTGAAGCAATTAAAAAAGCTGGAATATCTGAATCCGATATTAGTACATCGGGCTTTAACATTTACCCTGTGTATGATTATTACAACGAGCCCCAAACTAACAGAAATACACAGGAGCTAATAGGGTACAGAGTTTCAAATATAGTTTCAGTTGAAACTAAAAAGCTTGATTTAGCTGCCTCAATAATTGACAATGGAGTATCTGCTGGTGCAAACCGAGTAGACAGTGTATTTTTTACACTGTCTCCACAAAAACACGTAGAGATTAAAGACAATCTTCTTGAAAAAGCAGTGCTTAATGCAAAATCAAAGGCACAAAAAGCATTATCTCCACTAGAGCATCAAATCATTGGCGTCAAAGCAATTTCATTATCTGAATTTGCAATCCCCTACCCACAACCAATGTTTAGAGCAGACTATGCAGTATCAGAAGGCTTTCAAGCCGCCCCAACCCCAATATTTACTTCCGACCAAGATGTTAGTACAACTGTAAATGTTGTATTCATTATCGGAAGTAACTAATTTTTTTTTTCAGAACGAGTTTGAAAATCTATTTAATTTATTCTAAAATATTCTGTAAGCTCAAGCCAAACCCCGATAAGGAATTGATGCTAGGGGAATGGGTGAACAATAAATGACGTTTTGTCTCTAATAAGAACCAATGACCTTTAATCTGATATGAAAATTTTAGAAAAAAAAATACGAGTAAACTCTTGCAAGATAATTAATTTAAATTTCTTCAAATAAAATTAGCTTAAAATCTACTGGTTCTATGTTTTGGTAAACATTCTCGGCAATAAACAGGTCGACCCTCTTTTGGTTCAAAAGGGACTTCTGATTCTTTGCCACAATCTGAACATGTACATTTGTACATTTTTCGTTCTTCTGACATGCTTTCTTGTTGTTTTGTCCTAATAAGAACTAATGAAAATTGTTCTAATATGAAAATTTTAGACTGAAGGTTCGTGATCCATTTTTAGAGATTTGTATCTATTTCTAATTGTTACCTCAGTTACATTTGCAGCTTCAGCAATATCTCGTTGAGTTAGTTCCTCTCCATTTTTAACACAAGACAAATACAATGCAGCTGCTGCAAGGCCCATTGGATCCTTTCCTGCGGATTCATGACTATCTTGTGCTTCTTTGAGGACTAATCGTGCACTACGTCGTGTTTTCTCTGAAATTCCTATTTTACTTGCAATTCTTGAAATGCATTGAATAGAATTTACAACTGGCATTTTTAGATCCAATTCTCTGTGTAATAGTCTATAACATCTTGCAATGTCCTTTCGTTTGATATTAGCTGCATCGCCAACATCCTTTAAAGTTCTAGGAGTTTCGGTATCTCTACATGCAGCATACAGTGAGGCTGCTATTAAAGCAGAAATTGATCTTCCACGTACTAGGCCTTTTTGTAATGCTTTTCTGTAAATGTATGCTGCCTTTTCTAGGACAGAATTTGAAATTGTAAGTTTGTCTTTTAATCTTGATAATTCGCTAAATGCCTGTCTAAAATTTCTATCAATTGGTTCATGAACTTGGCTTCGGCTATCCCAAGTTCTAAGACGCTCGATAGTACTTCTCATAGAAGTAGAAAGAGGTTTTCCTGAAGAATCTCTATTTATTGGATTGATAATTGTCGCTAGTCCCATGTCATGCATAGTAAGCGATGTTGGAGCACCGGTTCGTGTAGGATTTGCCCCACCATCATTTGGAAATGATCTCCATTCAGGGCCTGAGTCATCAACTTTCTCAGAAACAACGTATCCGCATTTACCACAATATGTCTCACCAGTTTCATTATCCGTTAACATTGCATTTTTTCCGCAACGTTTGCAGTTAGAGCCAGAATTGAAAGTTTGTAAAACCAAAGATAGTTTATTGGTATTTTTTCGGGTATAATAACTAGTGTTTCTGGTTTTCTCTCTCAGATTAGGTGTTTTTAGGAATGGGATCAAAACAAACCAAAAGATTACACAGGTTTATCCTATCCCAGATTCATAAGAAAACAGACTACAACCATGTCCAGCACAAAAATACCGAATATGAAAGAACTTCAAGATATTATTATCGACTTGCTAAAAAAAGAAGGATTAGAGGACTCAGCTTACCTTGAAATGTTACATTATTGTTTAGACCTTTTTGACAAGCAAGAATTAGATGGACAATATTACGGCTATCACAACACTAACCATGAGCTAGTAGTGACTTATAATGCTCTTTTAGCTGCAAGAGGAGAAGAATTTAAGGATAAAATATCAAAAGAAGATTTTAAACACCTTTTTGCTGCAGCACTTTTTCATGATTATGAACCAAATAAAACAAAGGATAAACCCCACGAGGAATTAGCCGCTAATTTTGTTACATCAGATCGAAAACTCTTAAATTTATTTGATAAAACAGGAATTGATTCACATATTGTTGCATCGCTTATTTTGCGAACAACGTTTCCATGGGAATTACACCAAAAAAAGATACTTCCAATGATTTCTAAACATTATTCCAAATCCAAAATTTCTAAAGATAAAAAAAAGCAATCCCACTATTCAAATCTTGGATGGTTCTTGTCTGTTGCCGATAGAATAGGTGCCTATGCATTGGGTGACTTTTTTGATGCAATGGATCTTGCAAAAAGAAATGTTCACTCACTTGGTTGGGATCCAGAATATTTAGTAAGAAGAAGTGTTGTTTATTTTGAAAAATTACTCGATGAAGAAAAAGATATGGCCGATAAGGTGATGCGTTCAATTCCAAAACCTATGCGAAAAACCTTTGTAGATAATGTTTTAGGATTTATGAAAATTAGAGAAAAAGAATTGAAAGTGATGGCTGATATTGTATATGATAAACTTGAATTAATACCAAAACAAGAAAAAAAAATTGAACATGATATTGAAAAAAGACTATTTGATATTTATGATGAACTACCGGATCCTTTACAATTTAAGAAAAAATCATTTTTTGAATCCTTACATTCTCATAAAACTATTCTAGTTACATTAAGACTAGGATCTAAATCCGGAAAAATAATTGGTTTTGCAAAAGGAGGCCCTATTGAAAACTATAATCTTGGAGACCGTATTAATGACAAGAATATTGGTAAACTTAACACAGTTTTCTTAGAACCTATTGCACTTAAAATGGGATATTGGGGACAAGGAGGAGGACCAAAAATGAGAAAACTTTTCACACAAATTGCTAAAGAAAAAGGCTATGTTTTTTTAACGAGTTTACAACATCGTGATGTAATACAAAAACGAATAGACAGAAACGAATCTGTTGAATTTGTTCAAAAACTAGATCCAGAGAGATTAGATTATTTTAGAGTCAAATTATAGTTGTAATAAAAAACTAAATTAATGGTCCCACGAGAAGGAATTGAACCTTCGACAACCCGGTTTCTGTACGCCTGATAGGCTGTTATTCAGTCAGCCCAAAGCCGACAACTACAGCCGGAAGCTCTACCAGGCTGAGCTATCGTGGGACAGAATTGTCGCTGTGTCTAAGTATTAAATAACTATCGAAATAATACTTGTCCATTACTCACAATACTAAGGGAAAACCAAGATCCGTTGATAAATTATCAAGAAAAATTAAATAATGCACTCCGTTCCATGATCCAGACTTGACTCCTAACCAAGTGACGGCTGGATATGTATGTGCTCCATATTTACATAATCACAATTCTGTTGAATTAAAGGAAGTTTGGTCACATTCACGAAACATTGAGGATATGTTTTTTGTAACAGCTACTTTTTCCCAAGACAGTAAACCATACTTTCCAACATATGCTAATCATTACATTTTAGCTAAATTCAAAGACAAAAAGAAAATCGAAAAAGAAATGGAAAAGTATCTACAGGAAAAACCATCTTTTGTATTTGGTATGGATGCTGATCTTTTTGAAAGAGAGGCTGATGGAAAAACAAATTTAATCTCTGTGTATTATTTAGATTATAGCGATTCTGATGAAGATATTGTAGAAATAGCAAGTGTAGTAGCTAAAAGAGATAAAGTCGCTAAAGCAGGTATTGGCAATATGACACTATACTGTAATGAAGATCCAAAGTTTACGTTTCCGTATAATGAAAATATTGTTGTGCTAGAGGTATCAAGTGATCAAAGTCATCAAAGTGATAACAAATATTGTGAAAGAACTAGAAGAGATGTTGGAAGAAAAGGAATTACCATGACAAATCTTGTTAGTCTTTCCGTTCTTGAAAAACTAAAATAAAAAAGTTAAATATACATCATAATTCTGTCTTTGCATGAGTAAACCTTCTGATTTAGGTTCATTAAAAATTGGCTCTTACATTTTATTGCCTGTTTCAGATCAACCCACTGGAGAACCTTGTAGAATTGTAGAATATGATACAAGTAAACCTGGAAAACATGGGGCAGCAAAAGCAAGGATTGTCGCTGTGGGTGTTTTTGATAATCAGAAACGTCCTCATGTAGGACCCGTAAGTATGCAAGTACATATTCCTTTAATTGACAAAAGAACCGGACAAATAATCTCAATGACTGATGCTGGAATTCAAGTTATGGATTCAGAATCTTTTGAAACAATTGATGTAAACTTGGTAGAAGATGAAATTAAAGATAAAATCCAACAAGGACAAGACATTGAATATTGGAAGGTAATGGACAGAATTAAGATTATGAGAATTAAAACTTCCTAATTTCAAATAAATCTATTTTTTTGAATCACTAAAATAATCGCAAAAGTATTAAAATTTGGATGCTGATGATGACTGGAAAAGCCGTCTGATTTGGTGATGAAGATTATGAGTTTTGAAGCATCCACGGCTTTTCGTTTTAAAATAATTAAAAAATGAAATAGACCTTATTTCATTGATATCTATGAAAGTAGCAGTATTATTTTCTGGGGGTAAGGATAGTACTTTTTCTATCTATAAGGCAAAAATGGAAGGGCATGAAGTAGTTTGTATCGTTACCATTTTTCCTCAATCTGATGAAAGCCAATTACTTCATTATCCAAATATACAATTTACAAAATTGCAATCAGAGTCAATGCACATTCCTCAAATTTCTATTAAAATTGATTCAACTAATCCAAACAATGAAGCACAAACCCTTAAGGAAATTTTAATCAAAGCAAAAAATGAATTTGAAATTGAAGGCATTGTACATGGAGGTATACTTAGTGAATATCAAAGAAAACAATTCCAACAAATTTCTCATGATCTTAATGTTGTTTTAATTTCCCCACTATGGAAAAAAGATGAAAAAGAATACATGAAAAATTTGCTAGAATCAAAATTTCATTTTATGACAATTAGTGTTACATCAGGTGGTTTGGGTGAATCTTGGTTAGGAAAAGAAATAACAAAAGAAGATTTAGATACTTTGAATAAATTATCTAAAAAATATGGATTTAATCTAAGTTTTGAAGGCGGAGAGGCTGAAACGTTTGTAACTGACTGTCCATTATTTACATATCCAATTAAAATAATAAAATCAAAGAAAATCTGGGATGGTTATAGAGGAAGATTTGAAATACTGGAAGCCAAATTAGATAATAATGCTAGATAATCTTAAAACTAATCTTCGTGCAGCAATTAAAAAAATTGTAAACTCTTCGGGAATAGATGAGGAATTAATCAAAGAATTAGCAAAAGATGTACAACGTGCTTTATTGCAGTCTGATGTAAATGTAAAGCTAGTACTTGAAATAACTAAAAATCTTGAGGAAAGATCTCTTAAGGAAAATCCTCCCCCTGGACTTTCAAGAAAAGATCATATTGTAAAAATTCTTTATGATGAGTTAGCTAAACTTCTAGGAAATGAAACAGAATTTGCCTTCAAACCTGGAAAGCTAAACAAAGTACTTTTGCTTGGTATCCAGGGAAGTGGAAAAACTACAATTACTGGGAAACTTTCGAAATTTTTGAGTAAACAAGGATATAAGGTAGGCGTTATTGGTGCCGATACCTACCGGCCAGGTGCACTGGTTCAACTCAAAACTAATTGTGAAAAAGAAAACATTGAAGTTTATGGTGAAGAAAAAACAAAAGACTCCCCACTAATTGTAAAAAATGGGCTAAAACATTTTGAAAAATCAAACCTCGACATTGTTCTAATAGATACAGCAGGTAGGCACAAAGAGGAAAAAGATCTTCTTGATGAGATGACTGAAATTAACAAAGTTGCTGAACCGGATTTGGCACTATTGGTAATTGACGGAACAATTGGTCAGCAGTGTTATTCTCAAGCTGAATCATTTCACAAAATCGTTCCAGTAGGTGGTATTGTAGTTACAAAACTTGATAGTTCTGCAAAAGGCGGTGGAGCAATTGCAGCATCAGCTGCAACTGGCGCTCAAATCATGTACATTGGTACTGGGGAACGAATTGATGATCTTGAAAAATTTTCTCCAACTAGATTTGTTGGAAGATTATTAGGAATGGGTGATTTGCAAGCACTATTAGATCTTGCTAAACGACTTGAAAGTGAAGCTGATGATGTGCGTCTTAAACGAATCTCAAGTGGAAAGATGAACATGGATGATTTCTATTATCAACTTGAAGAAGTTACAAAAGTTGGTTCACTTAAGGGACTGTTAGATAGTATGCCAGGATTTTCTGGTATGGTAAAAGAAGATCAATTAGACCAAGTTGAAGGAAGAATGGAAAAATGGCGTTACATTATTCAAAGTATGAATAAACAGGAGAAGGCTGATCCTGATCTTCTAAATGCATCAAGAATTAAAAGAATAGCAAGAGGTTCAGGTTGGCCTGAACATGAAGTAAAAGAACTTTTAAAAAATTATAAAAATTCAAAAAATATGATGAAAGCTTCAAAGGGACGCCAAATGCAAGGAGCCTTAAGAAGAATGGGCCTGGGATAGAATTTTTACTAGAGTAATTAAAACAAATATTCATGCAATCCTATCAAAAAACAAAAATCAATAATATTGTAATTGATAAAGTATTATCTAGAGCAAAAATAATTCTTAACGAGTTTTCTCTTTGTGAATATTGTATAGGTAGATTATTTGCAAAAAAAATAGGACTTACTTCAAATCAGCAATTAGGAAAAAAAATTCAAAATCAATTATCATCAAAACCATCAAAAAAATGTTATATTTGTAAGGGGATTCTTTCAAATTTAGAACCTATTGTTTATAGAATTAGAGAAAAATGCTCGGATTATGAGTTTTCAACATTTGTTATTGGCGCAATTCTAAAACCATCTATTACAGATAGAGATGATCTGATAAGATCAAAGTTTAAACTCCAAGGAATAGACAGTGTGAAAACTGCTATCACAAAAGAATTATCAAAAAGATTTCAAACGAAAACAAAGAAACAAATAGATTTTCTTAATCCTGATTTAACTATAACATTTAATTTTAAAGATGATTCATGTGAATTACGTTCTAAACCTTTAATCTTCTCTGGAAGATATATTAAAAAAAATCGTGGATTCCCTCAAAAACAAACTCCATGCATTAATTGTAAAGGAAAAGGTTGTATGCAATGTGAGAACCACGGATTTTCAAAATATACTAGTGTAGAAGGTAAAATTTCAAAATTCTTATTTGATAAATTTTCTGGAACTCAGACAAAAATTACATGGTTTGGAGGTGAGGATAAAAATAGTCTTGTTTTAGGAAATGGTCGCCCTTTTTTTATTAAATTATTTAATCCAAAAAAACGAAAAGCTAGATTACAGAAAAAATATGTTCTAGGAGAAATTGAAATTCAAAAATTAAAAAACATATCTAAAATTCCTAAGCATGTAATTCCTTTCAGATCAAAGATCGAAATATCAATTTTATCTGAAAATAAATTAAACGATAACAATTTTAACAATCTTAAAACTATTATCGATACTCCAATAACAATCTATGAGAAACCTTCAAAAAAGAATCATAAATCAATATATGATCTTAAATTCAAAAAATCATCCCAAAAATCCTTTTCTTTATGGATTACTGCTGATGGAGGATTGCCAATAAAACGATTTGTGGAAGGAAATGATGTATTCCCAAATATTAGCGATGTTTTAGGAACTAAATGTAGATGTGATGAATATGATATCCATAGAGTAGATTTACTTCATTTAAAGCCAAATTTTTGAAGTGAGGGTACATTACTAGCCTGCCTCCAACTGTAATTTCCCCTCACCTCGGAATTGAAGGATAAATCAACTGCGAAACTAGTAAAAAAAGAGTTACTGAGAAATCGTCATAGTTTAGATTATATTTGATGCATCTAGTTTTCGACTTGATTCATTGGATCCATTAATCAAAGTTAAAGAAGCCCATAAAAAAGGAATTTTACCAGACGATATTTTTACTTTAATTAAAAAGAGATTTCCATTAGCAGTTTCAGGCATAAACAGAATTGAAAATGCTTCAGGAATTAACTATCCCATAGCATACGTAGATCCCTCAATAGTTCTATCATCTTCTAGTTCTCATGATTATGGAATCCTTTTTGCAAGAACCATTCCTTTAATTTTTAATAATCGTCTCCAAGTCGTTATTCAAATCTCTTCACCTCTAATTGCATTTGGGTTAAAAGGAACGATTCATGCTATTTTAGCCCATGAATTTTTACACTATCTTGATTTAATTAAAAAAGTTTCAAAAATGGAATTACTCTCAGATGAAATTTCAGGAAATTTGTTTGAAAATGTTTATGCTGATAGTACCCGACTTTTTGAACCAAGGGCTGTTTTTAATGATAAAACTTTGTTATTACACATTACAAAAAAATTTCCTGCTGGTTTTAAAGATTACAAACTAGAGGATAAAACGATAAAATTTTGGATAAAAAAGCAACTGCCTACAACAAACATTACTATGGATACGAACATAGTAAAATTATCCAGCGAAGTTTTATCAAAAATAAAAATAGATAAAACACTTTTAAAAAAGATGGAAGAATTAGAAGTAAAAAATTCTAAACTTCGTAAGAAAAAATTATTTTAACTATTGTACAAATTCTGTTAGACCACATTTGCCACACGTTCGGCGATTTTTGTGCTCTGACATAAAGACTCCCTTTCCACATCTAGAACAAATTTTTCTAGTTTTTGTGGCTTTATCTCCATCAACCTTGTAATATTTGTAAACATTAGGGCTCGAACCTTTTTTTCCAGCCATTTTTAGCTTTTCTCCTCAACTGGCTTGTCTTTTTTTTCAGGTTCCTTACTTTGTGTTTCTTCCTTTTTTACTTCAGGTGCACCATCCTGTTTTGATTCTTCTTTTACTTCAACAGGTTTTTCTAATTCTGCTTTTGCTTTTTCTAATCGCTTAAAAATTACTGGATTGATTTGTTTTTTTGCAAGATTTTCATCATCGTATACATAAAACGTACCTGTAATCGAAGGTCTTCCTGTATGATTTTTCATATTAATTGGGATGATAGTTTTTCCTTCAAGTTTAAATTCTTTTTTTACCATATCTACGGCATCAAGTTTTTTCAATTTTCCACCTACTCCTGCAAAAGTACAAGTTATCTCCCGTCTAGATAGAAATGAATTTTTAACATCATTTAGAGTTTCTATCATAGACATGTAACCCAATCCTTAGTATAGTTCATATAAATTTAATTAAAAATTACGAAGAAATTTATGAAAACAAAATAATCTGACTTTATGGATAGATTCATGCTTCACTTAAAAAATGATAATTATTTTCCAAAAGATGCTTCAGAACTACTTCATAAATCTCGTGAATTTAGCTTAGGAATGAATGTTACAATTCGTGATACCAGAGTTTCTAAAAAATTTTTAGAATTTGATGTTTCAATTAAAAAAGAAAATTTGGATGAATTACTTGATAAAATGAAACCTTTAGGAGATCTTGAACATGCTAAACATGTTGTAGAAGAAGAAATACCTAAAGAAGATGCTATTAAAACTGGAATTTCTTATTTTAATGAAGAACGGTTTTGGGAATGTCATGAAGTTTTTGAAGGTGTATGGAAAAAATGTTATGAAGGGGAAAAAGATCTTGTTCAAGGAATCATATTAGTTGCAGCTGCCTTGGTTCATTATCAGAAAAATGAAAATAAAATATGCATATCGATTTTAAATCGTGCATCAAATAAGCTAGCTAATGCTACAGGAATTTATCATAATATTGATGTTGATAGTTTACGCAATAAAGTAAATGAAATAATTACTAGTGGAAAAATTTCTACATTTTTGATTTAATTAATTCTAAACACGTCATTAAAACTTGAGAGCCTTCAAGTAATCCAATCTTCCCTTTTTTAGCATCTTTTTCGGTGTATCTTGCAGAACCATCATTTTCAATTAAATCCCCTGATACAAGAATTGGTACAGGATCATCACTATGACCTTTGTTAATACATGGTGTTGAATGATCTGCTGACACTATCACTGAAACTTTTTTCGTATCGATATTGTTTAACAAAGTCCCAAAAAATCTTCTATCAATTTCTTCAATATTTTTCATTTTCCCTCTAGCATCTCCATCATGCCCAAATTCATCTGGTCCTTTCAAATGAACATAAATGGCATTTTGAGTTTCCATGGATTTTGCAGCCACTCTGGCTTTTTCTTCATAATCTGTTAATCCTCCTGCACTAAAGGCCTTCATATTAAGGACCTCTGATATGCCTAGTTCAACTGGCATGTCAACAATACAAGAAAAATTCATTGAATACAAATCATTTATAGGCTTTACAACAGGATATCTGTTTCCAGCATCACGTAATAGGATGCTATTTAGAAGTTTTTTGTTATTTTCTTTTCTTCTATGATTGACCACACTAGTCTTCATAATTCTTAATGATTGTTCGGTAAACTCGTTCACTAATTTTGCAGTCAGCTCAGAATTCGCTGAATCATTTAATGGAAGGCATTTTTCAATTTTCATATAATCAGTAACTGCTTTAGCTATGCCCATGCCTGAAACTCTTGAATAGGCAGGGTCAGTATTAGTAATGTATGATGAGAGTGATTGACCATTACATCGTATTCTTACGGTAACTCTATGTCCTATTGTTGGCGCTACTACCACTGTAGTGTTTGGAATGGAAAATTTTGAATTTTGTTCAATTTCTTTTGCTATTTCTAAAGCATCTTCGCGTTCAATACTTCGCCCTGCTCTTCTATCTATAATCACTTCATCATTATTTATTGTTGCAAAGTTTCCTCTTAATGCTAAATCCCCATCTTTGAAATCTATGCCGACTCCTATTGCCTCAATTACTCCTCTACCAACATAATCCTCATGTTGAAATTTGTAACCTAGCATATTAAAAACAGCAATATCTGATTCAGGGGCAATTCCCTTTCCAACAGAAATTACTTCTCCCATAACTCCATTTCTAGTTAATTTATCTAGATTTGGAGTAACTGCAGCTTCTAAAGGTGTTTTACCCTTTAGTTCTGGATGTGGAAGATCTCCAACTCCATCTAATAACACATAAACAAAATGTACATTAGAATTTTTTGTAATATTGATCCTCCTCCAACTGGATCATTTTACATGGTTACTTTAAATTTTGCAATCTTTGAGCATTTGCTGTAAAAATATCGATCTATAGAAAGCTTTTAACACGTAGATTTTTTCTTTATTCGTTATGGGTGAGATGCGCAAAGATTCGATTCTTGAGCGATTTATGATAATTTCCCCAAGTAACGGTAAGGTTACAGACAGTAAAAAATCACCATATTCTCCAGGAAATGAATCTATGACAAATCCTTCAGTTTTATCTCTAGTAGCTAAAGATGGTATGTTGCAAAGGCTACAAGATAGTGAAGATAACTATGTTACCGATTGGTCGATTAGGGTTTTTGAAAGCAAAAATCCTGCAGTATCAATTACTACAGAAAATACCTATAGTGAAAAACCCCACTATAGCGAACCGGCTTATGGATATCACTATGTAGTGGTTGCTTCGCCAAATCAAAAAGATACCTTTGCAACAATTGATGTTGAACAGTGGTCAAACATACTAGTTGTAATTCAAGATCGATTACGATGGTTATATACACAAAAAGGCGTTACTTATGTTTCAATTTATGCAAATCATGGTATTGAGGCAGGAGCTGATATCTCCCACCCTCATCTTCATTTAGTCACCTTTTCTACAATTCCTCCTGTTATTGAAGCTGAAGCAGATGCTACTCATAAGATTTTAAATGAAAAAGGAGTTTGTGCATTATGTCAAACTGTTACTGCCGAAACTGGAGGACCTAGACAAATCTTACAAACTGAAGGATTCATTGCATTTTGCCCTTGGGCCCCTTCACATCCATACGAATTCTGGATTTGTCCTAAAAAGCATACTACAAGCTTTTCAAAAATAACTCAAAAAGAGATTAATGATCTTTCTTTGATTTTACGAGCAAGCCTCGGAGGATTGGCAAGTAGTATCAAAGACGTATCTTATAATTTTGTATTTCACCTGTCCCCAGAAAAAAAGAACAGTAGACAAATTCACTGGCATATTGAGGTATATCCTATTACTTCTCATTGGTCAGGACTTGAACGGGGTTATGGTGTATTTTTGAATAAAATCTCTCCAGAAGAAGCTGCTGAAAAGCTAGGTGCATCTTGCCGAAAAGCATTAGCTAACCTTGTAGGTATAGTATAGACTTTGTATAGTTTATTTATCTAAAAAAAATTTCATGGGTATGTCCGTTGAAAAGTACATTGCAGCAGCAAGTCTTGGACTATTCATAATGTTTGTAGGAGAAATTATCACCATGTATAATTTCATGCAAGATGCCCCTGATCAAACTTCACAATTTCTATTAGAACCTAATCCAAAAATTTTACAATTTATTTCAATTGGAGTGGCTCCTGCACTTATACTGGCGGCGGTGTCATTTATAATGTCAAAAAGATATGGTTCAAAATTTATTGGAACAATGATTATAGCAGGAGGGGCAGTACTATTAGCTGGAATGGGTTATGCACATACTCTAATAGATGGAATTAATTCTGAATATACCAGTAATATTATCCCTATTCTTACTCCATTATTTATGGTAGTATCTATTCCAATAATATTTACAGGTACCCGTTTGCTAAAAGTTAAAGAAAGGAAAAGAAAAAAAGATTATTTTTAAAAATGATCATATCGCATACCATTTGAATTTTTTTTAAAACCAAGTTTCTCATAAAATGGTTTTATTTCATCAGAGCAATTCAAAATTGTTTTATAACATTTACTGTCTTTAGCAAGTTCTAACAATGATTGTATTAGCAATTCCCCAATTCCTTTTCCTTGATACTCTTTAGAGACTACAACATCCTCAATATGCCCAACCTTTCCACCATTATGAATGAATTTAGATTCAATGAAAATTGTTGCAGAACCTACTACAGATCCATCTAAAATTGCAACATATACAAAATGATTTGAATTTGATTTTATATTTTTAATAATCTTTTTAGCTTCTTCTTTATTCAGATTACTTGCTAATTTTAGTGAATCCATCGATTCTAGGAAACCATTGAAAAGATCTTTTTCTTCTAATTCTCGAATAGTAATGTCGACCATTTTTTGTCGTTAGATATTACCTAATTTTTCGAGGAACTGTTGATAGGCTTTTCTGTATGAGGTTTTATCACCAATATCAATAAATCCTTTTTTTGTAAGAAAACTACTAACCAATTTTTTCTTGGAAATGGCTTTTTTAATAACATCATCCATTCCATATGGTTTGTTGTTAGGAATAAGACCCAAAACTTCAGGCTCCATTATATAGCAACCAATATTGATATTTGCTTTAATCTCAGGTTTTTCATTCCAACCAACGACTTTCCCATTCTTGGTAGTTTCAATTACGCCATAGTTTAGTTTGGTTTTGTACTCGTAAAGGCTCATTGTAATAAAAGATCTATTTTTCTTATGCTGATTAATCATATTTTTTAAATTGAAACCAAAAATCGAATCTCCATAAACGCATACAAATGAATCATCAATGAATTGTTCTGCTGTTTTTAACTGTCCTGCAGTAGCAAGAGGTTTTGCTGCTGTAGCGTATTCAATATTCATTCCAAATCTTTCTCCATCTTCAAAATAATCTTCAATAGTTTTTCTAAGATAGCTTACACACAAAACCGTAGTTTTAATTCCATTTTTCTTTAACCATTCTATTAGATGTTCAAGTAATGGTTTTTCACCAAGAGGAAGCATTGGTTTTGGAACAAAAGTTGTATATGGTTGAAGTCTAGTTCCCAATCCTCCAGCTAAAATCACAGCTTTCATGAATTTGTATTTAAAATTATTAGTATTTATGTTGAAGTGTAGATTTTAAACACAATCATTCAAACTCGTAAAATTTTTGTAACTTTATCTACAACATTTTTTGGATTATTACCAAAAATCATTATCATTGGTTCTTTTCCAAAATCTCCTTTATGATATATTATATCTGGAGGTTTTTTTGAAATTTTTATAGCTTCTTTAATTCCCCATGAAATGGATAAGTTTTCTTTTCTTTTCTTTTCTTTTGGTTCTTTTTTTCTATCATAACTTTGTATGACAAGGGATTTTTTTTGACAATTTTTTATTAATTTAGGATTGTATTTTATATTAATGGCAGATCTTACATCTGGGAATTTTTTATTTATTTCATATAGAGCTGTAGCAACATGTTTTGAACCTCCATATTTTAGACTGCCTGCAACTTCGATATTTTTTCCAGTTTTAACAATTCTTCCAGAAATACCTAAAACATCCTTAGTTGACTTGATTTTCTTTTTAGAATATACAAAATTAGTTTGACACTCTGGAATAATTGTATAAATTTTCTTTATTTTTTTTAAATCATTAATTGCATATTCAAGAATTTTCTTATTTCCATCAGAATTAGATGTAGAATCAGTAATTCTAATCCCTCTCCCAATATTTTTTGAATTTTTTATTGAATCAAAAGTAAATTTTCTAGCGAATTTTACTGCATCATTAAAAGAATTCCCCTTACCAATTGCTACAGTTAATGCTGCAGAAAAATTGCATCCACTTCCATGATTAATTTGTTGGATCTTTTTTCCTGATAGGCTATACATTTTACCTTCGTCTACAATAAAATCTGATATAGTATTTTTTTCAAAATTCACACCAGTGATAATTACTTTATTTGCTCCCAACTCTTTAATTTTTAAAGCACTTTTATACAGATCTTTTTTATTTTTTATCTTAATTCCACTAAGAATTGATGCTTCTAATAGATTTGGTGTAATGGCAAATGATAACGGTAGAAGAAATTTAAGATAATCATTAAAGGCGTCTCGCTTTAGAAGAATTCCTCCTGTAGTGGATTTTATTACGGGATCAAGAATTATTGGGATTTTATTATGAGAAAGTTTGGAAGATATGGCTTTAATGGTAGTTGAATTATACACCATTCCAATTTTTATTGCATCAATTTTAAAATCAGAAAAAACAGAATCAATTTGACTTTTAATCATTTTTGGAGATACTGGTTCTACCGTGGCAAATTTTGTAGTGTTTTGGCTTGTGATCGATGTAATGACAGTGAGTGCATATGCTCCCAAAGATGTGAAAGTCTTAACATCGCTTTGAATTCCTGCCCCTGAAGATGGATCTGATCCTGCAATTGAAAGTAAATTCATTACTTTTCTCCTAAAGAACTACTGTTTAAATCCAGTAAAAAGGTAGATAGTATTATGGGTACACAAATGAGCGCAGCACGTAGAGGTGTTGCGACAGAACAAATGAAGCTAGTCGCAAAAGATGAAGATGTTACCCTAGACTGGTTAATCCCAAAAATTGCTAATGGCTCAATTATTATTCCTAGTAATAACATTAGACCTCAAAAAATTCATAACGTAGGAATTGGGAAAGGCATGAAAACTAAAGTCAATGTTAACATTGGAACCTCGACACTAAAGGTTGATTTACAAGAAGAAATTCAAAAAGCCAAAATTGCAATAAAATACCATGCAGACACAATTATGGATCTTAGCGATGGAGGCGATGTTGGCTCTATAAGACGTGCTTTACTAGAGTCTGCCCCAATTACTTTTGGAACAGTACCGATTTACGAAGCATACAATCATGGTGTTGAAAAACACAAAAATCCAATGAATTTAACTGAGGATGATTTTCTAAATGCTTTTGAAAATAACGCCAAAGACGGTGTGGATTATACAACTATCCATTCTGGAATAACCAAAGAAATCGCTAAAAGAATTCTTAAAGTAGAAAGATACGGTGGTGTAGTTAGTAAAGGTGGAACAATTACTGCCGCATGGATGTTAAAGTATGATAAAGAAAATCCATACATTACTCATTATGATTATCTTATTGAATTAGCAAGAAAATATGATGTTACTTTTAGTCTTGGCGATGCTTTGAGACCAGGTTCCATCCTGGATTCACATGATGAATTACAAGTTCAAGAAATGATTAACATTGCACGATTAACTAAAAGAGCTCATGAAAAAGATGTTCAAGTGATGGTTGAAGGTCCAGGACACGTTCCATTAAATGAGGTTGCAGCAAATGTTAGATTGGCAAAATCACTTATTGGTAATGTTCCATACTATGTTTTAGGCCCACTAGTCACGGATGTTGCATCAGGCCATGATCATATTGCAAGTGCAATAGGTGCTGCAGTTTCAGCTAGTGAAGGGGTGGATTTGTTATGTTATTTGACTCCTTCTGAACATCTGGCTTTACCCAACGCAGATGAAGTCAAAGCAGGACTAATTGCTTATAGAATTGCTGCCCATGCTGGTGACCTTGTAAAATTAAGAGAAAAAGCAATAAAATGGGATATGAAAATGACTGAAGCTCGTCGAACTCTTGATTGGGAAAAACAACTTGCTTTATCTATTGATCCTGAAGAAGCTGCCCGAATTCATAGCAGAACTGGTCAAAGGCCTGGAAACAATGTGCCTTGTACAATGTGTGGCGGAGCTTGTGTATATGTCATGTTGCCACAACAAAGAAAGTATGAAAAAGAAAATGAAAAACTACAACAAATTGAATAATACTTTATCTAAACTTGGAACTGTTTCATAATTCAAAATATCTTCAACCTTAATCCATCTGTATTCCGAGTTTTCCCAATTTAATTTAATTTTTGGATTTTCAATAGAAAATAAAAAAGGATAGATCTCCCATTCATGATTTTCATATTGGGCTGATGTAATTCTTAATTCATCAGATTCTTTTAGGAGTTTAATCTGATCATTATTGATTCCTAACTCCTCAAATATCTCAATCTTCGCTCTTTGTAGAGGGGATTCATCCTTTTCAATAATCCCGCTAATTCCAGCCCATAAGCCTTTCATGCTTTTTACTTTATTACTTCTTTTTAAAATTAAAATTTTATCTCCCTTCTTAAGAAAACACGTAACTATTTTTGTTGAACGTGTCATTCTTTCTTTTCAATAGCGTTTACCATAGTTGTTAATTTTTTATATGAACTTTCTATGTCAGAATTTTTTGCTAATTTTTCTTGACATGATTTAATATATGTCAAGATTTCTTCTGACTTTCCCTCTTGAACAGCTGTTAATAACCTTCCAATGTCTTTCCAGAATTCTTCAGCAACTCTTCGAATTTCAGGATTAGAAATAATAGTTTCTATTAACTCTGGAGATTCAGTCATTATACTTTCAGTTAGAATTTTTTGAACTTTAAAGGTGGTGCCAGACATTTTTTCTGTTAATGATATTTTTTCATCTTTAGCAATTATGTTAGCAAATGCTATATTGATTAAATGCGTTAAACCTAGAATTACAGCAATTTTTTTATCATGCTCGATGGTATCTATGGTAACAAAGTTTGCACCTGGAAACAAAGATTTTGCAACAGATAATTCTTTTTTTGCATCTTTAATTGGAATGGAGATAATATGTTGACCTTTAATTTTTTTAGTTCCTGGGCCGAACATGGGATGTATACAAATTGGATTAATTTTTGATGGCATTTTAGCAAGTGATGCAGATGTTTTTGATTTCTGAGAAGAAATTTCAATAAGGTATGCTCCTCTCTTCATTTCTTTAGCAATTAATCGAATAATTTCTGGTGTTCTTCGTGTAGGGGTACATAGTATTACATAATCTGCTTTTAAAACTGCCCCAACCAGAGAATTTGCTTTAGTGACTGATTTAATGTTGGAATCTTTTTCCGCATCATACCCAGTGACCTCAAAACCACTTTCGAGAAAATATTTTGCAAACCATTTGCCCATCTTGCCTCCAATACCTAAAATAGAAATCGTTTTTTTCATTTTCTTCCATTGAGAACATTATTTAGAATGTTCATCCCTTCAACTAACTTTTTTTCATCTTGGCATGCAGAAAGTCGAATAAAATTTTTAAAATCCCCAAATCCACCTCCAGGAGCTACTGCAAGACCATAATCGAGTAATTTATTAGAAAATTCATTTGCGTCAAAACCATCTTTGTTGATTTTAGCAAAAATGTACATTGAACCATCAGGTCTTACAAAATCAAGACCAATCTCATTTGCTTTTTGAATCATTACATCTAGTCTAGATTTTACGATATTAGAATTATTGCTTGTATCTGCATCTAGTGCCCTTAATGCAACATATTGGATTGGTTCTGAGACATTAGTAAGACAAATTGCCTGTAGTTTTGCCATTTTTTCAATGATTTCCGGACTTGAAATAGCATATCCAATTCGAAAACCAGTCATAGAATGAGATTTTGAAAAGGATTGGGTAATTATGGATTTTTTATAATTATATGATAAAACACTTTTCCAGTCTTTATAAGAATATTGTGCATATATCTCATCACTTAGAACATAAAGTTGATTTTTAATTGCAAGTTCTAATATTTCATTTTGAGTTTTTACAGGAAGAATTTTTCCGGTAGGATTATTTGGATAGTTTAAAACTATCATTTTTGTATTAACATTGATCATTTCATTAATTTCACTAATAGATGGTTCCCATTTATTTTCAAGTGATGTTTTTATTGTTCTGACTTTAACTCCCGCATTTTCAGCGCAATCTCTGTAAGCAGGCCAAGCTGGTTCAAATATAATTATTTCATCGCCTGGGTTAAGAAGAGTTGTAATAGCTAGATAAACTGCATATCTCGCTCCAGGACATACAATAAAATTTTCTTTTTTAGTATTTACTGCATACTTTTCATTTGTTTTTTTAACAAGTAATGTAAGAAGCTGTGACATCCCTTTTACATGACCATATTTTAAAAATCCTTTATCATAAACTTCCTCTAACGCATTTTTCACAATTTTTGGTGGAAGAAAATCAGGTTCTCCTACCTCCATATGTATAATTTTCTTTCCTTGTTCCTCTAAGGTTTTTGCTTTTAAAAAAACTGAAAGATGTGTTTGTTTATCAGTTGTTTGTACTTTGATTGATTCATTTAATAAAAAATTAAGAAATTTTGTGCCTGTGGATTCATCAATTCCTATTTCTGAACATAAAGAAACAACTTTTGTTCTTAAATTTTTTTCTCTTTTTTCATCAGTAACACTCATTCCTAAATTTTTTTTAATGCTGCCAATCTCTTTTGCGATGACTGTTCTTTGTTTTAGCAATTTTATCATTTCTAAAGTAATAGCATCCATTTTATCTCGAAGACTATCTATGTCAGACATTTTATTACAGAACTGGTTTTATGAAACCACCAATTAGAGCATGATCTGCTAGAACCAAGGACACAAAAGAATCAACTACTGGGGGAGCACGTGGTACCACACAAGGATCATGTCTTCCTTCTATTTTCAAAGTAGTTTGTTTTTTTGTTTTAATGTCTACTGTACTTTGTGGTTTTGATATTGATGATGCAGGTTTGAAAGCAACTCTTAGAACAATTGGCATCCCGTTTGATAGACCTCCTAAAATTCCCCCCGAGTTGTTGGTTTTTGTAATTATTTTTCCATTCTTAACAAAGTATAGATCATTATTTTTTGAACCAACTAATTCCGATCCTGCAAAACCTGATCCGAATTCTACTCCTTTTACTGCTGGAATTGAAAAAAGAGCTTTTGCAAGATCCGACTCTAACGAACTAAAAATTGGATCTCCTAGACCTACAGGCAAGTTAGTAGTAATGGATTCAATTATCCCTCCAAGAGAATCACCTTTCTTTCTTGCATCAAGGATTGCTTTTTTCATTAATCTCGAAGATTTTTCTTCAGGACATCTTACCTCATTTGTATAAATTTTTTTAATCATTTTGGAAGAAGGTTGATTTTTCAGTTTTATTTTGCCAATTTGATAGGTGTAAGCATTTGTATCCACTCCTAATGCAACTTTAAGTAATTTTCTTGCTATTGCTCCACCAAGAACGTGTGTTGCAGTTAGTCTTCCTGAAAATCTTCCACCTCCACGAAAATCATTAAATTTTTTGTACTTTACAAGAGCAGGATAGTCAGAATGTCCTGGCCTCATCTTTGTTGTGAGATTTTTATAATCTTTAGACTTTTGATCTTTATTCCAAATTACCATTGTAATTGGTGCTCCAGTAGTATATCCTCTAAAAATTCCTGAAATAATTTCTACTATGTCTCCTTCTTTTCTTTGTGTAGATACAAGTGATTGTCCAGGTTTTCTATAGTTAAGCATTTTTTGAATATCTTTTTCTTCTAATTCTAATCCAGCTGGACATCCATCTAATACTGCACCAATACATTTCCCATGACTTTCACCAAAACTTGTGAGAACTAATCTATGACCAATAGAACTTCCAGACAATAATTTAGAATAACTTATTGGTGCTTATAATACTTACAGATTTGATTTAATCCTTCCACCTACTTTACTCATATCCGATAAGAAATTTGGATATGATATTGTAATTGATTCTGGATTTGAAACCGTGCAATTCCCAACATACATCCCAGCAATACAAAATGCCATAAACAGTCTATGATCATTTTCAGAATTTAATTCCGCTCCCTGAAATTTATCTTGAGATTGTAAAATCATTCCATCTTCATTTTCTATAATTTTTATTCCCAATTTTTGAAGTTCTCTACAAAGAATAGTGATTCTGTCTGTCTCTTTGTATCTGGCATGTTTAACATTAAAAATCTCTATTGGTTTAGATGATTTAAGAGATAATATGGAAAGTGGAGGAAGAAGATCTGGAGTATTATTTAAATCAAATTTACCTCCTTTTAGCTTTTCAGGTGATTTTACTCTAATTGTATTTTCATTCATAGTAATAACCACCCCAAGCGTTTCTAATATCTCAATAATTTTTTCATCCCCCTGCGGCAAATCCTCAATTCTTATTTCAATTGTTAATCCATCACCAATTAACACAGCTGCTGAAAGTAATAATGCAAGACTAGAAAAATCGGTGGGAATTGTAAGTGTTGTCGCTATGTAATCCTGATGGGATATTTGATATTTTTTATATGGTAAGATGGTATTTACCTTAACTCCAAATTTTTCCATTACTCTAATTGTTGCATTAAGATATGGTTTTGATACTAGGTCGTCCTCAATATTCAATACCATTCCTCTTTCAGTTTTTGGAGCGACTATCATCAGCGCTGTAATGAATTGGCTTGAAATATTTCCTGGAATGTTTACTTCTCCACCCTTAATTATGCCTGAGACTGCAATTGGGGGATTTCCGTTTGTAGAACTACATTTTGCGCCCAAAGATTCTAAAGCATCAAGTAAGGGCTGCATTGGTCTTTGTATTAGGCTTTGATCACCTGTAAGAATTGTCTGACCTTTTGAGAGTGATGCAATTGCGGCTGCGATTCTTATAGTCGTCCCAGAATTTTTTGCATCAATTTTTAAATTTTTATTTTTAAATTCTTTAATTCCTTCAACTGTGATTTCATTTTTTGCTTCTATAATATGCGCTCCAAATTTCCTGCAAGCATCAATGGTGGCAGTGGTGTCCTTTGATTGAAGTATATTTTTAATAATACTTGTTTTTTTAGCTAGTGCTGCAATCATAACTGCTCTATGAGTATAACTTTTGTTTGAAGGACATACAATTATTCCAGAAAGTTTTGATTTTTCTATTTTACAACTCATGAACTTCTGCCTTTTTATTATTAATTTCAGAAACTATAATCGTTCCTTGAAGATTTGAAAATACCTTTTTAATATTTATGGAATTTTCTTTTTTACAGACTGCAGCTATAGCAGGACCATTACCTGATACTGAAGCTCCTAAAGCCCCCTTATCAATTAAATCGGAAATCAACTTTGGGTCAGAATTTAAAATCGTTGAGGTTGCCAATCCATTTAAAATCATTGCGTTCCAAAAATTTGAGTTACGTGCAAGATTCCAAGCTTGGTCGAAAATAATACTAAGATTTTTTAGATTTTTTACATTGCCTCGTTTTCTAGATCTTGGTATGAAAATTACAGAAACTAAATTTTTGGAACCCTTCTCGGATTTAATGATTTTTCTTTTATAATTATCAGTTACAGCAAATCCTCCATAATAACAACCACATGCATCATCATAAGCTCCTGTGATGCTGACTTTACTTTCGATCGAAGCATTAACTCCTGCAAGTAAAATTTGGTTATCCGTCCACCTTGGTCTAAATATTTTAGCACATGCCATGGAAACTGCTGTCGAAATTGCACTGGAACTTTTTAATCCATATCCTGTTGGAATTTCAGATTCTAACAAAATTCTAATTTTTGTATTATCTAACTCATTTTTTGGAATAACTTTTTGAATTACATTGTTAATCAGTCGTGAACTAATAGTTTTATTTTTTGATTCTATAATTACCCCATTTCCCGAAGATGCATCTAACACTGCCTTTGTTTTTAATGATATTCCAAGTGTAGCTCCTTTTCCAGTTGCTATGGCATTTACAATTGAAATTGCTCCGTGCACAATAGCTTCAACTTTTGTCATCAGAATACTCCTAAGATTGACCTTTTCATGACATCATATGGTGCATCTATTCCATGCCATATCTTAAATGCAATAGATGCTTGACCTAAAAGCATTTCATACCCATAAATTATTTTGGCTCCATTTTTTTTTGACTGTTTAATTAATTCTGTATTGATTGGTTTGTACACAATATCATAAACAATGTTTTCCTCATTGATAGTTTTTGTTGAAATGGGACTAGGTTCATTATTCATACCAATTGGTGTTGCATTTACAATAATATCATAACCATTTGCTGAATCCCCTACTTGATTTAAAGTCAATGCATTAGCATCAATTCCAATTTTTTGAGCAAATTTGGCAAGAACATTTGCTTTTTCTAAAGTTCTATTAGCGATTGTTATTTTTCTAGCTTTTTCTTTTGAAAATCCTACTGCTATTGCTCGTGCAGCTCCCCCAGCTCCAATGAGTAAAATTTTAGAGCCTTCTAGGTCTAGTTTTCTTTTTTTCAGAGGTTCTAAAAACCCGTCCATGTCTGTATTATATCCAATTAATTTACCATTTTCATTTGAAACTGTATTTGTTGCCCCAATAATTTCACAATCATCATTTATAACATCAAGAAATTTGATCATCTCAACTTTATGGGGAATAGTTACGTTAAATCCACTAATCTTGATTTTTTTAAGTGATTCTATTCCTTCTTCAAGTTCTCCCTTTGGAATTCTATAAGCAATATATGTACAATCTAGCCCTAGTTCTCTGAAGGCAGCGTTGTGAATATTAGGGGACAAAGAATGATCTATAGGATCCCCAATCACTGCAAATGTTTTTACCATTATTTTTTCAATTTTATGAATGATATAAGCCTAAAAAACCTGTATGCTATGATTATTCCAAAAGATTGATAGGTCTTTTCAAACCCAGTTTTTCAATTCGCACAGCTTTTCCTTTAGATGCCTATAGTCATAAATTGAAATGTGCCTAAACGATCTAAACGTTATCTGAATTATGCAAAAAAACGTGGTGTGGCGCCCGTTATTTCGCATTTGCTATTAGTTGCAATTGCAGTTATTGGGGGTACAATAATTTTTTCTTTTTCTGAAGGATTTTTTAGTTCTGCTCAAATTAGTGGTAACAATATTGTTGAATCTCTGACTATAGAAGGATATGACGCAAGACCCATTCCAGAATTAAAATCTCATGACGGAAATTATATGAAAATTGGTTCTGGAGGTAACTCCAATAAGTTAAAGGAATTTGATGAAAGAATTGCTATCTATATTACAAGTAATACTCCTCAAACTATTGCAATCGCAGAGCTGAGCTTTGGAGGAGTAGTTTACAATTACACCACCATTTCAAGTAATATCCTTAGTAATTGGAACGATGCAATGGATCTTATCCCTGGAAAATATTCCATCCTTATCAAATCTCCTGACATGATTTTATTTTCTGATGCACCAAGAATTAAAGCTGGACAAAGTGTTACCTTATTAATTGATTTAGAAGATGATATTCGATTAAGCCGTGGTACTCAAATTAAAATAACTACAACTAATGGCGGTGTTTTTGTGGGAACAATAAATGTTGGTCATCAGGTAGGATGATGTTATTTTCGCTTGATTTCTGACTTTTCAGTAGATTTACGAACATAAATTATTCCTGCATAAATTCCTACAAAACCTGCTAAAAAGACTGATGACATGAATTGTTTTTCATCCTTAGTTGGTGACTCGTTAAATGCAAAAGCATCTTGCCCTGCAATAATTCCAGAAAAAATAACTATTACAAGTAACACTGCAATCCTTTTCATATTCGTCTCAAAACTATAATCCAACTTTTAATTAAAATAAATTAGTTTGTTCAATTATACAAACAACGAATCAACCCAATGAATATTTAAAAATAATTGAAATATTATTTTATAAATTAGACATATTTTTCATAGATTTCTTATTTTATTATAAATCTAAATTATTTTATTAAGATTTGTTTTATTTTTTATTCAAAATTTTTTCTACTTGTTCATAACTGAATTGACCAGGAGCAATTGGTTTTCCAAATGAAACATAGGTAAAAGGCGCCCCTAGATAAAGACATAAAATTCTAGTCATTCTCCCATAATCTCCCATTGCAAATGCAATAAGATTCATTTTTGACGACTTGTTGTAAAGTGAAAGTACATTTGATGAATCATTAATTGTTTTTGCACTAGTAACAATTTTAATAAATTTTGAAAATTTTAACATTTTTTTATTCATTTTTTTTAAAACTGAAACACTTGGTGTTTTTTTAAAATCATGCCAAGACACCAAAACATCTGTTTTAGTTTTTTTCACATAATTATGAAGGATTTTATTTTTTCTTAATGTGTTAAACTCAATATCTAATAAGAATGGGCGATATTCTGCAATTAACTTTAAAATAGAAATTCTTTCTTTTTCTGTCCCTGAAAATTTTCCTCCTTCTGATTTTGGCCTTAATGTACAAATACATTTGCCAAGTCTATCCTTTACAAGCTCTAGCGTTTCTGGAATTAGAATGGGTTTTAAGAAATCAAGTCTTAACTCTGCATAATCTGATTTTTTAAGTACTTTTTTTAGAATTGAATCAAATTTTTTTGGAGTTTTTTCTGCAATCGTTACACATGTTTTGTAAGGCATTTTTTACTTTTCTAAGATATATTCATCAGAAACTTCCATTCCAAAATGTCTTCCTGTAGCTGCTTTAGAATGAACTAAAACAACATCACCTTTTTTGAGATGAGTTACTGATATCAAATGACCATTCGGTTTTACAAAACGAATTGTTTCTGCATCTTGTGCAATTATTCCTCCAACTTCATCTCCCACTTGTGCTTTAATCATTAACATCGGCCGTCTTTCAATTTTTGAGCGACCAACAGTTACTCTTCTTGCTTTACCTTTTGAATCAAGTATTAAAACTTCCGAACCTGTTTCAATTTCTGATAAATAATTTGTTGTACCATCTGGGGCAATTGTATAACAATGAACTGCGCCCGCGTTTACTCGAAATGGTCTAGGTGAAGTAAATGATGAACCTACTGATTCATTATGGACAAGAAACATAAAATTAGATCTATTTCCGATTAACATCCCTTCTCCTTTATGTAACATTGATGCAGTATCTACACAAACTCTTTCTCCATCCCCCACCTCTTTGATATCTATTATTTTTGCAGATTGGAGCTCAAAATTCCGACTTCCAAGATATAAGAGAACTTCTCTTACTTGATTAATTGAGCCCGTGTTGAAGATTACTCCATCTACGCCTATTTCAAGAATGGAAAACATCTTACGAACCTCTTCTGGATTTCTTGCTAGAGCAAAAATCTTTGTATGAATTTTGTGTAATTTGGCAATGATGTTTTCTAGTGGGATTATTTTCCAATCTTTTACTTCAATTATTACGAAATCCAAACCCTTTTTTGCCGAAACGAGAATTTTTTCAATATCTTTATTTGACAGAACTTTAAATTTTCTGCCAATTTTTTTTCCTTTAGGTTTAATTGATGATTCCTTGTCTAAAACCACATATTTTGCATTAGGTGATGGATAAATGGTATCCAGTTTTGTTTTAATTTTGGAAATATTTTTTGGATCTACATATACTATGTTTAGACCTTCATTTTCAAGATGCCGTAAAAATTTTCCTAGTTGAGAATTTGACACCTTAGGTGAGATGATTAATTCTCTATTTTTCACCAATTTTTTTTGCAGCTTCCTTTGCTGTTTCTTTATTGAAGATTATTGATGCTAGTGCACGAACCATTGATTCTGGAGACTTGTGCCCAAAAATATTTCTACCATATGTCACTCCTTTTGCTCCTGCTTTCATGGCATCCTCTGTCATTTGAAGGATATCTAAATCAGTTTTCGCTTTTGGTCCTCCCGCAATTACAATTGGAACTGGCGTCCCTCTAACTACCCTTGAAAAAGAATCAATATCACCCGTATAGAGAGTCTTAACAATATCTGCTCCACAATCAGCACCTATTCGTGCAACGTGTGCTACAATATCTGGATCATGTGGATTATTGATCTTTTCTCCTCTTGGATACATCATCGCTAAAAGAGGCATATTCCATTTGTGACATTGTTCAGAAGTTTTTCCTAACTGTTCTAACATTTCAGGTTCTTCTTTACCCCCAATGTTGATATGAAGAGAAACTCCATCTGCCCCTAATCTAATTGCTTCTTCAACAGAACCTGTCAACATTTTTCTGTTTGGTGAAGCAGATAAAGTTGTACTCCCAGAAAAATGTACTAAAATTCCTACCCTGGTTGGTTTTGGGAGGGTTTTTAAAATTCCTTTATTTATTATTACACTAGTTAATCCATGATGTTCACATTTGTAAATTACTGAATGGGGATCCTCTAGCCCTTCAATAGGACCATTTGAAATTCCATGATCCATTGGAATACAAAGCATCTTTCCTTTTCGAAGTATCCGATTTAATCGAATTTCATGTCCAGTAACCATGAGGAATATCTTTTTGTTCCTTACTTAAAAATAACGTGACTTTTGTTTAAAACAAATCAATCACTAAACACTCGTTATAATTTTCTTTCACTCAAGGATTAAATAGCAATTAGAAAGCACAAAAATCTATCAATTGAGCCAAATTACAGAACAGATTCATTCAAGCGAAATAGGCGACATTCTTGAAAATGCTCTTATTGGAAAAAGACCAGAATATGACGAGTGTTTAAGATTACTTGAATCAAATGAGATTCATTTAATGGGTCTTACAGCCTGCCATTTAGCAAGAAAAAGATTTGGCAAAAAAGCTTCCTTTGTAAATAATATTATCTTAAACTATACCAATGTTTGCATAACAGATTGTAAGTTTTGTGCATTTTACAGGCCACCTGGAGATGATGAAGCATACACTTTATCTCTTGAAAATATTGAGGCTCGAGTAAAAACTGCATGGGAATTATACAAAATACGCCAGGTTCTAATTCAGGGTGGGCATAATCCAAATCTTGGTGTTGAATATTATGAAGATGCCTTTCGGATGATTAGAACAAAATATCCTCAAATTGGAGTACATGGTTTATCTACTTCAGAAATAGATATGATTGCTCGCGTAGAAAAATCTTCGACAAAAGAAATTTTATCCCGACTAAAAGAATCCGGTTTACAATCAATTCCAGGAGCTGGTGCGGAAATTCTTTCGGATTCTGTAAAAAATATAATCAGCCCTAAAAAAATATCCAGTGATGAATGGATTAGAATTATGCAAGAAGCCCATGAATTGGGATTACCTGCTTCTGCAACAATGATGTATGGTTCTGTAGAAACACCAAAGGATATTGCTGAGCATTTTGAAAGAATAGTAAAACTTCAAGAACAAACTCATGGATTTATGGCTTTTATCCCATGGAGTTTTGAGCCAAATAATACTCTTTTACAAAAAGAAAATACAGTTAGCTATGGGGCAGGTGGAACCCAATTACTAAAAATGATTGCCATATCTAGACTTGTATTAGATGAATTAATTCCTCATATCCAATCTTCCTGGTTAACTAACGGAGTCGGTATGGCTCAAATTGCATTAAACTATGGGGCAGATGATTTTGGTGGTACGTTAATTGGAGAAGAAGTTGTATCTTGTACGGGTTCCAGATCTACAGAACTAACTGATAAAAGAATAATTGATTCTATTCAAAAAATTGGTTATCGTGTAGAAGAGCGAGATAATTTTTATAATACTGTTTGCATGCACTAGAGTCCGTAACTTGACCACTTTGAATCCACAAGTTCTTTTGTGGCCTTGTCTGTTTTTACTTGTTCTTGAATTTCTCGCTCATAACCTTCCTCTTTTGTTTTTTGAGTAGCATCGATTCCTAGTTTTGAACCTAAATTTACTCTAGGGGATGCAGGATCCAAAGTATCTGTAGGCGTATTATCAATTATTATTACATCTCTTGCAGCATCTGTTCTAGTTGTAATTGCCCAAATTACATCATTCATATCGTGAACATTTACATCCTCATCTACTACAACAAATATTTTTGTTAAGGAAAGTTGCCCCAATCCCCATAGGCCCATCATTACTTTTTTAGCTTGACCTGGATACATTTTTTTTATTGAAATAATGGCCATGCCTTGAAACCATCCGGATGCAGGCATTGCAAAATCAATTACCTCTGGTTGAAACATTCTAATCAGTGGTAAAAATGAACGTTCGATTACTTTTCCAATGAATGCATCTTCAAGTATTGGTTTTCCAACTATTGTAGTAAGATAAATTGGATTTTTTCTCTGCATTATTCCAGTTAAAGTAAATGTTGGATATGGTTCTTTAGGAGTATAGTATCCGGTGTGATCTCCAAATGGACCTTCATCTCTAATGTCTAAAGGATCCACATATCCTTCAAGAATCATTTCTGCATTTGCTGGTACCTCAAGGTCAATAGTTTTACATTTTACAGTTTTGATACCTTTCTTTCTTGTTATGCCTGCAAAAAGATATTTATCTAATCCTTCAGGAACTGGTGCCACTGCAGAAAACACTGTTGCAGGTTCTCCACCAATTATTATCGCAGCTTCGATTTTTTTACCTTTTTCTTTAACTAAATCATGATGATGTGCTCCACGCTTGTGCTTTTGCCAATGCATTAATGCATGAGTGCTATCTAAAATTTGAATTCGATACACGCCAAGATTTCTGACCCCTGTTTCAGGATGTTTAGTTGCAACAAGCCCAAATGTGATAAATTTTCCAGCATCCTTTGGCCAGGTTTTTAATATTGGAATTTTTTCAAATGAAGGAGAATTATTTACAACTTCTGTAACTGGTCCACTATTTTCAAGTTTAGGAAACACTTCGCCCATTTTAGAAAGCTCTGGAAGTTTTTTGATTTTATTTAAAAAACCAGAAGGTATTTCCATCTTTGTCATATCAACAATACGTTGACCTATTTCTGTAAAATTAGAAGTTTCAAGACCTATCTCCAGTCTTTTCATTGAACCAAAGGCATTACCTAAAACTGGTATGTCATATCCTTTTACATCCTCAAACAATATTGCTGGTCCATTTGCATACATTGTTCTTTTCAAAATTTCCGCAATCTCTAAGTTGGCATCAACTTGAATTTTTACTCGTTTGAGCTCTCCTGCATTTTCTATTTCTTTGATATATTCATTAATGTCCTCGATGGGCACGCCTTCTAATCTATTTTGATGATAGTATAAAGCTTAACTAGATTTGTTATATCAAGCATTATTTTGAAAAATTATTAACAAACGGATTTTAATTCAATATAACAGGTTTTTGATAATGGTAGAAGGAAAATGCCCGGTTTGCAAAGGAAATGGAACAATTGAATTACTTGGTTCTCAATGCCCATTTTGCAATGGCACAGGAGACTATACAAAAGCAGCTGAAAGTTATCTTGATTCACATATCTGCCAATGTATTTTTTTGGATAGAAAAAAATGTCCATTATGTGGAAAAAAATGTCACCACGATACTCCAAACAAACCTAAAGTTTTGATTGGACCAATTTAGAATTTTTTTGATAATTAATCTATAGGTGGTAACTCGTTTTTTCTTCCATGCCCACCTGAACCAAATTTACAGTAAAAACACAAGTCAGATTGCATATGAGTTAATTGTTCTATTTGTATAGCCCCTAGTTTTAATGCAATTTTAGTTAATATTTTGTATTTTAATGGCATAGCGGGAATAACTTCGTCAAGATATACTTTGTAATGTTCTGGACAAAATTTCAGGGTGACTTTGCTTGGCTCATTTCCTTTTTGATTTACTTGTTTTGTAAAATTGATTTGCTCTCTAATGTATTCGTGTTTTGGACAAGGACAATTTCGTCCTCCAGGATGTTTGTATGCAGGCGTATTTTTCCAATCAAATCCTGGAAACTCTTTTTCAAAATCGTCCAATATATTGAATAAACCACTAGTACTAATAAAACTTGGCAGGATTTGCCAAAAAATTTCTAAGTTTAATGAAATTCTGGTATTATAATAGTTGAATCTAAGCAAAATGTAAATAAAGCACACCTTATTTAATCACAACATTGGCTACTAAACGCAAATCTACAAAAACAGCAAATAAGAAAGATCTTGAAGCAAAAATTGCAGAATTAGAGGCAAAACTATCTCAACTATCAGCACAGGTTACTCAAAAACCTGCTGAGCAAGTTCAGAAAGCACCCCCTCCACCACCAAAACCTTCTGAAGCCCCAAAGCCATCTGCACAAACTAAAGCACAACCACCTGCAACACGAGAAAGTCTGCTTGAACGAATTCCAACCGGTGATTGGAATGCCAGAAAAGCAAAGACTCCAGGATATGTCGGTGAAAACCCAAGAGCTTGGGCAAGACGACATGCTGAAGGCGCAGATGCACCATCTCAACCATGGGCTTTACAAAAATCTAAAGTCCCAGGATATACAGCACCATCTAACAAATATTTTGCAACAAGACAAAGACTTGCATATCATCCACAAGCTACAAGCTTTACAGGATATGGAATTAATCTTGGACACGGCGCAGCACAATCTCAAACTTCTGCACCCCCTCCACCACCTCCACCAAAACAAGATAGAGCCCTTCCAAAAGAATCAGGTTCATCAGGCGGCGGTAATTCCAAAAAACAATCCCTCGAAGACTATGAGAAAGAATACTTGGCTAGGTTAGATAAACAAGAAAGAGAAATGCAAGAGTTTCAAGCAGCTGCTCAAGAACTAGCTGCAAAAAAACGTGCACAATCCAGTTCATCTGGTTCTAGTGGTTCAGCTCGTGGTTCACTTCCAAAAGGATTTTAATCCTAAAACCTTCTTTTCTTTTAATTATTTTTTAACTTAATTTGTAAAAACTTGTAAAACCTCTTTTGCATGACCTGATGCTTTTACCTTAGGATATGCTTTGAAGATTTTTTCATTCTCATCTATTAGAAAAGTACTTCGAATTACTCCCATGTACTCTTTTCCCATAAATTTTTTTTTGGCCCAAACTCCAAATTTTTTTGCAACCTCTGTTTTTGTATCTGCAAGTAAAACAAAAGGGATCTTCATTTTTTCACAGAATTTTTTATGAGAATCTACATCGTCTTTACTAATTCCAATAATCTCTATCCCAGCTTTTTTAAAATGATTATAATTTTTTGAAAACTCATCTGCCTCTATCGTGCACCCTGGAGTGAAATCTTTTGGATAAAAATAAATGACATATTTTTTTCCTTTAAAATCACTAGTTTTTACCTTATTACCATTTGAATCTAATAACTCAAATTTTGGAACAGTGTCTCCTTCCTTAATCATATTTTCAAGCATAAAGTTCCCTAATTAATTATTTTTTAATACTATAACCGCATCAAATTTTAACTGAAAGAAAGAAAGATGCAATAATGGTACAAAGTAATTATGAGATATTAGGAGTTCGTGATGAAGCAAGCAAAACTGAAATTCGTGACGCTTTTAGAAAGTTAGTCCTAGAACATCATTCAGATAGGGGAGGTGATGATGAAGAATTTAAAAAAATTAAACGGGCTTTTGATGATCTTAAGCTAGGAAAAAAATTTCCAGATTCAGCTGAAGAAAAAAACAAAAAATCAAGATTTTATTCTGGTGATTCAGAAGAAGAAAAAAGAAAACGAAATCTCATTTTATCCCATGATGTTGCAAAAGAAGTAATTCGTGCTCAAGAGTGGGCTGCTGCTTTGAATAGAACTGATGCAACAGGTGTTATGCTTTTTGGATCAAAAGAACTAGGACAGCTAGAGTTTGAACGAAAGGCAACAAAATCTTTGTCAATAAAGGGTAAGTTTTGGGCAGGAAACCTAAGTTATGATAATTCAATAATAATGTGGGGAAGTATTACTAATCCTTATTTTTCTGAAAATACTGAAGACAAAACTGTAATTCATGTAAAAAATGGAAAATTTTCTTTAATTGATCCTCTTGAAAATGGATACATTATTGAAAATGGGGCAAAAATAATTGTTGATAATGGTGATATTATAGTTGGTGACGTATATGGGAAAAAAGAGGTTCTTCCAGATCCATCTGGTAAAGTTGGAATGTTTTTTACAAAAGAGCATTTTACTGAGCTAGTTTGTCCTAGAGGAAAAATTATTGGAGGTTTTATTCGCAACACAGTAAAACTTGAAGCAGATACTATAATGGTAATTAATCTTGAAGATAATGTAAAGGTAAAAGGTCGCGATATTTCAATTTTGGGAAATAAAGTTACCTATGATGTAGAAATAAAACTTATGAAAGGAGGGAAAATAAAATTTCATGATAAAGGTTCTGGCTTTGATATTAGCGATGATGCTATCCTTCAATTAGAAAACGGAAAAGAGTTTCGACTTCATGATCTCAAAAAATCTGAAATGATAGGTTATGGCGGTGCAGATATTTCATATGAACAACTAGATAATATTGGTGCAAAAAAACAGAATGCTTCAGAAAAAACCTGGAAGTCTAAATTTGGTTTTTAAAATTAACTAAAACTATTCGAATCTTTTATATGACATTTGACGCGGCTTTGTTTTATGGTTAATACTCGGGCATGGCTTGCAGAAGCAATATCTACTTTTGCACTTGTATTTTTTGGTCCACTTTCAGTAATTATGGCTGTTGCAGCTTTTGGCGATGGATTATCTATTGAAGGAATTTTATTAATTTCGTTTGCTCATGGTGCTGCAATTGGTTTAATGGTTTATTCATTTGGACATATTTCAGGTGCTCACATTAATCCTGCTGTTACCATTCCAATGATTATTACCAAAAAAATTGGTATTGCTGATGGCGCAGGATATATTGTATGCCAAATAATTGGTGCAATTATTGCTGCATTTACACTTGCTGCAATATTACCAGATCTTGGAGCACAAGTAAACTTTGGAACCCAAGGCGGTCCAAGCGACCTCATTAATCAAAATGCGATGTCGGGACTTTTCTTAGAGATGATATTCACATTCTTCTTAGTACTTGTTATCTTTATGACTGCAGTTCATAAAAAAGCAGCTGCGGGATGGGCTGGATTTTCAATAGGTGGAATGATCTTTTTACTTCACCTCGTTGGAGTTCCTTTAACTGGAGCTTCAATGAATCCTGCCCGAACTTTAGGCCCTGCAATTGCATCTGGATTTTGGGAGTTTCATTGGATCTATTGGGTTGGACCAATAATTGGTGGAATAATTGCAGGTTTGATTATGAATTACATCTTTGTAAAAAAATCAGAAGTTGAAGCTTAAACTTTCATTTTAATCATTTCCAAACGTTTTTAAAAATTTGATAGACGGATCCTAATGGGCTCGTTGCATAGCATGGATAGTGCGAACGCTTGCGGAGCGTTAGGTCGCCGGTTCAAATCCGGTCGGGCCCGTAATTACCCTCGGTGAACAGGTCGGGACTCCTTTTTGTTTGAAATTTTGTGAGAAGTCTATGAATCTTCAATTATTTAAAAAAAAACGATTAGGCTGGAGCCGTTGATCTTAGCATCCAAACCATCTTTTCATGATTTTCCATAAGACCTGTTAAGAAATCACTCGTTCCTATGTCGTGAAAACTCTCATCAGATTTTTCAAGATCTGTTCTTAAGTTTCTGATTATTGACTCATGATCAGCTACTAAATTAGAAAACATTTCTCGATCTGAAGGATATTGCCCTGGGTGTTCTTTGAGTCTTGTACGAATTTTTATCTCATCTAAAGTCGCAATTGCTTTTCCCCCAATCTGTCTTATTCTTTCTGCAATATCGTCAATGAACACCTCAATCTCCCCATATTGTGTTTCAAAGAACTTGTGATAATCATTGAAATGAGGACTGATTACATTCCAGTGATAGTTTCGTGTTTTTGTATAAAGGACGTATTCATCTGCTAACAAGGCTGTTAAAAGACTTACAACTCCTTCTCTGTCATGTTCAACAATTCCAATGTTTAGGTCTTTTTCTAACGGTGTATCGATTTTTTGTGCCATTAATTATTTTGAGTATTTTATTATATTTTAATCACACTAACAGAAAAAAAAGTTAGCACTAGAAAAGCTGACATCTTCAACTTATATACGATAATTTTCTAAATTTCATTAATGGCTGTAAAAAGAAAATTAAAAAAACTACAACGAAAAGCAAAACGTAGAGCAAAAAGTACTGCAGGAAAAGCAAAACGTAGAGCAAAAAGTACTGCAGGAAAAGCAAAACGTAGAGCAAA